>PBJS01000006.1 GCA_002721165.1 Legionellales bacterium | reverse complement strand
TGATCATATCCAAGAGCGATCCCTTCTCGCCCACGAGTGCGCCTAACACCTATAGCACTTCCCCAAATTTGCGGCGCACGTTTTTGAAATACCATCCCTGATGAGAGTTCAAGTGTCGCGATCTGTATGGGCTTTAGTGGTTTGTGATGAGCAAGATGTTGGTTAACAATATTATGCACTGTTAAAGTGCTGTTGCTGAGCACGGCACTGCTAACCGACTGACCAGTCGGGTCAACAATAGTTGCGACATCCCCGACTACTAATCCATTATTGTTCTGAAGATTAATATTCTCAACATCAGTCAAGGTCAGTGTCGATGAATTATTTGCACCGGAGATGTTAACGGTATCAGTGCCATCATCTAAATCAATGGTACCAATGATCTGTGAACCGGATAGTAGATTGAGAGTTTCCGAGTTATTACTTCCATCGATTGCTGCAGTAGCTGATTGTTCGGCAGAGATAAGTCCGCTGTTGTTGATAGTAGTACCGCTGGCATTCACCATTAAAATGCCTGTAGAGCCACTACCTGTAACTCTTATTGTATTATTATTAGTAATGGTGGAACCGATACCCGACCCTCCATTAAAACCTACAACAATAGCACTAGCATTATTAGCCGATGCGGTAATGATGCCGTTGTTGGTGACTTGATCACCGTCACCTTCCGTGAAAACATTTTGTACGGCTCCTGTAGTTGTTAATGTTCCATTGTTTGTAATCGAACCGTTATCACCAAAATTGATAACAGTTTCGCCACCTGTACCTGATGTTGAAATGGTACCGTTATTGATAAAAATGAAGTTGGACCCATTATTTTGAGCCACACCATCGCCTTGAGTACCGGAGGCTGTGATTGAACCATTATTAATTACGGTGACGTTTGTTCGGTTACCATTTATTGAAATACAGTCCACAGAACGCTTACAGCTAATCGAACCATTGTTAGTGACATCGACATTATCAGCTGCAACTGATACCGCTCTTCTTCCATTAGTTCCGCTGGTGTCAATAATACCACCGGAGATAATTAACCCTGTATCACCGTCAACACTCAGAGTCTGAGTAGCCGTTACCGTTTCACCACTGTCGATGGTAAAAGAGGCTGCCCAGGCAGACGGTGCGCTGAAAATGACATAACCTGCAATCAGCATACCTTGCGGAAAATTTCGATAAAAATTAGACATAACCTTTCATTATCCAACAAAATCATTGAAAAATATAAGGATTTTATTGTAGCTTATTGATTCTTATAAGTAGAAAATAAGATAAATCTGGGTTTTATCATATTCTCTTAGACATCACCCTTAAACCGTTCTGCATTTTTACATTCTGATTCTTCAATATCCCCCTTTCCAAAAAATGCCCAGAAGGGTTCCGGGATTTCAAGTGCACGTTGTGTAGCTTCGCGATTATCAATGCGGTGAAGCCATGCCTTAAGATGCGGAAGTCCATCTACGGATACCTTGGCCCAATAATGTGCACGTGCCCATGGGTAGGTTGCGATATCTGCAATTGTATATTCGTCTGCAACCAGATACTGACGACCTTCCAGATGTGTATTGAGTATTTCCATCAGACGACGACTTTCTTTTACGTAACGTTTGATAGGAAAGGGATGTTCTTCACCCAGTTTTGCAGCAATTCGTTGGAAGTACATTGCTTGGCCCATCATCGGACCAATGTTTGCCATTTGAAACATCAGCCATTGCAGGGTAAGTGATTTATCATTTGGGTTTTTTGGCAGAAATTTATCGTATTTCTCAGCCAGATACCAAAGGATTGCGCCCGACTCAAATACCACAAAGTTATTGTTTGTACGATCCACTATTGTTGGGATACGTCCATTGGGGTTTAGCTTGAGATACTCTGGGGTTTTCTGTTCTCTTTTATCAAAGTCAATCGATGTCAGATCGTATTCAACACCCGCCTCTTCCATGAAGATAATTGGCTTCCACCCATTCGAGGTTGGTGCAGTATAGAGATGTATGTCTTTTTGTTTACGCATAAAATTTATTTTTTGGCTGGGGGTAGAGGATTCGAACCTCTACTGACGGAGTCAGAGTCCGTAGTGCTACCGTTACACAAACCCCCATTTGTGTAAATTGCCGCAAATATTACATGAAAAAATTATTATGCAAATAGTTATATTGTCTTGCAGTTATTAAGGCGTATTATTGGTATTTCGTGCAATTGCTCAGGTAATGTTCATGCTAATAGTTTATTTTTACTATGGTGTCATTGCAGTTTGCTTAATTTTAGCTATATATACTTATTTTAGGCTCTTGTTTGTCGCATACGATAGAGGTTTTGGGATGTTGTGTGCGTATATTTTACTGCCCCTTATTGGGCATCTTATACTTTTTATTATTGACTCACGAGCAAGATGGGCAACTTTGCTTCTTGTCGTGTCATTAGCAATCGCTGGTGGAGCTACATACAGATTTACTTCACCTGATTTCATCGAATCAATTAGTACTGAGGATGGTGATACACAATCTATTGAAAGCCCCCCCATAGATGAGTCTGAAAGCTCTAACATTCATGAGTTTGAAGGCTATAACATAGAACAACCAAAAAGCGATAAAACCATCGGGGAAATTATAGAACCAGAAGAAACGAAATTATCATTTGTTGAAGTAACAGTTTCTGAGCTTAAAAATTACGTTAATTCACATGCGCGCATAAAATTAAAGTCTGGCAAAGAATTTAAGGGGTTTATTCTAGACGCGAATGAAGAGGGAGTTATCATTAAAGTGCAATTAAGAGGGGGGACTGCTGAGAGTACAATTAGTTACAATAGAATCGATAGAGCAGCAGTCTTTAAATAGATTTATATTGATAATCAGACTTGTATTAACGCTTAGAGTACTGAGGTCTTTTCCGTGATTTGTGTAGACCGATTTTTTTACGTTCTACTTCCCTTGCATCACGAGTAACAAATCCCGCTTGTCGTAGTGGTTTGCGAAGAGATTCGTCATATACCATGAGTGCACGTGTGATACCGTGGCGTATTGCGCCAGCTTGCCCAGAGATGCCTCCACCAGTTACTGTGATATTAAAATCAAAATTCTCAGTCATCTTTAATGTTTCAAGTGGCTGACGAACAATCATTCTTCCGGTTTCACGTCCAAAATATTGTTCAATTGTTCGATTATTTATTGTAATTTGACCGCTGCCACGCTTTAAAAAAACACGTGCTGTTGAGCTTTTGCGTCTTCCGGTACCGTAATAGGTTTGGTCTGCCATTTTCTAAATCTCCAACACCTGCGGTTGTTGCGCTGTGTGTTGATGTTTGTCATCAGCATAGACTTTTAATTTACGAAACATCTCTCTACCAAGCGGACCCTTTGGGAGCATGCCTTTTACAGCTTTTTCTATAATTTGTTCTGGTTTTTTTTGTATCAATTTCTCAAAACTAATTGATTCGATACCGCCAGGGTATCCGGTGTGGTGGTGATAGATTTTATCTTTTTGTTTATTTCCAGTTACTTGAATATCTTTTGCATTGATAACGACAATGTAATCACCCGTGTCCATATGTGGCGTGTACTCAGCTTTATGTTTACCTCTAAGGCGCCTTGCAATTTCAGTCGCCAGTCGACCTAGCGTTTTGCCAGAGGCGTTGACAACATACCAATCACGTTTAATATCATCAGGTTTTGCGCTGTAAGTTTTCATGCTTATTTTTAAGTGTTTCCTTTTTGGGGAAAAAAAGAGGTGGAATAGTACGGATTGCCCTCTAAACTGTCAATAATAAACAGGTATATATAACGATTTTAAAGAATATTGGGCTAATTATGGGAAAGCGACAATATAGCAAATTAGATAATATTATTATGCAAATCGATGCACTGCTCAGGGATTCTTCAAAATCATCTGAACATTCTACGCGAGAATACCCCGGTGATTTATATCCTCAATCTGACCTAAATGAGCAAGAGAAAAGACATGTCTCGGGTCTGATGCGGATTAATCATGCAGGTGAAATTTCAGCACAGGCGCTTTACAAAGCGCAGGCAATGACAGCTATTGACGATGAACTTAAAGACTCGATGAAGCAATCAGCTAATGAGGAAAGCAGTCATCTTAAATGGTGCGAACGACGTTTAGATGAATTGGGTGGGCATACCAGTTATCTGTCACCAATTTGGTATTTTGGTTCTTTTGGTATTGGGGTTCTTGCCGGATGTTTTGGCGATAAATTAAATCTAGGGTTTATTGCAGAAACAGAATATCAAGTGGTAAAACATCTTGATTCACACTTGGAGCAATTACCAAAGAATGATGAACGGAGTAGGGCTATTTTAGAACAAATGCGCAAAGATGAATTGCACCATGCAAAAACTGCAGAAACGAGCGGGGCAAAAAATCTACCTAAAGAAGTTAGGTTCATAATGACGCTAGTCTCAAAAATTATGACAAAAACAGCCTACTATATTTAATTTTATATTTACCTCTTGAAAAATATTTGTCCGCCCCAATTTGTTTATAAAGCAAATACAGATATAGATTCTGGAGGTTAAAAATGTCTTTAGTAAGTTATGAACCATGGAGCCTTTTAGATAAGTTCCAACGGCAGTTAAACAACCTAGCTTATTCAGATGAGTTATTTACGCATTACGATAGCGATTCCTTGAATATGCTGACAAGTGGATGGCGGCCTGCAGTCGATATTAGAGAAGAAAAAAATCGCTTTTTAATTGTTGCCGATGTTCCGGGTATCAATCCAAAAGATATTGAGATAACAATGGAAAATGGTGTGTTGACTGTAAAAGGTGAACGTCATTTGGATGCGGAAGATAGTAACGAGAATTATAAACGTGTCGAACGTATGAACGGCACTTTCTACAGGCGCTTTAGTTTGCCAGATACAGCTGATGGCGAGCGTATCGAAGCTACGGGAAGTAACGGCGTTTTAGAAATTACTATTCCAAAGCATGAAAAAGTTCTGCCGCGTCGAATAGAAGTTAAAAGCTAAAACTAGCTGTAAAAAGGCGGGGTACCCGCCTTTTTATTGCTTTATATTGAACTTATCACATGTGATACTCCACTAATAAAGAAAAATATCACAAGCGACACTAAGTATGATTAATACGGTTCCAAAATTTTTTTCAACGATTTTACTCGCCGCATGTTCTTTTTTTTCCGCGTCAGTAAATGCAGCTCTACCGCAAGAATTAGATGGTAAAGAGTTACCCAGTCTTGCACCAATGCTGGAAAACGTAACTCCTGCTGTAGTTAATATTGCTACAGAAGGTCGTGTTCGACAGCGACAAAGCCCGTTATTTTCAGATCCTTTCTTTCGTCGTTTTTTCCCTCAATTTCAAATTCCCGATCAACCTATAGAACGCAAAACGAGTAGTCTGGGTTCAGGTGTTATTGTTGATGCGAAACGCGGGCTGGTGCTAACGAATAATCACGTCATCGCAAACGCAATACAAATTACAGTAACTCTTCGCGATGGTCGGCAAGTTGAAGCTGAAATTGTCGGAGCAGATCCGGAAACTGATATCGCTGTGCTAAAAATGACAGCAGAAAATTTAACAGCATTAACAACATCAGATTCAGATAATTTACGCGTGGGTGATTTTGTTGTGGCAATTGGCAATCCTTTTGGTTTGGGACAAACAGTTACCTCAGGCATTATTAGTGCGTTAAGTCGTAGTGGTTTAGGAATCGAGGAGTATGAAGATTTTATACAAACTGATGCTTCAATTAATCCTGGAAATTCAGGTGGTGCGTTAGTTAATCTTAAAGGCCAACTCGTTGGAATCAATACAGCAATTTTTTCTCAAAGTGGTGCGAGTCACGGCATTGGTTTTGCTATACCAATTAATTTAGCCTTAAGAATCATGGAACAAATTCTTGATACTGGCGAAGTAAAACGTGGTTTTCTTGGTGTCAGCATTCAGGATATCAGTCCGGAGCTTGCAGAGGCTTTTGGGTTGACTAAAAAGAGCGGGGCATTGATCAATAAAGTGCTAAAAGATTCACCCGCTGATAAAGCTGGGTTACTCCCAGGCGACATTGTCATTTCAATTGATGGAAAAAAAATAAGAAATGCAAACGATGTCAGAAATAGGATTGGTCTTTTGCCTGTTGGGGAGAGAATTAAATTTAAGTTATTACGTGAGAGTAAAGAATTTGAGCTTACAATACTAGTTGATGAAGGAACTTCTAAAAAAACAAAACCAAAAGTCACTAGTGAGTTGCTAATAGGTGTTACCGTTAGTGATATTCAAAAAGGTAGCCCCTATTTTGGCAAGGTTAAGGGCGTTACTGTTCTAGAAATTAAGCGCGGAAGTTTAGCTTGGGTAAGCGGACTTAGAGCAAACGATGTTATTACTTCGGTCAATAAAAACCCGGTTAAAAACTTAGAAGAATTTTTAGCAGCTGTTGATAAAAAGAATGATTCGCTCTTACTCAGAATAGTCAGAGGGAATATGGCGACATTTATAGTCATTAAAAAATAAAATAATTATTAATACCTATTCAATCTATACACACTCGCCAACTCTTTGGTATTCTTTTTGTAGTAGAAAGTCATTTTCATTTATTATTATTGTATTCAATAAATCGATATCCACGTAACTTTTTTCACAATAAAAGTTTTCATCAATGCAGAATCCTTTTTTAGGCTCGCCTAGACTATTCACAACCAGAGATGCCCCACTAAAATCATTATCTTTTGTATAGGCATGGGTTGTAATGATAGTACGTAAGCCCGCTTTTATGGCCGAAGCATTACCATTTGCTGTATCTTCAATAGCAATACAACTATCGGCAGATAATTTTAGATCTGCCAATGTACGATAATATACTTCAGGCGATGGTTTTTTATCCATAACGATGTTGCTCGTAACAATTGGATTAAATAATTCCTCGGGCTCAATATCCAAGGTTTTTCTTATAAGAGTTGTAAAGTTTTTGATAGAAGAGTTAGTTGCAATTGCAAGTTTAATATTATTCTCTTTTGCCTGGTTAATTAATCTTTGAATACCCGGGCGAAGTTTAATATCACTACTAACGAGTAGCGAACGATAATATTCCGACTTACATTTATGTAATTCTTCGACGAAGTTATTATCTTTACTGATAGTTTTGTCTTCAGATAAGCATTTTCTAATTCTCTCTTTTCCGCCAGAGATAAATAATAATTCATGGTATCTTTCTTCCGACCAATGCCAATCGATATTATATGCTGAGAAAGCTTTATTGAATGCCTGACGATGCAAGTCTTCGGTATCAGCTATTGTGCCGTCTACATCAAATATAATGCATTTAAGTTTCATTTTAGAAATAATTAATTCTTGATTATTGTTAGTTAATGGTATTTTGGCTAGTTTTCTTCGTCACCTGAGTTTTTCCCCGATTCAAAACCAAGAATTTTAGTAGATTCTTCGGTTGGCAATTCTTCAACATCTCTAAGTTTTCTTTGCATCGCTCTTGTACGTATGTTTGTTTGATCTATAGTTCCTGAAGCCCTATCAAGCTGAGTTTTGACCTTTTGTAAGACATCACCAAATGAACTAAATTCAGTTTTTACAGCAGATAAAATTTTCCATACTTCACTTGACCTTTTTTCGATAGCTAATGTTCGAAAACCCATACTCAGACTATTAAGGAAAGCAGACAAATTTGCAGGACCAGCAACCATGATATGATTACGTTGTAAATTTTCTAACATACCCGGCTGCCTAGTTATTTCAGCATATAGGCCCTCAGTTGGTAAGAACATAATAGCGAAATCAGTTGTATGTGGCGGGTCAATATATTTTTCAGAAATTTCCTTTGCTGATTTTTCAATTGTACGGATTAATTCATTTGATGCTTTTTCTATTGCCTCAGTATCTGATTTCTCTGCAGCATCTTTTAGTCGAATATAACTTTCCTGAGGAAATTTAGAGTCAATAGGTAGCCATACTTGTGATGATTTATCTTGCCCCGGTAGGCGAACTGCATATTCAACAATTTCATTAGAATTTTCTTTTGGCTTTACATTTTTTTCATATTGATCTGGCGTCAATATTTGGTCTAAGATATTACCAAGTTGATACTCACCCCAGGTTCCTCTGGTTTTGACATTAGTTAATACTTTTTTCAGATCGCCAACCCCAGTTGCGAGACTTTGCATGTCTCCTAAACCACGTTGGACAGCTTCTAATTGATCTCCAACCATCTTAAATGACTCACCTAATCTTTTTTCTAGCGTAGATTGCAGTTTTTCATCTACAGTCTGCCGCATTTGTTCTAATTTCTTTTCATTGCTCTCTTGTAATTGTTTTAGATGTTTATCTATTACATTATTTAAATTATTAATTGATTCTTGTTGGGAACGACTCTTTTCTTCTAAGGTTTTTAGTATTTCTTCACGTAACTGACGTGCACTATCAGAACTTTCGTTTCGTCCCAAACGAAGTTCATCTCGTATATCAGTATTCTTTCTTTTCGAAAAAATGAGAAAAAGAATAATAAACCCAATGCAAGATGCAATAAATATTGGTTCGTTTAGGAGTTCACTCATCGTCTAAGTATTAGGAACCAGCGATAAAAATTGAGTAGACTGCTTAATGAGGCCGAGACATAGGTTAGTGCCGCTGCCGTCAAAATCTTTTTTGCAATCGGCATTGTTGATGGTGATAAATATTCTCCTTCACTCAAAATTGGAAGTGCACGATTAAAGCTTGCATCGAATTCTACTGGTAGAGTGATAATATGAAGAATAACCGGTAGACACATAATTGTAAAACCAGCTAGTAACATGATTAATCCAACAGCAGGTATTTTCCCTAAAATAAAAGCAAACGGAGAAGCAATTAAAATAACAGATGCGATTTTTTCAGCAGCAGCAGCAAATTTCGCCAATGTTGTTCTTAATAATAATGGTTTATAGTTTGTGTTATGTTGAAGTGCATGCCCAAATTCATGCGCAGCGATTGTTACTGCAGCTAATGATTTTTCATCATGGTTTGATTCAGACAGAGCGATTGTTTTTGTTTCAGGATTATAATGATCGTTCCCATTTTCAACTTTTTTGATTGAAACTCCATCAAGCTTGAAACGGTCAACTAAGTGTTTAGCGAGTTCTCCACCAGTACCAGGTAGTGTTTCAATAGGACTACTATATTTTTTGATTACTTTTTGTACCCAGAATTGGGGAAAAAGCAAGATAATGAATAATAGTATTAATACTAATGCTGGTAGCATGGTCGTCTCATGGTAGTATTTTAATGTTAGTGTTTATTACCTATTTATAACATGATTAATGATACATAAAAAATATTAAAAAATGCAGACTCCATTAGAAAAATATAAGAATGATCTCGATTCAGAGGAGTTTCACGCTGACTCTTCTCAGGAGGCAGCAGTAGTTCATTTGCAGAGGTTATTTGTAGATCTGCTTACCAAAAAAAACAGCGAGAATTCTTTTTTAAGAAAATTGAAATCTTTTTTGGGAATAAAAACAGATAATAAAATTTTAGGATTATATTTTTGGGGTGCAGTAGGGCGTGGCAAAACATATCTTGTCGATTGTTTTTTTGAATGTTTGCCATTTGAAAAAAAGTGGAGAATACATTTCCATCGTTTTATGCAAGATATACATAAAGAGCTTAAAGGATTTGCTAATACTGAAAATCCACTAGAAATTATCGCTGATCAGATATCACAAAAAACAGAAATTATCTGTTTTGATGAATTTCATGTCTCAGATATTACTGATGCAATGTTGCTCAGTGGTTTATTAGAAGCTTTATTCAAAAGAAATGTTGTGCTCGTTGCAACGTCAAATCAACATCCAGATAAGCTTTATTACGATGGTTTGCAAAGAGATCGTTTTTTGCCCGCAATTTCTTTAATAAAGAAAAATACAAAAATTATTAATGTCGATTCAGGCATTGATTACCGATTAGAATTTTTAGACCACGCTGAAATATATCACTCGCCACTTGATGATAACGCAAATGCAATTCTGGAAGATGATTTTATACATATTTGTCCAAATAAAGGAGAAAGAGAAAGTGTTCTTGAGATAGAGGGAAGAGAGGTTGAAACAGTGCGTTGCGGGGATGGTGTTGTTTGGTTTAATTTCAATGCCATATGTGACGGTCCACGTGGTGTCGCTGACTACATTGAGATTGCTAGACAATATCAAACTGTCCTTATCGCAAATATACCAGTTATGAATGACAACGATAATGATATGGTAAAACGATTCATTACATTAGTTGATGAATTTTATGATCGCAATGTTAAATTAATCATTACTGCGGAGGATATTCCTTCGAAGCTTTATAGGGGAAAACGATTGGCTGAATCTTTTAAAAGAACACAAAGTCGACTAGAAGAGATGAGAACACATGATTATTTGGCTAAACAACATCTTCCTTGAAATAAGTTTTCTAAATAATTGACATTAGCACAGATATTGACTATTTTGGGCAAATGCGCCGATTTGAAATCAGCTTGCGGGCGCAATAGAAATACCGCTAAAGAGACGTAACCTGCTTTAGCTCAAGCTGAATGCGGGTTTTTTTGTGGTTAAATTCCGCATAACTATTTTTTATAATGAACTCAGCCACGAAGAAAAATATAAATTATGTATAAATATGATAATTACGACCAGGCGATTGTAGATGAGCGGGTTGAGCAATTTCGTGACCAGACTCGTCGATATATAGCTGGCGAGTTGAGCGATGATGAATTTCGTCCGTTACGTTTAATGAACGGACTTTATATTCAGACTCATGCTCCAATGTTAAGAGTCGCTATTCCATATGGTTTGTTATCTAGCAAACAACTAAGAATGCTCGCTCATATTTCAAGAAAATATGATAAAGGATTTGGGCATTTTAGTACCCGACAGAATATACAATTCAATTGGCCCGCATTAGAAACTGTCCCTGATATTCTTGCAGATTTGGCAACTGTAGAAATGCACGCGATACAAACTAGCGGTAATTGCATACGTAATACAACGTCAGATCAATTTGCAGGCATAGCAAAAGACGAACTTGAAGATCCCAGACCCTATTGTGAAATTATAAGACAATGGTCAACGTTCCATCCCGAATTTTCATTTTTACCAAGAAAATTCAAGATTGCGGTATCAGGAGCTGAAGGTGACCGTGCTGCAGCAATGGTTCATGATATTGGGCTATATTTGGTAAAGAACGACAAAGGGGAAATTGGTTTTACCGTTTACGTTGGCGGTGGCCTAGGTAGGACTCCTTACATTGGCAAGTGTATTAGAAGTTTTCTTGAAAAGAAGTATCTGCTTTCGTACATAGAAGCAATTTTGCGTGTCTATAATCGTTTTGGACGAAGAGACAATATATATAAAGCACGCATTAAAATATTGGTTAATGATGTTGGTCAGGAGGAGTTTGGTAAACAAGTTGAAGTAGAGTGGAAAAGTATTAAAGAAGGTGTATTAAAGCTTGAGCAAAAAGATATTGACTATGCTAAATCTTTCTTCACTTCTCCAATTTATGATAATCGTGCCGTAGATGACAATAGTTTTAGTGAAGCAAAAAAATCTAATAAAGATTTTTCAAATTGGGCAAATCGGAATTTATATGCACATAAAGTATCGGGTTATCAAGCCGTCATTATTTCACTAAAAGCACCAAGTGTTGCCCCGGGGGATGCTACTGATGTGCAAATGGATAATATAGCTGATTTGTCCGACCTATATAGTTTTAGTGAAATCATAGTAACCCACGATCAAAATCTTGTTTTACCTCATGTTAAACAGGGAGATCTATTTTCATTATGGCAGGCACTGGACAAACAAAATCTTGCAACATCTAATATTGGGCTTTTGACTGATATGATTTGCTGCCCAGGCTTGGATTTTTGTTCTTTAGCCAATGCAGGTTCTATTCCAATAGCTAAACAGATTAATGAAAAGTTTGATGACATGGACTATTTGCATGATATTGGCGACATAAAAATAAAAATGTCGGGTTGTATGAATGCATGTGGACATCATCACGTCGGGCATATTGGTATTCTTGGCGTTGACAAGAAAGGTGAAGAATTTTATCAATTAACATTAGGCGGTTCGTCAGAAAATGATGCATCTTTAGGTGATCGTCTTGGCCCCGCAATAGCTAAAACTGAAGTCGCAAATGTTATTGGTAAACTACTTGATGTTTATGTTCGTTTACGTGAAGAAAATGAACGTTTTCTTGATACTTATCGTCGCGTTGGAATAGATCCATTTAAGGAAAATGTTTATGCGAGTAATTAAAAATAAATCTATTATTGATGATAGCTGGTCATTAATTCGCGACATCGAAAATACGGCGCCTATCCCAAATGGTGATGTCATTCTTCCACTTGCATTTTGGCAGGCCAACCGTGATGAATTACTAAAAAGTAAAAAAGAACATGCCGTTTGGATTGATGGTTCGACTGAGACAGAGTCACTACTGATAGATATAGAATCATTTGCAATTATTGCCCTTGATTTTCCTGTATTTAAGGACGGACGATCTTATTCGCATGCACGTCTTTTACGTGAGAGGTATAAATATGAGGGAGAATTGCGTGCAATTGGCGACGTCTTGCAAGACCAATTATTTTTTATGGAGAGATGTGGCATTGATTGTTTTCAAATACGCGACGATAAAGATATTAAACAAGCGCTAGAAGGTTTTAAAGGTTTTAGTACTTCTTACCAAGCCGCTGCTGATGATGCAATACCAATCTTTAAAAGACGTAAATTTAAATAGTTAAAATTGTCACTGATGGCTTATTAAGTGACTCTTCACTTTGAAAACCCTGAACTAATAAAATCTTATGACCTGCTGTTGCTAATTCTTTTTCAAGTACGACTTTTCTAGCTAATTCATTTATATTAATTTTCTCTGTTTCATCTGAAAGTACCGGTACGATACCCCAGTGTATTAAGATTTTTTGGCATATGTCTGCGCTTTTGGTTATTACAATTATAGGCGCAGCGGGCCTAGCTGAGCTCATGGTCGCAGCTGACATACCGCTTTTCGACATGACAACAACAGCTCGCACTCTGAGATCATGAGCAAGTTGTGTCATTGAATTGGCTACTGCGTCCCAAATTGGAATAGCTGTTTCACTGGAATCGGTTATTACTTTTGAACCATAAGCATTGTGAGCCCAAAGATATGATTCCGTTTGTCTTGCTATCCGATCCATCATTTGTACTGCATCGATCGGAAAAGCACCAACCGCTGTTTCTCCAGATAACATAATTGCATCCGTACCGAGCGTGACCGCATAAGCAACATCCGTTACCTCAGCACGAGTAGGCCTAGCATTTTCAATCATAGATTCTAACATTTGTGTTGCCACAATGACGGGTTTGAATTTTTTACGTGCTAAATCAATTAACTGATGTTGGGCTACTGGAACCTGTTCTGGATTGAGTTCGACACCTAAATCACCCCTCGCTACCATAATTCCATCAGCGGCTTCGAGTATTTCATCAGCATTATCTAATGCTTCTGGTTTTTCAATTTTTGCAATGATATGTGCGTTGTTAGAGTGTGCATCGACAAGCTTTTTTAGATCTTTAATATCTGATGCCGAACGGACAAACGACAACGCTAAAAAATCAACACCGAGATCAAGCGCCAACTTGGCATCTGCTTTATCTTTTTCAGTTAATGATGGTGCAGATACATTAACACCTGGCAGATTGATTCCCTTATGGTTACCCAATATTCCACCATAAACGACAGTACACTCAATTTCTGTACCATTCACTTTTTTGACCAAAAATTCAAGCGTACCATCTGCTAGTAATATACGATCACCCGCTTTAACATCTTTTGCTAATTCTGAGTATTGAGACGGAACTAAATCTGAGGTTCCAATAACATCACGCGTTGTTACAACAATCGGCTGATTATTTTTTAATACTACTTTATCGTTTTTGAATTTACCCGTTCGAATTTTTGGACCACAGAGATCGGCTAAAACCCCGACAGTTTTGTTTAATTCTTTTGCTATTTTACGAATTTTCGAATAGGTTTCTTTGTGATAACTATGTTCGCCATGTGAGAAATTTTGCCTAAAAATATTTACACCTACATTGATTAAACTCTCAATTTGATTAGGCTCGCTACTCGCTGGTCCAAGAGTAGCAATTATTTTTGTGCGTCTTATTTTTAATGAGTTAGTTCGGGCATCAATCAACTTGAGATGTATTCCTTAAAATTATAGTTAATGGTTATTATTTTTTATTTATTTCTAAAAAGGAATATCTTCATCAAAATCATCTGCTGGCGACTTAGCTATTGGCTCGCTTTTCTTTGGCGAGCTATCAACTGTGTCATCAGACTCAGGTGCAGGTTCTTTATTATTTGAGGTACCACCTCGTCCTCCAAGCATCTGCATTTCATTAGCTACAATTTGCGTGGTATATCGGTCATTCCCCTCTTTATCTTGCCATTTATTGGTTTGGAGACGGCCCTCAACATAGATTTGTGAACCTTTATGTAAATATTCACTGACAATTTCGGCAAGTCGACCAAAAAAAACGACACGATGCCACTCAGTCCGTTCCTGTTGTTCCCCGCTATCTTTATCTCGCCATGATTCGGCTGTAGCAAGACTAACATTGGCAACTGCATTTCCATTACCACTATATCTGACCTCCGGATCATTACCTAGATTACCAATTAGCGTGACCTTGTTTACACCTCTTGCCATTTTAGCGCTCTCCCGATGTTTGTTGTTTGAAAGCTATACTATCCTAGTTATTCGTTATTGGTATTCTCGCTTTAGACTGCTTCTTCTTCAAGCTCATTTTTACTTGAGGTTTCATTTTTGGAAAAAAGCAGGATTAGCAATAACCACAAGATTGTTATAGAAAGGCAAAATAAATGTACACTCATTAAGCCAAATTGTTGGTAACAGAAGCCACCTGCCAGTCCACCGATGAAAATCCCAATAAATTGTGAGGTTGAATATACACCCAACGCAGCACCTCTTGTTGGTTTGTCGCTGGTTTTTGAAACCAACGAAGGGAGTAGTGCCTCTAAGTAATTGAAAGGACCAAAGAATAAGATTAGGAAAATGATAATAAAACTTATCTCTAAACTAAATAATGCAAGACCAATTTGTGAAAGCATAATTAATAAAATGCTAATGGTAAGAAATAATTTTTCTTTTTTGAGCCGTTCTCCAAAAATTATGAAGGGCACCATAATGAATAAGGATAAAAATATAGCTGACAAATAGATCTGCCAGTGCAGTGCAGGTGTAATTTGCATGCTATCTCTTAATGTGATCGGAATGATGACAAAGTTTGCCATCAATATTAAGTGCGATGAAAAGATGCTGATATCAAGCTTCAATAATGACGGATTAACAAATACCGATTTTATTTCTTGTAAATTAGGCGGGTTTGTATTTTGTNTTTGTCCTTTGGAGTTTGGAACAACTACTAATAATGTAATGATTGCTAGGACTGNTAAACATNCNCTTAGATAAAATATCCCTTTTATTCCGATATATGAATAGAGTATTGGGCCTAAGATAAAGGCANTAGAAAAAGCAGCNCCTATGCTGATGCCTATACATGCCATTGCCTTAGTTCTAGATTCTTCGCTTGTTAAGTCAGCAGTAAGCGCCATGATAGCTGCCGCGACAGCACCAGCTCCCTGTAGCGCACGCCCAATAATTAAGCCATAAACAGAATCTGCTATTGCAGCGATAAAACTACCGGCCCCGAAGATGAGCAACCCTAGGATGATTATGGGTTTTCTGCCCCATCGATCAGATAATGNGCCAAANGGAATCTGTAGGCCAGCTTGTGTTAGACCATAAATACCCAAAGCCAAGCCTAGNANCTGGGGGGTTGTATGCGTATAACTATTTTCCGCTAGACTCANGACTGGCAATATCATAAAAAGNGGCAGCATTCTCAAGAAGAACACCGACGCAAGCGATAAAACAGCTTTTAATTCTGTAGCTGACATAGACACTGAATTCACTTAATAGAACTTAATTTGGATTGAAATCAAAAAAGGATTTATATTAGCAGGTTGCTTCCTAAAAAATAGTGAAATTTTTATAAATGGACACAATTCGCATACGTGGTGCCCGGACACATAACTTGAAAGATATCGATGTCGATATTCCTCGAGACAAGCTAGTTGTTGTAACAGGTATATCTGGTTCTGGTAAATCTTCATTGGCATTTGACACTATCTACGCTGATGGTCAAAGGCGATATGTTGAATCGCTGTCAGCTTATGCAAGACAATTTCTTTCGATGATGGAAAAGCCAGATGTTGATCATATTGAAGGATTATCGCCAGCAATTTCTATTGAACAAAAAAGTACATCTCATAACCCACGTTCAACAGTTGGAACAATAACTGAGATTTACGATTATTTGCGTCTTTTGTTTGCGCGCGTTGGCGTTCCACATTGCCCAACTCATCAGATTCCATTAGCAGCACAAACAGTCTCACAGATGGTGGATTTAGTTCTAGGACGTACAGAAGAAGAACGTCTTATGTTNTTGGCTCCAGTGATACAGGAACGTAAAGGAGAACATATTCAAATTATTGAGCGTCTTCGCGGCGAAGGATTTATCCGAGCACGCATTAATGGCAAAATTGTTGAGCTTGATAATGCTCCAAAACTTGCGCTTCGAAAAAAACATACAATCGAAGTTGTTGTTGATCGTTTTAAGGTTAGAGACGACCTTCGTTTACGCTTAACAGAATCGTTTGAAACAGCTTTACGTCTTTCAGAAGGTACTGCGCTGATCATCGCTATGGATGCTGATGAATCTAATGAGCAATTGTTTTCATCTCGCCATGCTTGTAATAAATGTGGTTACAGTCTTAATGAATTAGAGCCCAGATTATTTTCTTTTAATAATCCAGCAGGGGCATGCCCAGACTGTGACGGCCTAGGAATAATTCAATANTTNGATCCAAATAAAGTTATTCAAAATACTGAACTAAGTTTACCTGGAGGCGCGATTAAAGGNTGGGATAGAAGAAACGTTTATTATTTTCAAATGATAAATTCACTTGCATCTCACTATAAATTCGATGTCGATGTACCATTCAAGGAATTACCGGACGATATAAGAGATGTTATTTTATATGGTAGTGATGATGTTGAAATTAAGTTTGAGTATCTACGCGGAGGAAAAAAACCAATTATTCGAAAACATGCTTTTGAAGGCGTTATTCCTAATTTACAACGACGTTATCTTGAAAGTGAATCGTCTATGGTTAGAGAAGAATTACTNAAATATCAACAACATAAACCATGTCCTACCTGCTCCGGCACACGANTAAACGAATCTGCACGTAACGTACAAATTAACGGTATTACATTGCCGGACATTACCGCTATGTCAGTTAGTAAGGCTAAATTATTTTTTGAATCTNTAGTATTAACTGGTGCCAGAGGAAAAATTGCATCAAAAATTCTAAAAGAAGTTAATGACAGGTTAATTTTTTTGGTTAATGTCGGGCTAAATTATTTAACGCTTGAACGTAGTGCTGAAACACTATCTGGTGGTGAGGCACAACGTATCAGATTGGCAAGTCAGATAGGCGCAGGTTTAGTTGGCGTCATGTATATTCTCGATGAGCCTTCGATTGGATTGCATCAAAGAGACAATAAGCGCTTATTAAAGACATTATTTCATCTACGTGACTTAGGTAACACTGTAATCGTTGTTGAGCATGATCAAGAAGCAATCAATGCAGCTGATCATGTTATCGATATTGGTCCTGGGGCAGGGTCACATGGCGGGCAAATTGTTGCACAAGGCACTCCTAAAGAGATTACTAAGAATAAAAAATCATTAACTGGTCAGTACCTAGCAGGGAAAAAAGAAATATCAATCCCAGATCATCGCATACCATATAATCAGAAAAAAGTTTTACAATTAAAAGGGGCCAGTGGTAATAATCTAAAAGGAGTTAATCTTAATATACCAGCTAGTTTAATGACGTGTATCACAGGCGTATCGGGTTCAGGTAAATCAACTCTAATTAATGATACGCTTTATCAAATTGTTGCACGTGATATAAACCGTGCCAATACAAGCCCGGCTCCACACAAATCAATTACTGGCTTAGAACATTTTGACAAGGTAGTTGATATTAATCAGAGCCCAATTGGACGTACACCAAGATCAAATCCCGCAACATACACAGGACTGTTTACACCAATACGCGAATTATTTGCAGCTACTCAGGAAGCACGTTCTCGCGCCTACAAATTAGGGCGTTTTAGTTTTAATGTTAAAGGTGGTCGATGTGAAGCATGTCAGGGCGATGGGTTAATAAAAGTTGAAATGCATTTTTTACCTGATATTTATGTTCCTTGTGATACATGTAAAGGCAAACGGTATAATCGTGAGACACTAGATATTCGTTATAAAGGTAAGAATATTCATGAAACTCTTGAAATGAGCGTAGAAGAGGCAAGAGAATTTTTTGATGCTGTTCCGGTGCTTGCGCGTAAATTACAAACATTAATAGATGTTGGGTTGTCATATATTAAATTGGGGCAAAANGCGACAACACTCTCTGGCGGAGAAGCACAAAGGATAAAACTTTCTAAAGAACTTTCAAAAAGAGATACNGGTAAAACATTATATATTCTTGATGAACCAACAACGGGACTGCATTTTCATGATATTCAGCAATTGCTCAATATACTTTATCGACTGAAAAGTCATGGTAATACGGTAATCGTGATTGAACACAATCTTGATGTAATTAAAACCGCTGATTGGATTGTTGATTTGGGACCTGAAGGAGGGGATGGNGGTGGAAAAATTATTGCGGTTGGCACCCCAGAAGAATTAGCTGAGCATCCCACATCACATACNGGTAAATTTTTAAAAGAGATGCTNACTAAATCCAATATCAATAATGAAGTTAAATTGGTAAAGGCCTCTTAACATATAGGAGTAATTTTTATGAGTGTACTGATATGCGGATCCATGGCATATGACCATATTATGGTTTTTCAAGACCAATTTAAGAANCACATACTTCCGGATAAGGTGCATATTCTAAATGTTTCTTTTCTTGTTCCTGAGATGCGTCGAGAATTTGGTGGATGTGCTGGCAATATAGCCTATAACTTAAATTTATTAGATACATCACTTGCTTTGCCTATGGCAACTGTTGGAAAAGATTTTGAATCTTATGCATATTGGATGGATAGTCACAATATTAATCGCAAATATATAAAAGTTATTGAAGATGCCTATACCGCTCANGCATTTATTACAACTGATCTAGATGATAATCAAATTACAGCATTCCACCCTGGCGCGATGAATCATTCCCAAGAAAATAATATTAGTGATGTTTCATCCTGCAGTTTAGGAATTGTTTCACCTGATGGTCGTGATGGNATGNTAAAACANGCNCAGCAATTTACTGAAAAAAATATTCCTTTTATTTTTGATCCAGGACAAGGTCTGCCAATGTTTAATGGAGAAGAACTTATTCAGTTCATCGAACAGGCAAATTGGGTAACAGTTAATGACTATGAATGGCAAATGATGAAAGAAAAAACAGGTTTATCAAAAAAAGAAATAACGGAAAAAGTNGAAGCNTTNATTGTGACTCGCGGCGGCGAAGGATCACATATTTATACTAAAGAAGGATTAATNGAAGTACCCATCGTTGAACCAGAATCAATTTCAGACCCTACAGGTTGTGGTGATGCATATCGTGCCGGATTACTCTATGGTCTCGTTAATAATATGGATATTGAGATTGCGGGAAAAATTGCGTCTTTAATGGGGTCAATAAAAATATCTTGCCATGGCACACAAAATCATACGTTTACAATTGATGAATTTATGTCGCAATTAGAAAGTAAATTTGGGTATAAAATTTAACTTAATTTAAATAACNGATTGGCCTGCTTCACAACACGCGTCATCTTCATCAGGCAATCCTCCNCCNACNCCNATNCCGCCAATNCATTGNCCNTCTTTNATAATNGGNCGNCCNCCNGGACTTGGTAGNGCATTNCCAGGAATTACACTTGGAANAGAAAACCATAATAGTGGATTTTGATCTTTAATANCGTCAATTTCCATTGTTGAACGTTTAAATGATGCGGCAGCCATTGCTTTTGCTTTAGATGTATCAAAAGTATAAAAACCAGCACCATCGGCACGCGAGTAATAAACCATTCGTCCTGATTCATCAACAATAGAAACACTCATTGGGCGATTTAATTCTTTAGCTTTTTTATGCGCAGCTTTTGCAATTTTTTCTGCTAATTCAAAATTCATTTCAATCATATTTAATATTCTCCATATGTATTACATATTAAAAAGCCCGCAAGAAGCGGGCTTATTTAATCAATTGAATAAAAAATTACGCGACCGCTTGCTTTGCTGATTCAAGACGTTCTTTCAAAGCCTTAATTTGTTGACGTAATTCTCCCGGTAAATGATCACCAAAGCTATCATAGTATTCCTCAATGCCCGGCAATTCTTGTAACCAACCTTCAACATCAACTCGCAATAGATTAGCTTTGTCAGCTTCATCCATTTCTAGATTATCGAAATCAATTCCATCCAGAGTTGGCATTTTACCAATTGGTGTATCAATTGCTTCGGCCGAGTCAATACAACGCTCAAAAACCCATTTTAATACACGACTGTTCTCGCCAAAACCAGGCCACATGAATTTACCAGCATCATTTTTACGAAACCAATTGACATAAAAAATCTTTGGTAATTTAGCGCCATCTTTTTTACCCATATCTAACCAGTGACCCCAGTAATCAGCCATGTTATAACCACAAAATGGCAGCATTGCCATTGGGTCACGACGTAATTGACCAATTGCACCAAATGCCGCAGCTGTCATTTCAGAAGCAATAATGGTTCCAATAAAGGTACCGTGATTCCAGTCCAAAGCCTCCGTTACTAAAGGAACGGTAGTTGCACGACGTCCACCAAAAAGTATTGCGCTAATGGGTACACCTTTAGGGTCTTCCCATTCATCGGCAATTACCGGGCACTGTGCAGCAGGTGCCGTAAATCGTGCATTAGGGTGAGCAGCAGGTGTCTCAGACTCAGGTGTCCAATCATTCCCTTTCCAGTCAGTTAAGTGTGCTGGAGGTTCGTCAGTCATTTCTTCCCACCAAACATCACCGTCATCTGTTTCACCTACGTTGGTAAAGACAGAGTTTGATTCGAGTGAGTACATCGCATTAGCATTTGAGTGCATGCTTGTACCAGGTGCAACACCAAAGAAGCCAGCTTCCGGATTAATTGCATACAATTGACCATCACTACCGAATTTCATCCAGCAGATGTCATCCCCTATTGTTTCAACTTTCCAACCAGGAACTGTTGGTGTCAACATTGCTAAGTTTGTTTTGCCGCATGCACTTGGAAATGCGCCAGCGACATATTTAACAACTCCCTCAGGACTAGTTAATTTAAGGATTAACATATGTTCTGCTAGCCAACCTTCATCTCTCGCCATTGTTGATGCTATTCGTAAAGCTAAGCATTTTTTACCAAGCAGTGCGTTACCACCGTAACCCGATCCAAATGACCAGATTTCTCTGGTTTCTGGATAGTGAACGATGTATCGATTATCAGGGTTACATGGCCAAGGCACATCTTTTTCATTTTCGGCTAATGGTGCGCCCACGGAATGTAGACAAGGGACAAAATCACCATCTGCGCCTAAAACATCTAGTACTTTTTTGCCAACGCGGGCCATGATGTGCATATTTGTAACAACATATGGTGAATCAGAAATTTCTACTCCGATTTTCGCAATGTCGGATCCAATCGGACCCATGCTAAATGGAATGACATACATAGTACGTCCCTTCATACAACCAGTGAATAATTTATTTAATGTTTCCCTCATTTCAGCAGGTTCACACCAATTATTAGTTGGACCTGCGTCTTCTTCTTTTTCAGAGCAGATAAAAGTACGGTCTTCAACACGCGCAACATCGGCTGGAACAGAACGAATGTAGTAGCTATTAGGGCGTTTTTTTTCGTCTAGTTTTTTTGCAGTACCGCCCTTTACTAATATGTCCCACATTCTTGACCATTCATCCTTTGAGCCATCACACCAAACAACGTTATCGGGCTGGCAAAGTGCCACCATATCCTCGACCCATTGCTGCAGTTTCTTGTTTTCTGTAGCCATTACTATATTTACCTCTTTTTTAGGTTTTTATATTATTTCGGTTATAGATAGTGATTTCCCTGTTCTCGATGAGACTATCTATCGGAGATATAAATTTTTCTTAATCTCGAATTGCCTACTAACTAAATGTTATTAGTACAATTTTCCCAAAATTTTATTCTTTTTATATTGCATTGCAACATAAATCGTTTTTGAGATTGCTTATCATTCTTGTTTTTTCTCACTAAATCAAGTTTTTGAGACATTCAATCTTTGATTTTTTTGTTAAAGCCGACTTTTTTTAACATGTTAATATTTATTAATCATGATTTCCTATCCAAACATTGATCCCGTCGCAATTGATTTGGGTTTTATTTCAATATACTGGTATGGCATTAGTTATGTCGTGGGGATTCTGACCGCCTGGTTTTTGTTGAAATATCGAGTTCGCCAATCTCAATTGTTATTAGATAATCAACAGATTGGCGATTTAGTATTTTTTGTTATGCTTGGAATTATTATTGGTGGTCGCCTCGGTTCAATTATTTTTTATAACTTTAGTTATTATTTAGAACATCCATTAGAAATTTTTTATATTCATAAGGGTGGGATGTCATTTCACGGCGGTTTGATCGGCGTTATTGTTGCTGTATGGTTCTTTAGTTTTAACAGAAGTATTTCTTTTTTTAGAGTTACTGATTTTATTGCGCCAGTTGTTCCTATTGGCCTTGGCTGCGGAAGAATTGCAAATTTTATCAATGGTGAACTTTGGGGAGGCCCGAGTAATCTACCATGGGCAATGATATTCCCGGACCCAGCGGCCGGAGGAATTAGCAGACACCCTTCGCAACTATACGAAGCATTTTTGGAAGGTTTAGTCTTATTTATAATACTTTGGTGGTTTTCCCGAATCCCACGTCCGGTTAGAGCTACATCTGGCTTATTTTTATTTTTTTATGGCATATTTAGATTCTTAATTGAGTTTGTGCGAATGCCTGATCAGCATATCGGTTACATTGCTTTTAATTGGTTAACATTAGGGCAATTATTATCAATACCCATGATAATATTCGGAATGATATTTTTATTAATGGCATACAAGCTTAATGATTAATTTAGTACGTTAGGGAGAAGGGAAGTAAATTGCAACAGTATTTAAATTTACTAAGCCATGTTAAAGCAGAGGGCATTAAAAAAGATGACCGTACTGGCACTGGCACACTTAGTGTGTTTGGGTACCAAATGCGATTTGATCTTAATGAAGGATTTCCATTAGTCACAACAAAAGAAATACACTTGAAGTCGATTATCTACGAATTACTTTGGTTCTTGAAAGGCGATACTAATATAAAATATTTGAATAGTAATGACGTTACAATTTGGGATGAATGGGCAAATGAAAAAGGTGATTTAGGTCCTGTTTATGGATCACAGTGGCGTTCGTGGGAAGCAAAAGATAAAACAATAGATCAAATTACAGAAGTTATAGAGCAAATAAAAAATAATCCCGAATCCAGAAGGTTGATTGTTAGCGCATGGAATGTTGGCGAACTCGATAATATGGCCCTAGCCCCTTGTCATGCACTTTTCCAATTTTATGTTGCTAATGGTAAATTATCATGTCAACTTTACCAGCGAAGTGCCGATATATTTCTTGGTGTACCATTTAATATTGCTTCTTACGCGCTACTACTAATGATGATTGCCAAGGTTACAAAACTAGATTTGGGTGAATTTGTTCATACTTTTGGTGATGCGCATCTATATCTTAATCATTTAGCACAGGTTGATGTACAGTTAAAGCGAAAACCTTATGCGCTACCACAGATAAAATTAAATCCAGATATTAATGATATATTTGAATTTCAATACGAAGACTTTAAATTAATTAATTATCAATCACACCCAAAAATTTCCGCTCCAATTGCTATTTGATAAATTTTTTATATGAATTTCTTAATACAAAAATTATGCATTTATCGATAATTGTTGCCATGGGTAAGAATCGAGTTATTGGTAAGGATGGAATGTTACCTTGGCATATTTCCTCAGATTTAAAGAATTTCAAAAAGATAACGATGGGTAAACCCATATTGATGGGTAGAAAGACGTATGAGTCTATTGGAAGACCACTTCCAGGCAGAGAGAATATAGTTCTCACAAAGAATAAAAACTATTTTGCTGAAGGCTGCATAGTAAAAAATACTATAGATGAAGTTTTTTCTTATTGTAAAAAAGCACCGGAATTGATGATCATGGGCGGTGCAGCCCTGTATGAACAAACATTACATAAAGCAAAAAGACTTTATATAACTGAAGTTAACGCTACTACTGATGGCGATGTATTTTTTCCTGAATTTGACCGCAATCAATGGTTAGAGATATCAAGAAATAGTTTTGAAGCGGGTGAAAATGATGATTTTGACTATATTTTCAGGATATTAGAAAGAAAATAATCTTTGCGGTCAAAGCTTTGATTGCTTTGATGTAACACTAAATATTTTTTCATCATCTAGTCTCATTGCAGTTAGTTGTCCGCCCCATAAACAACCGGTATCTATAGGATAGACATTATATTTTTTAAAATTATTTTCGGCTCCAAGATGTATTGTTGACCAATGACCAAAAATAATTTTGTTATCTATGGTTTTTCGATTTGGTAGCGCATACCAAGGGATTAAAGATTTTTTCTGACTTCCAGGTGCCACCTTTACATCAAGATCAAGCGTGCCATTAATTGTACAAAAACGAATGCGTGTGAAGCAGTTAATAATAAAACGCTGTCTTGCATATCCTTCTATTGAATCTGACCATATATTTGGTATATCACCATACATATGCATTAAAAAATCATCTATTTTTTCATTTTGTAAAATGGATTCACATTCTTTTGCAAAATTTTTCGCAGCATCTAATGACCATTGCGGTGCTATTCCAGCATGAACCATAGTGAAACCTAAATCTGTATCAGTTAATAATAAGGGGCGAGATTTTAACCAATTAATCAATTCATCTGCATCGTCAGCAGTCAAAATTTCTTTTATTGTATCTTTATTTGATATTGGACGAATATTTTTAGAAGCAGCGATCAGGTGTAAATCGTGATTGCCAAGAACAATTTTTGCACTAGCCCCGAGAGATTTTATAAAGCGAAGTGTTTGAAGTGACTTCGGGCCTCTATTGACAAGATCCCCAGCGAACCAAAGCTGATCATTTTTTTCATTAAAATTAATTTCATTCAGTAGGTTTTGGAGCTCTGTGTAACAACCCTGAATATCACCTATTGCATAGGTGCTCATTACTAATGAAGTGTGTTGGGTACGGCGAGATTGAAAACAGGGATTGGAGCATCAAATTCCATACCATCATCAGCAATCATTTCATACGAGCCTTGCATACATCCAACAGGTGTTTCTAATATAGCGGCACTAGTATACTCATAAGATTCACCAGGCATGATATGAGGTTGTACCCCAACTACTCCTTCGCCTCTTACTTCCTGTACTTTGCAATTAGCATCAGTAATTAGCCAATGTCGACGTAGCAAGGTTGCCGCAGTGAGTCCTGTATTAGTAACTGTAATGGTATAAGCAAATACATATCTACCTTCATCAGGAAGAGATTGTTCAGAAATATAATCTATCTGGGTAGAGATGCTAATGTCATATTGTTTTTCTGTCATAAAAGCTAAACCATTATTAATCAAAAAAATTTAAATAAATTTTTAGTTTTATTTTTCTTCTAATTGTTTTTCAATTTCCGATAATTTTTTTTGTAATGCTTCAAGTTTTGCCCTAGTTCGGCTTAGCAAAGATGCTTGAATATCAAATTCCTCACGCGTTACTAGCTCCATTTTTGAAAAAGTCGCATTTAGTGTTGCGCGTATGTTTTTTTCTAAATCGTCTTTGAGTATATCTAGGTCTTCCGGCAAAATCTTTGNGATATCGGAGATTGCNGTTTCAATTTTTTCTTTTAGCATATCAATATCCTTTTTTTTNAATCATATGTTTTGNTTAGNCATATGTCATTTCAAATTTTTTATGCNNTATTTTCGAGCATTCTGAACTTTTTTGCACCAGATTTGTGCAAAAAAANGGCTTTATAGCTACGTAATTGTATAAAAATAATCTATTTTTTTCGATTTTAGTAAAAGTAATAGGTAAAGCTCTGATTTTAATAAATAAAAAAAAATTGGTATGAAAGATGCATTAGTTATGGGTAAAGAACATTGAGTTATTTTGGTGTGTAAAAAAAACACTACAAGTCTTTTGCGAACATCCTAACAATTAATAGAGGATAGAAATGAAAAAATTAAATATAAAGTTAGTTTTATGTACAGGAATTTTAGCATCATCATCAGTTTTGGCTGACGGACATTCACCAGTGGAATTTAGTGCTAATGTAGGTTATTTCACTGATTATATATACAGAGGAGGCAGTCAAACCGCTGACGGCCCAGCCATACAGGGTGGTTTTGATATGGGGCATGAATCTGGTTTTTATCTTGGTACTTGGGCTTCTAATGTAGATTTCGGTAATTCTGCAGAAGTTGAAATTGATTTTTATGGTGGATTTGGAGGAGAACTGCCTAATGGCATCAGCTGGGATATTGGCGCGCTTTATTACTGGTATCCCGCGGTAAAAGCAGCTGATGATGCAGGTGGTGATTTTGATTTTTATGATGTTTACGCTGGAGTTGGTTATACCTTTAGCGGGGACTTAGCACCAAGCATTGGTTTTGGCGTTGCCTATACACCGGATTATTTTGGTGAAGTTGGCGATGCTACTTATTTCACTGTTGATTTTGGTTTATCGCTTCCTGGTGATGCGAATCTTGGATTTCAATTTGGTTATCAGAACAACGACGAAGAAAATCGTGCAGGTCCCAGTTATTCGCATGCGTCAGTGGGTATAAGTAAAGATGTGGGCGTTTTTACAATGGATCTTAGTTACTATTTTGATATTGATGATACTAAGGAGTTTTGGGTTCGAGGAAATGATGAACCAGATGCTTTAGTTTTTTCTGTATCAGCTAGTTTCTAGTGGATTTTTTAACGAGCTTTCACTTATGAGAGTCTTTATTTATTAGATGGAGATATTTATATGAAATTGGTAACAGCAATTATCAAACCCTTTAAATTGGATGACACAAGGGATGCCCTATCAGAAATTGGTGTGACGGGTATGACAGTAACGGAGGTAAAGGGGTTCGGTCGACAAAAAGGTCATTCAGAACTTTATCGTGGCGCAGAATATGTAGTTGATTTTTTACCGAAGGTAAGACTTGAGGTAGCGGTGGCTGATGAAAAAGTTGAGGAACTAGTATCTTCAGTCACTAAGGCTGCAGGTACAGGCAAGATCGGTGATGGAAAGATTTTTGTACTTGGACTTGAAGAGGTTGTACGTATTCGTACTGGTGAAACTGGCGAAGAAGCGTTGTAAACCTAATTTCTTGAGGAGATGAAAATAATGAAACGTTTATTTAGTATTTTACTTAAAAAAATAAGTTTAGCAGGCGCGGCAATAGGTTTTATTACTATGTTTGCACCATCGCTTGCTTTAGCCGATGAATTAAATTCGGGCGACACTGCATGGATATTAACTTCGACTGCACTAGTATTATTTATGACATTACCAGGGCTTGCTTTATTTTACTCGGGACTTGTCCGTGCTAAAAATGTGTTATCGGTTTTAATGCAATGTTTTTCGATTGCTTGTCTGGTGTCTATTCTATGGATGGTATTCGGCTATGGTTTAGCCTTCGGTGACGGCGGTTCGATAAATCAAATCGTTGGTCTCGGTAATATTATGATTTCTGATGTTGGTCTTGATAGTGCGAGCGGAACCATTCCGGAGATTCTTTTCTTTATGTTTCAGATGACATTCGCCATTATCACCCCTGCTTTAGTAGTCGGTGGTTTTGCTGAGAGAATGAAATTTAGTTCAGTGCTTTGGTTTACTGCATTATGGTTGGCACTTGTATATGCGCCTGTTTGTCATTGGGTTTGGGGTGGTGGTTGGCTCTCTGACAAAGGCTTCTTGGATTTTGCTGGTGGTGCTGTTGTACACATAAACGCTGGTGTTGCCGCAATTGTTGCCGCTATTGTACTTGGTAATCGCCGGGGTTTTCCTGGTACGCCAATGGCTCCTCATAATATGGCAATAACCGTTGCTGGTGCATCCATGTTATGGGTTGGTTGGTTTGGATTTAATGCAGGTAGCGCACTAACGTCGGGTAACGAAGCAGGGATGGCTATGGCAGTAACACATATTTCTGCTGCAGCGGGTTCATTAGCTTGGATGTTTTGTGAGTGGTTAAGATCTGGTAAACCAACTGTACTTGGAATTGTTACCGGTATGGTTGCGGGCTTAGGAACTATTACACCAGCATCAGGTTTTGTTGGGCCACTAGGTGGTTTGATTATTGGTATTTCAGCTGGTGTTGTGTGTTATTTTGCTACGCAATACATTAAACGCGTATTAAAAATTGATGACTCACTTGATGTGTTCCCAGTACATGGTGTTGGTGGTGCTTTAGGTTGTTTACTAACAGCTGTGTTTTACTCAAAATCTTATGGTGGTCTTGCAGAAGAAGGTTACTCGATATCTTCTCAATTTGGAGTACAAATAATAGGAGTGGTGGCAACGGTTGTGTGGTGTGCTGTAGTGACTTTCTTTATTTTAAAATTGGTTGATATGATGGTTGGCCTGAGGGTTAAAGAGGATGAAGAGACAGAAGGTCTTGACATTGTTTTACATAATGAGCGTGGCTACCATATTTAAAGAATATTCTCATACTCTTTCTCTATTTGATAAAGTACGACGGGCCCTAGGAGGGCCCGTTTTTTTTATCTAAAATTTACTGCTTTATCTCTTTATTTGGATAAATTACCTTAAAGTGAGATCCAAAATTTGGAGAGTAGATTTGTTTAAATTTGACTATTTTTGATGTAGCTACTACGTTAATATATCGTTAAGTTTTTTTTAAAAAAACGTTGCGGAGTGTTTCGATGAAGCTTGTAAGCGCCATAATTAAACCATTCAAATTAGATGATGTGCGTCAGGGGTTGTCAGAAATAGGTGTTCAAGGGATGACGGTAACTGAGACAAAGGGATTTGGTAGACAAAAGGGGCATACTGAGTTGTATAGAGGAGCAGAGTATGTTGTTGATTTTTTGCCAAAGATAAAAATTGAAGTTGCCATCAATGACGATATGCTAACTGCCGTAATTGAATCTATCTCAAAGTCTGCTAATACTGATAAGATCGGTGATGGTAAAATATTCGTCTATGATCTCGAACAAGTTATTCGAATTAGNACAGGCGAAACGGGCAGTGAAGCAGTATAAAAAATAANTAACTTATTATNATGAAGCTAGATTTTAGCGGNACCAAGAGCGCCCATATATAACTATAAAGGAAAAGTATTGAATGGCTGAGCCAGTTGACAAAAAAATATTAAAAGGACTTATTCCTGCAAATGCATTGAAAGCTGAGAATTTTGAAGAATTAGCAGGTAAAACTTTTGTTGAAACGGTTGCCTCGGGTAAAACAATATTCAAAGAAGGAGATCACGACAAAAAAGCTGTTTATGTTATAGAAGGCCAAGTTGAAATATTATCTGGTTCTCCTAATGCTGATGTCACAAGCCCCGGAGGTTATGTTGTAGAAGCGGGAACTGACAAGGCAAAACATGCGCTAGCTAATCGACAACCAAGAAAGCAATCAGCATTGGCGAAAACGGATTGCAAAATTATTAAAATAGATAGTGACCTACTTGATATTTTACTTACATGGGATCAGTTATCGGGTATTGAGGTTGTCGAGATCACAGCAGATGATAGCGCAGAAAATGACGATGAAGTTGATTGGATGACCCGTATTCTTCAATCAAAAGCCTTTTTACAAGTACCCCCAGCAAATATTCAAACAATGTTCATGCGCATGCAAGAAGTTCCTGTAACGGCAGGTGCAGAAATTATTAAGCAGGATGATGATGGAGATTATTATTACATTATCAAAAACGGGAAGTGTAAGGTAACTCGAAATTCAAAAACTGGAAATCCACTAACCTTAGCTACAATCGGTGTTGGCGATGCATTTGGGGAAGAAGCACTTCTTTCTGATGCAAAACGAAATGCTAATGTAATTATGGAAACAAAAGGTTCATTAATGCGGTTATCAAAAGATGATTTTAATGAACTGTTAAAGGAGCCAATGTTAAGTTGGTTAACAGGAGAGGAAGCTGATGCAATGGTCAAAAATGAGTCAGCAGTTTGGATTGATGTTCGAATGGAATCAGAGCATAAAGATTCAGGAATACCAGGGAGTATAAATATTCCATTAATTACTCTAAGAATAAAATCAAGTGCTCTAGATACAAAAAAGAAATATATTGTTTATTGCGATAGCGGCCGCCGTAGCTCTGCTGCTGCTTTTTTATTAAGTGAACGAGGTTTACAAGTTTATTGCCTAAAGGGCGGTCTAGTTGAACGTACTGGCGATTAGAATCTTGCTTACGATTCATAATATTAATTAATACTCGTTGTGGNCAGTGAACTTATTCATAATCACTCGACAGTAAATTATGCTGTATTAGGTAATCCTATACAGCATAGTAAATCACCACAAATTCACACACTATTTTCTGAACAAACAGGTATAGCATTAGAGTATCAGGCTATCGAAGTACCTATTAATGAGTTTGCATCCTATGTTAAATTATTTTCTTCACAAGGAGGTAAAGGTTTAAATATTACTGTTCCATTTAAAGAAGANGCTTATTCTTTNTGTACAACACTAACTGATCGTGCTGAGNTATCAGGCTCGGTNAATACATTACGATTTGATNATGNTATGNATATTTNTGGAGATACAACAGATGGACAAGGATTGTTAAACGATTTAGTTGCCAACCATAATATTCGATTAGAGGATAAATCAATTTTAATACTAGGTGCAGGAGGAACTGTTAAATCAATTCTTGAGAGATTATTAGAACAAAAAACAAAAGAGATAATTATAGTAAACCGTACAATTTCACGTGCAAAAGANCTAGAAAAAAAATTTGGTAAAAAAAATTGTGTTAGAGCATATTCTTATAATGATTTACCTAATCATTCTTTCGATATTATTATTAATGGAACTTCGTTAAGTTTGTCAGCAGAAATTCCTCCTATATCTAAGACTAATATTAATNAAAATACTTTCTGTTATGATTTAATGTATTCAGATAAGGAAACAGCATTTACAAAATGGGCTATCGAAAATGGNGCTTTAAAAGCTACAGACGGTNTGGGTATGTTAGTTGAGCAAGCAGCTGAGTCATTTATGTTTTGGCATGGTACTAAGCCAGATACAATGCCAATAATAAAAGTTTTGAGAGACTCTAATACATAATTGTAATTTATTAACTAATCATTAATATCAATTTAAACTCTAAAACCCATGCACTTTATCCATAAGATTGGGTAGCCANGTAATCAAATCAGGCACGAATATTAATAACATAATTGTAAGTAATTGCAGAATTACAAATGGAATAATTCCAGAATAAATATCTTGCATCCGGACAGAAGGCGGGGCCACAGCCTTTAAGTAAAATAGTGAAAATCCAAATGGAGGTGTCAAAAAAGATGTTTGCAGATTTATTGCAATTAAGACCGCAAACCATAGTAAATCAATTCCAAATGTAGATGCGATTGGCGTGAGTATTGGCACTACGATAAAACAAATTTGTAAAAAATCGAGGAAAAACCCGAGAATAAAAATAAGTAACATACTAACAAACAGAAAACCCCATACACCNGCAGGTAAGTTTGACATCACGTCAAGNACTAGTTTATCACCACCCATACCCCTAAATACTAGTCCAAAAGCCGTAGCACCGATTAAAATCATAAATACCATACTTGTTAATTTTGTTGTTTGTTGCATTGAATCTTTAAAGTTACTGATGGTTAATTTTTTATGAGAAATCGCAAGTAAAAGAGCGCCAATTGATCCGACAGCAGCTGACTCTGTTGGTGTTGCGATACCCAGAAATATGGAACCAAGCACTGCAAGTATTAGCGTGAATGGCGGTAAAATAGTTTTTATAAGATCGATAAAATCAAGATTATCATCTTTAGAATCGAATGCCGGCCCGACACTTGGTTTATGCCAAGCATAAATTAATATGTATACCATAAAGAGTGTTACTAAAAGTAATCCTGGGACAATCGAACCAACAAAAAGACGACCAACAGGAACACCCATTACATCTCCTAGCAGTATTAGAATAATACTCGGTGGAATTATTTGACCTAATGTTCCAGATGCGGCAATTGTTCCAGATGCAAGCGACGTTGAATAGTTATGCTTAAGCATCGTTGGCAAAGCTATAATCCCCATTGTTACGACTGTTGCACCAACAATTCCTGTTGTTGCTGCTAACATTGCCCCTACTACAACGACAGAAACAGCTAATCCACCTTTTAGTTTTCCACATAACTTTCCCATTGTTTCTAACAAGTTTTCTGCTATTCCGGAGCGATCAAGAATAACTCCCATAAAAATAAATAATGGAACAGCAAGTAGCGTGAAATTTGTTAGTATTCCCCAGATACGAAGTGGTAATAATGCGAAGAAATCAACACCAAGAAATATAATGCCAAAAACTAATGCAATCGCCCCCGATGTAAAAGCGACTGGATAACCCATCAATAATAAGAACATTAAGGACAGAAACATGAAGATTACCCAAATCGTCATTAGTCTTTATCCAATGCTATAAGTAGTTTTTTTAATACTTCGGCAATTCCTTGAATTAATAAGAAAAAGAAACCTAATGGAATTACAGCTTTAATTAACCAACGGGCAGGTAGACCACCTGGATCTGGCGATATCTCGTTATGAATATATGCTTGCGTTACAAACGGCCAGGCACTGATGATAATAAGAAGGCAGAAAGGCAAAAGAATTAATAATGTACCTAACACATCGAACCAAATTCTGACTTTATCATTTATTAATTTACTGCTATAAAAAATATCTAGTCTTACATGTTCGTCATGTTTTAGTGTATAGGCTGAACCTAGAAGTAAAATAATTGAAAATAAGTGCCACTCTAGCTCTTGTATAGCGATCGAACCACTATTAAATAGATAACGCATTGATACATCATACCCAACGAGTAATACAAGAATTATTACAAATATAGAAATAAATTTNCCAGTGCATTCGGTAAATGCATCAATTATCGATATAATTTTTAGTAATATAGATTTCAAAATAGTATTTCAGATATTAGAAAATATAATATTTTTGATAATACCAATAAAATACTANCTGTTCCTATCATTATTGGTTAGCANTAGTTTTTAAATGCACTATATTTCAATTATCTAGTGACTTTTGATATAAATTCGATAAATTAATAAAATCTTTTATACTCAAGTTTTCGGCACGAGCACTCGGTTGTATATCTATTTCTCTTATATCAATTTCGTTTAAAANTTTTTTNAATGNATTNCGTATAGTTTTTCGTCTTTGNGAAAATGCTTCTNTNACTATTAATGAAAAACTTTTATCATTGAGTAGNTTATATTTTGGTTTTGNTAAAGGNGTTATTTTTATAATTGCAGACTCTACTTTTGGGCTTGGGTAGAAAGCGTCAGGCTTTATTATAAGCATTGATTCAACATCACAGTAACATTGCAGCATAACTGATAATCGCCCATATTCTTTTGTACCAGATTTTGCACAAATGCGTTCAACCACCTCTTTTTGTAACATAAAGTACATATTTTTTATCACATCCTTATATGACAAAAGATGAAATAAAAGAGGCGTACTAATATTATATGGTAAGTTACCAACAAGCCTTAGTTCCGAATTTTTGAATTTTAAGTAATTAAATTTCATTGCGTCATCTTCGTGAATAATAAAACTCTCGTCTTTTATATTTTTTCTTAATAATTTTACGAGATCTTTATCAATTTCAATAACATTTAATTTACTGACAGATTTAAAAATTGGTATTGTAAGCGCTCCCTTTCCAGGACCAATTTCAACAATGTAATCATTTTTCTGTGGATTTATGATGCTAACAATTTTTTCAATTACATTTTGATCTTTTAGAAAATTTTGGCTAAATCTTTTTCTGATGTTATGTGAATCAGTCTGCATTTATTTCTACAATTATAAAATTTGATTTACTTTTTTATGCAAGCAATTTATTTTTTGCAATTTTATCAGCCATATCTATAGCAGCTAATAAACTACCAGTCTGGGCTTGACCTGTGCCAGCAATCTTAAGCGCAGTTCCATGGTCTACTGAGGTTCTTATAATTGGCAAACCTAGAGTAATATTCACAGCTTCTCCAAAACCAAATGTTTTTAATACTGGTAATCCTTGATCATGATACATACAAATNTACACATCTGTTTTNTNTCTCTGTTCCTCTCTAAAAGCNGTATCAGCAGGAACAGGNCCAGATATGNCATACCCNNTTTCAATAAANTCATTGATAGCAGGCNTAATGATTTTTTTTTCTTCGNTTCCCAAATATCCATCCTCACCNNCATGNGGNTTNAAACCACAAACAGTGATTTTNGGTTGTTTNANGCCAAATTTATTTANCATTTCTTCAATGACNGTATTAATTACTTTTGTAANTCTNTACTCTTGAGATAGCTTTNGGCACATCAATTAGAGGTAAATGNGTTGTAACGAGCGCNANTCTNAGATTTCGACATGTTAATAACATGACGGGCGAGTCAACATTACATATTTTNGCTAGGTATTCTGTATGACCACTAAATTTTATTCCAGCATCATTAATAATTGATTTTTGTACTGGTGTTGTAATAAGTGCATCAAATTTATTTTGAAGGCAGTACTCACAAGAAACTTCCAACATTTTAATGATGTAATTTACATTTTTTATATCTAACTTACCCGGGCTAGAATCAATATTTAATTCTATTGGTAATACCTTTATAATTTTTTTGTTATCACCCACATCGCGGGAATCATTTTCTGTAACAATCATTATTTCCGCAGGTATTGATAATAATTTTGCGCGTTGCTCTAATAATTTTGGGTCACCAATAACTGTTAAATCATAGTCATGTTGTATTTGTAATAACTTGATTATTAGATCGGGCCCAATACCCGCGGGCTCTCCAGTTGTTATTAGGAGACGCGTATTACTTTTTTTAGATGTCATCTAAACGATATTCGACATACGCTTCATCTAGAAGTTGTCTATTCCAATTTTGTAGGGCTTCATTATTTTTTCTGTCGCCAATCACACTCCTTGCTCGTGCACGTTTAACACTTTCAGTATTATCATAATTTCGCTTTTCTAGAACCTGTACGATATGCCATCCAAATCTGCTTTTGAAAGGTTTACTGATTTCATTTATATCTAATTCATCTAATACTCGTTGAAATTCTGGAACAAGTGTTCCTGGTGTTGTCCAGCCCAGATCACCACCTTCAATAGCACTCACTGAGTCGTCAGAATTACCTTTTGCTAGCATGTTAAAACTATCTCCACTATCAATACGTTGTTTTAATTGTTTGAGTTTTTCTTCTGCCTGTTTATCAGTTCTAAGCTCGTTTGTTCTAACTAAAATGTGTCTNGCACGAGTTTGTTCTACTATATTTTTTTCCATATCTTTTATATCTGCAACTTTTATTATATGAANCCCNCTTGGACTTTGAATTAATTCACTGATATCACCAACCTTCATATCTGGGATATAATCTGCAAATAGTGTTGGTATATCTTTAGTTTTTCTCCAACCTAAGTCACCTCCTGTTTTTGCGTTTCCACCATCTGAAACGGTTTTTGCAATCTCAGAAAAATCTGCTCCAGCTATGAGCTTATTTCTTACTTCTAANGCCATTTTTTTTATTTGCGTAATTTCATCTTTTGCAGTTGTTTCAGATAATGCAAATAATATNTGATAGAGACGTATTTCACTTTGAAATAAGTTTTTAGAATCTTCGTTACTTAAAAAATTATCAATTTCCTTCTCAGATATAATTATCCGGTTCGTAACCTGTCTTTTNCGTAATTGCGTTAGCGTTATTTCATTACGAATATCTTCTCTGAAATCTTCATAGCTATAGCCATCTTTTTCAAGTATTTCCCTAAATTGCTCAAGTGTAACTTGGCTTTCTGCTGCAATGTTGCTTATTGTTCGATTTAGGTTTTCATCATTAACCCTGATACCTATTTTTTTTGCAAGTTGTAGTTGTATACGGTTTTGTATGAGGTTATTTAATACTTGGCGTTTGAAAATAGATTCAGGTGGCGGGTTTACCCCCTGTTTTTTTATTTGTTCATTTGCAAGTTGCAATTTATTCTTAAGTTCGCTTTCCATAATGACATCTTCATTAACAACAGCGACAATGCGATCAAGTGGTACATACGCATATACGAATGTTTGTGATAAGGATAGAGCGAGTAACCCCAGCATTAAATACCGGGGCTGTTTTCTCAAGAAACTAAAATCCACTTTGGTAACCTGGTATTTGCTCTCTCAAAAAATTGACTGTTTTTTTACCTACTCCAGCGAGCCCTTTTAATTCTAATTGTAAGAATATGCCNGTATTGAATTCACCATTTATATTTGTTAAGAAACGTCTCGCAACAGCCCGCAATGCCCAGCAGCAGCTCTCATACTCAATACCACCAAAAAGCTCCAATGAACGACCTTCAGGCACGGAATAATTCCAACGGCCAACAGCACTCCATTGTTGATTAAATGGCCATCTAAATGAAATATCGCTTTGCTCAATATCCGTGGTGTCACGNCTAACACGATACGCTAGGTTTAATATTTTACCTGGCATTGGATTATAAATAGCATGCGCTGTTATTTTTTCTGTTTTATCTCCTATATTAGGGTCCCACTGTATATCTCCCCCAAGCACCCAATTTTTTATAACCGTAGTATTAATTTCAGCAACAATAGGCGAGCTCACTTCATCTCTAATTGTTCCATTAGGTAAGGTTGTTTTACGATCTCGAAAATAGAATATTTGCCCTAATCTTATATTGCCATAATTTTTTCCGTTCTCTTGGTTGATTAGGTGTGATGTAACGGCCAAAGTCACCTGATTCGCATCACCCAATCTATCATCTCCACTAAAACGATTTTCTCTAAAAAGCGAATCAAAAGAAAAGTCATATAGCCCTGTATCAAATCTTGGTAAATCTGATTGATTTTCATTTGGGATATAGAGATAAAATAATCTCGGTTCAAGTGTTTGCGTAAAATTATTACCAAACAGTTCGGTTTCTTTTTCTAAAAATATTCCGCTATCTAAACTTAAAATTGGTAAAACGCGGTTAGGATTATCATCAAAGGCCGCTGAGCCATTAAGATTATATTGCGTGTAATCTAAACTAAATTTTGGTTCAACATACGTTGCTAAAGTATGCATGGGATAATTAACGTAAGGTCTTAGTTTAATCCGAGAACCATTAACATTATCGCTAAAGCTTGCGTCGTCTCCACGTTCAAAATATACGAAACTACTATTTAAACCATAATTTAATTGTTCATACCCTCGAGGCGAACTGTAATTAAATAAGATTTGTGGTAAGCGTTTATAGGGACGTGATGAAACTGCAATACTTCGGTCAACAGTCTGATAGTCCTGTATACGCGTAGTTATATTCCAATTTTTTGCTCTATAAAAAACATCAGCACGGCGTTCTAAAAAACGAGTACTAGTTTTACTTAGTTGGCTACCAAAATCTTCGAAATAAAACTTGTCCGACACTCTGTTGTATGTGAAAAAGAAACCAGCTGAATCAGAAAATGATTGNTGATGGGTAATATGAAATAAATTTCTGTGTTTATCTTCCCTGTTACTGTCACTCGGTAAATATTCAAAGTCAATCTCACCGTTACTATGCGGGAATAGGTAGCGATATTCACCCATTGCCATAACGCCTGCATCAGTTATAAATCTGGGTGTTAATGTGGCGTCCATATTAGGACTAATATTCCAATAATATGGCGTTCTAAATTCAACTCCATTCCTATTTGTTGCTCCATATCCCGGAGTTAGAAACCCCGATTTGCGTTCCTTACTTAACGGGAAAGACATGTAGGGCGTATAAAAAATTGGAATGTTTTTAACCTTTACTAAAACATTACGTGCTTTACCCCAATTCTCTTCATGATTGAGTGAAATTTTGTCAGCTGTTAAATGCCAGAATTTTTCTTCTTGAGTGCATGTAGTATATTTTACTTTTTCNAATTCAGTGAGTTTCCCAATATCAACAAAAAGTTTTTCTGCGTTACCTTTACCACGNCTATCAACAAGTATGTAATTTGCGTTATTGAATACACCACTACCGTTATCTAATTTTAAATTTGCAGTTTCACTTTTAAGAAATAACGTTTCATCCCAATATTTCACATTTCCTCTTAGAGCTGCATTATCATCGGACTGGTCGTAGTCGATACCATCGGCAGTTATTTGTTGCGAATCCCTACTGATTACCGCATTACCCCGAAGAGATGATACCCCTCCTTCGACTAGGTCAGCTTTATCAGCACTAATATGTATATCGTTATCCGCTAACCCAGTGTCAACATATGGTCTTTCTGGGATATTGAGTGATTGCGGGCAAATCAATGTGGAGTACCCGCCGCCAAGCTCTGCTGCAAAAGTATTACATGACAGAGATATGAGTCCGAATAATATGATTAGATTGTTCTTGAAAAGCTTCATTATAATTACTGTATAATTTCCCAAATCGCTTATTGCGTCTAAAATCGCACAGAATGCAATTATGTTCAAATTTTTATGAGATTAAATTGTCAAAGCTAAAAATATTTTAATTTTTAAGGAAAATTTTACTGTAATCCAATAACTTATGATGAGAATACTATTAATAGTCGGTATTTCAATAATAATGGTAGCTGCTCTGCTGTGGACCAAACCGGGCACTTACGCTGAATTACAGTCTGTATCTCCTTCAATGGTAAAGATTGATCAAGTCAGGCAAATCGATATTCAACCCATTGCAAAAGTAACTGGAAAATTAGAACCAGCNCGNAAGGCAAGNCTACATTTTCAGGTTTCTGGCCAAATAAATGAGCGATTTGTGGAGGCCGGTCAGAAAGTGACAGCAAAAACCCAAATGTTATCAGTTAACTCTGGCGATTTTGTGGATGCCGTAGAAGAGTCTAAAGCTTTATTGGAAATAAAGCGTAGTACAATAAAGCGTGATTTACGACTATTAGAATTAATCAAACAGGAACGTGAATTACAAGAAGAAGAGGTAAAAAGACTAAAGCAATTGGATCAGAACTCTCTTACATCAAAGTCAAATTATGATCAGGCATTACAATCTTTATATCGGCAGCAAGCAGAAGAAACTCGTCTTAATCATAGCGTTAAATTGTCACGTTCAGAACTAAAAGTGGAACAGGCAAGATTAAATAAGGCAAGACGTAATTTGGAGCGTACAAAACTTGTCTCGCCTTTTGATGGAGTGATTAATAGTGTACATGTAGAGGTAGGCGATTATGTTTCTCCAGGACAGACGGCGTTAGAGATTATTCAGCTTGATGAACTTGATCTAAATCTTGAAATAAGTGGTACGACAGCTTCTAAATTACAATTGGGGCAAAAAATAGGGATTCAGACTGAAAAAGATAATAGGGAAGGGGAAGTAATAGCGCTTGCCCTTGATCCAAATTCTGAAACAAACACACATACTTTGAAAGTAAGATTAGCATCAAATGGATTGTTTTCAGGACAATTAGCTATTGCAAATTTACCTGGACAACGTTATGAAAATGCTTACGTTATTCCAATCAGCTCAATATTGTATGAAGATAATCAGTCATACATTTTTGAAGTCGTCGGTAATCATGTTATTAAAAAAGAGATTCGTTTANTTGAAAGATATAANAACCTCCAAATCATTGAAGGTTTGGAATCAGGAGTAAAAATTGTNAGCAAAGATGTGTCTAGTTTAACCGATGGACAAGTAATTATTATTAATTAATTACATCGAATTAATTTCTAATATTTCCCAAGTAATTATTTTATGACCCCTATAAATTTTTCACTTAAAAATCCTCTATTAGTTAATTTAAGNCTTATTATTGTATTTATAATGGGCATTTTAGCTTGGCAGAGTTTACCGCAAGAAGTTTTCCCTGTAGTCGATTTAGATATGGTGAATATCAATACTAAGTTTGAAGGCGCATCTCCAGCAGAGGTTGAACAACAAGTGACTTTGCCAATTGAGGAGGAATTTGAAGATAGTCAAGATATCGATTTTATTTCTTCAGTAAGTAGAGAAGGTTCCTCAAGTATCGTTATTAAATTAAAACCCGGAGCCGATGTTAATAATTTCATGCGCGATACAAGAACATTACTTGATCGTGTTAATGACTTACCAGACATTGCNCAAGANCCAGAACTTAAACGAATTCGCACTCGATTTCCTGTAATTACGCTTACTCTTTATGGTGATCTTTCTAAGGCACAACTTTATGACTACTCGGAAAGAGCAAGAAGAAAAATTCAACAAATTAAAGGTGTAGCAAGTATTGGAATGGCGGGAGACCGAGATTGGGAAATCTGGATTGAGGTTGACCCGCACCGGTTGGCGGCACTTAACATACCCCTCGAACAAATCAATGCAGCGCTAAAAAATAATTTAATCGATCAACCGGGTGGTTCGATAAGATCTAGTGAAGGCGATATTCGTCTCAGAGGTAAAGGCGTTCAACCTGAGCCGGAAAATATAGGAAAAATAGTTTTAAGAACAAATAATAATGGCGGTAAATTATATCTTGGTGATGTTGCAAAGATAACGCGACAATTTGAAGAACCAAAAACCTTTGCCAGATTTAATGGTAAACCCTCTGTTAATTTAACTGTTACAAAAACTGCTGATGCTTCAACAATAGATATTTCTGAAAAAATTAGGGCGCTGTCTAACGACCTAAATAACGAGTTACCAGATAGTATTAATGTGAGTTATCACACTGATATGTCTGTTTATGTTAAAACTCGTTTAAACGTAGTCAAGTCATCAGGTTTAATAGGTTTAATATTAGTTCTATTTTCACTTTATTTGCTATTAAATTTTCGTGTTGCTTTGATAACAGCATTTGGCATCCCTGTTTCTTTTTTATTTGCTGTCATTTTGCTTTTTTGTTTCGATTTTACAATTAACATGGTCTCACTGTTTGCGTTCCTAATTGTGTTAGGAATGATTGTTGATGATGCGATTATAGTTACTGAAAATATATTCCGACATATCGAAGATGGTATGCCTCCTATAGAAGCTGCATCGATAGGAGCAAAAGAAGTTTTTTGGCCGGTCGTTGTATCAACACTTACTACAATAGCCGCATTCTTGCCAATATTCTCAATCGGTGGTGTTTTAGGTGAATTCATTAAAGTAATACCAGTAGTCGTTTGTTGCGCTCTCATAGGATCACTAATCGAAGCCTTCGTAGTATTGCCAGCCCATGCCACAAGATTTTTAAGATTTGAAAAAAAGNAACCATTTTTAAATTGGAAAGCTCTNTTAGAAAAATATGAAAATCTATTAACTTGGTCAGTCGTAAATAGATATTTTGTTGCGACACTTAGTATTTGTATTTTATTTTTAAGTATTGTTTATGCAAACACAAGACTTCCCTTCCAGCTTTTTGGCGAAGTTGAAATNGGACAATTCTTTGTAAATGTTGAAACACCAAATACTTACAGCATAGATGATAGTCTTGAATTAGCAGAGACGCTTGAAGAAAAGATCAGTAATATTATTAATCAGGAAGAATTGTTGTCACTAATAACAAATGTAGGGATTATCATGATCGACTTCAATCGAAGTAAATCAGGAAGCAATGTGATTCAATTTGTTATTGATTTAAAAAAACCAGTTCCGAATAGTTTTATCGAGAAATGGGTGTCGCCAATCGTAAGTTTAGAATTTGAAGCTACAGGAACAAGAAAGCGGAGTGCTGATAGTATTATCGACGAGATTAGAAAAGAATTTTTAATAGTGCCAGGCGTGAATAAGGTAAGTATTTTAAAACCAAATGCCGGGCCGGCCGGTGATGATATCGAACTTGGTATTGTTGGCACTAATCTTGAGCTTCTACAAGATAAAGCTATAGAAATTAGTGATTATTTAAAGCGTATGCCTGGCGTGAATGATGTTGTTCATGATCAAGAACCTGGAAAATTGGAATATAAGTATGAATTGAATGAACGTGGCAGACGATTAGGACTAACTCAAAACAAACTTGCCGATGCAGTACGCAGTGGTTACCTTGGTAATGAAGTGGCCCATGTTACTTGGAATGAAAANCGATTACCCATTCGCGTTATTTATCCAGAATCAATGCGCCAGCAATCAACTAGTTTAAGAGAATTACCCATTGTTTTAGATTCTGGCAAAAAGGTATATTTAGGCGATGTTGCAGAAATTAATATTGGACAAGGATTAAATCAAATACGCAGGCGAGATACACAAAGAATGGCAAAAATTACTGCTGATGTTGATTCGTCAGTTACAACACCAGGCGAAGTAATTAAGCAAATAACCAAAGTGTTTGGCAAAACTNCGGACACGAAAACTTACTCTCTACTTTTTCTTGGTGAGAAGAAAAGAGCAGCGGATTCTTTCACTGATATTAGTAAAGCTCTAATTATTGCCTTAGTCATTATTTTTTTTATGTTAACAGCTTTATTCAAATCTCTTATTGATCCATTTGTTATAATGTTTGCTATACCTTTTGGTTTTATAGGTGTTGTTATTGGGCATGCGGTTTTTGGATACAATATTCAGTTTTTATCAATGGTAGGAACACTCGCGTTGTCTGGTATCATTGTCAATGATTCACTTATTATGGTCGATTTTATTAAAAAATTAAGGCACGAAGGGAAAGATAAAATAACAGCAGTCATCAATGCTGGAAAAGTAAGAGCAAGACCAATCATATTGACAAGTGTTACAACATTTTTAGGCCTTTCNCCGCTTATTTTCTTTGCAACCGGCCAAACTGCTTTTCTTTCACCCATGGCAGTTAGTTTGGGTTTTGGGTTGGTTTTTGCGACAGCTATTATATTGATTACTTTACCTTGTTTTTATCTNATTGCTGANGATATACGCAGTCGCATTTCAAATTAAGAAATCTACAACCAAGAAATTATTCTTTACGATCATTACTGTTTTTTTTGTAGAGCGTTAATATATTACCAATACTATTTATTAGTTCTGCGTCAGTATCAACGCATATTTTTTTCGCATTATTCTTAAAATTCTTCTTATCAGAGTGAAGCATTTTTATTTTTATTAGCTCATGTTCTTCTAATGCGTATATAATTTCTTTAATTACATTCTCTGTTATTCCGTTTTTTCCCACCCAAACAGTCGGATTTAAATGATGCGCAGTTTGACGTAGAATTTTTTTCTGTATGCTATCTATTGTCACTTCAGGTGCCTAAATTTTTATTAAATCTTTTTTACTTTTTTTAATCATCGCTTCAATATTTTCTTTCTCAATTCTTACCATTAGCGCCTCATAGCTATTTATCTGATGATTCAATAGTGTATTTTTAACGTCTTCCCATTGTAATGGTTCAATCTTTAAGAAATNTTCAGCTTGANATGCAACATTTGGTAATACTGGTTTTAGATAGATTATTAGTAAACGGAATAAATTAATACCCATGGTACATATACCTTGTAATTCTTTTTTACTATCATCAGTAATTGTTTGTTTAGCTATTACCCATGGTTTGTGATGATCAATATATTGGTTTGCTTTATCCGCTAGCATCATTATTTCACGCATAGCTTTTGAATATTCTCTTGCTTCATATGCCGCTGCAATTTTTTGGTTAGCATTTGCGAGTTCAGCTTGAATATCAGGATCATGAATGGTATCTGCAAGCATTCCATCAAAAAACTTGTTAATGAATCCAGCACATCGACTTGCAATATTGATTACCTTACCAATTAAGTCAGAATTAACTCTTACTAAAAAATCATCCAGATTTAGGTCNATATCATCTATCCCTGACCCAAGTTTAGCTGCAAAGTAATAGCGTAAATATTCAGGATTAAGGTGATCAAGGTAGGTACGGGCAGTTATAAAAGTTCCCCGCGATTTCGACATTTTCTCTCCATCCACTGTCAGAAAACCATGGGCAAAAATNGCCGAAGGTGTTCGGAATCCGCTGCCATATAACATTGCAGGCCAAAACAATGCATGAAAATAAATTATGTCTTTGCCAATAAAATGGTACATTTCTGTTTCACTGTTACTCTTGCACCAATAATCAAAATCAAGTTCTTTCTTATCGCAAAAATTTTTAAAGCTTGCTAAATAACCAATTGGGGCATCTAGCCATACGTAAAAATATTTATTTGGCGCATTTGGAATTTCAAAACCAAAATAAGGCACATCACGTGATATATCCCATTCCTGCAATCCGGCCTCGAACCATTCATCAAGCTTATTGACAACTTCCTTTTGTAAATGACCGGCACGCGTCCACTTGTGCAGGATTTCCTCAAAATTACTGAGTTTAAAGAAGTAGTGCTCAGATTCTTTTTCCACGGGTTTTTCGCCAGAAATAACAGAAACCGGATTTTTTAGATCAGTTGGGGAATAGGTGGCGCCACAAACCTCACANTTATCACCGTATTGATCAATTGCATGGCATTTNGGACATTCNCCACGGATGAANCGATCTGGTAGAAACATTTCTTTATTAGGATCATAAAATTGCTTTATCGTTTTTTTTGAAATATGCCCATCATTGTNTANCTTTTCGTAAATAGTATTTGCAAATATCTGGTTTTCCGAAGAATGTGTAGTATGGTAGTTATCAAAATTTATCACAAAATCATTAAAATCATTTTGATGTTCTTGTTGCATTTCACTGATTAAAGTTTCAGGGGATATATTTTTTTCCTCTGCTCGTAACATGATTGGTGTTCCGTGAGCATCATCGGCACAAACGTAAAAACATTGGTGCCCCCTCATTTTATGAAAGCGAACCCATATGTCAGTTTGGATGTATTCAACCATATGCCCAATATGGATAGGTCCATTAGCATAAGGTAAGGCACTGGTGACTAAAATTTGGCGTTGTTTATGTTGCATTATCATTAAGGCTACAGAATTTTGGGGTGCTAAAGTAGCATTATTCAATGATAACGTGAAGAAATAGTAATAAATTTGTAGAATAGACCTCTCTTTCATTTGAACAGGTATATCTTACATATAACAATGAATCGTCAAACAGCAGAGGAAATACTTTCTAAAATCGAGGCACCTTATATCAAAACAGACTTAATTAGNGCNAATTTAATTAAGGAGGTTAGTGTTAGTGATGATCAGATTTCGATAAAGATCGAATTTGGTTATCCAATTGAAGGCATAAAACAAGAATTATCAGAAAAGATTAAGGCAGCATTTTCTAAATTAGATGCTATTCAATGTAATGTTGAGATCTCTAGTAAGATTGTTTCTCACGTAGCGCAGAAAGGCATTCAGGTTTTAGCAAATGTTAAAAACACCATTGCAGTAGCATCTGGCAAAGGAGGTGTTGGAAAGTCAACAACTTCAGTTAATTTAGCACTTGCATTGCAAGCTGAAGGGGCCAATGTGGGTATTCTTGATGCAGATATATATGGCCCTAGCCAACCTCGGATGCTTGGGTTGAAAGGCAAGCCAGATTCGTTAGATGGAAAAACGGTGGAACCTAAAGAAGGTTATCAGGTGCAATCGATGTCTATAGGTTATTTAATCGATGAAGAAACCCCTATGATTTGGCGAGGACCAATGGTTACCGGTGCTTTAGAACAATTGTTGAATGAAACAAATTGGAAAAATCTCGATTATCTTGTAATTGACCTTCCGCCAGGAACCGGGGACATTCAATTAACTTTATGTCAGAAAATCCCTGTTAGCGGTGCTGTTATTGTTACAACCCCTCAGGATATCGCGTTATCAGACGCAAAGAAGGCGTTAAAAATGTTTGAGAAGGTAGAAGTGCCGGTCTTGGGGGTGGTAGAAAATATGAGTACTCATATTTGTAGTCAATGTGGAAATGAGGAGCATATCTTCGGTAGCGGTGGTGGTGAGAGAATGTCAGATCAATATGGTGTTGAACTATTGGGATCATTACCATTAGATATCCATATTCGCGAGGGTGTTGATAATGGAAAACCAACGGTTGCACAAGATCCAAATTCTATTGTATCTAAGAACTACCGAGATATTGCAAGAAATGTTGCAGCAAAGATTTCATTACAAGCAAAAGATTATACTAATAAATTTCCAAAGATAGTCATTGAGAATAATTAAAGGGATATTAAGATGAGTGTAAAGAGTGATTTTTGGATAAGAAAGATGGCAAAAGAATATAATATGATAGAGCCATTTGAACCATCTCAAGTTAGAAAAAATGGTAAAGAACAACTAATATCTTACGGTACTTCAAGTTATGGTTACGATGTTCGTTGTTCAGATGAGTTTAAAATTTTTACTAATGTTCATTCAGCAACTGTNGACCCAAAAAATTTTGATCCTAATAGTTTTGTNGATATTAAAAACGATCATTGCATAATACCTCCNAATGCTTTTGCACTAGCAAGAACNGTTGAATANTTTCGNATTCCAAGNAATGTGCTTACTATNTGNTTAGGAAAATCAACTTATGCACGNTGTGGTATTATCGTTAATGTAACTCCTTTAGAACCAGAATGGGAGGGACATGTTACTTTAGAGTTTTCAAACACAACAAATTTGCCAGCAAAAATTTATGCGAATGAAGGTGTAGCACAAGTCATTTTTCTTGAATCAGATGAGGAGTGTGAAACATCATATAAAGACAGATCGGGGAAATATCAAGGTCAGAGAGGTGTTACCCTACCAAAAGCATAATTGCAGAATTAATTGCTTCTTCCAATATTCAGATGAATAATCTTCCAATTTTTATAAAACTACAAAGACAGAATTGTCTTGTTGTAGGCGGCGGCGTGGTTGCGGCAAGAAAAATAAACCAGTTATTAGTTGCCGAAGCTAAAGTATTTGTTGTTGCGCCTGAGTTGCATGATGAAATAAAAGAATTTAGTAAATCTGGAGAAATTAATCATATTAACCAGGACTATACCGAAGAATGTATGGAAGGGAAGCAGTTAGTAATTGCCGCAACGAATAATGGGAAACTGAATGCCAAAATCGCAGAACATGCAAAGTCTAAGAATATTTTAGTGAATGTTGTTGATAATCCTGACGCGGGAACTTTTATTTTGCCATCAATTATTGATAGAAGCCCGGTTGTTATTGCTGTATCAACTAGTGGCGTTGCTCCAGTTCTCACCAAATTGTTGAGCAGTAGAATAGAGACTTTAATTCCTTTTAGCTATGGCAAATTATCATCTCTTATAAGCCAATATCGCTCTGCTGTTAAAGAAAAAATTCCAGATAGAAAGAGTCGACGTAGGTTTTGGGAAAACATATTAGATGGTCCAATTGCTGAGATGTTTTATGCAGGGCAGGAGGAAAANACTCTTAAGTTATTGGAGAGACAGTTAGCGAATGAAACACCACATACAGAAAGTCGGGGGGAAGTATATCTTGTTGGTGGCGGACCTGGCGATCCAGAATTACTTACTTTTCGTGCATTACGTTTAATGCAACAAGCCGATGTTGTTTTATATGATAGATTAGTTGCACCAAAAATTCTTGAGTTCGTTCGNAAAGATGCTGAAAAAATCTATGTTGGAAAAGAAAGAGATAGACATGCTTTACCACAAGCAGAAATCAATAAATTATTAGTCAAACTTGCCAAGCAAGGTAAACGTGTGCTGCGATTAAAAGGAGGNGATCCTTTTATGTTTGGACGTGGTGGCGAAGAAATCGATTTGTTATATAAACACAATGTCCCATTCCAGATTGTCCCGGGTATTACTGCTGCAAATGGTTGCGCTTCATATGCCGGTATTCCACTAACTCATCGTGATTATGCGCAATCTTGTTTATTTGTAACAGGGCATTTAAAAGATGGCAGCATGAATCTTAATTGGCAAACATTAGTACAGCCACAACANACNTTNGCTGTTTATATGGGNACCCATAGTTTAGATATATTAAGTCATAAATTAATAAAACATGGAATGAAGAAATCTATGCCTGCTGCAATTATTCAGCAAGGGACTACCGGTGAGCAAAATGTATACTTATCAACAATTGAGCATTTACCTAAAATTCCAAAGGAACACAATGTAAAACCCCCCAGTATGATTATTATCGGCGAGGTTGTTTCTCTTCACAAAAAATTGTCCTGGTATCAGCCAAACAGCAAANTTTAGNNTCAAATAAATTATTGAAAGTTCTCCTAAAGTACTCTATTATGNTAANGAGAANATAAGGAGAANTTTATATGTTNACTGGTCTTGAAGAGAAGATTTTNCAGTGTATTACACGTTATATCACACAGAATGGGCGTAGTCCGACNNTGGATGANATTGGGCAATTACTNGAGATTAGATCNAAAGGNACAATTCATCGNTANGTNAAATCATTAATTGATAAAGGNCATCTACAGCGTAGCGGTAGAAATTGGCGTGGTTTGCGTCTTGCAGGAGAACAAAATCGAAGATTAACTATTTTACCGCTTGCAGGCCGTATTGCTGCGGGAAAACCGATCGAGGCAATTTCAGAGCAATATGAAATTAATTTTTCTGAAATGTTATTAGGACCAGGTCGATATGTTCTNGANGTGCAAGGAGACTCTATGATTGATGCAGGTATATTAGATGGTGATTTAGTTATTGTTAGGGAAACACAGTCAGCTGACAATGGCGATATAATTGTCGCTTTGATTGATAATAATGAAGCGACATTGAAGAGACTTAGAAAGAAGGGTAATCAAGTCGAATTGATTCCTGATAATCAATCAATGACTCCGATGATTTATTCAGCTGATCGTATCAATATACAGGGTGTAGTAGTGGGACAGGCAAGGATGTATTAATAATTTTCTAAGCTAGTTTTTGTCAATCATGGCAATGATTATCCAATTCGCCTCGGGCTTCATTTCACCATTTACAACAAATACATGTAAACGTTTTTTATCATCAATTGCAAACATAGGAACAATGCCTTTTTCATATTTTTTCAGATACTGTTCAAAAGTAAATTCATCACTTAGTTGAGTACTTTTTATTTCTGCTTGATTTCTTAAGCGATAAGCAAGGTTTCCATAATCAGCATCTTCAGTAAAAAGTTCATAACCTCTATGTTTGGTCGATACGATATGTTTATCTTCTGTATGTTTTTCACGTGTTGTTTTTAATTCGTAGATATTTTTTTTCCCAAATTCAGATTTAAATCTTAAGCACGCTAATGTATCTAGATTTAAACGTCCTGACATAGCGAGTAATTTTCCTAGACCAATGAGATTAAGGTTTCTATCTGCGTGTTCAGAAACCGGATTTCCGAAATAGGTTTCTAGTCCTTCCATCCTTGCTAGTCTTATATTTTCCCAAGTACTATCCGTTAGCAGTGTTTTAAAACCATGGGACTGCAATTCCTTCCCAATCGCTCTCGCAACATTACCCGCACCAATAATTAATAGTCCAGTTGGTGATGGTTCACGAACTTTTAGAAAATCTGCAATATACCGTGCAGTCGTACTTTGAATAACAACAGTACCGATTATTATGACGAAAGTAAGCGGCACGATTAAAGCCGCTTCTGAGTAACCTGCATCTTCAAGNCGTAAAGCGAATAACGATGAGATTGCTGCGGCAATAATTCCGCGAGGGCCAATCCAAGAGACCATTAATTTTTCATTAACTGTTAAGTCAGAACCAATNGAAGAAGTAAAAACCGAAATAGGTCTTGCAACAAATATAATGATTCCAAGCAAAATTATTGCAGGCCATCCAACATGAATCAATTCATGCAGCTCAATTCTTGCGGCAAGAATAATAAAAAGAGCAGATATCAGTAGTACGCTAAGACTTTCTTTAAAATCCAAGATATTGTCAATATCCATGTCTTTCATATTAGCCATTGTAATCCCCATAACTGTAACTGCTAATAATCCAGATTCACTTTCAATCATTTCAGATATGACAAATATTGCAAAAACAGAAATTAACGTGAAAATATTTCTAAGGTATTGCGGGACATACTGTTTTCGTAATAATTCTCCAATTGACCAGCCGGAAACAAAACCGATGATTAGACCAGAAAAAATAATTTTTCCAAAAGTTAAGAAGATCATTCCTAATGCATTATTTTGTTGCCCAGAGATAATGAAATCAAAAACCAGAACTGCAAGCAGAGCACCTAATGGATCAATAACAATACCTTCCCAGCGAAGCACATTAGCTACTTTCGTGTTGGGTCTTACTATTCTTAACATTGGGATAATAACTGTTGGGCCTGTCACAACCACAATCGCACCAAATAGAAAGGCCAGTTCTATCGGAAGATTAAGCAAATGATATGTGCTATAGCCAATGATAAGCCAAGTTATCAGTGCGCCAGTACTAACTAAATTGCTAACTGTCTTACCGTGCCCACGTATATCCTCAAATTTTAGGGTTAAACTACCTTCAAAAAGTATTACCGCAACGGACAATGAAATGAATGGAAATAATAAATTACCAAATAAAGCGTCTGGATTAATTAAGTTAAGAACCGGCCCAACAATAATTCCCACGGTCAAAAGAAAAAGTATAGATGGTATTCTTACCCACCAGGCAAACCACTGACAGGCAATACCTAATACACCGATACTAGCTATAGATAATAAAATATTATTATCCAATTTTATACATCCTTTCTATGGTGATGCTCTGCACTCATTATTGTTTTTAGTGCTGCCTCTTGTAATATTGATTCATTATCGTTACTAAATAGAGAAAAAATTAGTAACAGTTCTCCAACTGCTAGCGCACCTTGAGTCAGAAATTGATATTCTCCCGGGCCTGCACTACTATCCGATAGATTGAACCAATAACCCGATCCGTTTTGCCCAATAATTTTTTTCAATATTAATTCAGATTCATCTGAGCCATTTAGCGCTTGTCTTCCTGTCTTTTCTACTAAAGAATATATATATTCAGGCGAAAGAATATTTCGCTGGAAACCATCTTCCCAAAGAACAGATAAATTTAGTTGATATATTTCTTCTTTATCTTTATCGAGGTTATAAAATGTTATGATGGGTGGTTGATCAATTCCAGTTGTTGTAAAATTATAATTCCAGATTTTGGGCACATTCATTGTTAGTACACCATGACCTGGTATTACGAAAGATTCAAAAAGAGTCTTGTAATCTATACTACTTTTCGTTGTAGCATAAATATTAAATACGCTAAAAGAAAATAATAATATATTGAGCTTTATAAAAAAGTTAACTAATTTTGACATAAAAGAAATACGAGACATTATTTTTCTAATATCATTTCTCTGCGCGATTTAATTATTAATTATGTTTTTTTAAATATGATTGAGGCATTTGTTCCGCCAAAACCAAAACTATTAGACATTACTGTTTTTAATTTGGCATTATCGATTCTATTTCTCGCAATTGGAGCATCCTTTACGTCTGGGTCAATTTCCGAAATATTTATTGATTCAGCAACAAAATCATTTTCTAACATTAATAGACTGTAAATTGACTCGTTAGAACCAGCCGCACCAAGACCATGACCAGTTTGTGATTTAGTTGCACTAATTATCGGAATTTTATCCTTGAAAACTTCTTTGATCGCATTCAACTCAGTAATGTCACCAGCAGGCGTACTTGTGGCATGCGCATTAATATATTCGACTGTTGTATCGACAGATTTTAATGCTTGTTGCATACACCTTGCCGCACCTTCACCAGAGGGTTTTACCATGTCAAATCCATCTGAAGTTGCCCCATAACCAACGATCTCAGCATAAATTTTTGCATCGCGAGCTATAGCATGTTCCATTTCTTCGAGGACAAGAATACTGCCTCCACCAGATATAACAAAGCCATCACGGTTCGAATCATAAGGACGTGAAGCTTGATTTGGTGTTTCATTGTATTTTGACGATAACGCACCCATGCTGTCGAATAGTAGAGTTGATGTCCAATGAATTTCATCTCCACCTCCCGCAAATATGACATCTTGTTTTCCAGACTGAATTAATTCGTAAGCATTTCCAATACAATGAGCGCTTGTCGCACAGGCCGATGCGATTGAATAATTGACACCTTTTATTTTATACGCAACAGATAAACAGGCACTATTTGAACTTGTCATTATTCTGGGCACCATTGTTGGGCTGACTTTTTTTGCTCCTCGCGAACGAAGTGTATCAATTACTTCTAACATATTTTCGTTTGAGCTACCTCCTTGACCAACAATTATTCCAGTGCGATTATTTGATATATTATTTTCATCAAGCATTGCATCTTCAATTGCTTCTTGCATAGCGATGTAACAATATGCAGCACTATCACCCATAAATCGTTTTAGTTTTCGATCTATAAATGCTTCTAAGTCAATATTGATTGAGCCATTAACGTGAGAACGAAATTCAAGCTCTGCATATTCAGGGCAGTATTCAATACCAGATTTACCATTTTTTAAAGATTCAAGCACTTCCGATTTATTGTTTCCAATACTGGATACAATTCCCAAACCTGTGACAACAACTTTTTTCAATTTGATTATTCCTAAAAGTCTTCAGTTGATTTGAATAGCCCAACACGTAAGTCTTCTGCTGTATAAATCTCTTTGCCATCAACTAACATACTTCCATCTGCTACGCCCATTATCAATTTTCTTAACATAACTCTTCTCATTTCTATGCGGTAGGTGACTAATTTGTTTTTTGGAGTAACTTGACCAGAAAATTTAACATTACCTGCTCCAAGTGCTCGCCCCCTTCCTTCAGCTCCTGACCAACCTAAGAAAAACCCAACTAATTGCCACATTGCATCAAGTCCAAGGCATCCAGGCATAACTGGATCCCCATCAAAGTGGCAATCAAAGAACCAAAGACCTGGGATAATATCAAGTTCAGCTATGATCTCTCCTTTATTTGCTTTACCTCCAGCCTCCGTTATGCTGACGATACGATCGAACATTAACATTGGTTTCAGTGGCAATTGAGCATTATTTTCCCCGAACATCTTCCCATACCCACAAACAACTAAGTCTTCTTGTGTGTAGCTATTTTTCTTACTCATATTCTGATTAGTATCTCATGTCAGTTATTTTTTTTCTAAAAAAAACGAAGGTTCGTATATAGTAACTATTCTTGACAGTGATTTTTTGACCATTAGACTTCAGTTATCATGTTTCACATTTATCTTTTAAGGCTATTTTAATGACGCGGAATAGACGCCATACCATTGCTGTTAAGGTCGGTTCAGTCACAATTGGTGGTAATAATCCAATCATTGTTCAATCGATGACCAATACTGATACTGCTGACGTAGATGCGACAACAAAACAAGTGCAAGAGCTTGCAATTGCAGGCTCAGAACTGGTAAGAATAACTGTTAATACCAGCGAAGCTGCCGCAAAGGTTGCAACTATAAGAGAGAAACTCGATGGTCTTGGCTGTTATGTGCCTTTAGTTGGCGACTTCCACTACAACGGACATAAATTATTAATTGATTATCCTGAATGCGCTCAAGCGCTAGGTAAATATCGTATTAATCCAGGAAATGTTGGGTTTGGTAAAAAGAAGGATAATCAGTTTGCAATTATGATCGAACAGGCTATTAAGTATGGTAAACCAGTTCGAATTGGTGTTAATTGGGGTAGCTTAGATCAAGACCTATTAACAAAAATGATGGATGATAATGCCAAGCGGTCGGCACCATTAGATACAGATGAAGTAATGCAAGAAGCATTAATTATTTCTGCGTTAAATAGCGCTGAGCGTGCTGTTGAACTTGGGCTACCTAAAGATCATATAGTTTTGTCATGTAAAGTGAGCGGAGTTCAAAAATTAATTTCGGTTTATAGAGATATTTCGCAAAGATGCGATTACGCATTGCATCTTGGCTTGACAGAAGCGGGCATGGGATCAAAAGGGATTGTTGCGTCTACCGCTTCACTTGGTATTTTATTACAAGAAGGCATTGGCGACACAATTCGTATTTCACTGACTCCCGAGCCCAACGGAGATAGATGCAATGAAGTTATTGTTGCCCAAGAAATATTACAAACAATGGGCCTTCGCTCATTTACCCCACTCGTAACAGCTTGTCCTGGATGCGGAAGAACAACAAGTACGGTTTTTCAGGAGTTGGCCGAAAATATTCAGGCTTATGTGCGCGGTCAAATGCCGATATGGCGTAAGAAATATATCGGAGTTGAAGATATGAATCTTGCTGTAATGGGTTGCATTGTTAATGGGCCTGGCGAAAGCAAACATGCGGATATTGGTATAAGCCTTCCGGGTACGGGAGAGAATCCTTCCGCACCTGTTTTTATTGATGGAGAAAAGACAGTCACTTTAAAAGGAGAGAATATTGCTGATGATTTTAAAAAGATTGTAGATGATTATGTAAAAAATAAATATGCGATTAAACAAGGATAAAAATGGCAGAAGAGAAAATATACAGAGTACCTAATAACCATAATCACGCATTTATTGATACTAATAAATATCAGGAAATGTATACACGCTCGATTAATAAATCAAATATTTTTTGGGAGGAGCAAGCAGAAAAGTTTCTAACTTGGTTTTCAAAGTGGGATAGTGTTCAACAATGGGACTATGACAATCTTGATATTAAGTGGTTTACTAATGCCAAATTAAATGTAAGTTATAATTGTCTTGATCGTCATCTCAAAGAACGCGGAGATCAAGTTGCAATTATTTGGGAAGGCGACGAACCCGATCTCGATAAATATATTACCTATAAAGAATTGCATGCAGAGGTTTGTAAGTTTGCCAATGTTCTGAAATCACGTGGCGCCAAAAAAGGCGATTGTATTTCTATTTATATGCCAATGGTGCCGGAAGCAGCAGTTGCAATGCTTGCTTGTACTCGTATTGGGGCAATACATTCGGTGGTGTTTGGAGGTTTTTCACCGGAGTCCTTAAAAGACCGAATCTTAGATTCTGATTGTAAGTTTGTAATCACGGCAGATGAGGGTATTCGTGGCGGACGGACTGTTCCATTAAAAGAAAATGTTGATGACGCTTTAAGCAAATGCCCAAATGTTCATACCGTCATAGTAATACAGCGAACTGGTAAAGATATTGTCTGGGATAATGAAAGAGATATTTGGTATCAAGATGCGATGGCGGAAGCATCGACACATTGTCCAGCAGTTGAAATGGATGCTGAAGATCCCTTATTTATCTTATATACATCTGGTTCCACGGGTAAACCAAAGGGCGTATTACATTCAACAGCTGGTTACCTTTTGTATGCAGCAATAACTCATAAATATGTATTTGATTATCATGAGGATGACATTTATTGGTGTACGGCTGATGTTGGTTGGGTCACCGGACATTCCTATATTATCTATGGCCCACTTTGTAATGGCGCAAAAACCCTTATGTTTGAAGGTGTGCCCACTTATCCAGATGCCAGTCGTTTTTGGCAAGTTGTCGAAAAACATAAAGTAAATACTTTTTATACTGCACCAACTGCTATTCGTGCATTAATGTGTAAGGGTGAAGAATTTGTTAAGAAAACAAATAGAGAAAGCCTTCGAATTTTAGGTACGGTTGGCGAACCAATAAATCCAGAGGCTTGGGAATGGTACTACCATGTTGTTGGAGATGGCCGTTGCCCTATTATGGATACTTGGTGGCAAACAGAGACAGGAGGCCATTTAATAACACCTTTGCCGGGCGCAACTGATCTGAAACCTGGTTCAGCAACATTGCCGTTTTTTGGAATTGAACCTTGCTTGATGAATGATAAAGGGGAGGAAGTTATAGGCGCTGGAGAAGGTGCATTATGTTTCAAACGTTCTTGGCCAGGTCAGATGCGAACGGTGTTTGGTGATCATGAAAGATTTAAAAGTACTTATTTTCAAGCATACCCAGGATTGTATTTTAGTGGTGATGGCGCACGAAGAGATAAAGATGGTTACTACTGGATTACTGGCAGAATTGATGATGTTATTAATGTTTCAGGTCATCGCATGGGTACTGCAGAAATTGAGAGTGCTTTAGTGTTACATGATAATGTTGCGGAATCAGCCGTTGTTGGATACCCGCATGAAATCAAAGGCCAAGGTATCTATGCATATGTGACTCTAAATGATGGAGTTAAATCTAGCAATGAATTGAAAAGAGAGCTTATCGATCATGTACGTAATGAAATTGGGCCTTTCGCAAGTCCCGATATAATTCAGTGGTCACCAGGACTGCCGAAAACTCGATCTGGGAAAATTATGCGTCGAATTCTAAGAAAAATAGCAACAAACGAAATTGATAATTTAGGCGATACAAGCACCCTTGCCGAACCGGAAGTTGTAAAGAATCTTATTGAGAATAGGGAGATAAAATAAAATAGGCGATATCTTTTTTTAGAATTTTTGTTAGTAGATAGACACCAGATGCCTTGGTACATTATAATAAGGTACGTTGAATCAGCGGGAGTGACCATCAAGGTTACTCCCTTTTTTATGTCAATGAGAGGTTATGTTTTTTGACAGATGATGCTCTGTTAGCCCTTGAAGATGGGTCTTTATTTTATGGTGTTTCTTTTGGTATTTACGGAGAAACAACAGGGGAAGTCGTTTTCAATACCGCAATGACGGGCTATCAAGAAATTCTTACTGACCCATCCTATTTTAAGCAAATCGTAACACTCACTCATCCTCATATTGGAAATGTTGGGACAAATCCCGAAGACGAGGAATCAGATGGCGTTTATGTTAGCGGACTAGTTATAAGGGATTTACCTATTACTGTAAGTAACTGGCGTTCAAGCGACAATCTCAGTAATTATTTAAAACAGCATAAAATTGTAGCAATAGCAGGAATTGATACACGTCAGTTAACTCGACATATACGTAAGCATGGCGCAATGAGAGGGTGTATTGTCGCTGCTTCTGAAATTAACCCAGAACACGCTATAGCTAAAGCACGTTCTTTCCCTGGGTTACTTGGCATGGATCTAGCAAAAGATGTAACAACAAAAACTACTTATGATTGGTCTAAAGGAATCTGGAGCATGAAATCTAGAATGAAAAAAAATAAAAAGAATAAATGGAGAGTAATTGCATATGATTTTGGTGTAAAACGAAATATTCTTCGGATACTTTTTGATTTGGGTTGTGATGTTACTGTCGTTCCGGCAAAGTCATCTGCAGAAGACGTGCTTATTCAAAAACCCGACGGTATTTTTTTATCCAATGGACCAGGTGATCCAGATCCTTGTGATTATGCTATCACTTCAATAAATAAAATTATCAAAACAAAAATACCTGTATTTGGTATATGTTTGGGCCATCAGTTATTATCTTTAGCGCTAGGTGCAAAAACTATTAAAATGAAATTCGGTCATCATGGGGCAAATCATCCAGTTCTATCCCTTCAAGATGGCCAAGTATTAATTACAAGTCAAAACCATGGTTTTGCAGTCGATGAAAAAAGTTTACCTAAAGATTTAGAAGCGACACATCGTTCTTTATTTGATGGTTCGCTGCAAGGCGTACATCACAAGCAATATCCTGTATTTGGTTTTCAGGGTCATCCAGAAGCAAGTCCTGGACCCCATGATCTACGTTTACTTTTTAACCACTTTATTGAATTAATAGAGAAGAATAAATTGTAAGTTTATTTATGCCAAAAAGATCAGACATAAAAAGCATTCTTATCATTGGAGCCGGTCCAATCGTCATTGGGCAAGCATGTGAATTCGACTATTCTGGTGCACAAGCATGTAAAGCCCTACGTGAAGAAGGTTATAAAGTGATACTCGTTAATTCAAATCCTGCAACAATAATGACGGACCCAGATATGGCGGATTCGACATATATAGAACCAGTTGACTGGCAAACAGTAGAAAAAATTATTAAGAAAGAACGCCCCGATGCATTATTACCAACAATGGGTGGTCAAACAGCGCTCAATTGTGCTTTAGATCTTGATAAGCAAGGCGTGCTCAAAAAGTATAACGTAGAAATGATTGGCGCATCGAAAACTGCAATTGACAAGGCTGAAGATCGAGAACTATTTCGTGAGACAATGAAAAAGATTGGTTTAGCCATGCCAAAATCTGAAATCGCAAACGATATAAAACAGGCAAAGCGAGCTTTAGATAAGATAGGTTTCCCAGCGATAATTCGTCCCTCATTCACACTTGGAGGCACTGGCGGTGGTATTGCATACAACGAAGATGAATTTCTTGATATCTGTAATAAGGGTATCGAGGCATCGCCAACATCAGAGATTTTAATTGAAGAGTCAGCGCTAGGATGGAAAGAATATGAAATGGAAGTTGTTCGGGATAAAAATGATAATTGTATTATTGTCTGTTCGATTGAAAATTTTGATCCTATGGGTATTCATACCGGAGATTCAATTACCATTGCTCCAGCACAAACCTTAACAGACAAGGAGTATCAAATTATGCGTGATGCTTCTATAAAAGTGTTACGCGAGATTGGTGTAGACACGGGTGGTTCAAATGTTCAGTTTGCGGTTAACCCCGAGAATGGGGAACTAATAATTATTGAGATGAATCCTAGGGTCTCTCGCTCATCAGCGCTGGCATCAAAAGCAACCGGATTCCCTATTGCAAAAGTAGCTGCCAAGCTTGCTGTAGGATTTACTTTAGATGAGTTAAAGAATGAAATTACAGGCGGAGTAACTCCAGCATCATTTGAGCCTACAATTGATTATATCGTTACAAAAATACCCCGCTTTACTTTTGAGAAATTCCCCCAAGCAGATGATCGGCTGACGACACAGATGAAATCTGTTGGGGAGGTAATGGCAATGGGCCTTACATTCCAAGAATCCTTGCAAAAAGCTATCTGTGGGTTAGAAACAAATGTAACCGGATTGAATGAAATTTTTATTGAAAGTGAAGAAAACACTATTGAGCAACTTGAAAAAGAATTGCGTATGCCAGGAGCCCATAGGCTTTGGTATGTTGCCGATTCGTTTCGATATGGAATGAGTATTACAGATATTTTTAATCTTACTCACATAGATCCATGGTTTTTAGCTCAGATTGCTAATTTAGTTGAAGAAGAAAATAAAATTAAAAAAGAAGGTTTTGCTTCTTTTACAGGAAGTTACCTAAAACAATTGAAGCGAATGGGTTTTTCAGATTCACGATTAGCCGAGTTAGCTAATAAATCAGAATTAGAGATAAGAAAATTACGAATAGAAAAAAACATTAGACCTGTTTTTAAACGAGTTGATTCATGTGCTGCAGAATTTGAGTCAACTACTGCCTACATGTATTCATGTTACGGTTCTGAATGCGAAGCCTTACCAAGCAGTAGAAAGAAAATTATGGTTTTAGGCGGGGGGCCAAATAGAATTGGTCAGGGTATAGAGTTCGACTATTGCTGTGTACAAGCAGCATTTGCAATGCGTGAGGCTGGGTATGAGACAATCATGGTGAATTGCAATCCTGAGACTGTGTCAACTGATTATGACACATCGGATCGTCTTTATTTTGAACCACTAACATTAGAAAACGTATTAGAGATTATTAATATTGAAAATCCTTTTGGTGTTGTTGTCCAATATGGAGGGCAAACACCGTTAAAGCTCGCTCGAGATCTTGAAAATGAAGGAGTACCAATTATTGGTACAAGCCCCAATTCAATTGATCTTGCAGAAGACAGGGAAAGGTTTCAGAAATTATTAAATGATATTGGTTTGAAACAACCGCCAAATGGGACAGTTAGAGATATTAAACAGGCGGTTGAATCTGCAAATCAAATTGGTTTTCCTTTAGTGGTAAGACCATCATATGTATTGGGTGGACGAGCAATGGAAATTGTCCATAACGAAGATGATCTAAAAGATTATATGGAAAAGGCCGTTAAAGTATCGAATTCAGCCCCCGTACTTTTGGATAGGTTTTTAAATGATGCAATAGAAGTAGATGTCGATGCTGTGTCTGACGGCAAAGATGTTTTTATTGCCGGTATCATGGAGCATATCGAGCAAGCGGGTGTGCATTCTGGCGACTCCGCATGTTCATTACCCCCGTTTAGTTTGAGCGAGTCCATACAAAAACAGCTTTCGACGCAAGTAAGTCTAATGGCTAAAGGATTGAATGTTATTGGTCTAATGAATACTCAGTTTGCTATTCAAGGGGATGAAATTTACGTACTTGAGGTCAACCCAAGAGCTTCTAGAACGGTTCCTTTCGTGTCAAAAGCAACGGGACTTCCTATCGCAAAGATCGCGGTAAATTGTATGGTTGGAAATAGTTTGGCGTCACAAGGCATAACTAATGCTCCAAAACTTGACTATTTTTGTGTTAAGGAGTCTGTATTTCCTTTTATAAAATTTCCGGGCGTTGACCCATTATTGGGTCCGGAAATGAAATCCACTGGTGAGGTGATGGGGATTGGGAAAAATTTTGGCGAAGCTTTTGCAAAGGGTCAGTCAGCTGCAGGTGAGATATTAGCTTCTTCTGGCCAAGCATTTATTAGTGTTAAAGATATTGATAAGGAATTAGCAATAATTGTGGCTCAGGAATTAACCGAATTAGGATTTGAAATCTGTGCAACTTTAGGAACTAGTAATATTTTAAATAAAGCTGGTATAAAATGTAATAAGGTTAATAAAGTGAGAGAAGGAGAACCTCATATTGTTAACATGCTAGAAAATAATGAGATTGGTTTAATTGTGAATACAACAGAAGGTAAAAATGCAATAGCAGATTCTTTTTCAATAAGAAGAACGGCGTTACAACATAAAGTTTTTTATACAACTACTATGGCAGCTGCTCAGGCGACTGTAGAAGCATTAAAACAAAAGGATTATAGTGATGTTAATAGCTTGCAAAAATTACATATAGGAATTTCTTCATGAGTAAATCACCAATGACAAAAATTGGGGCAGAAAGGCTGCGTGAGCAATTACACGAATTGAAAACAGTCGAAAGACCTCGCATAACGGCAGCAATTGCTGAAGCAAGAGCTCATGGTGATTTAAGTGAAAATGCTGAATATCATGCTGCACGCGAACAACAAAGTTTCATGGAAGGACGTATTAACAAAATCGAGTCGACACTTGCTGATGTTCAAATTATTGACGTAAAAGAGATTACGGAAAAAGACAAAGTTGTTTTTGGTGCAACTGTTACTATTTTAAACCTTGAGTCAGATGATGAGGTTACTTATCAAATAGTCGGTGAGTTGGAAGCAGATATAAATATAGGACTGATTTCAATAGCTTCACCTATCGCGCGTTCACTTATAGGTAAAAAAATTGGCGACGTCGTAGATGTTAATGCTCCTAGTGGTGTTATTGAATATGAGATTGTCAAAATTTGTTATATATAATTTTTTCATATGAGAAAGAACAAGTTTAGCAATCGGTGGTTACAATCACATAACAAAGACCCATATGTAAAAAAAGCTCGTGAATCACATTTTCGTTCTCGAGCGGTTTATAAACTTCAAGAAATAAACGAAAAAGACAAATTAATAAAACCCGATTATTGTGTAGTTGATCTTGGTTCATCTCCAGGAAGTTGGTCGCAATATTTAAGTAGTATTATAGATTCACGTGGTCAAATAATAGCTATTGATATATTACCTATGGAACCAATTGAACAAGTTTTTTATATTTCTGGCGACTTTACTGATGAAATTATACAAAAAGAGTGTCTTAGACAGGCAGGAAAAAAAGGCGCAGATCTTGTAATTTCTGATATGGCCCCCAATCTAACAGGTATAAAGGTAACAGATCAGTCGCGTAATATGGCTCTTGCTGAACTCGTTTATGATTTTTGTACTCAAATCTTAAAGCCAGGCGGCGATTTACTAGTAAAGCTTTTCGAGGGTGAAGGAACGTATGAGTTTAGGCGGTTTTTGCAGGAAAAATTTTCCAAGGTCATAGTAAGAAAGCCAAAAGCATCACGTGATCAATCAAGAGAATTTTATATTTTAGCGCGCTCATATAAATTGTAGTAAAATTTAGATATTGAAAACACCGGATAAAGAGGGTTATTAAAATTGAATGACATGGTAAAGAATCTAATTCTATGGGTTGTCATAGCGCTTGTTATGATGACAGTATTTAAAAACTTTAGTAATCCAGCAATGTCTGGGGAAATTACTTATTCTCAATTTATTTCTGATGTCAAAACAGGTCGCATTGGTTCAGTAAATATAGAAGGTAGTTCGATAACTGGTAATCGTAGCGATGGAAGTCGTTTTAATACATATAGTCCTGAAACCAATAACGATGCGTTAATTGGCACATTGTTAGAAAATAATGTAGAGATTAAGGGGATGGAGCCTAATAAGAATTCATTCTGGGCTCATGCTCTTATTTCATGGTTTCCTATCATATTGTTACTTGGTATTTGGATTTATTTTATGCGACAAATGCAAGGCGGCGGCGGCCGCGGCGGTGCACTATCATTTGGTAAGAGTCGCGCAAGATTATTAAGTGAAGATCAGATAAAAATAACATTTAACGATGTTGCCGGTATAGAAGAAGCTAAGCAAGAAGTTTCAGAGTTAGTTGAATTTTTGCGTGATCCAGGCAAATTTCAAAAACTAGGAGGTAAAATACCCTCCGGTGTTTTAATGGTTGGTTCTCCAGGAACTGGTAAAACTTTATTAGCAAAAGCAATTGCTGGCGAAGCTAGAGTTCCTTTTTTTACAATTTCTGGTTCTGATTTTGTTGAAATGTTTGTCGGTGTTGGCGCATCTCGCGTAAGAGATATGTTTGAGCAAGCGAAAAAACATTCACCATGTATTATCTTCATTGATGAAATTGATGCAGTAGGACGTCATCGTGGAGCTGGTTTGGGCGGTGGTCATGATGAGCGTGAACAAACATTAAACCAACTATTGGTGGAAATGGATGGGTTTGAAGGTAATGAAGGGGTGATTGTGATTGCGGCTACAAACCGACCTGATGTATTGGACCCAGCGTTATTAAGACCAGGTCGTTTCGATCGCCAAGTTGTTGTTCCGCTTCCAGATATCCGTGGCCGAGAACAAATATTAAAAGTTCATATGCGTAAGGTTGCCTTAGGGGATAATGTCAAAGCAAATATAATTGCACGTGGCACTCCTGGTTTTTCTGGCGCAGATTTGTCAAACCTTGTTAATGAAGCAGCACTATTCGCAGCAAGGGCAAATAAAAAATTAGTTGATATGGATGAATTTGAGAAAGCTAAAGATAAAATTATGATGGGGGCTGAACGACGCTCTCTTGTTATGAGTGAGGAGGAAAAGAAGCTCACTGCTTATCATGAAGCAGGACACGCAATTGTCGGGCGTTTAGTACCATCTCATGATCCTGTTTACAAAGTGACAATTATTCCTCGTGGTCGGGCATTAGGAGTTACCATGTTCTTACCAGAAGAAGATCGGTTAAGCTATAGCAAGGAACTACTTGAAAGTCAGATTTCGAGTTTATTTGGCGGTCGTATCGCAGAGGAGCTTATTTTTAATGCGAGCAAAGTGACGACAGGGGCAAGTAATGATATTGAGCGTGCTACCCAGCTTGCTCGTAGCATGGTTACAAAATGGGGTTTATCAGAAAAACTTGGCCCATTAACATATAGTGAAGAGGATGGAGAGGTGTTTCTAGGACGTTCGGTTACACAACATAAAGCAATTTCTGATGAAACTGCTCATGCTATTGATGAAGAAATTCGTAATATAATCGATAAAAATTATAAACGTTCTGAAAAAATCCTTAAAAAGAATATAGACAAGCTTCATCTAATGGCTGATGCATTGATTAAATATGAGACCATCGATCAAGCACAAATAGACGATATTATGAAAGGAAAAGTACCTCGACCACCATCAGATTGGGATGATAGCGATGGTCAAAAAGCTATATCTAAAAAGAAAACAAGAAAAAAAACAAGGTCTTCGAAAAAGAATACAACTCCATCGGGCGAACCACCTGCAAAACCAGCTTAAATATTTTCACTATTGAATCGGATTACATTACTCTATGTCTTTAGTTCATACTAACTAGTAGCCATACTTAATTTCAAGATTCAAAGGCGATTATTATCACAAAAGATACCAGAAAATTTTTCGGAACCGACGGCATACGCGGTAGCGTAGACGATGGTGTAATCAATGCAGATTTCGTGATGAAGCTTGGTTGGGCTGCGGGACGTGTATTAGCAAAAAAAGGTAGTGGCCCCGTTTTAGTTGGAAAAGACACTCGGATATCTTGTTACATGTTTGAATCAGCATTGGAAGCTGGTTTATCTGCTGCCGGGGTTGATATTCGTTTATTAGGTCCAATGCCGACACCTGGAATAGCCTACCTAACTAAGAGTACGCGTGCTCAAGCTGGTATTGTTATAAGCGCGTCACATAATCCATTTCATGACAATGGAATTAAATTTTTCGCTGGCGATGGCACCAAATTAGCTGATGAAGTTGAGATGGAAATTGAATATGAATTAAATTATAAGATGCGATCTGTCCCCTCTCTTAGCCTTGGTAAGGCACGGCGAATAACCGATGCGCCTAGACGCTATATTGAATTTTGTAAATCAAAAATTAAGGGTAATATAAATTTTAATGATCTACGAATAGTAATTGATTGTGCTAATGGCGCAACTTATCACATAGCACCCAAGGTTTTTGAAGAGTTAGGGGCGGAAGTAATAATACATGCAGCATCACCAGATGGACTAAATATTAACGATGAATGTGGAGCAACTTCCCCTGGCATTTTACAGCAACTGGTTAAGGAATCACGTGCCGATGTTGGGATTGCATTCGATGGAGATGGTGATAGGTTAATTATGGTAGACCAGCAAGGAAGTATATTAGATGGTGACGATATCCTTTATATAATTGCACGTTCTCAACTTAAAAAATTAAATGGCGCTGTCGTTGGTACCGTTATGAGTAACTTAGGTTTAGAGCATGCAATAAATAGCTTGGAACTAGATTTTTTTAGAGCCTCAGTAGGAGATCGTTATGTTATGGAGTTATTACTCAAAAAAGGACTTACCCTAGGAGGCGAAACTTCTGGTCATATTATTAATCTAGATCTCACTACAACTGGCGATGGAATAATAACAGCACTTCAGGTTTTAGAAACTATGGTCTCAACAGATACAAGTCTTACGGAACTAGTAAAAAGTGTAAAAAAATATCCTCAGATAATAAGAAATATAGAATTTGATACACATATTGATATAACAAAGAACGATGATATTAATCGTGTAATAAAAGATACGAAAAATGTCTTAGGTAATGCAGGTCGAGTTGTGATAAGACCTTCAGGAACTGAATCTCTAATAAGAGTCATGGTAGAAGGTGAAAATAAAAATCAAGTAGAAAATCTAATTAATGAACTCGCTGATAAAGTTACTGAGATTACAACAAGGCTACATTAAAAGTTAGGCAGATTATTATTTTAATAATTTAAATTTTTCCTCGTCATAGCCAATAAAATAGATATTTTTTGATTTGATTATAGGGCGTTTTATAATTGTAGGATTTTTTAGTAGTAGTCCAACTAATTCAGATTTTGTCCTTATGGTTTTTTCTTTATCAGGTAATTTTTTCCAGCTAGTACTCCGTTTATTTATCAGCAGTCGTACTTCAATATTTTTTAGAAATTCTTCAATCAAAGATTTTTCTATACCATCTAAACGAAAATCATGATAGGCATATTCGACAGAATTCTTATCTAACCATTTACGGGATTTTTTTACGTTATCACAGTTTTTTATGCCATATAAAGTAATTTCAGACATAAATACTAGTTATAAATCACGCAAGATTTCGTTAATTCCAACCTTACTTAGTGTTTTTTCATCAACTGTTTTTACAATGACCGCGCAGTAAAGACTGTATTTCCCATCTTTTGACGGTAAATTCCCTGAAACTACAACAGAGCCTGGCGGAATGAATCCATACGTAATTTCTCCTGTACTACGATCATAAATTCGCGTGCTTTGTCCTATATAAACCCCCATAGAAATAACCGAACCTTGTCCTACAATTACACCTTCTACGACTTCTGAGCGAGCACCAATAAAACAGTTGTCTTCAATGATTGTCGGATTTGCTTGTAATGGTTCAAGGACTCCACCAATTCCAACACCACCGGACAAGTGAACATTTTTTCCAATTTGTGCACACGAACCAACCGTTGCCCAGGTGTCAACCATGGTTCCGCTATCAACATAAGCACCGATATTTACAAAACTTGGCATTAGTACTACATTTTTACCAATAAAACTACCATGTCTCACAATAGCTGTCGGTACAACACGAGCTCCAGTTTTGATAAAGTCAGCTTCGTTATAATCAAAAAATTTATTTGTAATTTTATCAAAATAATTAGCATGGCTACCTTGAATTACAGTATTTTCATCGAGAATAAATGAGAGTAACACAGCTTTTTTTAACCATTGATTTACAATCCATTTACCGTTAATTTTTTCTGCTATCCTTAATTCTCCATTATCCAATTTTTGAATAATATTTTTTACTGTATTTTTTAGCTCATTATTATCTTCACTAGAATTAATTTCTGATCGTTTATCAAATTGCTCATTAATAAAATCTTCTATGTTATCCATTTTTATACCTTTTGATTTAATGTATATTTTTAATAAATCTTTTAATTCGTTTTGCAGCCTCGACACATATATCGGTCTCTGCAACCAAAGCAATACGGACTCGATTGTCTCCTGGGTTTATATTATCAACACTACGAGATAGATATGAACCAGGCAGAACTTCGACATTTTCACTTTTATATAGTTCTCTTGCAAAGTCTAAATCAGAGCAGGGTAATTTAGGCCACAAGTAAAAACCACCAGAAGGCGGGGTCATGGGTAAAACAGAGTTTAATTCACTGCAAACTTTCAAGAATTTTATTCTATATATATCTCGATTTTTCTTTACATGTTCTTCATTACTCCAAGCAGCAATACTCGCTTTCTGCACATGTAAGGGCATCGCACAACCATGATAAGTTCTGTAGCGATAAAAATTTTCGATTAATTCACTATCCCCTGCAACGAATCCTGAACGAAGTCCAGGCACATTCGATCGTTTGGATAGGCTATGAAATATTAGGCAGCGCTTATATTCAGAGTTACCAAGGTTTGTTGCATACTCAAGTAGGCTTATTGGCGGTTGTTCTTCATTATGATAAATCTCTGAATAACATTCATCAGAGGCGATAACGAAATTATATTTATCAGCAAATCTCATCAGCTCTTTTGCAAAATTAAAGTCAATCACAGCCCCACTTGGGTTACCCGGCGAACATAAATAAAATAGTTGGCAACGTTCCCATATTTTTGTTGGGATCTGTGATAAATCAGGAATGTAGTTATTTTCTTCAGTACAATTTAAATAATAAGGTTCTGCGCCTGCAAGTAAAGCTGCTCCTTCATAAATTTGGTAAAAAGGATTAGGTAATATAACAATAGGATTCACAGTTGCTTTATTCACTATGGTTTGTGCAATGGAAAAAAGGGCTTCTCTAGTACCATTAACAGGCAAAATATTTTTTTCTTCGTTTAATGTTTCTCTATCAAGTTTGAAGCGTTGGCACAGCCAATTAATAATTGTCGTTTTTAATTCATTGGTACCACGAGTTGTTGGATATGTTGCTATACCAGTGAGATTTGATTCTAATTCTTCTATTATAAATTTTGGTGTTTGATGCTTTGGCTCACCAATTGCCATTGATATTGCTGATTTTTTAGTATCAATATCAATATTGCAAAGCAATTCTTTTAGTTTCTCAAAAGGGTAACTATTAAGTTTTGCCAGTTCAGGATTCATCTAAAGAAAGTTAAATAACTTATTTTTATTAATTTTTGAAGAGCATATTATGATATTTAATAATTAACTTTTCAGTGATCGATCAGTATACCAATTAATCCAGCTGTTAATATCACCAAAGTCACCAAAAATACAGTTAAATAAACCTTGTCTTTTTCAAAATAAGCAACAACCATAAAACATGTTATGCCGATAATAGTTGTAGCAAAATCATATTCTGGTGGAAATTTACTTGAGCGTAGTATGGCGCCAAGGATAATAGTTAACCCCCCTAGCCACCGAAGTCTATTGAGATCTGATTCTCTGTATAATGGGATCTTATATACTTGATGCATTTTTTGTTCAATGAGACTCATTTTTTTACCCCCAAAACTGGGCTTGTATTACGTTGCGTGAAAATTAATTCGAGATTATTTATTATACGGTATCAACCTTGTCAATCCCAAGCAGACATGCAATTTTTTTTCCGTTTTCTTGTATACTTGATTCATTACAAAAAGATTATCTAAGTCGTAAAATATGTCCCGTTATTAGAGTAAAAGCATAGGAAATACGTGACTTTTTATGACATAGATGTATGCTTGCGTACTTTTTCAAAAAATATGTCTAGGAACATAATTGATCAACATATGACTAAGAAAATTTTGATTTTATCTGGTGATGGCGTTGGACCAGAAATTGTCGCTCAGGCTGAGAAAATATTATCATTTCTCAATACTGAAAGTCAGCTAGGTGTTCAAATAGACCACGGATTAATTGGCGGTAGCGCTATCGATGAAAGTGGCGTTCCTTTGCCTGAAGAGACATTAAAAAAGGCGAATGAAGCAACAGCTATCCTGATGGGTTCTGTCGGCGGTCCTAAGTGGGAATCAATTGATCGCGAGCTTCGCCCTGAGAGAGGGTTATTGGCAATTCGTGCTGAACTTTCACTTTTTGCTAATTTACGCCCCGCCTTTTTATTTCCACAATTAGCACAAGCATCTACATTGAAGGAAGAAGTTGTTAGTGGTCTTGATTTGATGATAGTTCGAGAGCTTACCGGGGGCATTTACTTTGGTAATCCTCGGGGTATTAGAAAACTCGATGATGGACAACGTGAGGGTTTTAATACGCTTGTTTATAATGAAAGTGAGATTAAACGTATCGCAATGGTTGCATTTGAGACTGCAAGTAAGCGCCAAGGTCGTTTGTGTTCAGTCGATAAAGCAAATGTACTGGAGGCAACAGAGTTATGGCGGGAAATTGTTACTGAGGTGGCTAAAGATTTTCCAGAAGTCGAGTTGCAGCATATGTATATAGATAATGCTTCGATGCAGTTGGTGAGAGCACCAAAGCAATTCGATGTTATTCTAACGACAAATATGTTTGGAGATATTTTATCGGACCTTGCGTCTATGCTTACTGGGTCAATTGGTATGTTACCTTCAGCATCATTAGCCAGTGATGGTAAAGGTATGTATGAACCGGTACATGGCTCTGCTCCGGATATTGCCGGTCAAAATATTGCAAACCCCTTGGCGACTATTTTGTCGTTATCGATGCTATTGAAATATTCATTGGGCGAAGACAAATTAGCCAATATATTAGAACAAGCGGTTAGTCAGGTGTTGACGGATGGTTTTAGGACAAAAGATATCCATTCTGATGGCATGACATGTGTGGGAACTGATGAGATGGGTGATGCAGTAGTTAAAACTTTATCAGCTTTGTTGGTCTAAATAATTTATTAAAATGTATTAATGTATAAATCATGACAGAAAAAAAATACAATGTTGCCGTTGTTGGCGCGACAGGTATGGTTGGCAGAACCATGTTATCAATTTTAGAGGAACGTAATTTTCCTGTTGATAAGGTTTATGCTTTAGCCAGCAGTCGTTCTGTTGGAACACGCATACCATTTAAGGATAGTGAACTGGTTATCGGCGATCTGGAAACTTTTGATTTTAATTTAGCCGAGATAGGGCTTTTCTCGCCAGGCGCATCTGTTTCTGCTATCTATGCACCAAAGGCAGTTGATGCCGGATGTGTTGTGATTGATAACACCTCAAAATTTCGTTATGAAGATGATATCCCGTTAGTTGTGAGCGAGGTAAACCCCCATGCTATTGGCGATTATAAAAATAGAGGCATCATCGCCAATCCAAATTGTTCAACCATTCAGATGTTAGTGGCATTAAAGCCAATCTATGATGCGGTAGGGATTGAACGTATTAATGTATGTACCTATCAGGCTGTATCGGGAACGGGTCAGGCAGCAGTTGATGAACTTAACAACCAAGCGCTTCAAATAATCGATGAGCGATTTCCCTATAATCAAATCACGTCAATAATACGAGCGAATAATCCGCTCGTATCATCTACTGTCTATCCAAAACAAATTGCATGTAACGTTTTACCTCATATTGATGCATTTCAGGATAACGGATACACGAAAGAAGAGATGAAAATGGTCTGGGAGACACAAAAGATTTTTGAGGATGATTCAATTTTAGTGAATCCGACTGCCGTTAGAGTACCTGTATATCATGGACATTCAGAAGCAGTACATATTGAAACTAAAGAAAAAATTGATGTTAAAACCGCCAGAAAATTACTGGAAGAAATGCCAGGAGTGACTGTGATTGATTCGCATGAGGACGGTGGTTATCCGACCGCTGTTACCGAGGCTGCTGGCACAGACCCCGTTTTTGTAGGGAGAATTAGGGAGGATATCTCTCATCCCCGGGGGCTAAATATGTGGGTGGTAGCGGATAATCTCCGAAAAGGCGCTGCCCTTAATTCCGTCCAAATAGCTGAAATTCTGGTAAAAAGCTACATATAGTATATATTTAACTCATAATTATAATGTATATTAGCAAGTTCTTATGAAACGCTTTTTATCTACAATCGCCTTTCTGTTTCTGAGCCCAGTCGTCGTATACGCGCTTGGTTTGGGCGATGTTGTCGTAAATTCAGCTTTAAACCAGCCTCTAGATGGTAAAATTGAGCTACTATCACCATCTCCTGATGACCTTGATTCTCTTAAAATTGGTTTAGCTGACAGTAATGCTTTTGCAAAAGCCGGTATTGATCGTCCCTTTAGCCTAAGTAAATTAAAGTTTAATTTACGTCGTTCGGTTGATGATGGTGATGATTATATAAGTATATCGACACAAGCAGCTATTCAGGAACCCTTTTTAAATTTTTTAATTGAGGCAACATGGGCGAATGGTCGTATATTACGTGAGTATACTATTCTACTTGATCCCCCATCTTATGACTTCCGCACAAGAATGGAGAATACTGTAAACACCGAGGAAGTTGCAGTAAGTACAATTCAAGACTCAACCACTGAATATACTTCTGAGCAATCCAAAACCCCTTCGCAAATTACAAATTATGTAGGCGGTAATTATGGGCCGACAGTAAGAGCTGATACTTTATCTGAGATTGCATACAAAACACGCCCTGACAAATCAATTAGTTTAGATCAGATGATGATGGCTATTTATAGAGCTAATCCAGAGGCATTTATTAATCAAAATATTAATGGGCTGAAAGGAGGGTATGTTCTCGACATACCTGATGAAGCTGCCATATATGAATTAACTGCAGCCGAAGCACGTAGAAAAGTTCGATCACAGCATGCTGCTTGGGGTGATGTTATATTCGAGGAAGGCGCTGTTTCAAATGAACAAACACAGCTAGTTAATGAAATTGATGTCGACAAGCAAAAAAACGAAGTAACAAATGAAATTGAGCAAGCCGATCCCGAGTTAAGGTTAGTTGTTGCAGACGATGGCGCACAAGCCACACAAGAGACGGGAGAATCTGAGCCAACTAAATCAAATGATTTATTAGTAGCAGAAGAAACTATAGAAACATTAACTCAAGAAAACATTGAACTTAAAGCCAGACTAAAAGAACTGGAAACACTTGTCGCTCAACTCCAGCCATTACTAAATCTAAAAGATGATGAATTAGCGGCATATCAAACACAATTAGCCGCTAAAGCTGATACATCTACAATTCAAGAAGATGGTGAGGTGGAAGCAGCATCACCAGATATCTTAAATGAACCTGTAACAGATGAAACTACCGTTAAAGATACTACAGAAACTGAACTCGATCCGTTTGAAGAAGAAGTCGTCGCAGAAACTGAACTCGATCCGTTTGAAGAAGAAGTCGTCGCAGAAACTGAAGCGGCTGAAGAAATTTCTGAGTCATCTGCAAAAGACGAAGAATATACAGAATCAGTAAAACGTGATGCAGCATTAGTTCAAGAAGTACTCAGTCCATTTGAATCGATAATTAGTAAAGTTAAAAATATCCTTATGAGTAAGTTTGGTTTAGCGCTTCTCGCTATACTACTACTCTTGCTTGTATTGTTACGATTCAGAAAGGAACCTGCTGAAACAGTTGTTATTGAGCCAATTGATGACGATGAACTTGCTGAAATTAATAAGGAAGTTACGGGATTAATGGATGATGCAGCAGCGACTCAAAGCTCAGAGGATGCGATTGGTAGCGAAGATGAAACAATTATTGCGGTACAAGAAGCTCAACTGACCGATGATGAACCGTCTGAACAAGAGCAGTCAGCAGAGTTCTCAATTGACGAGGTCAACACTTATATTGCATTTGAACAATACGATGAAGCGGAAAAATCGGTTCGTCGTGGAATTCAAAATGATCCAAATAACGAAGAATTACATCTAAAATTGTTAGAGGTATTTTATAACTCGGGCAACGAAGGAGAGTACGAAAAAACTGCCAGAGTTGTGAATGATAAATTCGGTAATTCAGGCGAAACATGGGATAAAACTGTAACCATGTGGAAAGAAATGACAGATAGCCCTCTGTCGATTGCTGATGATGGTAGTGAAGATGAAACAATGGTTGTCGGTAAAGATGATGATCTAAGTATCGATATCGAACTTCCAGCTACAGACGAAGACGAAGGGTCTGAAAAAGAAATAAGCGAATCTAGTCAGGATGATTTTGAAATTGATCTTAGTGTTCCTGAAGATGAAGAGGTTAATAGTGTTAACTTAGAAATAGACGATAAAGAAACTGATGAACTCGAGAAAACCGAATTTGATCTTGAAGTGGGTGATCTTGAAGTGGGTGATCTTGAAGTAGGTGATCTTGACAGCAGCGATGATAATGAAATTTCTTC
>PBJS01000005.1 GCA_002721165.1 Legionellales bacterium | reverse complement strand
ATTTTTTGATTTTTTTAATACTGCATATGACTCTACTGAATTTTTTTCTTTAATCATCGGGAATTACCCCTTTTATTTAATATATTTTTCAAAGATTTATTGATTGCAATTGATTAGAGCATTAACATTAAAGTCTGTTAAAAAAATTAATATTTTTATAATAATCTACATGCTTTATTAAATAAATAATCAGGAAAAAATTTTATGGGAATGGATGATTGTGATGGAGTTATTTGGTTCGATGGTGAGTTTGTCCCTTGGAAAGACGCGAAAGTACACGTCTTAACCCATACGCTTCACTACGGAATGGGGGTATTTGAGGGTATCCGCGCCTATAAATCCTCCAGCGGGACCGCTATTTTTCGACTTAGCGAACACATTGATAGGCTATACGCATCGGCACATATACTTAATATGAAAATTCCATTTAACAAAACTGTCGTGATAGACGCATGTCTTGATGCAGTTAAAAACAATAATCTCGAGACTGCATATATAAGGCCGATGTGCTTTTATGGTTCAGAAGGTATGGGTTTAAGAGCAGATAATTTAAAAGTACATGTAATTATTGCTGCCTGGGCATGGGGCTCATATCTAGGTACCGAAGGCTTAGAAAAAGGGATACGTGTTAAAACATCTTCATTTACTAGACACCATGTAAATATAACAATGTGTAAAGCAAAAGCTAATGGTAACTATATGAATTCAATGCTTGCTTTACAAGATGCGCTTTCCGCTGGGTACGATGAAGCTTTACTGCTTGATGTTGATGGTTATGTCGCAGAAGGTAGTGGTGAAAACATTTTTATAGCCCGTAATGGTATTTTATATACTCCCGATTTAACTTCTGCGCTTGAGGGAATAACAAGAGATACGATCATCCATTTTGCAGATAAAAATAATATTTTAGTAAAAGAAAAAAGAATAACACGTGACGAAATTTATATAGCTGATGAAGCTTTTTTTACAGGTACAGCAGCGGAAGTTACACCAATTCGTGAACTTGATGGGCGTGTTATTGGCAATGGAGCGAAAGGAAAAATAACGAAAGAATTGCAAAAACAATACTTTGATTGTGTTTGCGGTAAACTTGATGAATATAATGATTGGCTAAGTTATATTTCTTAAAAAAATGAAAAATAGAATAAAAGAAAATGGCACTCCGATTAAAATTACACCAAACCAATTACCATTACATTGCCCGTTACCAGAAATAAATCTATGGAGCCAACACCCAAAAGTTTATTTGCCAATAGATACTTTTAAAACGGTCAAGTGCCCCTATTGTGGAACAGAATACGTTCTAGAAAAAAATTAGGTTCTGCTTTAATAAACCAACATGAAATTAAACGTATGGCGCTTTAGTGATGGATTATCTGGCCATGATGCTCAGAGCAATGGGTTATGCCTAGCAATTAAAGAGATAGTATCAATCGAGCAATTCGATCTAGATATTGACACAATAAAAAATTGTTTAAAAAACCTATTGCTTAAAAAATTCCCAATGGGTGAAGATTTACCAAATCCTGACATTATTATTGGTGCTGGCCATGGCACGCACCTTACTATGCTTACCGCAAGATATATAAGAAAAGGGAAAATCATAGTTTTAATGAAACCAAGCTTGCCTTTAAATTTATTTGATATTTGCATTATCCCAAAACATGATTCCCCGCCAAAACAAAAAAATGTTATTGAAACAACTGGGGCACTAAACTCTATAGAATTTAATAAACATAAACAAAAAAATAAGGGATTGATTTTAATTGGTGGCCCATCAAACCATTACCAATGGAGTAATAAATTAATTGCACAACAAATTAATGAAATTATTTCTACTCATAAAGAAATAGATTGGACAATTTCTAACTCACGACGCACACCAAAAAATATGCTGCCTATGATTACATCATCAACTAAAAAAAAATATGAGATAGTAAATTATAATGATTCGCCAAAAAAAAATATTAAACAATTAGTTTTCGCATCTGAAACTATTTGGGTTACTCCCGATAGCGTTTCAATGATTTTTGAGTCACTTTCTTCTGGGGCCTTAGTTGGTTTATTTAATTTAAAAGAAAAAAAGACAACGAGAATAACTATTCAAATAAATAATCTGGTTTCAAATAATAATATTACGACTTTTGGCTCATGGAAAAAGAAGAATAAATTAAAAAATAATAATCTGGAGCTGAATGAAGCGCATCGTTGTGCGTTAGTCTTGCAAAAAAAAGGCTTACTAAATGAAAAAATCTAGCGGTAATTTTGTAAAGACAATATCGTGCCCCGTTTGTGATAACCCAAACATAAATTATTTTATAAAAAAGAATGATTATTCCTTCGATAAATGTAATGAATGTGATTTTATATTTCTGAACCCAATGCCAAACCAAACTGTTTTGAATAAAATTTATACAGATGAAGATACTAAAACGACCGATGGTTATAAAAAAGCAAGTTCAAGACTAAGGCGAGCCTTTCTAAAATTACCAAGATTTTTACCATATGTATTAAATAAAAATTCACTGGACTTCGGTTGTGGTGGTGGCTTTGTTGCTTATGCAATTAGTTTTGTATCAAAATCTTCAACGGGAATTGATATAAACGAGAAAGCTGTTATATACGCAAAAAAACGCTTCAATCGTGTTAATTTTTTCTGTAAAAACTTCTCAGATTTACTTAAATCACAAGAGAAGTACGACTTTGTTCATTCATCGGAAGTAATAGAACATGTAAGTGATATAAATCTATATATGCAAGTTTTAAAACAACTCGTTAAAAAGAAAGGCTATCTTTATATTACTACTCCTGATTTAGGGCATCCTAAAGTGCCTGAAGATATCACAAAATGGGATGTTCTATGCCCGCCTATACATGTTCAACACTTTACAAAAAAGACTGTGTCGGTATTATTCAAAAAATATGGTTTCAATATTATAAAATTTTATAAAAATAGAAAACCTGGGTTGATATTTCTTTCTCAAAAATCATAAACCATCTAAGAGGTCTCTTTTTGCAACCTACTGTTTTACAAATCCTTCCCTCTCTTGATTACGGCGGCGTTGAACGCGGTACTGTAGAAATAGCAAATGAATTGGTCCGCAGAAAACATAAGTCGATTGTAATGTCAGCGAATGGAAGACTTGTGCCTGAACTCACTGCATCTGGTACAGAGCATATAGATTTACCTGTTGGGGAAAAATCTATTATTTCTATCAGATTAATACCAAAAATATATCAATTTCTTGAAGAGAGACAGGTCGATATCGTCCATGTTAGATCAAGAATGCCAGCATGGTTGACTCATTTTGCATTAAAAAAAATACACCAAAAGAAAAGACCTATTTTAGTGTCAACTGTACATGGTCCATATAGCGTAAATCCTTACAGTAAAATAATGATGTCGGGTTCTCGTATTATTGCTATTTCAGAATATATAAAAAAGTATATCCTAAATAATTACCCAGACATAAATGAAAATAAAATAGAAGTTATTCCTCGTGGTGTTAATAATAAGGAATATCACTTTGACTATAAGCCAGAAAATGTATGGATAAAAAACTGGTATGAAGAATTTCCTCATCTGCAGAATAAATTTTTAATTACTTTACCTGCTAGATTAACTCGTTGGAAAGGGCAAAATGATTTCATAGAAATTATTACTAAGTTAAATGCAATGGGAATTAATGTTCATGGGTTAATAGTAGGCGGTATAGATAAAAGAAAAAAAAGATACTTTCATGAATTAAAATCTCTAATAAAAAAAAATAATATTGAAGACCACATTACATTCACTAATCATCGTGATGACATAAAAGACATCTTATCTATCTCAAACATTGTTTTATCATTAGCTAAAATACCAGAAGCTTTTGGGCGTACCGCGCTTGAAGCACTAAGCTTAGGAGTTCCAGTAGTTGCGTATGATCATGGGGGCGCAAAAGAAGTCTTAGAAGATTTGTTCCCGGAAGGTAAAACCGAGCCCTTGAATACAAAAAAAGCTGTTTCGTTAATTAAAAAATTTTATGAATCAATGCCAGAAGTAAAAAATAAAAATATTTATACTTTAGATAATATGCTCGATAAAACTATTTCCATTTATAATTCATTTTATTTATAAGTCTTTATGAATAAAATCAACAATAATATTGCAATATGTGTAGCAACCTACAAAAGAAATGACTTATTGAAATATTGCTTATCAAAAATAAAATTACTCGAACTACCAAGAAAAAATAGAATTGTCTTAATAGTAGTTGATAATGATTCAAGTAAAGCGGCTAAACCCGTAATTGATCTTTTTAATAAAAACTACCCTTTCAAAATATATTATTTTGTCGAAAAAGAACGTGGCATATCTTCCGCAAGAAATCGTCTGATAGATGAAGCAGTATCGGTTGATAGCAATATTGTATGCTTTATTGATGACGATGAATTTCCCAGAGAAGATTGGTTATTAAACCATTTTCATGCACTAATCAAATATGGAGCCGATGTTGTAACAGGGCCAGTTATCCCGATAACTAATGACTCGCAGTTGAACGTAATAAACTTTAAATCTAAATTGAAAACTGGACATAAACCCAGACATGTCGCAGCCGGGAATGTTATGTTCAAAAGTAAGTTAATAAATGAACAGGGTTTGCGATTTGATTTGACATATAACTTTACAGGCGGAGAAGACTTTAATTTTTTTGATAGATCTTCATCAAGAAATAATAATCATATTTGGGTTAATGATGCAGTGATTTTTGAACACGTTACATTAGATCGAAGAACAAAAAAATATTTATTTTTTAGGCATTTTACAGGCGCCATAAATAATGTGATTCAATACAGATCTAGAAAAACAGAATTCTTAGTCTGGCCTCACTTCATATTAAAAATCATAGGTAAATGGTTTGGAATGTTGACATCTTTTACATTATTTATCTTTACCTTTGAAAAATCTGAGTTAAATAAATGTATAATAAAACTAGCTAGTTCATTTGGTTATTTATTTGGCCTTTTAAACATCATAATAGAACGCTACCGTTAAAATAATACTATGAAAATATTTTTGAAAGAGTACTGGCCTCTTATTTTAATTACGCTTGCAATAGCCGGCTTTGTAAGCAAAGCGCTCTACAACTATCCATTAGGCATAATGGCAATTATAGGATTTTACAGAGTTGTTGTATCTCCGAAGTCTATTTGGGAAGATAAAATACTTAGAACTTTTGTTATATTGTTTCTGTGTTTGTGGATTCCATTGCTAATATCATTAATCGACGCTATCAATCCATCACGATCTTCCCAAACTATTTTTTCTTATTTAAGATTTTTATTTGCGGGATTATTTATCATTCAAGAACTCTCAAAAGACGGTAAATTTTTTCGAATATTTAATAACTGTGTTTTTTTTATTATCCTTTTTTGGTGTATTGACGCATCAATACAATTTTTTGTTGGCCACAATCTACTAGGGTACCCATACAGACCTGGCGAAATTACTGGTATGTTCTTTCCTAGAAATACTATTTCACATATCTGTGCGATATTATCTCCTATATATTTTTATGTTGTTTTTGAGTACTCGCATAAAAATAAATTGTTTTGGTTATCTGTTATTCCGGTATTTTTTATTGTTTTAATTAGTGGTAGGCGTGCTGCATGGATTATGTTGGCGCTGTGTACCTTTGGTTTTTTTATATATGCTTACCTAGCATCATTTAATAAGTCTAAAACACTCCGTGTTTCTGTAATAATTTCATTTGCAATTGGAGTTATTTTAGCTACGACAATAATGTTTAATCAGCCAACTAAAGAACGTTTTAAAGAAACACTGGGGCTTTTCAGTTTTGATTACTCATTAATTAATACGGCAACGTCGATACGTTTACCAATATGGGGAGTTGCGTATTCAATTTTTAAAGAACACCCCGTTAATGGAATAGGCCCTAGAGGATTTAGATTTGTTTATCATGAATATGCCAAACTTGATGATGACAATATTGAAACCAAAAGCGATAGGCTTAATTATCTATTTAGTCTTAATCTGCCTCCCACTCATCCGCACTTGTTGATACTTGAAATCCTAGCTGAAACAGGCGTTATTGGTCTGATGGGGTTTTTTTTATTTTTTTATTTTCTTATTAAACAAAGAAAAATAATAAAAAATGTCTCCTATGAGTTCGTTTTTTTTATTCCCGTCCTTGTTTCCCTTTTCCCATTTAATGCGCATATGGCTTTTTATGGATCGGTATGGTCAAGCATGATCTGGCTATTAATGGCTTTATATTTTGCTGCTATGAAGCTCTCGTTATCTAAAAAAGCAGATATAGCTCTAAAATAATTTTAAAAAAATGAAAATTCTTATTATAAAACTTGGCGCTTTAGGCGATGTAATTATGTCAACGCCTGTAATTAAAAAATTGCAAGAACACTATATCGGAGAAGAAATATGGTTATTAACATCCACTATATATAAGAAATTATTCATTAATTGGGATGGTATTTCCATCAAAACTATTGATCGTGGAACGGTGCTTGATACCATAAAATTAATCTGGTGGATTAGAAAAAATAACTTCTCTATTCTTTATGATTTACAATCAAATGATCGTACATCGATAATCTCCGCCCTATCTGGGGTGCCTCTGAGAGCTGGAAACCACCCAAGATTTCCTTACCATATTAATCCTGGTTCAGTATACAAGGGCCAGTGTCATGCATTTGAACGATTAAATAAAATACTTGAAAAAGCTGAAATAGCCGCCGCAGTTGCTAAGCCATATTTGCCCTGTGATAAAAATATAAAAAAGAAAGTTAATGATTGGATAAATTCAAAAAACCTAACTAAAAAGAAATTTGTAATTATGCATGCGGGCTCAAGCCAACAACATAAACAAAAAAGGTGGGCATATTTTTCTGAGCTTGCAAAATCACTGTATGATAAAAATCTAAATACAATTTGGGTTGGAAGCAATGATGATAACGATATTAATAAGCGACTGAGTAGTTCTCTTGGTATTGATGCAACTAACCAATTTTCTGTGCTTGAATTAATTGAATTAGGAAAACAGGCTTTATTTGCAGTAACAAATGACTCAGCGCCTATGCATATTTTATCATGTTCAGATATACCAATTTATGCGCTGTTCGGGCCAACAAACCCAAAAAGAACTCATGCGCTTGGACAAGAAAATAGAGTAATTAGTGTGGCATCCGTTTTCCCAAAAGATGACAGTAAATTCACACCTAGTGAAATTTCTAAAATATCACTATCAAGTGTCTTAGAAAAAATAAAAAAAGATAATATTATCACATAAAAAAATTATATTACTCATATGATACTAATAGATAAAATATTTCTCGCTCATGTATTTTTTTTAAAAAAATTAAGAACTTTATTTATAAAAATATTTTCCAAATTATTTTTTGTAAAAAATAATAATATAAAAAAAATTCTAATAAACCGTGACGGCGCTTTTGGTGATTCTATTGTGGCTTTACCAGCGTTATCAGTCATTCGTCAAAACTACCCATCTGCAAAAATTGATTTAATAACGTTCTCTGATCATGGAATAACTTTTGCTGACTTCGATCTTGAAGACGGCTTAATAAATAATATATTTGTAAAAAATAAAAAGAATAGAAGCAAAACTCTTAAAGAACTTAAACAAAATAACTATGAACTTTTTATTCAACTGCCCCAAAATTTAGGATTATACAAATCATTAAGAAATATGATTGTCATTCGTTTTTTTATGAATATCAAATCGGCTTTCGGCTGGGACTGTGGAAGAATAAAATTTTTTATTAAAATACAAAAAAAGCATCTTTCCATTCCAACAGAAACCATGCGACTACTGAATAATTTGAAAGATGAAGGGTTATGCGGAGAAATACATTACCCGATAAAGGCAATAGAACCCGAGAACCAAACTGTTACGAACCTATTAAAACAAAAGACTGCTGTGTTTATAATTGGAGGAAAACTAAAAATAAAAAAATGGCCGTTAGAAAATTGGATAAAACTTAGTAATTTAATAGGCAATGATTATGAAATCATAATTGTAGGTGGCCCATCAGAAGAAAATGATGCTAAATATATTAAATCGCAAACAAAAAATAGTCATAATTTTTGTAACAAATTTTCGGTTTCTGAATTGTATTTTGTCTTCAAACATTCACATATAGCAATAAGCAACGATACCGGAGCAATGCATTTATGTGATGCAGCGGGCACGCCTGTAATTGGTCTATTTTCAACGAATGAACTATCGCCTAAATGGTACCCGAATAACGATAAATCTATTGTAATTGAAGACGAAATTAGTATTTCTAATATTGATTCTTATAGGGTTTATGAGGCAATAAATCTTAAAAATTCTTAGATATCATTCCATGTGTTTTCCCAGTTAAAAAACGGAGGCAGGCTATCTTTTGATTGAAGATGAACAGCAACTGCCGGTATCGGAGAAAAACCAAGGATATGATTAAAAAGTTTATCGGTTGTTTGTTTTTCGGAGCCTAAATGGCGTTTTTGTTTATGCCCAACATACTTGGTATTGCCAAAATACTCCCAGTATTTATCTACAACCGAAGAATGAGTAAAAAATGTATGCGTTGCGTGACTTATTGTTCGCCACCTTCGATTTTGTCCTTCCAATATATAGGACGGATAATTAATCTGTGAATAAATAAGCTCGTGTTCCTGGGGGTGAATTAATAAATGCGCGGATATCTCTTTGTATACGCCTTGATAGAAATCTACCATTTCATTTATAGCTTCAGGTATATGCAAATAATCATCTTCACAAAAATAAAATAAGCTATTCTTCTCACGAGCGAAATTAAAATGTTCGTAAAGCGAATTCCCTTGGCCTGTGCTTTCCGTTTTGATTATTTCCCAATCGCACTTCAATATATTTAATAAACTATTTATTTTTTCTAGTGAGACGCTATCTGAACGATCATCAAAAACAGTTAATTTAATTACTTTATTATTTTTAACCGCCTCATTTATTGAAATTATCAATGAGCGAACACACTTCAAAAGGTGCTCGTCTATAGCGACTCCTGTTAACTCATTGTAATTATGTCTTGCTCTTTTTTTATTAATACAGGTCCTCAAACAAATATTTAGTCTAGACACGTTGTCGCTTATAGCAGTTTTTTCTTTTTTATCAAACGCCTCGTATGTCATTTTAAGCGAGGGATTGTTCTGAAGATTCTGTAATGGCAATAAATTATATTCGGAATGTTTTTTTATCACATAGCCTTTTTTCTTCAGAAGCCTATCTAAAATTTTTAACACATCATTCATTTGAAAGCTCTTTTAACATATTTATTTCCCGATACAAAAACTTGAAAATATATTTTCTAGGATATCATCTGTCGTTGTTTTGCCAACAATTTCGTCAAAAATTAAAAGACTTTCGCGTAGTGGCTCTGCAACAACCTCTAGCCCTTCTTCATTTTCTATGCTCAACAATGATATTTCTAAGAGTTTTTTAACGGCTTTTAACGCATCAATATGCCTCTGTCTTGCAAAAACTACATCCTCGTTTTCTATATTTAAATCAAGAGCTTGTTGAATTTTTTTTATCAGGCCTTCAATCCCCTTCCCTGTTTTAGCTGACACATTACATTTATTATTGTCTATCTCTTTTTTTGCGCTTTTTTTGTTGTATAAGTCTATTTTATTCCTAACTAAAATATATTTTACGTCTGCAGGCAAATATTTTTTTATTTCTTCGTTTGCGTTTTTGGCTGTCGCATTGTAATCAATTAAATACAGTACAAGGTCGGCTTGCTTTATTGCTTTGTGTGTCTTTTCTATTCCCTTTACCTCTAGATGGCTGTCCGTGTGGTGCAGCCCTGCTGTGTCAATTAAAGTAACCGGTCGATCCATCAATAAAATTTTTTCTCTTATAGCATCACGGGTTGTGCCCGGCTCTTCTGAGGTAATAGCGGTGTCGTTTCCTGAAAAATAATTAATAAGCGTTGACTTGCCGACGTTAGGTCGGCCTGCTATGACAATTAAAGGAGTATGATCTAACATTCTTCCTTTTTTTGCTTTGATTAGTGTGCTATCTAATAAACCTAAACACTCTTTAATGTTTTTGCATGCGGGGTGTGCATCAAATTTAATGTCTTCTTCGTCAGGAAAATCTAAAAATGCTTCGATTAATGATTTTGCACTAATAATTTTTTCTTTCAGCTGCAAAATACTTTCAGAGAAAACCCCTTCTAAAGACTGCATTGCGCTGTGAGCCGCCTTTTTCGAATTACTGTCAATTAAATCTGCAACGGCCTCAGCCTGCACAAGATCTATTTTACCATTTAAAAAAGCTCTTTCTGTAAACTCTCCCGGGCGCGCAAGTCTTGCCCCTTGCGTGACAATTTCTTCCAATAACATATCTAGTATCGTTCTATTGCCATGCGCATAAAATTCGACAACATCTTCACCCGTATACGACATAGGGGCCTTGAAAAATATAGAGATGCCCTTATCCAGAACTATGTTCGCCGATGACTTGAAGGATGAATATTGTGCGCGCCGATTTTCAGGCTCTTGGCCTATAAACGACTGATAGATTCTTTGGCTTTTATTTCCTGACACCCGGATTACACCGATCCCGCTTCTTCCTGAAGGGGTAGCAATGGCAGCTATAGTATCTTTGTTTGATGGCATTGCATAAACCGCTCAACCAAATTATTTTGTAGGTTTGTGTGTGCTCGTCTTTTCTATACTACGAGTTATAGCCCATTGTTGCACAATAGAAAGGATATTGTTAGCAACCCAATATAAAACTAGTCCGGCTGGAAAAAACGCAAAAAATACCGTGAAAACTATTGGCAAAATAGACATAACTTTTGCTTGTATCGGATCCATCGGCGCCGGGTTAAGTTTTTGCTGGACAAACATCGTAACCCCCATTATCAAAGGCAAAACAAAAAACGGGTCCGCGATTGACAGATCATCTATCCACAAAACAAAATCCGCTTGCCTTAGCTCAACACTTTCGAGCAGCACCCAATACAAAGAAATAAATACGGGGATTTGTATAAGAATTGGAAAACAACCACCGAGCGGATTTATTTTTTCTTTTTTATAAATATCCATCATTGCTTTATTCAATTGTGCGCGGTCGTCCTGATATCTTTCTTTTAGAGCTACTAATCTAGGCTGTACTCTTCTCATGTTTGCCATTGAGCGATACCCGGCTGCTGATAGCCTATAAAAAATTAGTTTAAGAATTACTGTAACCAACACTATTGACCAGCCCCAATTGTTGGTATAGCTATTAATAAAATCTAGTAACCAGTACAGTGGTTTCGCAAGAAACCAAAAAATTCCGTAATCAACAGTTAAACTTAAACCCTCCGCAATTTTTTCAATCTCTTTTTGTTCTTTGGGCCCAAAATAAATACGGTGTGTTAGTACGTCTCTGTCGCCCGGCATTATTTCTTTTGTCGGTGTAGCTGCCCCTATAATATAGCTTCTGTTGTTTCCTTTGCGTGTGTAATAGGTGTGAGTCTCTTCTTTTTTATCTGGAATTATGGCCGTTAGAAAATAATGTTGCAGCATTGCAACCCAACCGTTGGCAGTTTTAATCTTTAAATCGTCATCTTCAATATCGCCAAAACTTATTTTTTCATAGCGCTTTTCAGGTGTTGATATAACTGCGCCCGTGTATGTGTAGATAAATTTTGATTCTCGTTCTTTTTGTTTTGTGCGCACTATTTCTGCGTATGCCCTGCCAACCCAATCTTCTTGTGTTCGATTTTCTATTTCATATTTTACGTCTGCTACATATTGCCCTTTATAAAAAGTTATGGTTTTCTTTGTATTAACTCCTTCTGCAGAAGTGTGATAAAGAGGAACCGAAACACTCTGGTTGTTTTCAAGCAAATAGTTATTTTCTTCGGCCGAAAAAACAGTGTCAGGGGTAATGTTGCTGGTTTTGCTTAAAACCCCCCCCTGCATCAAATAAAAACCATCTTGTTCGTTTTGTTGCAATAGAACAATTTTTTCGTCTGGATTTTTTTTCGAGACCGGGTATTTATTTAAAGCAACATACTCCACCGTGCCGCCTGCTGTATCAATAACAATGTCGAGCACATCTGTAGTTACGTTTATTTTTTCCCTTTTCTCTGTTTCGCTAAAACCTCCAACAACTGGCACTGAGCTTTTTTCTATCTCGAGAAGAGGGGTTGTTGTTTGTGGGGGTGAGATATTATTTTTCTTGGCTTCTTCTGGGATAGAGCTAGTGATGCTGGTTTCATTTATGTAGCCATAATCCTCAACCCAGGCCTGCCAAATCATAGTTAAAACAAGCCCCAGAGAGATGAGCAATAAAAATCTTGTTGTTTCCAATGTTTATCCTTTTTTTTGTTTTCCTTCGGGTGCAAGATCAACGCCGGCCCCAAAAAGAGGGTTGCATCGGCATAGTCGAGCGAACGCTAAAAGAGTTCCTTTAAAAGCCCCGTGATTAACGAAACACTGCCTCGCGTATTCTGAGCATGTTGGATAAAACCTACACCTAGCCACCGTGTATGGGCTTATATACTGTTGATAAAGGACAATAAACGTGACGAGTATATTTTTCATGTTGCTATTTTGTTCCAGTGTTTTGCTAGCACTTGTCCTATCTTAGCTTGTTTTATGTCAACTTGTTTTTTTACAAACACCACAACGTCTTTCCCTCTTAATCTACCTTTTTGTAAGCGAAAACTTTCTCTAATAAATCGTTTTATTCGGTTTCGCTCGACTGCGCTTGAAATGTTTTTTTTTGGCACGGCCAGGCCAAGCCGGGCTAAGTTAGTGTTGTTGTTTTTTGCTAAAAACAAAAAAAAATTATCGCTTGATCGGTTTCGAGAGGAAAAAACCGCCGCAAATTCTTCTGGCCGTTTTAACCTATTGTAAAACCGAAAACGCTCCGCAACTGAAGGCATCGACATTAATTTTTACGCTGAAAGGCGTTTTCTGCCCTTTTTTCTTCTTGCTTTTATTATTTGTCTTCCGGCTCGGCTTTGCATACGAGCACGAAACCCGTGGTTTCTTTTTCGTTTAAGTTTGCTTGGTTGATATGTTTGTTTCATGCCGAAAACCTAATTTATTGTGCTGCATTTAAAAGGGCGCATATGTTACTGTTGCATTAATGATTATGTCAATTTATATCCTTACTTAAATAAAAATTTAGTTTGTTGTTGTGGATAACTCTCTTCATCAGGTATAAAATTAAACATTCTCTTCCATTTCTTTTTTTCGACGAGGGCAGTTTGTGGAATTAACTCCATGGAAACGTTGTTTACAACAACTAGAGGGTGAGCTCACCGCGCAACAATTCAACACGTGGATCCGCCCTCTTCATGTGGTAGAAAACAACAATGCGGTTCATCTTCTCGCCCCGAACCGCTTCGTACAAAACTGGATTAGTGAGCGCTATTTGTCAAGGATTGAAGAGTTGTTGTCGAACAAAAACCCGGGGCAAGAAAAAGTTTTGGTTAGGCTTGATGTTGGTAGCCGCACGGCAAAAACAGATCAACAGGCTGCCCCCATAAAACAGGGGTTGCGAGACGCCGGCAAAGAAAAGAAAAAAACCGTTAGTATTATAAGTAATTTGAACCGGTCGTTCACTTTTGACTCTTTTGTTGAAGGAAAATCAAACCAACTAGCTAAAGCCGCCTCGATTCAGGTTGCACAAAACCCGGGGGGCGCCTACAACCCTCTGTTTATTTATGGTGGTGTTGGGTTAGGAAAAACTCACCTGATGCAAGCAATTGGCTCTTTTATCCTAAACAAAAACCCAGGAGCAAATATCGCCTATTTGCACTCCGAAAGATTTGTTGCTGACATGGTTGCCGCCCTACAGCACAACGAAATTAATAAATTCAAAAAATACTACAGATCGCTGAGCGCTCTACTTATTGATGATATTCAGTTTTTTGCAAAAAAAGAGAGATCGCAGGAAGAGTTTTTTCACACTTTTAACGCTTTGCTAGAAGGACAACATCAGATAATTTTGACATGCGACCGCTATCCAAAAGAGGTTGGGGGCTTAGAAGAGCGGCTAAAATCGCGTTTCGGCTGGGGGCTAACTGTTCAAATTGAGCCGCCGGAACTTGAAACGCGTGTTGCTATAGTAAGAAAAAAGGCGGCACAATCAAACATTGCGCTTGCTGATGACGTTTCTTTTTTTATCGCTGAGCGCTTCCGCTCTAATGTTAGAGAGCTTGAGGGCGCCTTAAACAGGGTTGTTGCAAACGCAAACTTAACGGGACAGGCTATAACGCTTGATTTCACAAAAAGCGCTTTAAGAGATCTTCTAAAAATTCAAGACAAACAGATAACACTAGTAAACATACAAAAAATAACTGCGGAATATTATAAAATTAGGGTTGCCGATTTACTCTCCAAAAGAAGAAACCGTTCTATTACGAGGCCGCGGCAAATGGCCATGACGGTAACAAAAGATCTTACAAATCATAGCCTTCCAGAGATAGGAGATGCGTTTGGCGGTAGAGACCATACAACAGTCATTCACGCCTACAAAAAAATAAAAGAGTTGAGAGAGACAGATAGTACTATCGAAGAAGATTATTCAAACTTAGTAAATTTATTAACGTCTTGAGAGTTTGTTGTGGATAAAAAAACATTGCTGAGTAAAAAAATTAATTAACAGGTTATTAACAATATAAATTAAAATATCCACAAACATATAAAAAGAAAAAAACCATTTAAACATATGATTTATATAGAAAAAATTAATTATTAACTTTACACATTAGCTAATAACAGTAGTAATAAGGGTATATATATGAATTTTAATATTAAAAGATCTGTTCTGTTGCCATGTTTGCAATGCGTGAGCGGAAATGTTGAGCGACGCCAAACATTACCAATTCTTTCTAACTTACTCCTCGAAATAAAGCCTAACTCGATTTCATTAACAGCTTCTGATATGGAGGTTGAGCTGGTTGTACACGTTGAGGCAAAACTTGATCAAACAACAAGGCTTACATTGCCCGCAAAAAAAATACTAGATATTTGCAGGGCTTTGCCTGAAGACTCAACGCTTGAATTCGATATACAAAACGAAAAAGCGCTAATCAAATCTGGTAAGAGCAGGTTTACATTAGCGACACTTCCAGCGCAAGAATACCCGGTGATTGATATTACAGATGAGGCAGTTGATTTTAGTTTAAGCCATGAAAAACTTACAAATTTACTCACAAACACACAGTTTGCAATGGCTCAGCAAGATGTGCGCTACTATCTCAATGGGCTGTTACTGGAGGTAGCCGATAAGAGCATAAAAGCGGTTGCGACAGACGGACACCGACTGGCTTTTGACGAAACCGACATAAAAAAAAGCAGCGAGGAGACGAGGCAAGTAATAGTCCCAAGAAAAGGTGTCACAGAATTAATACGGCTGCTTCAAACGAGTGAAAACGAGGCCAATGTTAAGATCAGTAAGAACCATATACAGATAACAAGCGACAACCTATCGTTCACAAGCAAGCTTATAGACGGAAAATTTCCGGATTATCAGCGTGTCATACCAGAACTAAGCGAAACAGTACTGACGGCAAACAGAGAGGAGTTAAAAAATAGTTTGGCGCGAGCAGCTATTCTTTCGAATGAAAAATACCGCGGGGTAAAAGTGGGGTTTAGTAAAGACTCACTACGTATTTTAGCCCATAATCCGGAGAAAGAAGAGGCAGAAGTNGAGGTAGGCGTCANCTATCAAGGAGAGGAAATGGAGATAGGTTTCAATGTGAACTACATAATAGANGCTTTGTCAGCTATAAAGACNGAGAAAGTCATACTAAGCGTTCTAAACCCTAACAGCAGCTGTTTGATAATTCCGGAGCAAAAAGCCCAATGCCAATACGTGGTTATGCCGATGAAATTATAGAAAATGCTTTATATTGAAGAGCTTAAAGGAAACTCAATTCGTAATTTAAAAAACTTCAGCATAAAAACCAACCCAGCTCTTAATTTTTTTTATGGTGCAAATGCGAGCGGCAAGACATCAATCCTAGAAAGTATTTATTTGTTATCGCGTTTGAAATCGTTCAGAACCAAGCGAATTAGCGACGTAATTAGTAGAGGAGAGGATAGATTACAAATATTTGCAGCGGGAAAACTAAAAAACCAAACATTTTCCGTTGGCATAGAAAAAGGAAGNGGGCTAACACGAATAAAATTTAATANCGAGCAGGTAAAGACGGCGTCTGAACAGGTCAAAAAGCTGCCTATATATACATTAACCCCGGAACACTATATTCTTTTCGTTGGCAGNCCTAAAGAAAGAAGGCATTGGTTGGATTGGTCTTTGTTTCACGTGGAACAAAACTATCTTGATATCTGGAAAAACTATCATAGAGCATTGCGCCATCGAAACACGCTTTTGAAAGAAGCCCGGCCCATCAATTCGTCTGAAATTGAGGGGTGGGAAAAACAAATAGCCGAGGAAGGCAGNAAAATAGACGACATGAGAGAAAAATATCTTTTTAGCCTGTGCTCAGCCTTGAACGAAAAACACCTGCCCTTTGTGTTGCCAGGCGAAGCAAACATAAACTACTTAAACAAAGACTACGCAAAAAACGGATTAAGAAAAACGCTGGAAACAAATAGAAATAGAGAAGCNAGCAAAGGATACACTTTTTTTGGCCCTCATAGAACCGATATTCTCTTTGATTATCAGGGCACTAGAGTAGAAAAACATNTGTCCAGAGGACAAATAAAGCTGTTTGCCGCCTCATTAATTTCAGCGCAAATTGAGAAACTAAAGGAAAAAGGGGGTTGTCCGATAATGTTGGTGGACGACTTAAGTGCAGAGTTAGACGATAAATCGTCGGCAAAAATGCTGAAATTGTTATTGGCAAATAACACCCAAACATTTGTAACGTCTATTGCGCTACCAGAGACAATAACAAAAGACAAAAACAAAGCATCTGTGTTCCACGTGGAACACGGGAGCATTAAAAAAGTGGTAAAATAGCCAATTTTATTGAGAGTGAAAAATGCCTAAAGACAACGCTTACGACTCATCGAAAATTAAGGTGCTAAAAGGGCTAGAGGCCGTCAGAAAACGCCCCGGAATGTACATAGGAGACACCGAAGACGGAACGGGCCTTCATCATATGGTCTTTGAGGTCGTCGACAACAGCATAGACGAGGCTTTGGCAGGGTATTGTGATTTAATAAAGGTGGTCATTCACGCTAATGAGTCAATATCTGTCTCTGACAACGGCAGAGGAATTCCGGTTGGCATTCATGAGGAAGAAGGAAGGTCTGCCGCAGAGGTAATTATGACCACATTGCACGCCGGCGGAAAATTTGATGATAATTCTTATAAGGTTTCTGGGGGTTTACACGGGGTCGGCGTATCTGTTGTAAACGCGCTTTCTGAGGATCTTGAGCTTATTATCAGCCGAGAAGGACATATTCATAGCCAAAACTATAAAAACGGCGATCCTGTCTCCCCGTTGTCAAAAAAAGAAAAAACGGGCAAGACGGGAACTGAGGTACGCTTCTTGCCAAGCGTCGATGTGTTCAAACGGGTCGAATATGACTATGATATTCTTGCTAAAAGACTACAGGAGCTTTCTTTTTTAAATTCAGGGGTTTGCATTGAGCTAACCGACGAGCGCGACGGCAAAACGGATCGTTTCGAATATCAAGGAGGAATAAAAGCTTTTGTAGAGCATCTAAACAGAAATACCACCCCAATTCACAATACCACGGTTGATATCAAGTATGAAAAAAAAGGCGTGGCACTAGAGCTCGCAATGCAGTGGAACGAAACATACCAAGAAAGCATTTATTGTTTTACTAACAACATACCCCAGAAGGACGGGGGCACACACCTTTCTGGGTTTCGAGGCGCCTTAACAAGAAGCCTGAACCAATACATGGAAAAACAAAACAGCACAGCTAAAAACAAAATAAATATCACTGGCGAGGACGCGAGAGAAGGCCTAACCGCCGTATTGTCTCTTAAGGTCGCGGATCCAAAATTTTCATCTCAAACAAAAGATAAGCTGGTTTCCAGCGAAGTAAAGCCTGTTGTCGAATCTTCTGTTATGGAGAAACTACAGGAGTTTCTGTTGGAAAAGCCGGCAGAAGCCAAATTAATTTGCAGCAAAATTGTTGAAGCGGCTAGCGCGAGAGAAGCGGCCCGAAAAGCCCGCGAACTCACTCGCAGAAAAACGGCGCTAGATATTGCTGGTCTTCCTGGAAAGCTGGCAGATTGCCAAGAAAAAGACCCTTCAATATCAGAGCTTTTTTTGGTTGAGGGAGATTCTGCNGGNGGNTCGGCTAAACAAGGGCGAGATCGNCGNACACAAGCAATTCTTCCNTTGAAGGGCAAAATTTTGAATGTTGAAAAGGCNCGAGTAGACAAAATACTTTCTTCNGCAGAAATCGGCACTTTAATTAAAGCCTTGGGCTGTGGTTTTGGCAAGGACGAATTTAATATAGAAAAACTAAGATATCATCGCATTATTATTATGACTGATGCAGACGTTGATGGCGCACATATTCGTACGCTGCTACTCACTTTTTTCTATCGAAAAATGCCCGAACTTGTAACGCGCGGACATATTTTTATAGCAGAGCCACCCCTATACAAGGTTAAGAAGGGAAAACAAGAGCGATATCTGAAAGATGATTCAGCGAAAGAAGCTTACGTGCAACAGCTCGCCTTAGAAAAGAGCGAGCTTTNCCCCGGAGACAAAGAAAAATCAATATCTGGCAACAGGCTAAAAGAATTAATAGGGTTATATATTTCCATGAACCACGCAAGCCAGCGCCTTTCTAAACGACATCATCAGCCTATTGTAGAAGTTATTCGGGATATGCCAGCAATAACCCTGGAGGATACAAAAGATGGAACGGTTGTAAAAAANTGGTTTGGCGAGCTTACCAATTTGTTAAATACCGCTAGTTCTTCTGGCACGGAATATAATTTTGAAGTTTTTGACACTGAGGAAAAAACCTCAGGCGCTAAAATCACATTTTTTAAGCACGGCAATGAGGTTGTTGATATCTTTATGCCGGAATTTTTTTCTTCAGAGGACTACAAGAAACTATCAGCGCTATCCGAAGCTGTTGTTTTGGATGAAAACGCCTATATACAACGTAATGAGCGTAAGCAAGCGATCACTAACTGTAAGGAAGCATTTGATTGGTTGTTAAAGGAGGCNGAACAAGGTTTGTCTATTCAACGGTATAAAGGGCTGGGTGAAATGAACCCCGGGCAGTTGTTTGAGACAACAATGGATGTAAATAACAGAAATTTGTCACAAGTTACTATCAAGGAAGCAAAAGACGCCGACGAAATGTTTCGTGATTTAATGGGCGATGATGTTGAGCCCAGACGGGCGCTGATCGAGAAATACGCTCACACAGTCGAAAATATTGATATTTAAAAGGTTGGCGACCGCCAAAAATCTACAAGCAAAGCATTTACCGAACTGTTAACCTATATAAACTTAAAAAGTTTACAGGTGACACAAGCTATGTACGTTGAGAAAACAACTCTAAGCGTAAGGCACGACTGGAGCAAAGCAGAAACACTCGAATTGCTTCAACAGCCTTTTAACGATTTAATTTTTAACGCACAACAAACTCATCGTCTTAATTTCGATCCAAATAAAGTCCAATTAAGCACTCTTATGAATATAAAAACCGGAGGATGCCCGGAAGACTGTGCATATTGCCCCCAAAGCGCNCACTATAAAACAGGTGTTGGGGTAGAAAAAATAGCATCAGTCGAGGAGGTTGTTTCCCAGGCAAAGGCAGCGAAAAATAAAGGCGCGACAAGATTTTGTATGGGTGCAGCGTGGCGCCAACCAAAAAAAAGCGATCTAGAAAAAGTAGTCCCCATGGTAAAAGCGGTTAAGGAAATGCAGCTCGAAACGTGCTTAACGCTCGGAATGTTAACGCTAGAGCAAGCCAGAACATTAAAAGCATCTGGTCTCGATTATTACAACCATAATATTGACACTTCTCCTGAATATTATTCAAAAATAATTAGNACAAGAGATTACAGGGAACGGCTTACAACATTAGAGCATGTCCGCAATGCGGGCATTAACGTTTGCTGTGGAGGCATAATTGGTATGGGGGAAGCTCAAAAAGATCGTGCAGGCTTACTGTTAACCCTTGCAAATATGCCAAACCACCCAGAGAGCGTCCCCATTAATATGTTGGTTAAAGTCGAGGGTACGCCTTTAGACGATGTTGAGACCGCTGATCCAATTGAATTCATAAGAACAATAGCTGCAGCAAGGATAATGATGCCCAAGTCTTACATACGCCTATCAGCCGGCAGAAATAGTATGTCTGACGAAACGCAGGCGTTGTGTTATTTAGCAGGAGCCAATTCCATATTTTACGGGGAAAAATTATTAACTACCGATAACCCNCAGCTAATAGAAGACAGATTATTGCTTAAGCGTCTTGGTATACAGCCTAATAAAAATCGATAAATAACTGTGTGCGAAACTTTTAAGAATTGTTATGCATATAAACAATGATTTGAAAAATCTACAAAAAGACGGGTTGTTTCGCAAGAGAAGGGTTATTAATTCAGCACAAGGAAGCAGAATTTCTATTGAAGGGGAAACATTCTTAAATTTTAGTAGTAATGATTATTTAGGTTTCGCCGACGACGAAGAGCTTAAGCAGCATATGATCGAATCTGTTCGTGAGTATGGTATTGGCGCTGGATCATCACAGTTGATGACGGGGTACATAGAATCACATCAAAGACTAGAAGCAGAACTCGCCGCTTTTTTTTATAGCAAAGCCGCACTAATTTTTTCTTCTGGCTATCATGCGAATTTAGCAATCGCATCAGCATTAATAAATAAAAATACAATTGTTTTTCAAGATAAACTCAACCACGCATCTCTTGTTGATGCAGCATTGCTATCAAAAGGAAAGCTTGTCCGCTACCGACATAAAGACGTTTCACATTTAGAAACCTTACTAAAGAAATATAAAAATAATAATTTAATCATTATGACTGACGGCGTATTTAGTATGGACGGAGACTGTGCCCCATTAGTAGAAATCTCAATGCTTTCCAAAAAGTATAATGCTCTATTAATTGTGGATGATGCACATGGAATAGGGGTTCTTGGGAAAAGAGGTGCGGGGTTGGCCGAGGAATTAAATCTTGAAAAAGAAATAGATTTGTTAATCGGAACATTTGGCAAATCTTTTGGCGCTGCTGGCGCGTTTCTAGTGGGGAGCGAAATCTTAATTGAATCATTTATACAAAAAGCTCGAACCTACATTTATACAACGGCGCTAATGCCTGCTCTCGCCGCGACCATTACACACACACTAGACANGATAAAAAAAAGCAATAAACTNCGCTTGCACATAAGAGAGCTAATCGCAGAATATAAAACTTTGTTAACACAAGCAGGCATAAACGCAAGCGAATCCAATAACCACATTCAACCTTTAATTATTGGCGATCCAAAAGAAACGATAGAAATAAGCGATCAGCTTTATCAAAAAAATATTTTAGTCTCAGCAATCCGTCCGCCCACTGTTCCAAAAGGGACCTCCAGATTAAGAATAAGCATAACAGCCGCACATACAACAAATGATATTAATTTGTTTGTTCAAGCAATTACTAATATTTTAAACGAACGATCTTAAAAAATGGATTGTATTTTTTTACACGGGTGGGGCGTAACAAATAAAGTTTGGCGGGAGTTTGCAACAAAACTCAGNGGTTTCGATAATATATTAACACCTTGTCTTTATGCTATTGCCAGAAAGTCAAAAGATAAGGGGTTTAAATCCATAGCAGAAACATTAAGCAAAACGATAAAAAAGAACAGCNTTCTCATTGCTTGGTCAATTGGAGGGTTAGTNGCCTTGAGACTTCTGCGNGNGACAANAAAAATAAGAGCAGTCGTTTTTATCGCGAGTACGCCATGTTTTGTCAATCAGAANAATTGGCAAAATGTAATAAAAAGGAATGACTTGATACAATTAAAAAAAAGGTTTGCTAATGATATGTGGGGGACNCTCAATTATTTTNCTGGATTAATAGCTTANGGCGATATAAATTCATCACAAACAAACAAATATATTCGGCAGCATTTAGTTGAAGAAAAACAAAATGAGATATTATCTTTTTGGCTTACCGCATTAGAGGAGAACGATCAAAGAAATCAGTTTGCCGAATTGGAAATTCCATCACGTATTATTCTCGGACAAAATGATGTCCTTATTAAGCCACAAATTAAAGATCAAGTAGAGGTGCTAAACCCAAGCATTCATTGCGAAATCATAAAAAATTGTGGACATGCTCCTTTTGTTAGCAGGACCAAAGAAACACATAATTTAATCTACAAATTTTTAAATGAAAGATTATAACGGCNAGCAATATATAAAAAATTTAAATAACGTTAGGACAGCGTTTGAAAAAGCTGCGTTCTATTATGACGATTATTCAATATTACAGCGGACAATAACAGATAGGTTAAATGAGTCGCTAGATCAAATAAAAATTAATCCGATTACAATTTTAGATTTAGGATCGGGCACAGGCTATGGAGCAAAGATTTTGCATAAGCGATTCAAAAGCGCCCATATTTATCAAGCCGATCTCTCTGAAAATATGTTAAAGGTCTCAAAAAAGAAATCTCCTATTCTTTTTTCAAAAGATCATTTTGTTTGTGCTGATGCAAACAAACTACCTTTTAAAGAAAAATATTTCGATTTAATTGTAAGCGGGCTAACTTTGCAATGGTGTAATAATTTAGATGCTGTTTTTCGTGAGGTCAAATATTTACTTAAGACAAATGGTGTTTTTTTGTTTACAAGTTTTGGGCCTGACACATTAAAAGAGCTGCGAGACTGTTGGTCTCGTATTGATGATTATATTCATGTAAACACATTTGTTGATATGCATGATATTGGAGATGCTTTAATGAGGAATGGGCTGACGTCTCCAATACTAAATGCAGAAGAGATCGTTTTAACCTATCAAGAATGTAAACAACTTATGAGAGAGCTAAAATATATAGGGGCAAGAAATATTAATAGTGGCCGAAGAAAAACATTAACAGGTAAAAAAAGAATAGAAAAGGTTTTTGAATACTATGAGACATATAGAGTCAACAATAAATTACCCGTTACCTATGAAGTAATTTATGGACATGCATGGCAGCCTGTAAGCAAAAAAAACGAACAATCAATAAAATTAGACGATATTAAAAAGCAACTTACAAAATAAAAAGTAAATATATACCACATGTTAAATTTTTTTATAACAGGAACCGACACGGGAATTGGAAAAACCAGGTTTACTATTTCTCTGATGTCTGCATTAAAAAAAAGAGGTCTTTGCGTAACGGGCATGAAGCCAATTGCGACCGGTGCAAAGAGGACAAAAAAGGGTTTAATTAATGAAGATGCGAGACTGATCAAGCAGCACTGTAGCAAAACAATTTCATATGACCTAATCAATCCGCTTGTCTTTGAGTTGCCCGCAGCACCCAATATTGCAGCAAGAGAAAAGGGAATAGTGATTGATATAGAAGAAGCAATAAAAAACTACAATATTTTAAAGTCTATTAGCGATGTTGTGGTTGTGGAGGGTGTTGGGGGGTGGCGTGTCCCAATAACTAACGAAGATTATCTTTCAGAGCTAGTAAAGAGGCTTGATTTATCGGTTATCTTAGTCGTCGGGGTGAGGCTGGGCTGTATAAACCACGCGTTGTTGACGGCAGAGGCCATTAGCTCGGATGGCTTCAAGCTTTGTGGATGGGTAAGCAGCCACTTAGACAGAGTCTATTCTACCGGAGAAGAGACAGTTAATACCTTAAAAAAAAGGCTAAATTGCCCCCATATAGCGGATTTTGCTCATTGTAGTGATTTTGACCCAGACAAATTAGCAAAACAGATAGCCCCTGCTTTTATTTCTAAGATTTAGCATTTAAAACAGAGGTAAAGTTGGGTTAATATAACGCTCTTTCTATAGCCTTTATAAAAGGCAGCCACAACAGAAATCGTTGAGAGAATAAAAATAACTAAATTTGTAGGGCGAGGATGTTTTTTAATTTAACAAAAGAAAACGAATCAAAGAAAACGATCATGGTTATGCCTAACAGAGCAATGCCTTGGCAGCATATTATGATGTTCTATTTTTTAATAGCAGCCATAACTTTAGCCATCGCGATTACTTTTTTTATTCAAGGGCTAACTCTTATCTTACCGTTTGCTGGTTTAGAATTAGCTGCACTTGGCATCGTTTTGTACATTAGTGCGTGGCGAAGTAATATAAAAGAATTAGTTAGCATCACTGAGGAAAAAATAAAAATAGAAATCGGTCGCAATGCTCCAGAAAAAATTTATGAGTTTGATAGGACTTGGGCGCAAATTGTTTTAGAAAGATCTTGGAATAATTGGTATCCAAGCCGTTTGTTATTGCGTTCACATGGCAAACAAATTGAGATAGGTAAATTTTTAAATGAACAAGAGCGACAACGTTTGGAAGTGGAATTAAAAAAAGTAATTAATAATTAAGATAACAGCAAAAATTAAATCACAGGGGAAGGTTGTAATGTCTGTAGATACATTAAAAAAAGTTGTATTTAGTATAACCACCATTTCTTTATTCTTAGTAAGTGGTTCAGCGCTGGCTGATTACATGAACGTACTAAATTTGACTGAGGGTGTTACGCCAACCAGTAAAATGGTCTACGGCCTGCACATGACAATTTTATATATTGTTACAGCAATTGGCGTGGTTGTTTTTGGGGTAATGTGTTGGTCTATTTACTATCACAGAAAATCAAGAGGCCACGTTGCCGAACAATTTCACCATAGCACCACGGCCGAGGTTGTATGGACAGTAATTCCAATACTCATTCTTGTTGTTATGGCAATTCCCGCCACTAAAGCATTAGTTTTTATGGAACAGACTGGCGATGCTGAAATGACGTTAAAAGTTACCGGCTTACAATGGAAATGGAAATATGATTATCTTGAGGAAGACATTAGTTTTGTTAGTTCACTTTCTAAAGAAAGTAATGATGCTAGACAAATGAATTCAGGCATAGACCCAAATACAGTTGAAAATTATTTAATGGATGTTGATAACTACGTAGTACTTCCGATTAAAACTAAAATACGAATATTGACAACCGCTGCCGATGTTATTCATGGTTGGTGGGTGCCCGCACTTGGATGGAAGCGCGATGCAATTCCAGGGTTTATCAATGACAACTGGACATACATAGAGGAGCCGGGAATTTATCGTGGCAATTGTGCAGAACTTTGTGGTAGAGACCACGGTTTTATGCCTATTGTTGTTAATGCTGTTCCTAAGGCTGAGTACGCGGTTTGGGTTGAAGAACAAAAAGCAATGAAACTTGCAGCAGCAGCAGGCGCTGATAAAGAGTGGTCGAAGGAAGAATTACTAGCAAAAGGCGAAGAAGTTTATGCTGCAAATTGTGCTGCCTGTCATATGGCTGAGGGTCAGGGCGTNGAAGGGTTATTTCCGACTTTAAGTGGCAGTGCTATCGTCAATGGCTCGGTATCAGAAATGACTATGTTAATACTTAATGGTAAAAATATGATGCCCGCCTTTAAAGATATATTGAATGATGTGGATATAGCAGCTGCAATGACTCACGAGAGAAACTCATGGGGCAATACGGTTCAAGATGTTGTTCAGCCGTCAGATGTAAAGGCAATGAGATAACAAAAATTAAATTAAACATATAGCAAAAATAATATAAAGGGTAAAAATTATGAGCGAAGCAGTCCTACACGATGATCATCATGATCACAAGCCAACCGGAATAGGTCGCTGGCTTTTTTCAACTAACCACAAAGATATCGGAACTATGTATCTAGTGTTCGCTTTGATAATGTTTTTTGTCGGCGGTGCTATGTCAATGGTAATCCGAGCAGAATTATTTCAACCGGGCATACAATANGTTGACCCACAATTTTATAATTCTATGGTAACAGTACATGCGTTGGTGATGATTTTTGGCGCGTTAATGCCAGCGGGAGTCGGGCTTGCTAATTGGATGATACCAATGATGATTGGCGCTCCAGATATGGCGTTACCAAGAATGAACAATATGAGTTTTTGGATTCTTCCTTTTGCCTTTACTCTTTTGTTGTCAACATTTTTTATGCAAGGTGGTGCCCCAGCCGGTGGGTGGACGATGTATCCGCCTTTAGTCCTGCAGTTGGGTGATGGATTGCCGTATCTAGTTTTTGCAGTTCATTTTCTGGGTGTTTCATCGATTATGGGCGCAATAAATATTATTGCGACTGTTTTTAACATGCGTGCTCCAGGAATGACGTTTATGAGGTTGCCATTATTTGTTTGGGCTTGGATTATTACCGCATTTTTGTTGATTGCTTCAATGCCAGTTTTAGCTGGCGCGGTGACAATGCTGTTAACTGATAAGTATTTTGGCACAGCATTTTTTGATGCAGCAGGCGGCGGTGACCCCGTAATGTTCCAACACATTTTTTGGTTTTTTGGTCACCCCGAGGTATATATTTTGGTATTACCATCTTTTGGTGTTATCTCACAAATAATCCCGACTTTTTCACGTAAACCATTATTTGGCTATACCTCTATGGTCTATGCAACCGCATCAATCGCGTTTTTATCTTTCTTTGTATGGGCACATCATATGTTCACCGTAGGTATGCCGCTAACGGGCGAGTTGTTCTTCATGTACGCAACAATGTCAATTGCTGTGCCTACTGGTGTGAAAATATTTAACTGGATGGCAACGATGTGGAGGGGNTCAATGACGTTTGAAACCCCAATGCTTTTTGCAATCGGCGTTTTATTTATGTTTTCCATTGGCGGNTTTTCTGGNTTGATGATGGGAATTACTCCTGTGGATTTTCAATACCATGATACATATTTTATTGTTGCCCATTTTCATTATGTGATTGTACCCGGAATTATTTTTGGGATTATCGGCGGCATTTATTTCTGGCTGCCTAAGTGGACCGGTAATATGTANGACGAGAAACTAGGCAAGTTACATTTCTGGTTATCAACAATTTCTGTCAACGTATTATTTTTCCCCATGCATTTTATTGGGTTAGCTGGTATGCCACGTCGTATTCCAGATTACAACGTTCAGTTTGCTGATTGGAATGCAATTATATCGCTTGGTGGTTTTGTTTTTGGTGTTAGTCAGTTGATACTTGTTTGGGTGGTTATCAAGTGTGTTCGAGGTGGTGAGAAAGCAACTGGTCAGGTTTGGGAGGGGGCTCATGGTTTAGAGTGGACTCTACCATCACCACCACCATTTCATACTTTTACGACACCACCTAAAGTGACCGACGCGACAGCACATTCATAAAATTGAAAAATGAATTACGTTACGATGAGGGATAAGGACCAAGCAACTACCGACAAAGAGCTAGCGAAGAAAAACATACGGCTGGCTATTATATTAGGATTAGTTGCTGCGGGGTTTTATCTGGGGTTTGTTTTACTTTATTTTTAATTATGAAAAATAATGCAATAAAAACAGCAAAAAAACTAGGCCTAGTTGCCGTTGCTATGTTTGGCTTCGGCTACTTAATGGTACCTATATATGATGTGTTATGTGATATAACTGGCTTCACTGGTAAAACGGGCCAAATATCTCAATCTCAAGCAAAAACTGCAGATATTGATCTAAATAGATTGGTAACGGTGCAGTTTGATACTAATGTTAACCCCGCTTTACCTTGGAAATTCAAGGCAGCTAAGTTTAAACAAACTGTGCGACCCGGGGAAATTGCTGAAGCAATATTTACTGTGGAAAATACATCTAATAAACCGGTTATTGGTCAAGCAATACCAAGTGTTGCACCAGAACAGGCGTCATTATTTTTTAATAAAACAGAATGTTTTTGTTTTATAAATCAGGTACTAGCGCCAGGCGAAAAGAAGGAAATGGTTGTGCGTTTTGTTGTTGACTCAGATTTACCAGATGACATCTCAACAATGACCTTATCTTATACTTTCTTTAAAGCTTTAAGTGATGATGTTGTTCGTAGCGCAATACATACAGTGACAATTGAAGAGAATGGTTAAAAATAATTAATTAAAACGAGGAATAGTTATGTCTGATTCACATGGTGCATATTATATCCCAGAGCCAAGTCGTTGGCCGATTGTTGGAACTTTGGCTTTGTTTACGATATTTGTTGGCGGCGGCATGATGTTAAATGGATATGTCGGTAGCGGACAATATGTATTGGGCCTTGGTTTTTTAGCGCTCATCTATTTATTTTATGGCTGGTTTAAGGATGTGATAGATGAAAGTTTAGCAGGCAACTATAACGAACAAGTTGATATTAGTTTTCGTTGGGGGATGGCTTGGTTCATTTTTTCCGAGGTAATGTTTTTCGCAGCTTTCTTCGGNGCCCTATTTTATATAAGAGTTTTATCGGTGCCTTGGCTGGGCGGAGACAGCGTTACTAATACTTTTGCATGGCCTGATTTTCAGGCCGCATGGCCATTACTCACAACACCAGATATGAGTGTTGCAGGATTAGAGACTAAATACATGGCAATCAAAGATGTGATTCCAGCATGGGGCGTACCAGCGGCAAATACCGCTATTCTCTTAACAAGTGGTGCGACCGTTACATTTGCACATTGGGCGCTTAAAAAAGGTAGTCGCTCTGGTTTATGCTGGTGGTTGGCTGCAACGGTGGCATTGGGCTTTTTCTTTGTTTATTTACANGCCTTAGAATATGGNCATGCTTATCATGAATTAGATTTAACACTTGAGTCTGGCGTNTANGGNTCCACCTTTTTTATGNTGACNGGGTTTCATGGTTTTCATGTCACCATGGGCGCTACGATGTTATTAATTATTTTATATCGATCAATGAAGGGACATTTCTCAGCACACAATCATTTTGCGTTTGAAGGTGTCGCATGGTACTGGCATTTTGTAGATGTAGTTTGGCTAGGATTATTTGTATTTGTTTATTGGATATAATTTAACTAAAAATTAATATAAAGGCGTTGCGTTGGCAGCGCCTTTATTATTTATAAACACTTTAAAAATTAGCGCCATGAGGAGTTATCCAGCCAAATATAAAGCCAACTATTAGCGATATAAATAATAAGATAGAAAGTATGATTCTAAAAGTTAGCGAAGTAACCAGTCTTTTTGAATTAGAATCATCTTTCGCCAAGAAAAAAAGTCCAGACGCGAGCGAAATACCGATTAGCACCAGCAAAAGAAATATGTAAATTTTAAAAAAAAATACTGCACTCATTGTTTCAATCTCGATAATAATTTTTAGTAGATGCCAGTCTAACAGTATAAGATTAACAAAGCTTGAATAAACAGAATTTATGAAAATAAATATTGGAAATTTGGTGTTTTGTCCCAGACTAATTACTACAATTTTTGCGGTTATATTTTTTTTATTGTTTATTTATTTAGGTTTTTGGCAACTTGATCGAGCAGAACAAAAGCGCGAATTTCAGTCCTTTTATAACGAGAGACATCAAGAAGAAATAATTAATTTAAATAATAATTTGATTTCAAATACCAGTGATTTTCTGTGGCGTAGAGTTAGTGCAACGGGTATTTTTTTGGAAGAACAGCAAATCTTATTGGATAATCAAGTTAATGCTGGGCAAGCTGGGTACTATGTCTATACGCCTTTTAAGATTAAAAATAGTCCAGACATTTTTTTAATTAATCGAGGATGGGTTCCAGTAGGAAAAGATCGAAATAAAAGTCCAAAGCTAATTTTTACTGAAGGAGAAGTTACNATAGAGGGTGTTTTTAAAAAGGAGCCACGAACAGGTGTTTTATTAATGGAAAATAAAGCCGAGAAAATAGAGGATGGTGTTACTAGATTTCAGAAAATAGTTATCAGTGAAATTTCTGACAAAACAAAAATTAATCTTTTCCCTTATGTAATTAGGTTATTACCAGAGTCTAAGCATGGATATATAAGAAACTGGAAATTACGTAATTCTGGTGAGAATGTGCATATTGGCTATGCCTACCAGTGGTTTGCATTTGCTACAACGTTATTTATTATTTATTTTGTATTGAATATAAAAAGACAGGGCTATGTATAATGAATAATCAAGATTCNAANAAAAANAATAAAATAATAGTAATTATCATCGTATCAATTTTTATTGCTCCTTCAATTCTATCTTGGTATGTATANAATCATACAGATTTTTTACAAACACGCGGCACATCTAATTATGGAAAAATTATAACTCCTCCTGTCGCACTGGAGGATTTAAAGTTGATAGATCCGTTAAATGAACAACGTAATGACGCTTTGCATGGTAAATGGAGCATGATTTATGTTTCAGAAACGTGCGATGAAATATGTATGGAAAATGTTTACCGCATGAGACAGATTCATATGGGAGTGGGAAAGCATTCATTACGGTTACAAAAAGTTTTATTATTGACTAACCAAAGTGTAGATGAGCTATATTCATTATTTACTAATTATAAGGGGCAGCAGGTCATTAATACNGATGGTATCGATATAGATTTTTTACTTGATAAGTTTCGCAACGAAGATAATAACGATCCACTAAAATCACAGCGNATATATATTTCTGATCCATTGGGCAACCTAATGATGAGTTATCCAGCTAATATTCATCCAAGAGGTATTCTCAAAGATTTAAAAAAATTACTAAGAGCATCTCGNATTGGATAAGAAAAATAATTTGCAGAATAAGTGAAATGAATTTCAATACCTCATTATCATATCTTCTACGATTTTCATGTTTGTTAGCACTAGTAGTAATTGTTTTAGGTGCATATGTAAGATTATCTGATGCAGGCTTGGGTTGTCCTGATTGGCCTGGATGTTATGGTAAATTAATTGTCCCCGAGGGTAGCAATAGCCAAATTGAACAAATGAATAAGGCCTACCCAGAAAGGCCATTTGAAAAAGATAAAGCATGGAAAGAAATGCTACATCGTTATCTTGCTAGTGCGTTAGGTTTGACGATCCTCATCTTAGCTATTTTATCGTGGTCAAAGAAGCAATTTTCAAGTATCAGACTATCTTCGAGTATTTTACTAGCACTTGTTATATTTCAGGGATTACTGGGTATGTGGACCGTGACCTTATTACTAAAACCTATCGTCGTTGTTTTTCATCTTCTAGGCGGGCTAACTATTTTAAGTTTGCTTTACTGGTTGATGCTGCAAACACAATCAGCAGGTAGATTTTTTGTTNGTAAGGGTAATGCAGAACTACGTCCTGTAGTAGCAATAGCTCTTATTGTTTTATTTTGCCAGATTTCGTTAGGCGGATGGACCAGTTCAAATTATGCTGCTCTTGCTTGNCCAGACTTTCCAACATGTCAGGGAACATGGTGGCCAAAAATGAATTTTTTTGAGGGTTTTATTTTGTGGCGCGGGCTAGGTATTGATTATGAGGGAGGCACATTAGATGGCGCAGCAAGAACAGCAATACACATGACCCACCGCATTGGCGCTGTTATAGCCACCATTGTTATTGCCTATGTTGCTTTACGTAATATTTTCAGCGAGACAAGAAACTTGAAATTTACTGGAACTATTGTATTAATGTTGCTAACAATACAGATATTATTGGGGATAGCGAATGTAAAACTTAGTTTGCCAATATTCGCTGCTGTTGCTCACAATGGAGTAGCCGCTTTATTATTGTTATCCTTAGTGACGTTACTATATCAATGTATGGATCATAGAAAATAATTTATATAGGACATGAGGCGTTAATATGAATAATCGTTCAATAACAGATACTGCGACTGTCGTTTGGCAAGATTATTTAACACTTTGCAAACCAAAAGTAGTTTCCTTAATTGTTTTTACGGCAATTGTCGGTATGTTTTTAGCAACGCCTAACATGGTCCCCTGGAGTGTTTTAGTTTATGGAACACTTGGAATAGGTTTGGCAGCTTGTTCTGCTGCTACAATAAATCACGTAATCGATTATCGTATTGATTCTATCATGGCTAGAACAATGCAAAGACCTTTGCCAGAAGGCAAAGTAAGTATTGTTAACGCAATTATTTTTGCTTGGTTCCTTGGTACAATATCAATGGGTATTTTGGCTTTTTTGGTAAATCCACTTACTGCAGGGTTAACCGCGCTGTCATTAATTGGTTATGGTTTTATTTATTCAATGTTTTTGAAACGTGCTACACCACAAAATATTGTAATAGGTGGCGCTGCGGGTGCTGCACCACCAGTCTTAGGTTGGACAGCAGTAACCGGGACGTTAGACCCAAATTCGTTATTATTGTTTTTAATTATATTTGTATGGACACCGCCCCACTTCTGGGCGCTAGCAATTTATCGCCGTGATGATTATGCTGCTGCCGATATTCCAATGCTACCTGTCACGCATGGTGTTGCATTTACTCGGCTTCATATTTTGTTGTACACAATTTTATTGTTTATCGTGACTATGTTGCCATACTTAGTTGGTATGTCAGGGGTCTTCTACTTAATTGGGGCAGTACTACTAGGCTTAGGTTTTTTATACTANACAATCCTTATGTATTTTAATCACGAAGATCAATTAGCAATGCAAACTTTTTCTTACTCTATTGTTTATTTAATGCTTCTATTCGCATTTTTACTTGTTGATCACTATATTCCAATGATTGTGAATAGTTGGTAGGTAAACTAAATATAAAAAATAATTAATTTTTTATTGATTTTTTGAGTTTATTTATCGCTGCATTTTCGATTTGTCTTACTCTTTCAGCAGAAATGTTATGAATCGCTGCTAGGTCATGAAGCGTTTTTTTCTTTTCCGCTAACCACCGACTCGCAATAATATCTTTACTTCTGTTATCTAATAAGGAGATGGCATTCCTTAATTTTTCTTGTTCATAATTTATATTTTGCTCATTTTCTAATAGTTCTTCCGGGCCAGCCTCATTATTTTCTAAATAATTTATAGGAGCTACTGGGTTTTCATCATCATCGCAATGCGTATCTATTCCCGTATCATAATTACTCATACGCTTTTCCATTTCTATTACTTCGCTTGCCTTCACGCCAAGAGCACTTGCGACCTCATTTATTTCTTGTTGATTTAGCCAGCCTAGTCTTTTTTTCGAAGAACGAAGATTAAAAAATAATTTACGTTGTGCTTTGGTTGTAGCAATTTTAACAACACGCCAATTTTTTAGAATAAATTCATGAATTTCAGCACGTACCCAGTGAACTGCAAATGATACAAGTCTAACACCAACATCGGGATCAAAACGCTTAACAGCTTTCATGAGCCCAATATTTCCTTCTTGAATAAGATCGGATTGTTGTAGACCATAGCCACTATAGCCCCGNGCAATTTTTACAACAAAACGTAGATGGGACATGACCAAAAGGCGAGCAGCCTCAATATCATCTTGATTTTGTAACAGTCTAGCAAGGCGCTGTTCTTCTTCGAATGACAGTATTGGTATCTGATTGACAGAGTGAACATAACTGTCAATAGAGCCCACTGGCAGCGCAAATTGTAAATTTGTCATTTGATTCATATGTTTAATATTTGCTATTAATAATTAGCTTTAACTATTAGTATTTTAGCACTCTTATACTTTGAGTGCTAATAATTTGCTAAGTTCAATAATATATTTTTACAACTAATTGATTTATATGTAATTTAATTTGGTTCAATAGAATATAAATGCCGCTTTACTGAAAGCCAGGAACCAAAGACACCGAGTAATATGCCAATACTAAATAAGTACGAGGTGTGCATGTAACCAAGCCCAATTAATTGAAAGTTGTTCGCATAGAGNTCGGACAAATTTTTTATTGGTTCACTCAGTATTTGTAATGAGGTGGTGACAAGTACCCAGGCTATAGCACTTCCAAACANCCCATACCATAGACCACTNTATAGAAAAGGGCGTTGAATGAAACTATCAGTTCCGCCAAATAGTTTTTTTATCTCGATCTCATGCCGATGACTATAAATAGACAAACGTATTGTATTGCCGATAATTAGCAATACAGCAATTGCTAATAACACGGATAAAATAAAAATAACAAGCTTTACAATATCAATAATATGAACCAAACGTTTTAACCATTTATTATCATACTGAACACTTTCAATTTCATGCATTGCCTTTAATTCGTTAACTAAATCTTTAGTTTTAGATTCATTGATGTCGTTAAACACTGGTTTAATTAAAACTACGTTTGGGAAAGGATTATCATCAAGAACATTTAGTACGTCTGAAAAACCTGAAAGTTTTTTATATTCAGACAAAGCTTCATCCTTACTTACCAAAATTACTTCAGCAATATCAGCACGCGCAGACATTCTCTCTGTAAAAATATGAGCTTGTTCAGAGCTTATTTTTGTATCAAGAAAAATATTTATTTCAATTACATTATCCCAGTCTTTTGAAAGGATTTGTATATTATTGAGAAACACATAAAAACCTGCCGGGAATGCAAGTGAAATTCCAATAACAACCGTAGTTAGTATATTATTGATAGGGTTTTTTATATATTGCCCTAAACTAAAAAAGAATGCATGGGCATTCTGTGTTAGCCAAATTTTTATGTATTTTTTCAATTTAATTTTTTAATAATTCTTTATTCTCATTGTTGCTATCTAGAATACGTCCTTTATTCAAAATAATAATTTTTTTATTCATATGCTTAATCATATCAAGTTCATGACTCGCAATAAGCACAGTTACACCGACCTGATTGAATTGTTCAAATAGTTTCATCATTTCCCATGACAACATCGGATCAAGATTTCCGGTTGGCTCATCAGCAATTAAAATAGCAGGTCNATTTACAACTGCACGAGCGACGCCTATGCGCTGTTGCTCTCCACCAGATAGTTCCATTGGGTAGCTATTTATTTTTGATAGCAAATCTACTTTATCTAGTGCAGCTTGGACTCTTCGTTTAACTTCTTGGTGGTTACTGCCTGCAATAATTAAAGGCAGCGCAACATTATCAAAGATAGTCCGGTCGTCAAGCAATCTGTGATTTTGAAAAATGAAGCCGATATTTCTTCTGAATATTGGTATGCGTTTTNTTGTTATTCGNTCTAAGTTCTGNCCATTTACAATAATTTGNCCGCGCGNNTGNCGGTCAATTAAATTAATCAATTTTAATAAAGTACTTTTCCCCGCCCCAGAACGACCACTTATATATACCATTTCACCCTTTTCAATACTTAGATTTATATTTTGTAAGGCCTTATTACCGCTCGGGTAAGTCATAAAAACATTTGTAAATTGAATCATGTAATACCTAATAAAGCGTCAATGAATTCTGAGGCATTAAATTGTTGTAAATCATCAATTTTTTCGCCTATACCAATAAAACTAATCGGAATTTTCAATTCGTTAGCAAGAGCAAATACAATCCCACCTTTGGCAGTGCCATCAAGCTTAGTTAAAATAATCCTATCAATACCAATAGTATCGTNAAATTGTTTTGCTTGAGTAAGTGCGTTTTGCCCAGTACCAGCATCTAAAACTAAAAAGGTTTCTTTTTTTAACGATATATCAAACTTGTTGCTAANATTATTGATTTTTTTTATTTCATCCATAAGATTTTTCTTATTATGTAGACGTCCAGCCGTGTCGACGATTAATACATCTATATTTTTAGAACGAGCTGATTGCAGCGCATTGTATACAACAGCTCCTGGGTCAGAACCACTGCCTTGCGAGATAACATTTACACCATTGACATTTCCCCACTTACTTAATTGTTCAGTTGCTGCAGCACGAAATGTATCTGCAGCTGCTAAGAGTATACTTTTACCCTCAGACTTGATGTGTTTCGTAAGCTTACCAATAGTCGTCGTTTTACCAACACCATTAACACCAACAACTAAAATTAAATAAGGTTTATTAGCGTCACATGGTATGCGAAAATTTTTTTCTACAGGTTCAAGTATAGACAATAGAAGTTGTTTGATTTGTGTTTCAATCGTAATATTTTTTGGTCTTTCTTTCAAAGAAGATGTTAGTAGTTGTATGATCTGGTCAGTCGTCTTGGTACCAATATCGGCGAGTAAAAATCTATCCTCAAGCTCACTAATAATGTTATTATCGATGCCAGGTTTATTTCTGTTGAATAATGCACCGAAAAGATTAGTGCGCGTTAATTTTAGCCGACTGGCAAGTTTTTTCATATTAGTTCAATTTTTTATTTAAAGTTGCTATTGTCAAATTTAACAAAGAATAACTTTTAACAGTATTTATTATGAACATACTTTATATTGAGTAAATATGAACTTAGCAATATTAAAATACTCAAAATTATACTCAATGATACGAAATTTAATACTTATATTATAAACAAAAAACAATGAAATATTCACGATTAAAAATAAGTAACATACTTTTAATTTTTATTTTTATAAGCCCGATAAATGCTTTAGCTCAAGTACATGAATATGAACTTGATAATGGTCTTAAGCTTCTTGTTAAGGTAGATCGGCGTGCTCCTATTGTGATAACACAAGTATGGTATAAAGTCGGTAGTAGTTATGAATATGATGGCATAACAGGAATATCACATATTTTGGAACACATGATGTTTAAGGGGACAGAGAATTACGCGCCTGGTGAATTTTCACGAATTATTTCAGAAAATGGCGGACGCGAGAATGCCTTTACGGGGCCTGATTACACAAGTTATTTTCAAACTCTTGAAAAATCACGATTACCAATTAGTTTCAAACTAGAGGCTGATCGAATGCGTTATTTGAAGTTATCTGACGAAGAATTAAAAAAGGAAATTGAGGTGGTTAAGGAAGAACGACGATGGCGTACCGAAGATAATCCTCAGTCTTTTTTATATGAAGCTATTAAAGCCGCAGCTTTTCAAACAAGCACATATCGATTTCCAGTGATTGGCTGGATGCGTGATATTGAAAATATAACGATTGATGATCTAAGAGAGTGGTATAAAAAATGGTATGCACCAAACAATGCCACTCTTGTAGTTGCCGGCGATGTTGACCCAAATGATGTTTATGGATTGGCTTACGAGCACTTCGGTTCTTTACCCTCAGGAGAACCAATAGCAACAAAACAGCAAACAGAAGTTGTTCAACAAGGAACAAAGCGCATAACTGTAAAACGACCAGCAGAACTTCCAAGTATCATGATGGCTTATAAGACACCAGTGATAAAGATAAATAATAAAGCTCAAATTGAACATGATTGGGAACCATATGCTTTAGAGGTGTTAGCAGGAATATTGGATGGCGGTAATAGTGCGAGAATTGCTAGTCGGCTAATTAGAAGAGATGAAGTTGCTGCTGCGGCAAGTGTAAGTTATCAAATAGCCTCACGCTTAGATAATTTGTTCATGCTGTCAGGAACACCAGCGCAAGGTAAATCAATACAAGAACTTGAAGTAGCGTTTAGAAATGAGATATTAAATATACAAACACATTTAGTTAGCGATGAAGAATTACAGCGTGTTAAAGCGCAAGTAATATCTTCAGACATTTATGAAAAAGATTCTATTTTTTACCAAGCAATGATAATTGGTGTGTTAGAAACTATCGGATTATCATGGGGGTTGGCTGATGAATATGTCGATAGAATTAAGGCCATAACCGCTGAACAGGTAATGGCAGTTGCGAAGAAGTACTTAATCGATGATAGATTAACAGTCGCCGACTTACACCCAATCCCAATTAAGAATAATTCTGCAAATGCAGCTAGAACAGAAGGAAATTAATGTGCACACTAAGATAATTTTATTTTCTACTCTATGTTTTGCGGTTTCTGCTCTAGCGTCACCAGATATAGAATATTGGACCACAGATAAAGGCGCTGATGTCTATTATGTGCATGCTCCAGAATTACCTATGGTTGATATACAAATTGTTTTTGATGCAGGCAGTACTCGTGATGCTGATTCATTAGGTATCGCAATGCTAACAAACAGTTTATTAGCAGAGGGAGCTAATGGTGAAGATGCAGATACGATAAGCAACGGGTTTGAATCACTCGGCGCAATTTATGCTGCAGATGTTGGCTATGATTCGGCTTCTTTACAATTACGTTCTCTTACTGATGCTGAACTGTTGACTGAGGCGATTGAAAATTTTAAAAAAGTTATTTCGACACCAGATTTTCCTAATGATGCTCTCGAAAGAAAACGCTCTCAGATGTTGATTGCAATAAAAGCTAAAGAACAATCTCCAGGTGCTATTGCAAAGGACGCATTTATGAGTGCTATATATCAGTCTCATCCATATGGGAAACCAAGCGAAGGTAACGAAGCAAGTATAAAATCAATCAAAAGAGAAGATATAATTTCATTCTATAGAAAATACTATAACGCGAAGAATTCAATGATTGCTATTGTCGGGGCAATTGATCGTAAAACAGCTGAACAGATTTCAGAAGACATCGTAAACGCATTACAAGATGGGAAGAAAGCTGTTCCATTATCAAAGGTAAATAAATTGGACGTCTCAAAAAATATATTTATTGAGTACCCGTCTGTCCAGACACACATTCTCGTTGGACAGCCAGGGGTTAAACGTGGCGACGCTGACTATTTTCCACTATATGTTGGAAATCATATTCTCGGTGGAGGCGGTATGGTATCTCGATTGTTTGAAGAGGTTAGAGAAAAACGTGGATTATCCTATAGCGCATATAGCTACTTCAGCCCCATGCGTTTTAAGGGCCCTTTTATTGCAGGCTTACAAACAAAGACAGATCAATCTGATGAAGCAATTTCCGTTGTATTAGAAAACATTAAAAACTATATTGAATTAGGCCCTACAGAAGAAGAATTAATTTCGGCTAAGAAAAATATAATAGGCGGTTTCCCGTTACGCGTTGACAGCAATAGTAAGATTCTAAACTATGTAGTTGTTATTGGTTATTATAAATTGCCACTTGATTACTTACACACATTTAATAGCAATGTTGAGGCAGTTACCATAGAACATATTAAAGATGCTTTTAAACGTCGATTAACTGTAGATAACTTAGTTACAGTTAAAGTTGGAACATCTACAAATAATAAAAATAAAGAAAATTGAAGCTTGGATAGTCAAGGAAAGATTCGTATTATTGGCGGTAAGTGGCGTAGTAGAAAGTTAAATGTAATAACAGCCTCTGGTTTAAGACCTACACCAGACAGAGTTCGTGAAACATTATTTAATTGGGTGCAGGAAAAAATTGTAGGCGCAAAGTGTCTCGATTTGTTTTCTGGTACAGGCATTCTTTCCTTTGAAGCTCTATCTCGAGGAGCTTCATCAGCAACAATGATTGAATCTAATCAAAAAATTGTTGATTATTTAAGAGAAACTGCTCAGATCTTGGGCAGTGAATCACATTATATTGAGTGTGCAGATGCTCTCAGTTGGTCTGAGAAATGTACGAAAAAATTTGATATTATTTTTCTAGATCCTCCATTTAATCAGGGCTATGTAGAAAAGTGTTGCCAAATCATTCTTCAGCAGTCATTGTTGAGCAGTGAAGGAATAATTTATATCGAATCAGAAAAAAGTATAAATTTACCGTCAGTATTTAAAATAAATAAAGTGATACAAACTAAACAATTACAATCAATTTTGGCAGAAGTAAACAGAGAAAACGAAAATGACAACAGCAATTTATCCAGGTAGTTTTGATCCAATAACAAATGGTCATGTAGATATAGCATATCGTGCTGCTAAATTGTTTGATAAACTTATCATTGCTGTTGCAGAAAAAAAATCAGCAAAGCAGTTATTTACGTTAGGAGAAAGAGTAGTATTGATAGAAGATGTGTTTTCTAATAACAATAATATTGAAGTTGTTCCTTTCAAAAATTTAGTTACTGATTTAGCACGTGAAAAATCAGCGAATATAATAGTTCGTGGTATGCGTACAGTATCGGATTTTGACTATGAATTTAAAATGGCTGTAATGAATAAAAAATTACACGAAGATATCGAGACAGTTTTCTTTAATTCAACAGAAAATTTTAGTTATATTTCATCAAGTCTTATTCGTGAAATAGTAGAGTTGGGAGGCGATGTTAGCTCATTTGTACCTAAGCCCATTGAGTTAATTTTAAAAGAAAAATTCACACAGTAATTTTAGTATGAAAAAAAATAAACAGAATTATTTTTTTTATATTTTCTTATACATACTACCAGCGCCTATTTTTGCCAACACTACAGTTCAGCCAGCGGTTGCGACTGCTCATCATATTGCTACACGAACAGGTTTGGAAATACTTGAGAAAGGAGGTAATGCTTTTGATGCTGCTGCTGCTATAACAGCTTCATTAGCTGTCGTTGAGCCATATGGCTCGGGACTTGGCGGTGGCGGTTTTTGGTTGTTACATCGAAGTGAAGATAACAAACAAGTTGTTATTGATGGTCGTGAAACTGCCCCGATGAGGAGTCATAAAGATATGTACTTAGACAGGAACGGCAATATTATTGATGGACTATCTTTAAATGGCCCGATGGCATCTGGTATTCCTGGAATTATCGCAGGAATTGACCACTTGGTTACTCATTATGGCAATCTAAGTTTAAAAGAAGTACTCAAACCGGCGATTAAACAAGCAAAAAATGGTTTCGTTGTGACCAAGCGTTATCGAAAATTAATTCGGTACAGAGAAAAGATAATGCGTAAATATGTCAATACCTCATCTATTTTTTTCCCAAACAATAACATTCCAAAATTGGGGGACCTTATTGTACAAAGAGATCTTTCTAAAACATTGAGCATGGTCGCTGAAAAAGGGCGCAAAGGGTTTTACCAAGGAATTTTTGCTCAAAAGATGGTAGATAGCGTTCAAAAAAATGGTGGTATATGGGAAACATATGATTTGGCGAATTACAAAATAATTGAAAGAGAGCCAATTTCTGTAAAATATAAGGGCATTACAGTAACGTCCGTTCCCCCACCTTCATCTGGTGGCATTGTTCTTGGCCAAGCACTGAATATTTTAGAGAAATTTGATTTGTCTCAATACGATAGTGTTACAAGAAAGCATATTATCATCGAAGCTATGAGACGCGCATACCGCGATCGTGCTGCATATTTGGGGGACTCTGATTTTGTATACATACCAATTGAAAGATTACTAGATAAAAATTATGCAGAAGGGCTAGCCTTAACGATAGATATTAATCATGCAACACCCAGTAATGAGTTGGGTAGTATAGTGGCAGCTAACAATTTAGGTGAAAATACGACACATTTCTCGGTTGTTGATAAAAAAGGTAACAAAGTTTCAGCAACGTTAAGTATTAATCTACCGTTTGGTTCTGGTTTTGTTATAGAGGGAACTGGTATTTTGCTCAATAATGAAATGGATGATTTTACTATTAAACCATTGACTGCTAATAATTATGGTTTAGTAGGCTACCAAGCAAACATAATTCATCCAGGCAAGCGACCTTTATCAAGCATGACCCCAACATTTGTTGAGTCTAATGATCGCATTGGTATTCTTGGTACTCCAGGGGGTAGCAGAATTATTAGTATGGTGTTGTTAGCAATTTTAGATTTTACAGAAGGAAAATTACCACAATCATGGGTGGGTCTCTCACGTTTCCATCATCAATATCTTCCTGACTTAGTTCAATATGAAAAAGATGGATTGACTATAGATGAAAAAAGAAAATTAGTTTTAAAAGGACATAAACTAAAAGAAATAAAAAGAAGGTACGGCAATATGCAGGCAATTATGATATGGAAAAATAAAAGCACTAGTTTTGTTGCAAGCGATCCAAGAGGGGAAGGTGTTGCCGAAGCTAGACACTTCTATCAATAGATAATTTATATATTAAGTCTGGCAAAAAGCACAATAGAAAGTAGATCTTTGATTTTGTTTTATTGTTTTTATTTTCTTTTTACATTTTGAGCATAATTCACCAGAACGATTATATACTTTTAATTCATTTGCAAAATAACCAGGTAAACCATCACCGCTTACATAGTCGCGCAACGTTGTCCCACCTTTAGTAATGGCTTTTGTTAAAATTTTTTTAATTGAGGCAATTAATATTTTATAACGTTTTTTAGAAATTCTGCTCACTTTACATTTTGGATTTATTCCTGCTAAGAATAAAGCCTCGTTTGCATAAATGTTACCGATGCCTACAACGACTTTATTATTCATAATGAAAGATTTAATTGATAATGAATGTTTTTTGGATTTAGCATATAAATAATCATCATTAAATTCTTCACTTAGAGGTTCAGGACCAAGATGAGCAATTAATTTATGTGATGTTGGGTCTTTATCTGTCCATAAAATGGAGCCAAATTTCCTTGGGTCATGGAATCTTAGTATATATTCTGATTCAAAAATAAAATCTACATGGTCATGTTTAATGTGTTCTTGATTATTTTTTACTACCCGCAAACTACCTGACATTCCAAGATGTACAATTAAACAACCTTTATTTGTGTAAAATAGAAGATACTTAGCACGGCGAGTCAATTTTATAACATATGTATTCTTAAGTATTTCTTTTAAATTTTTTGGTATTAACCACCTAAGACGCCTTTCTCTAATAAGAATATTAGTTATGCGTTTACCAACAACATACTTAGAAATACCTCTCCTAGTTGTTTCAACCTCGGGTAGTTCTGGCATTATAATGGCATATTAATTTTATTATAGAAGAGTGATTTCAAAACACATTATAAATATTATCAATACCCATATTATATTGAATACCAATATCTTCTCTTGCAAGAATCAAATATGGCTCAGTTTCAATTATAGAAAAATTAATTTTCTTGCCCGAATATGTCTGGACAGATACTATTCCTTTGCTATCTTTTTTTTCGTATTTGCTTATTGAAAGTGAGGTCGCTTTTTCCCATTTACTTACGAGATCTTTTATTTTTTCTTCACTATGATCTGTTTTAGTAGATACCCATTTATTATCATTTTTTTGAATTTCATACTGAGGAAACTTTATCGAAGTAATATTTATATTGTCGGGCAGTAATTTAGTTTCTAAAAAAAACTCAAAACTAACCATTAATTGAGGAAATAAAAAGTCATTGGTTAGATAAATTTCTTGATCAAATAAAATATAACGTTTTTGGTCAATAGGATTAGTAGTTCCAAAAGAAAATTCATAATTATTTAGTGTTAATATTACTCTCGGATCTCTAAGGTCAAATTGAGCTATATCTACTTCATCTAATTTTAATTTTTTATATGATTCGGTTTTAAGGAGGCTTAGTATTGACTCAATTCTATTTGGGTTAGCTCTAAATTTGAAAGGTAAATCTATATACCATTCACCTTCTTTTTTGTTAAAGGATAGTGTGTCAAGAGCCTTTCTTTGAATTTCAATTTTTTCTATATTATTAGGGTCTATATTAGATAAAATTATGAATTCATCATTAATCTTATCTTTTTTGAAAAAAATAGTCGTTGATAAAGAAATGATAACAACTAATAAAAAAATATTAATCCATATTCTTTGGTTCACGTTACTGTTTTTTTCTCCTTATTTGGATCATGATTCCAATAGCAATAAAAATCAAAGGGACTAAGAATAGAAAGCCAGTGCCAATCACACCTAATATTATAAAAGGTGTTTTTAATTGTGCGTCAACGATGGTTTTTGACGGGATTAAAATAAAATCATCATCATTGTTTAGCCAATTGATCATTCGTGATCCTAGTTCACCGTTTCCGTTATTTGCAAAGTAAGTATTAGATAAAAAATCACCATCACCTATTACTATAACTCTTTGTTTTTTTCTTACCGATTGATCATTTTCATCTTTCTCATATTCCCTTTCTAAGCTCAACCCTAATGTTAGTGGTCCTTGAAGCTCGGTATCTAAATTTAGTTCTATTTCACCCTTTAATTTGCCTGTTTCACTCCAAGTATGTTTACCCGTATTGAGTATAGGTTTAGTTAGCCAAATCTTCGATTTTATGGGTTTAATTGCTCCAGCCATCGGGAAAAGTGTGACAAAATCAAAATTTTCAGTAATCGGATGTGTTTGGTACAAGCTTTTTGTAATAAACGTAATCGTCGGGTCTTCAACACCAATTTCTCTTCCAACAGTATCGATTATTACCCCATCTAGAAATTCTATCGATAGTTTTTCAGCTAGTTTATTTAATTTATACAATGAGCCCGGCTCATGTAACCATAATAAATTTCCTCCGTTATCAATATAATTTAAGATAATATCGATTTCATTCGAGAGGTAATCGCTAGTTGGACCTGCAATAACAAGTATTTTGGTATTGTCAGGAATAGTTTTCGATTCCAATAGATTTATTGGTTGAGCGCGATAGCCCTCTTTTATAAGATTGTTAACCCACCCACCCAAATCATCATTTGATGCACTTAGTGCACTTCGTTCCCCATGCCCCTCGACAAATGCAATCCACCTTTCCTGATTACGCAGTAGTCTTTTCAATGTATTTGCAAATACCTGTTCACTATCTGTTTTTAAATGTTCAGCACGGCTTTTGTAGCGTACGATAATTTCGCCATCAACAGTTATCCCTAGGTTTCGAGCCTCATCCGGCGCAGTATCTGGGTTTACAAAACTTAAAACTAAGTTAGGTTTATGGCGCTGATATTTGCCTATAAATTTTTTTATTGATTGGCGTAAAAAAGGAGTTTCTCGAGCATATGAAATTACCTCAATTTTTTCAGGCATTTTAGATAAAATTTTAAGACTCGCATCTGATAATGTATGTCTTCCACTAGCCGTCCAATCGTACTCAACGGAATTTTTATAAGTTAACCGTGCTAGTAAAGCAGCGGTTATAACCAACAAGCAAAGCATCAAAATACTATTTAGTTTTATTTTTAACTTTGTTTTTTTTGTAATAAACATACTATTAATTATCCGTATGTTCGTTCTGCGTCAAGTCGCCAGATACATAGAATTAAAAAGAATATAGTTAATATTACGTAATAGAAAATATCAGCAGAATTGAATAATCCAGCTAAAAAATTATTATAGTGTTTATCTATTGCCAAGTAAGAAAATTCCATAGCAATTTCGGATGAAGAATTTGTTCCGCCAATTTTTATTAGCATAAGAAACAATAAAACACCGTATGTTGATATTGCTGCTACCGTTGGCGAGTTGGTTAGTGATGACAAAAAAAGCCCGATTGACGCAATTGAAGCTACAAGTAGAGAGAGACCAACTAATATTGATGATATTTGGCCAAGGTCGAGTTGTGTGCCAAATAATAATGATAGTGGCATTAAAGTTATCATTAATAAAATTATTAAATATAATGCTAATATCCCAAAAAACTTACCAAGTACTATTTCAGTTATACTTAATGGTGATGAGAACAATAATCTTAATGTTCCAAGCTGACGTTCTTCAGCTATTAAGCGCATTGTAAGTAAAGGTGAAATTACCAATATAATGTAAGCAGAAAAACCATACATGGTAGCTACTACAGCATCAGTTAAACCGGAAGCTACAGAAGCTGGTTGTAAATATATTACAAGCGGTACGTAGAAAAAAATTGCAACAAAAAATTGTGTAATAGCTAATATAATCCAAGCGAGTGAGGATTTAAAAAAACGTCGTAATTCGTTATTAGCAATACAAATTATATTATTCAGCATAATAGTTTTTTTCAGTTACTTATTATTCTCACTGGTTAATTGCATAAAAATAGACTCAAGTGAATTTTTATCGGTTAACAATTCTTTTAAATATCGATCTAACACGATATTACCCTCATTTATAATTAAAACTCGATCACAAACAGCTTCTACTTCTGAAAGGATATGTGTTGAGAGTATAATGCTGTGGTCCTTACTTAGTTCTCGCATTAATTTTCTTATTTCTAAGATTTGTTTTGGGTCCAAGCCCGAGGTTGGTTCGTCAAGAATAATAATCGAAGGCGCATGAATTATCGCTTGCGCAATACCAACACGCTGTTTATAGCCCTTTGAAAGATTTTGTATTAGCCGGGATCCTGTATTTTCTAAACCACAACGTTTTTTAGTAGCAGTTACTGCATCTTTTAGATTAGCTTTTTCTATGCCTCTTAATTTTGCAGAATAGTATAAATATTCATCAACATTCAAGTCGTTGTACAATGGCAATTGTTCTGGCAAGAAACCAATGTTTTGTTTTGCATATTTAGGGGAGTCTTGTATATCGTGCCCCACGATATTCACAGAGCCATTACTTGCAGCAATTACCCCACAAATAATTTGCATTGTTGTAGATTTGCCAGCACCATTTGGGCCAAGTAAGCCAAGAATTTCACCTCGATGTGCATCGAAACTCACGTTCTCAATTGCACATTTTTGCCCATAGAATCTTGAAAGATCATTGACCGATATAAGAGTTTTATCTTTTTTCATAGCGCACTTGTGGAAATAGCGCTGAATAGCACTATTTTATTTTCGATTCTTTGTATATAACGTGTTTACGAACAACTGGGTCATATTTTTTAATTTCCATTTTATCTGTCATAGTCCGCTTGTTCTTTGTCGTCGTATAGTAGTGCCCGGTTTTTGCAGATGAGACAAGTTTAATTTTATCACGCATCATTAAGCACCCTTTTTGATCGGTTTACCACGTGTACGAATCTCAGCAAGCACATTTTCAATGCCCTTTTTGTCGATAATTCGAACACCTTGTTTGCTCACAAGCAGTCTGACCCAACGATTTTCGCTTTCTATCCAAAAGCGTCTCGATTGTAAATTAGGCAAAAAACGCCGTTTTGTCCTGTTATTTGCATGAGATACATTATTCCCAGCCATTGGTCTTTTACCTGTTACCTGACAAACTCGCGACATTATTATTCTCTATCTATATAAATGAAAAAAAAGTGAACGCGGATTCTACATCGATTAAACTTCGAATCCAAGTATTCGTGAAAAGCTCCCTGTTCTGGAGGAGTTAAAAAACTTCATGCAACGAAAGAAATAATTCGGGTAAAATCATAGCATTATGCATAAATTAATTGGGAAACGAATCATTTTAGGTGTTACCGGGGGCATTTCTGCTTATAAGGCAGCCTTTTTAGTTCGTTTATTGAAAAAAAATGGGGCAGAAGTTCGTGTCGTTATGACACAAAATGCTACTCAATTCATTACGCCCTTGACCTTTCAGGCCTTATCGTCAAAACCTGTATATACAGAATTACTCGATTTAGACACTGAAACAGCTATGGGGCACATTGAATTAGCGCGGTGGGCTGATCTGATCCTAATTGCACCGGCAAGCGCAAATTTTATTGCGAGATATGCTCATGGTTTTGCTGAAGATTTATTGAGCTGTATATGCTTAGCAAGTGATAGCATCGTTGTTGTTGCTCCATCTATGAATCAGCAAATGTGGTCGAATGCAGCGACACAACAAAATGTAAAAAGAATATGCGAAAGAGGGGTTCAAGTTATTGGTCCTGCAACAGGAGAACAGGCGTGTGGAGAAGATGGCCCGGGTCGTATGATCGAGCCCGAAGAAATAGTCAAAAACACGACCGATATATTTCAAACAAATATTTTAACCGGTTCAAGATTATTAGTCACCGCAGGTCCTACACGTGAGGCAATTGACCCAATAAGATTTTTAAGTAACAGAAGTTCAGGCCGTATGGGATACGCAGTTGCAACTGCAGCAGCAGAAGCAGGAGCAGATGTCACATTGATTTCTGGACCTGTAAATATTGACGCAACAGATACTATAAAGGTTATAAACGTAACATCTGCTGAGCAAATGCATCAATCTGTAATGCAAAAAATTAGAAGTACAGATATTTTTATTTCTGCAGCTGCGGTAGCTGATTTTAAAGTACATAAGATATCAGAAGAAAAAATAAAGAAGTCTGATAATACTCAGAAGTTAGTTCTTGAAAATACATTAGATATATTGTCACAAGTTGCAACATTAAATGATGCGCCATTCACAGTGGGTTTTGCAGCAGAAACAGAAAATGTTGAGATTAATGCTCAAAAAAAAATGCATTCAAAAAATCTCGATATGATTGCTGCAAATAAAGTGGGGGAAAACATAGGAATTGACTCTGAAGAAAATGCTTTAACTGTATTTTGGCAAACAGGAAGTGAACAATTACCGCTCACTTCAAAAAATAAATTAGCTAGGCAGCTTATAAAAATAATTGCACTTCAATATAATGAAAAAAATTCAAATCAAACTCATTGATAAACGATTGGGCAATGAGTTTCCCATACCTCAATACGCAACAGAAGGTTCAGCTGGTTTAGATTTATGCGCATGTATTGATAACGACCTAATTATAAATCCAGGTGACACAGCTTTGATATCTGCAGGTTTTGCAATATATATTGCTGATAAATCTTATGCAGCAATGTTATTACCTCGATCAGGCCTTGGCCATAAACATGGTATTGTTCTTGGCAATCTTACAGGCTTAGTCGATTCAGATTATCAGGGCGAGATTTATATCTCCTGTTGGAATAGAGGGGCTGTTAAATTTACGATAACTCCAGGGGATAGAATAGCCCAAATGATAATTGTACCGATTGAAAGACCTGATTTTGAATTTGTTGATTCGTTTGATGAAACAATAAGAGGTCTAGGTGGTTTCGGTCATACTGGTGTGTCTTAATACATGGAAAAACTAAAACAAAATGCAGAGTTTAATTCTGTCATTTTTCGGGCTTATGATATACGTGGTGTTTTTGGGGAAGAACTTACGTGTGAAGTTGTATATGAAATTGCTAAAGCGATCGGTACGATAGCCTATAAAAAAAATCAAAAAGAAATTGTTGTTGGTCGTGATGGAAGAATTTCAAGTCCAGAACTCAGTAAAATTTTAATAGATGGTTTAAGAAGCACAGGAAGAGACGTAATAGATATAGGTATTGTCCCAACACCTGTCACTTATTTTGCTAGCCACTATTTAGGGACTAATAATTGTGTAATGGTAACTGGCAGTCATAATGCTGCTGAATATAATGGTTTAAAAACAGTCCTTGCCGGCATTTCATTATTTGCAGAGGGAATTGAAGAAATTAAAGAGTATGTAATTTCAAAGGACTATAAAACAGGACAGGGAGTGTTGAGACATGAAGATGTTTCGGCTGAATATATAAAACGCGTTTCGAGTGACATTAATGTTTCCATAAAGTCTTCACCCAAAATTGTAATTGATTGTGGTAATGGCTCTGCAGGGGAAATCGCTCCTCGATTATTTGAAGCGCTTGGTTGTGCTGTTATTACAATTTTTTCGGAAATTGATGGCAATTTTCCTAATCATCACCCTGACCCAAGCCAACCTGAAAATCTAAAACATCTTGTGAGAAAGGTTAGGGAGGAATCTGCAGATATTGGTTTTGCGTTTGATGGCGATGGTGACAGATTAGGGGTTGTTGATGCTATGGGTAATATAATATGGCCTGATAAACAGTTAATGTTATTGGCGATAGATGTATTATCACGTAACAAAGGATGTAACATCATATTTGATGTGAAATGTACTAAATATCTAAAATCAGTTATTGAATCTAGTAGTGGTAAAGCGTTAATGTGGAAAACAGGACACTCGTTTATTAAGCAAAAAATGCATGAGGTTAATGCACTGTTAGCAGGAGAAATGAGCGGCCATATCTTTTTTAAAGAACGTTGGTATGGATTTGATGATGCATTATATACAGCGTCACGGTTTATTGAAATTTTTTCAAGGAGCAAAAAAAACCCAACTGAATTATTCGAACAGTTACCCTATGGTATATCAACTCCTGAATTAAGAATGTTTTTGAAAGAAGAAGAACATGATAATTTTATGAAAAAGTTTACGGAAAGTATTCGTAGTTTAGATGCTGAAATAATAGATATCGACGGTTTACGTATTGAGTATAACGATGGATGGGGTCTAGTAAGACCTTCAAATACATCGCCCTATATGATTCTTAGATTCGAGGCCGATACGGAGTTAGTACTTGAACGTATTCAGTCTGAGTTTCGTACAATAATTAATCTGATTAAACCAAATGCTAAAATACCTTTTTGAACTTATGAAATAAATAGGAGTCATTTGTAAACATAAATATTTATTTAATGCTAATTTTGATAGATGGAAGATATAAATAAAAAACCAAAATATATTGCTGAAGTTTTAACAGAGGCATTACCTTATATAAAAAAATTTAGAGGTAAAGTCATCGTAATAAAGTACGGCGGGAATGCGATGTCTGACGAAACTCTTAAAGAAGGTTTTGCACGTGATGTAGTATTAATGAAATTAGTTGGTATGCAGCCGGTAGTTATTCATGGTGGAGGCCCGCAGATTGGGGAAACATTAAATAAACTGGGTAAGAAATCTACATTTATCGAAGGAATGCGTGTAACTGATAGCGAGACAATGGATATTGTTGAAACGGTATTGGGAGGGGTGGTTAATAAGGAAATAGTCAATTTAATTAATCACTTTGGGGGCAATGCAATTGGGTTATGTGGCAGAGAGGGTGGACTTATAGAGGCAAAAAAAATGATTGTTGAAAAAGATGACCCTGAATTTGATGTGCCTGAAATAATAGATTTGGGTCACGTTGGTGATGTTCATAATATTGATAAGTCAGTTATTGAGGAGATAATTAAGGATGATTCAATACCCGTCGTTGCTCCTGTTGGTACTGATAAATCCGGCCAATCATATAATATTAATGCCGATTTAGTTGCTGGGAAGGTAGCTGAAATTTTGGAAGCAGAAAAACTTATTATGCTAACAAATACAAAAGGACTACTTGATGAAAACGGCAAAGTACTAACCGGAGTTTCTGTAGAAGAAGTCGATAAGTTGATCTCAGATGGTATTATTCATGGAGGCATGTTGCCAAAAATACGTTCTGCATTAAATGCGGTTCATGGTGGTATACAAACGTCGCATATTATTGATGGCCGAGTTCAACATGCCGTATTACTTGAAATTTTGACTGATGAAGGTGTTGGCACTCTAATACATAGGCAAAATAAATAGTTTATTTATAAATTATGACAAGCAAACCAAAGTTAAGTAGACGTGAACAAATATTAACAGTATTAACGATTGAATTAGAAAAAAAACTTGGATTACCAATAACAACATCGAGTCTTGCAAATGCTGTTGGTGTTTCTGAAGCTGCCCTATATCGGCATTTTGCGAGTAAAGCAAAAATGTTTGAGGCGTTAATTAATTATGCAGAAGAATCAATATTTAGCCTAGTTAACAGAATTTTGGAGCAAGAAACAGATCCAACTATACGTTGTTATAAAATTATTAACCTCATACTTTCTTTTTCTGAGAAGAATCCAGGAATAACCCGTTTATTAATCGGTGATATATTATTGGGAGAAAATGAACGTTTACATCTTAGGGTTACACAATTTTTTGAACGCATAGAATTACAAATACGGCAAATACTACGAGAAGCAAATTTAACTAATGGCCCAAGGCCAATAAGCAATATTGATGCCGCAGCAAATCAAATGCTAATTTATATAGAGGGAAAACTGTCTCAATTTGTTATAAGCTCGTTTAAAAATAAGCCGACAGAACATTTAGAAATTCAATGGGGTGTTATTAAAGCAGGTTGTTTTAGATAATTAATCTAAGCCTTTCAGCTCTTTAAATCTCGTAATATATTCAAAATAAGTTTTTTCTATTTCTTTTTGTTCGTCTATTTTATATTCTATGTACTTTTCATTTTCAGCAATTTGTTGCTTTAGTGTCTGATTATCAGCATCAGATTTTTCTTCATTATCGAGCAAACCCTGTAATTTTATAATACGTTTTTTATTATATTTAATTGTAGATTCTATAGCTTGGATTTTTTGTTCTTTCGCATCATTAATATCATCAATAGTATTGTATGTTTCGAGCAACATTTTGTCATGAGTTTGTTTTTTTCTTACTTTTTCTTTTTCTTTTGCAACAGCCCGTGCTTTTTCCCTTTCTTTTTCTAATTCTTCTTTAGTTTTAACTCTTTTTGTCTCATCCTTGACAATGCCTTCCTTACTTAATTCTTTATACCCTTGTTGGGTATATTCCGGGGGGACTGTATCACCACATTCTTTTACTCCTTCATTATTTGTCCAGCACTTCATTCTTGCTTGAACACTATTATCCGGAATTGATATATTTAGTGTAAGTAAAATAATTAAATTTATAGTTTGTCTAATCATAAGATTTCTTAATGATAATATTAATTTTTATTATTATAGTATGACTGTCATTTTTAAGTCATTATTTAATTTCGCCATACTGTTGAATATAATGATTTAAGCTTTTTAAATGTTTTTTATAAGCATCATGCTCACCTATATATGTAATAATATCGTTTAAGTTAATAATACTAATTATTTTGATATTAAATTTCTCTTCTGCTTCTTGGATTGCTGATTTTTTACCTTCTCCTCTCTCTTGTCTATTAACAGCTACTATCGCCCCAACTACAGTTCCTCCTTTCGGTTGAATTATATTTATTGATTCATTTATAGATGTCCCTGCGGAAATCACATCGTCAATAATAATAACGCGATTTTGTATTTCTGCCCCAAATGTAAAGCCACCTTCGCCATGATCTTTTATTTCTTTTCGGTTAAAGCAGAAAGGGTAGTTTTTACCAAAAATTTCATGAAACGAGATGGCCATTGTCGAGGCTAAAGGAATTCCTTTATAGGCAGGACCATAAATCATATCAAACTTAATTTCTGAATTCTGGAGTGCTTCTGCATAAAATCTACCAAGTTTAGTGAGGCTCTCTCCGTCATTGAATAGACCTGTATTAAAGAAGTACGGACTAATACGCCCTGATTTAAGTTTATACTCACCAAAGCATAATGCCTTTTTTTTAATTGCAAGTTCGATAAATTCTTTTTGGTACTTTCTCATCTTAGCTCCTCAATTAAACGAACAAATCAAAGATGATTGTGTATGATACAGTGCAAAATAAATAGGGGGTAGTTTGGATGAGAGTAATTTCGGTAAATGTTAATGGAATACGCGCCGCGCATAGAAAAAATTTTTTCGTATGGCTACAAAAACAGAATGCCGATATTGTATGTATACAGGAGACAAAGGCGCAAGTTGACCAACTAGCAGAAGAAATACTCAAACCTAAGCGATACTATGGATATTTTAATGATGCTGTTAAAAAAGGCTATAGTGGCGTTGGTATATATACACGTAAAAAACCGGATAAAATTATTGATAAAATAGGCTGGAAAGGTGCTGACGATGAAGGGCGCTTTTTACAAGCCAACTTTGATAAACTAAGCGTTATTTCATTATATCTCCCTTCCGGTTCATCAAGTGAAGAACGACAAGCAATAAAATTCGATTTTCTTAGTCGTTTTATGCCGGTTTTAAGAAAAATGCGACGTCAGAAGAGAGAGTATATTATTTGCGGGGATTGGAATATTGCACATAAAAAAATTGATATAAAAAATTGGAAGGGTAATCAAAAAAATTCAGGTTTTCTCCCTGAGGAACGCGCATGGATGGATGATTTATTTAGTGATGTAGGTATGGTTGATGCATTCCGTATAGTTAATCAGGAAGCTGAACAATACACATGGTGGTCAAATCGCGGGCAAGCATGGGCAAAGAACGTTGGTTGGCGTATAGATTATCAGGTTGTTACTCCCGGACTGAAAAATAAAATAAAAAAAGCATCAATTTATAAAAATGAAAGGTTTTCAGATCACGCACCGTTGATTATTGACTATGATCTAAAATTAAATATAAATGGAAAATAAAAGTATTAAAAAAAGACTATATAGCTTAATTAGTTTTTATAGCGAAAACGATAAATAGCTATTTCACCTAGTAAGTTGGGAAATATATTCATGCCCAAGCTAATTTGATGTGCATGATCAACCGTTGCTCTTTCTAGTATTTCAATATTTTTTTTCATACATAAGTTTTCAAAATCATCCAATGAGCAAAGATGAATATTTGGTGTGTTATACCACTCATAGGGTAAAGTTTTAGATTTTGGCATATGACCACCAAGTGCCATTTGTAGTCTACATTTCCAATGAGCCATATTAGGGAAGGTAACAATTGCTTCTTGCCCGACACGGGTCATCTCTATTAATAGTTTTTCCGGATAATAAATTGCTTGGAGTGTTTGCGTCATGATTACATAATCGAAAGTATTATTTTCAAATTGAGATAACCCTGCGTCAAGGTCAGTTTGTATTACATTAACACCAACTTCTAAACATTTGATGATATTATCTCCGTCAATTTCAATACCATATCCGGATACATTTTGTTCTTTTTGTAGATTTGCTAGAAGTGTTCCATCCCCACACCCAAGGTCAAGTACCCGCGTATTTTGTTTAATCCATTTTGCGATTAAAGATTGGTCAGTTCTTAGTTTCATACGATACCAATTTCGATTGCAATACGATTAAGGGCTGTTTTTATTGCTTGGTGATAAATAGGTATTTCTTTTAGAAAAGAGTCATGTCCTTCCTTAGATTCTATTTCTATATAACTTACCTTTTTACCTGTTTCAAGTAATGCTCCCACGATTTCTACTGATCGTGATGGGGAAAAACGCCAGTCACTACTAAAAGAAATAATTAAAAATTCAGCTGTTGCCATAGACATTGCTTTCGCTAAGTCACCGCTCGTTTCAGAAGCCGGGTCAAAATAATCTAGTACTTTTGTTATTAATAAATAACTATTTGCATCAAAGCGGTCAACAAAAGAACGCCCTTGATACCGAAGGTAACTTTCAATTTGAAATTCAACATCATAACCAAATTTAATTTCTCCATCACGTAGTTGTCGTCCAAATTTTTCGTCTAACACATCATCAGATAGATAGGTAATATGTCCAAGCATTCTTGCCTGCATTAAACCCTGTATGGGTTTGTTGTCATTCTTATAGTAGTAGCCTTCGTTGAAATTACGATCCGATCGGATTACTTGTCTTGCCACTTCATTAAAGGCAATATTTTGTGTAGATAATTTTGGTGCCGCTGCAATAACAAAGGTATGTTTTAGTCTATTTGGGTAGGCAATAGACCATTCCATGCATTGCATACCACCTAAACTTCCCCCGATGACTACCGCCCAGACATCGATATCAAGATGATCTGCCAGCATTGCCTGAGTTTTAACCCAATCTTTTACTGTTACAAGTGGAAAATTAGGGCCATAAATTTCGCCTGTATCGGGGTTAGTAGTTAGCGGTCCAGTAGAACCACCACAACCCCCTATATTATTAGGGCAAACAACGAAGAATTTATTAGTATCAATTATTTTATTTGGGCCAATTGCATTGTCCCACCAACCAGGTTTTTTATCTTCCTGCGAATGATATCCAGCTACATGATGATCGCCGCTAAGAGCGTGGCAAATTAATATCGCATTAGAATGGCTGGTATTTAATTCACCATAGGTTTCATAAATAAGTTCAAAGCCATTTAAACTACTCCCTGATGATAGTAGCAGCGTTTCATTAAAATGTACTTTATTAGGTTTTATTAAACCTATACTGTTTGATGGTAGCGAATTTTCCATATTAATTATAAATTTAAATAAAATAAATGTATCGTTAAAGCGATAATTTTTGGCCTAAATCCATTAAAGGTGAAATTATAAGTATCATCAAAAGATTTATAATAATAAGAGCAACTAGAGGCGAAAAATCTAATCCTCCACTTGATGGAATAAATTGCCTTATTGGTTTTAGGATAGGTTCGCTTATTTGATACATAATTGTTGTAATTGGGTTATAGGCATTTGGGTTTAGCCAGCTAATGATAACTTGAACGATTATGATAAATAAGTATATATAAAGTATTGTTCTTAACAAGTAAGCAATAGTTAGCATGATTAACCCACTAAATGCTGGTATCCCTCCGGTTATAATCAACGCAACTAAAATTATTTCTATCGCCTGAACCAAAAATAATGAAATTATTGATGCCCAATCAATACCAAAGTAACCAGGAATAGTTCTACGCAAAGGTTTCAGTAATGGATTAGTTACTTTTATTATCAATGCAGATAAAGGATTTAATGAATCTACACGAACTATTGTTAATAAATAACGTAGTATTAAAGTGAGAATATAAATATCAAAAAAAAGTTTAACTAAAAAAATAATTGCTTGTGAAAAATAACCACTACCCATATTCTAATCCTTGAAAGATTTTGATAATTCTATAGATTGGTTTTTTGCCGCATCCATAGCATTGTTAACTAGTTCATCTAGTTTACCTTCCATAAAAATATTTAAGGCTTTCTCAGTTGTTCCTCCTGTCGATGTTACTTGTTTGCGGAGTGTTTTTAAATCGAACGAAGACAGTAATGCCATTTTTGCCGCTCCAAGTGCTGTTTCTATTGTTAATAACTTTGCATCTTCTTTATTCAAACCCATTTCGATAGCATGGCTTTCCATTAGTTCCATAAAGTAAAAGAAATATGCAGGGCCACTTCCAGAAAGTGCAGTAACTGCATCCATTTGCTCTTCAGAATCGAGCCAGGTAGCCACACCAACCGATCTCATAATAGTTTCAGCAGCATTTTTTTGTTTGTCTAGTGTGGCAGAGTTTGCGTATAAAGCGCTAGCACCTGCCTGAATAAGTGCTGGCATGTTAGGCATAACTCTAACAATTGCGGTAACTTGTCCAAGCCAGTTTTCTATTGAACATATTTTTATACCTGCAGCAACTGATAATATTAGTTTATTTTTGACTTCTATATTTTTTGAAATTTCTTTAACAACTTGCTGCATTATTTGTGGCTTTACTGCAAAAATAATAACATCTGCTTCCTTTGCTGCATCATAATTTTTATCATAAACTCTAACCCCATACTTATCTGCTATAAGTTGTTGTTGTGTCTTATCTGAATCGGCCGCAATTAATTTTTCTGGGTTGATTCCATTAGTTATCAAGCCACCAATCATACTACTAGCGATATTCCCGCTGCCGATAAATGCTATTGTAAGATTTTCCATAATTGAATAATTTGGTTTTTTAAAAAATATCGGAAAGTATAGCGGTGTAAGCAAAAAATATCAGGCCGAAGATACATTAGTTAATGTTCTTTTAGTTGTTACGGGGCCCAAAAATTGCAGTTCCTATCCGGACAAAAGTCGCTCCTTCTGCAATTGCAGCTTCCATGTCTTGTGTTGTTCCCATGGACAAAGTATCGAGTTCCGGTCTACTTTTTCTTAGTTGGTTAAAAACGTTTTTCAACACTGAGAAAGACTTTCTTTGCTCATTTAGACTTAGTTTTATTTCCGGTAATGACATTAGCCCTCTTATTTTTATACGTTTATAATCACTAATTTCACTAATAAAGCTTTCAATTTCATCAGCTGTGATCCCAGATTTTGTTGTCTCCCCGCTTGTATTGACNTGAATACAAATATTCAAGAGGAGGNATATCTGNGGGGCGTAATTCATTCAAACGGCGAGCNATTTTTANTCTNTCGACNGTGTGNACCCAGTCAAAGTATNGAGCAATTTGTTTTGTTTTNTTTGATTGAACAGGNCCTATAAAGTGCCAAACGATGCCGGGNTNGGTAATNGCNTTTATTTTTTCAACNCCCTCTTGACAGTAATTTTCACCGAAATGATGCTGATTTTCATNAATTGCCGATATTATTTCATTGATTTTCCTTGTTTTACTTACAGCGATTAGACAAACAGAATTGTTTTCGCGGAGAAATTTTTTTTCTGAAGCAGTAATTTTGNTACGGATTTTCTTAAGATTATTAGATATTTCCATAAAATAGCCGTTATTTGATGTCTGATACTATTAACACTAGCCCAGTATTGCAGTACTCTATGGTATGCGAATATCGGTAAAACTCATAAATAAAATAATAACATTTAGGGAACACAAATTTCACTGTCCCAGATATGTAAAAATAAATTAAGAGTAAAAGCCGATTCTATTAAAAAAATTATATTTTTTATCTTGAGTCTAAGGGAGAGGTTGTGATGGATATTGGCGATCTTTTAAGAAAAGGCGTAGAAGTCGGTTGTTCCGATCTTCACTTATCTGCAGGAATGCCACCAATGATGCGAATTGATGGTGAAATGCAAAGAATTAAAGCTCCCGATATGGAGCATAAAGATGTCTACAATATGGTTTATGACATCATGAATGATAAGCAAAGAAAAGATTTTGAAGAATTTCTCGAGTGCGATTTTTCTTTTGAAATTCCCAATGTAGCGCGTTTCCGTGTTAATGCATTTAATCAAAATCGTGGCGCTGGCGCTGTTTTTAGAACAATTCCTTCAGAAATACTTTCTCTTGAAAAACTCAATGCGCCCAATATTTTTAAAGAAATTTCTGATTATCCACGCGGGGTTGTTTTGGTAACTGGCCCGACTGGTTCTGGCAAATCAACTACCTTAGCAGCAATGGTTGATCATAAGAACAACACAGAAAAAGGGCACATTCTAACTGTCGAAGATCCAATTGAATTTGTTCATCAAAGTAAAAAATGTTTAATTAATCAGCGTGAAGTGCATAGAGATACGCTTGGCTTCAATGAAGCACTACGTTCAGCATTACGAGAAGATCCCGATGTAATACTTGTAGGTGAAATGCGTGACCTTGAAACGATTCGCTTAGCATTATCAGCAGCAGAAACCGGACATCTTGTATTTGGGACTCTTCATACAAGTTCGGCAGCGAAGACAATAGACCGTATTGTTGATGTATTTCCAGCAGATGAAAAGGAAATGGTACGGGCAATGTTATCAGAATCTTTGAAAGCGGTAATTTCTCAAACTTTATTAAAAAAACAAGGGGGCGGGCGCGTCGCTGCGCATGAAATTATGATTGGTACCCCGGCAATCCGCAACCTTATTAGAGAAAATAAGATCGCACAAATGTATTCAGCAATTCAAACNGGGCAATCATTTGGCATGCAAACACTCGATCAAGATTTGCAAAGGTTGGTACAAGCTAATGTTGTAACTCAGCAAGAAGCAGCATCAAAAGCTGCAAATAAAGAAAATGTTTAATTGTTATATATAATAAAAAGGTCTTAAGTCAGGAGAAGTACAATGGATAGAGACAAAGCGATTAAGTATATGCGTGATCTTCTCAAAGCATTAATTGAGAAAGATGGATCAGATCTTTTTATTACAGTTGGGTTTCCTCCTGCTATGAAAATTCATGGAAAAGTAACTCCAGTTTCAAAAACTAAACTTACGCCAGAAAATACCAAAGCATTATGTCAGGCAGTAATGAATGATAAGCAACTAAAAGAATTTGACGCAACAAAAGAATGTAACTTTGCGGTTGCGCCCGAAGGTATTGGACGTTTTCGCGCAAATGCNTANATACAACAAGGNTATAGTGGTTTGGTTNTGCGTGTTATAGAAACAGACGTACCCAACATAGATAAGCTTAAATTNCCNGATGTTTTAAAAGATGTGGTAATGACTAAAAATGGTTTGGTCATTATGGTAGGAGGCACGGGTTCGGGTAAATCAACATCACTAGCAGCAATGATNGATTATCGTAATGATAATAGCTTTGGGCATATCATTACAATTGAGGATCCAATTGAATATGTGCATCCACATAAAAAAAGTATCATTATGCAAAGAGANGTAGGTGTTGATACGGACGATTGGGANATCGCNCTAAAGAATACTTTACGTCAGGCGCCGGATGTTATTTTACTTGGNGAAATTCGTGATCGTGAAACTATGGAATTTGCAATTGCTTTTGCAGAAACAGGGCACTTAGCGATGGCAACATTACATGCAAATAGCGCTAATCAGGCACTTGATCGAATTATCAATTTTTTTCCAGAAGAACGTAAATCGCAGCTTTTAATGGACTTATCTCTAAATCTAAAATCTGTGATTTCACAACGCTTATTAAAAACTGTTGATGGTAAGGGGCGTGTCGCAGCGATTGAAATTTTACTTAATTCACCTCTTATNTCTGATTTGATATTNAAAGGTGATGTACACGAGATTAAATCTATCATGGCAAAATCGAATGAACTTGGTATGAAAACATTCGATCAAGCTTTATTTGATTTATATGAAGCAGATAAAATTTCTTATGATGATGCTTTACGATCAGCAGATTCAATGAATGAGCTACGTCTACGTATCAAGCTTGAAGGTAAAGCAGCAAAGGGTGAAGATGNTAAAGGCGGNTTAGATCATATATCCCTGCATGAAGATGAAGAAGAAGCTGGGAAAGTTCGTTAGAGNAACTATTTGGTAAAATTATGAGTAAATCTAATCCACTTACACCTCATCTTGAATTAATGGTGGAAAAAGAAGCTTCCGATCTTTTTCTTACTGCAAATGCGCCTATAAAAATTAAAATNGATGGTAAAATAGTTTCTGTAGGTAAAACAATATTNACACCAGCAGCNACGAGCAAAATCGCNCATAGCGTAATGAATAAAGCTCAAGAAGCTGTGTTTAAAGAAACACTCGAATGCGATTTTGCTATAAGCTTAGAAGATTCAGATCGNTTTCGTGTCAATGTNTTTAACCAACGTGGTCANGTTGGTATGGTTTTGCGNCGTATTCAGAGTAANGTACCCACTGTGGAGGAGTTAGGTTTCCCCGAAGCTTTATCACAGATGAGCTTATTGAAACGNGGTTTGATACTNATGGTNGGTGCAACAGGTTCCGGTAAATCAACTACNCTAGCAGCNATGATTAATCATAGAAATCAAAATTCTGCCGATCACATACTGACAATTGAAGACCCGATAGAATTCAGCCACAAAAATATTAAATCAATTNTTAATCAGCGCGAAATTGGCGTTGATACTAAATCATATGCAAATGCTCTTAAGGCATCATTGCGAGAAGCNCCCGACGTTATACTTGTTGGTGAGATCAGAACAAGAGAAACAATGGAGGCAGCACTTGANTTAAGTAATACGGGNCATCTTGCGTTATCAACCTTACATGCAAATAATGCAGGACAAGCGATTGAACGTGTTATCAATATGTTTCCACAGGAGATGCATAAACAGTTGTTGTTGGACCTATCGCTAAATGTTCGCGGAATTATTTCACAACGTCTTGTAAGATCAAAAGACGGGAAAAGGTGNGCTGCTTTAGAAATATTGATTATGACNCCACATATTCAAGATCTAATCTTAAAAGGNGACATTGACGAAATTAAGGTAGCAATGGAAGAAAGCGGTAAGGAAGGAATGCAGACATTCGATACNGCATTATACAATTTACANAAGGAAGGNCGTATCGAATTAGATGAAGCACTTAATAATGCAAGCTCACGAGCCAATCTCGAGGCCAAAATTAATTTCGGATAAGTACAAAATCTTTTTTATAGGTTTGTATATCTTTATTGGCAGTTTAACCTAATTATGAAATTGAATAACAGTTTCTGCTTCAAATACAGGGCCATCTACACAAACACGCTTCATTTCATTACCATTCTCAGTTTTAATGAGCACTGTACAACCAGCACAACCTCCAACTGCACAAGCCATATACTCTTCAAGTGAAACCTGACAAGATAAATTATATTTTTTTGCTAGCTTGCTGACTGCTTTTAGCATCTGAGTAGGACCACAGGAAAAAATTTCAACGTCTTTACGTTGGTCATCATCTAGTTTTTCTAGCCATATATCTGCAAGTTCAGTTACGTAACCATTAAAGCAGCCTGCATAATTATTCAAACTCGTAAGGCGGGATGTTATCCCCCAATCTTCCAATAATGCCATTGAAGCATTCACTTCTGCAGGCACTTCGTTTATTAATATTTTTGATGGTTGAGTTTTAAAAGGAAAAGGAATCTCAGACCCCATTAATACGAAAGGATTTAGGTTTTTTGTTGTATCTTTAATATATTCTGCTAAAAAAATAATAGGCGGTATACCAACACCACCACCAATTAACAAAGGACGTTTTTTGTAATTTTTCATTTTAAAAGGTTGCCCAATAGGTCCTATTAAATCGATGCTATCTCCAATTTTTTTCTTTGATAAAGCATTTGTTCCATCACCATGCACTTTGTAAAGTATATCGATAGTATTATTTTTAACAGAGCTTCGCATAATCGACATTGGGCGGCGCATATAGATGCTTGAGTCNCATTGCATGTGAACAAAATGTCCGGGGCTTGCGCGCACCGATGTTTCTGGAGCTTTCAGTACCATATGATATTGTTCATTTTCATGAGCATCCTGTGAAATAAGCTCCGCCTGCTCCACATATAATGTGTTACGTGTCTTTGGATGAGTCATNTGNTTACTNTCTACTAAAAACTACCTTACCATTTAATAAAGTATGAGTTACTTCGCCCTGTAACTCCCAACCATTAAAAGGCGTATTTTTCCCAGAACTAAACAAATTATTTTTATCTATACTTAAATTTTTGTTAGGGTCATATATGCACAAGTCTGCATTCTTGTTATTTTCAATTGTGCCTTTACTGACACCTAGTATTTTTGCGGGTTCTGATGTTAATAGTGATAATGCTCTATTAAGTTTTATTTCATTACGATTAACAAGATGTAGCATTAATGGCAACAGATGCTCAATTGTCGAAGCGCCTGGCTCAGTCATACTAAATGGCGCAGATTTAGCATTATCTTCATGTGGTTGATGATCTGAACATACTGCAGAAATTGTTTTATCACAAAGTCCTTCAATCAGTGCAACACGGTCTCGTTCACTACGTAATGGAGGTTTTAGATGGCAATTACTATCATAATCAGCAATATCCATATCAGTTAAATGAAGATTACATATCGAAACATCTGCTGTTACTTGTGCGCCATTTTTCTTTGCAGTTCTAATTAAATCGACAGCACGTGCAGAAGATAAATGACAAAAATGAGCTCGGGCATTTGTTTGCTCAATAAGTAATAGAGCACGACTTATTGCAATTGTCTCAGCCGTTTCTGGTATTGCCGGAAGTCCAAGTCTGGCACTAATGGCTCCTTCGTGCACAACTCCATTATTTGTAATTTTTTCATCCTGAGCATACATAAATACAGTAAGATCACAGCTGTTTGCATATTCAAAGGCACGCCTTAGAACTTCTGTATTTGAGATTGCTACAAGCGCATTGCTAATGCCGACGCAACCGGCTTCCTTTAATAGATACATTTCTGCTAACTGTTCGCCTTTTAGTTCTTGCGTTAGAGCTCCAAGAGGATAAACATTAGCTCGATTTATTTCTCTTGCTCGTTGATGAATAAATTCCACTACTGAGGGTGTATCGACAACTGGTACTGTATCTGGCGGGACACTTACTGATGTTATACCACTACTATTTGCAGCATGTAATTCACTGTTAAAATTTCCTTTTTTTTCAAAGCCAGGTTCACGTAATCTCGCACACAAGTCTACTAACCCCGGTAAAATAATTTTATCCTTTGCGTTAAGTGTTATGTCAGCACTAAATCCGTCAGGTTTTTTCTTCAAGGAAACGATCTTGCCATCAGCAATAAATATATTTTGTTTTTGATCTATTTTATTAGACGGGTCTAACACTTTTCCATTTTCAATTGAAATGCGCATTATTCATGTTTTCCCTTGTTTTCATTTATATTTACTTGACCCATTGTCATGGCCATAATTGCCATTCGTATAGCAATACCATGACTGACTTGTTGTAAAATCACGGAATGTTTTCCATCCGCAACATCAGAATCAATTTCAACGCCTCTATTTATCGGTCCTGGATGCATCACGATCACATCCTTTTTTGCATGCCTTAGTCTTTTATTGGTTAAACCGAATCTTTTAAAATATTCATCTTCGCTTGGTAATAATGCTCCACGCATCCGTTCTCGTTGCAATCTCAGCATAACTACAACATCAACATCTTTAAGTCCATCATTCATATCATGATAAATATGGACACCAAGATTTTCGATATCCTTTGGTATTAGTGTATGAGGACCGATTATTCTTACTTCATTTACACCTAATATATTTAAGGCATGTATTTCTGAACGCGCGACACGTGAATGTAAAATATCACCTACAATAGCGACACATAGTTTTGCGAAATCTTTCTTGTGTTGCTTAATAGTAAACATATCTAGCATCGCTTGAGTTGGATGCTCATGTCTGCCATCTCCGGCATTTATAACACTGATATGTGGAGCTACTTGTGATGAGATATAGTGTGCTGCGCCACTGTTAGCATGACGAACGACGAACATATCACAATGCATTGCTTCGAGTGTGCGAAGCGTGTCACTTAGTATTTCTCCCTTACTTGTTGCCGAAGTTGAAATATTCAGATTGAGTATATCTGCAGATAATCTTTTTGCTGCGAGTTCAAAAGTTGTACGGGTTCTAGTGCTGGGTTCAAAGAATAAATTAGCAATCGTTTTCCCGCGTAGTAGCGGTACTTTTTTTACAGGTCTTTTACCAACTGTGGCAAAAGATTCAGCGTAGTCGAGAATTGTATGGAGTAATGGGTGGCTGAGTCCTTCAATAGAAAGAAAGTGCTTTAGATTGCCGTCTTTGTCGAGTTGAATATTGTTTCCAGTCATCCAGTTTTCATAATTTCCAGCGCCAAAGGCTCTGGACCGCAGAGTTTAACATGTTCTCCCTCTTTTAGTGTAATTGTTTTTCCAATAATATCTGCATGGATAGGTAATTCTTTTCCGCTACGTTCTATTAGTATAGCCAACACGACGCTTGCAGGGCGGCCATAGTCAAAAATTTCATTCATAGCAGCTCTGATTGTGCGGCCTGTATGTAGAACATCATCTACAAGTATCACATGACGGTTATCCAAATTTATTGATAATTTGCTCGGTCTGACCTCAGGGTGAACCCCGATTTTGCTAAAATCATCCCGGTAAAAGGCAATATTTAATTCTCCTAACGAGTCTTTTAAATTAAGTTTATTATGTAGCCGCGTTGCAACCCAGACACCTCCACGTTGTATTCCAATCATAAGCGGATTCTCACAGCCCTTGTTATTACAGTGAGAACTTATATCTTTGGCCATATTTTCTATTAATACGCCTATATCGATTTTTTCCATCATATACCCGCTAGTCTTCCTTATTATTATTGATTTGTCGATGCTCAAAATTAGTATTTTCTCTAAACCAGGTTTCAAGAATGAGTTTTGCTGACGTTGGGTCGAGGTTACGTGTAGATTTTAGTTCCTGTTGTGCCTCGTAAGATGAAAGTTGTTCATCAATTAAATCAACTGGTAATTTAAATCGGTGTTTAAGTTGCCGACTAAAACGCTCTGCTGCATCCGTCATTTTTTGTCTGGTGCCATGCAAAGTAAATGGGTGGCCAACAATAAATTTATCAGGTTTCCATTCATCAATGAGAATTTTAATCGCTTCCCAGTCTGGTTTTTTATTAATAACTAATACAGTTTGTAATGCTGTTGCGGTGGATGTAACTGTTTGTCCCACAGCCACACCTATTCTTTTTTCTCCATAATCAAAGCAAAGTAATGTTTTGTTATACACTTTTTATATTAGATACCAAAAAATTTATCTAAAACTCTTATTATTAATGAATTGCCATGTTCGCAAAATATGTAAAATATCAACTTGATTTTCAATATTCTTTGGAAATGGTGAATAAGGCGCCGCTAATTCAACAATTCTTATTGCAGCATCATCTAAAACTTTTTCTCCTGATGATCTTCTAAGAGTGATTTCATTTATGCTGCCGTCTTTGTTAAGAGCGACATCGAGCTGCAAACTGCCTGATAAGTTGAGTTTTTTTGCTTCTTCAGGGTAATTTAAATTACCCACTCTTTCTACTTTTCTTCGCCAGGTGTCCATATACGCAGCATATTCATATTCTTTTGTGGTAGCCGAAATAAATTTTCGTTTTGGCCGTTCAGTACGTTCTATCATTTCTCGCCTTACTTCATTATTTGATGTGGCAATTTCAAAACTATTTGAAAGTAATTCATCAGAAGTTGGTATACTCGGNGGCGGTGTTTTTTTAGCTAATTTTTTTTCAGTATCTGGTTTATCCAACTTTTCATATACAAAGTCCGGCTTTTGTTTTTCAGAAGTTAGATCTATAATTTCATCTTGTATATTTTCCACTGCAATGGTTTCTATATTTTCTTTATTAACATCTAAAATTTCGGGAATTTCTGTCTCGCTCATTTCTACATCATGATGATGTAATAGCTCTTCTTGTAAAGATGGGTTATCAACAACGTGTTGATTAGATTCAGAAAGACTTGGTTTTACTGATGTTGTTGGTTCTATGACTTCTTCAATTTCNCCACCACCTTCAAGATTTTTTTGTGCAAGTATATTAGTTTCTTTGGGTACACTCGTTTCTTGATTGACTAAAACAATTTCCATCATATTCATCCGTGTATTTGGGCGATCTTCCATAGTAAAACTAATACCAAAAATAATGAGTATATGCATTAGTATAGCAATACTTAATGTTAAGCTAAGACGGTCATTCGGAGTTGGTTTAATCTGCACCACTGTCATTTATGTATTCTCTTTTTTACGTTCTTCTAAAAAGTTTATTAATTGTTTGGCAATATCGATGTCGAATATTTTTTCTAACTCGCGTATGCAAGTCGGGCTTGTAACATTTATCTCTGTTAAATAATCACCAATTATATCTATTCCAACAAAGATTAAACCCATATCATTTAATTTTGNGCCAACTTGCTCACATATCCATTTATCACGAGCGTTTAGTTCTACTCCTTTACCGGTTGCCCCTTGAGCAAGATTTCCTTTTGAATTACTATTTTTTGGTATTCTAGACAGTGCATAAGGCACGGGTTTTCCGCCAATTAGCAAAATACGTTTATCACCATCTGATATTTCTGGAAGGAATTTTTGTGCCATAACATATTCAGAATTATTTTTTGTTGCTGATTGTAATATGGTTTTCGTATTATCATTTAATTCAGTTATATGATGTATACCATTACCCCCCATACTATCGAGTGGTTTAATAATAGTGCTATTTTGTTTTTTTACGAAGTCCAGTAATATTTCAGTATCTTTGCTCACTCTGGTTGGCGGAATACAATTTGGAAAATATGTAATATAGAATTTTTCATTTACACTTCTAAGCGCAGTAGGATTATTTACAACTAGCACACCAAGTCGTTGTGCATGTTCTAGTATATAAGTTGAGTATATGTACTCAAGACTAAAAGGAGGGTCCTTTCTCATTAAAATAATATCAAGAGTACACAAATTTTCGACTGTATAATCAGATAGCGAATACCACTTTTTTGAATCATTATTAACTTCTAGATTCCTCATGCGAGCAATTGGAATATCGTTATCCATATATAGATCACTAAGCTCCATGTAGAGTAAATCCCACCCACATTTTTGGGCGGCAAGTAGCATCGCAAAAGAGCTATCTTTCTCTATATTGATTTTGCCAATTGGGTCCATAATNATTCCCAATTTCATAAAACACCTTTATTTTTCATATNAAACTAGACTATAAACAGCTTTCTCAATAATTTCCAAAGTGTATGATTATAAATCTTATCTTTTTGAATAACACAGTTTTGAAAAAAAAGAGCATATTGTGAAAAAAATAAAAATAGCGACTCGAAATAGCCCTCTTGCTATGTGGCAGGCAGAATTTGTCAAAAAAGAGTTAGCAAAGGCACATACTAATATAGATATTGAATTAATAGGGATTAAAACAGAAGGCGATCGTTTTTTAGAATCTTCGCTATCAAATATCGGAGGGAAAGGCCTTTTCGTAAAAGAACTCGAGGAGGCTTTATTGCGAAATGATGCTGATATTGCTGTGCATTCTATGAAAGACGTTGTTATAAATTTGCCAGAAAATCTTGTAATACCCGTCATTATGAAACGAGAAGATAGCCGTGATGTATTTATATCTAGTAAATATAATCAAATTGGCACTATTCCTGAAAATACAGTTATTGGCACATCTAGTTTACGTCGNCAGTCACAGATTTTGAGACTTTGCCCGAATGTAGTTATGAAAGANTTNCGTGGCAATGTTGATACAAGGCTAGGCAAACTGGATAAAGGGGAATTTGATGCAATAGTACTAGCTGCAGCGGGAGTCAAACGTCTTGGATTGAGTGAACGCATAACAGAGTATATTCCGCATCCACATTTACTTCCGGCAGTTGGACAAGGNGCTATCGGTATTGAATGTCGTGCTAATGANTCTNTGATTCAAGAATTAATCTTTCCATTAAATGACGTTGAGACTTCTATTTGTATTTCAGCGGANCGAGCTTTTAGTCGTCGTTTACAAGGCGGTTGCCAGTTACCCATTGCAGCACATGCCTCAATTGAAGGTAAAGAAATAAAGTTAAAAGGATTGGTCGCGAGATTAGATGGGAGTGAAATAATACAATCAGAACAAAAAGGCGATGTTGGTAATATAGAGCATNTTGGTAAGTTGCTNGCAGAATCCTTACTAAAGCAGGGNGCTGACGTTATTTTAGAAGAATTAATTAAATAAATTATTATGACATTNAAAAATAAACGCATATTAATAACAAGGCCCTGNGAACAGGCNGGTTATTTGTCTAGCTTAATTAAAAATCATGGTGGTATCAGTGTACGATTTCCAACGATTGAAATTCAATCTCTGGAAAGGACCGAAGAATTACTTAAATGTTTTGATAGAATAAATGAGTATGACTTTATTATTTTTATTAGCCAAAATGCTGCAAAAATAGCTATAAAAAAATTTTTCAATAATACTGATTTAATTAAGAATGTTCGACTTATTGCAATAGGTCCAAGTACAGCTAAGGTTCTATCTGATAGTAATTTCAATAATGTTATTTATCCTTATAGTCATTCAGATAGCGAAGCTTTATTAGATTTAAAAGAATTGCAAAGCGAAAAGATTCATAATAAAAAAATATTAATTATTCGCGGTGTTGGTGGTCGTGAGTTATTANTTGAGAATTTAATGACAAGAGGCGCTATTGTNAACTATGTTGAGATTTATAAAAGAATCATACCTAAATACAGTGAGCATGAAATAAATAAAATATGGCAAAAGATTCCAGACGCAATTGTTGTAACAAGCAATGATNTTCTTAGTAATTTAATCGTATTATTAAGTAGTTATAAAACAGGATTATTATCAATACCGCTTATAACTATGTCTAACAGAATTACTGCGCATGCNAGAAAAATAGGNTTCAANTCTGANATTTGTATAGCGGGTGAAAAAAATGANGACGGGATACTAAGAAGCCTTCTTGAATTTTTTGAGGATTAATAGAATGGAAAAAACGAAAGAAAAAGATAATTTATCAGTAAGCGGCTCAAAAAAAAGACCATTAAATAAATCTATTTTATTTATATCCGTATCACTTATTGCTGTCTTTGTTACTGGGGGTTATTTCCTTACAAATAAACTCATTAGCAATGAAAAGTCAGTAGAACAAAAAATAAAAAAAATAGAGAGTATTGTTAACGGCATAGATCTGACTATTAACAAGAATCAATTAATGTTTANAAATATAAAAAAGAAGTTAGAAGAATATGAGTCAGAAAAAGATGTTCTTGCTGATTTATTATCACAGCCTGTCCAAGGACAATTCGATATTAATAAAGACTATGCATTAGCAGAAGTTGAGCACTTATTAACAATTGCAAGTCACAATTTGTTACTAGGCTATAACTATGATACGACNGTATCAGCACTTGATGCGGCAAGTATAAGATTAGCTGGCATTGCCATAGATGAGGCAAAAGTNATTAAGGGACAACTTGACCGAGATGTCCGTATTTTAAAATCAAGCAACCAAATTGACTTGAGTAAAAGTATTTTATTTTTGTCTGATTTATCAGATCGTATTGATAGTTTACCTCTAAAAAAGATATTAATGAAAAATAAACTACAAAATAATAAAGAAATAGATTATATAAATGAAGATAAAGTAAAAAATTTTTTAACAATAATTCTAGAAGAGCTAAAAAGTCTAATTATTATTAGACGTAATGAAAATGTTACGCAAGATTTCTTTTTGCCGGATGAAATAAATTTACTAAAATTAAATATAAAATTTGAATTGGCAAATGCAAAACTTGCTTTGCTGAATAGAGATAAAAAGAGTTTAGAAAATTCAATTTTACAGATTAATAATTATTTAGAAGATTACTATGACTTATCAAATGTTGAANCACAAGACATCCATGATCAGCTATCNCAGATTGTTAATTTAGATTTTTCAACTCCAAATATTGATATAAATTCATCACTCGAGTCTGTTAGAGCACTAATACACTCTCGAAATAAATCTGATGCCNCAATGAATAATAGAGATATGGTAAATTAATAATGAAGTATTTATTAATCATCTTGTTAACGTTATTTATTGCCACTACTATTGGTTCAATTGTTATAAAAGATACAGGCTACGTATTATTATCCATTTCTGGATGGAAAATCGAAACAAGTGTAGTTTTATTTTTTATTATTTTATTTATAATTTTTTCATTACTTTATTTTCTGATACGTAGTTTAGTCAGGGCTTGGCAATTACCAGAACAAATAAGAACATGGAAGGTAAATAAGAAACAATATCTCAGTGAAAAAAATATTATCGATGGACTTATAAATATGTCCGAGGGAGAGTGGGGGAAAGCAGAGAAAAATTTCTGTAAAGCTGCCTCTAATAGTAAAAGTCCTTACATTATCTACCTTTTTGCTGCGCGAGCAGCGCACGCAATGAATTCATTAGATAAAAGCAATGAATATTTAAGATTTGCTCATAATCATGAACCAAATGCTGGACCCGCTATTGGTCTAACACAGGCAGAACTGCAGCTTAATCAAAAACAAATAGTGCAGGCACTTGCCACACTAAATAACTTACAAGAAAAATGGCCAGAACATCTGTTGACAAAAAAAATGCTTCTAGAAGCATATACAGCACTTAATGATTGGCAAGAAGTATTAAAATTATTACGCTCAATTGAAAAAGAAAAACTATATACACGTGATGAAATAGAGATAAAAAAACACAATGCCTACGTTGGCTTGTTAAAAGATGCTGGAATTTCAGACGATAAAAATAAACTTGATAATATCTGGGAGGAGATACCACGTAAATTAAAATATCACCATCATCTAATTGAAGTATATGTAAGGGAAAAATTAAAATTTAAAGATATATCAGATTCAGAAGTTATATTAAAAAATGCTATTAAAAAAAAGTGGGACCGCAAGCTAGTCCGACTTTATGGTCTTGTTATAGGGATAGACCCAGATAAACAATTAGCTACAGCAGAGTCCTGGTTAAATCAATATCCTGATGACCCAATTTTACTTTTATCACTTGGTAGAATTTGTGTACGCAATAGCCTATGGAGTAAGGCGAAAACGTATTTACAGAAAAGTCTCGATATTCGAGAAAATTCAGATACTCTATTTGAATTTGCAAATTTATATCAAAAACAAGGCGATTATAAACAAGCAACAGTCTACTACGAAAAAGGACTCCGCTTAGATAAAGTAAGAAAGAGAATATAAAGAGTAATTATTATTTTAAATACTTAAAAAATTATCTTCTAAAAGATAATATTTATTCCTACACTTCCCCCGAGCATGAAGGCAGTCTGATCAGAGACTCTGCCGTCAAACCGCACATAGGCTTTACCGTGTTTACCCAAAGCATAATCAAAGCCGGTATTCATACTAATTGAGTTCTCATAAAAGGCACCGCTGTTAAAATCAACAGCCACAGCATTCAGTGCATGCTCTTGATTTTTCCCGGCAATCACTGAACGATGTTCGAGTTCACCACCGAATCTAAATTGTACTTTATCGCCCAGCATTGAGGTTAGCTGTTCGCCAATGTGAATACTGAGTTGCGCAAGATTACGCTCTTCCCAGGCAAAGAATAAGCTTTCACTGTAGCTTGGGGTATGGGAAAAACTAAATGTTAGCCCGAGATCAGTCTCCCATTTATTGATTACTGACCCATTAACCTTTTGATTATAGGTGCGACTGAAACTTACACCAGTAATAGCTTCGGCACTTTCGTAATCAGCACTAACATCAGCAATCCCCGTCACCACTATATTGGTGAGCACATCTCTACTGGAATCATGCCAACTCCAACCGCCTGCTGCAAAACCGTTTGTCTTCCATTCACCAATCTCCATAAAGTCATTGGTATTCACCCCGATTAAAAAACTCTTCTTGGTTATATCGTGGTCCTCATCAAGTCGTATTTTGTTACGCTCAACTGTCAGGATTAAATTGACTTTATCCGGTACCACCGGGTAGATGAAGTGGGTGCCATAAGCACTGTTGTCATAACCGACGGTAGTACGTCCGCCGTCTCTAAATGAGGTATGTGCAAAAGGCTCCATCATTGGTTTTGGATTTGAAACATTGGCATAACGTTTTAATGTAGTGCGAAGATTGTAAGCACGTTGACCGAGTAACTCATCAACTGTTTCTTGTGCACCCATACCAACTGAAGTTGCCGATCCTTTGACAATTCTATTGCCACTTAGATCAGAAAGTTCGATTGTTCCTATTGTGTGATACATATAAGAACGACCATAGCCATGATCAATTTGGAGTTTAGAACCTGTTTTCAGATCATTAGATCTAATACTACCAACTACAATCCCTTCATCTTTTAAAAGTACAGTACCATCATTTCCTTGAAAAATAATTGCCACTGAAGTACTTGTAAGACTAGGCGACCCATTAGATATACGTCTTATTGCCCCCTTGTTAGTTAAGGTACCATTATTACCGATTTGTATGGTGTGTAAATTATCCGTCCCTTCGCCATCGACAACCCCACCGAAATTATTATTAACTACTGCCCCCGTGGCTACATTTAAACGAATTGCCCCCTCTTGTCTTGCTGATATTTTACCGAAATTATGAATAGTAGGACTTGTACATGATGCTGTACATCTAATCGTGTTCCTTTTTGCAGTAATTGAACCCCCTGCATTATTAGTTATGACTGCATCCGTTGTCAGTTTAATGTTTACAGCCTGCCCATCATTTGATTCAATTGTGCCCGAGTTGATTAATGTAAAATTTGTATTTCTTTCAGCTATAACTGTTCCATCAAAAGCTCCCTCTTGTTTTATTATGCCGCCGATATTATTAATAACGGTTACTCCGGATAAATTATCTGCTGATTGTACTGAGCCATTGTCATCACCATTATTAATAGTGGCATTATTAGTTAGGGTGACGTTATCTCCCCCATCACCAATAGTTTGCTGGTTTGTAGTATCACTATTTATTGTGACGTCAGATGTGTGCGTATCTTCCCCTGCTTTTAGAGTTTGCAAATAAAATAAAATTGTTAAAAAGATCCAGAATTTTTCTTTTGCAAGAGGCATGAATTTATTCTTTTGAAAATTCAAATGAATCTGAAAATAAATTTTCTTGTTTTAGATGGTGTTCGGGGAATGTATTTACAATAGCATCAATCATTGGCGGAGGCCCACATGCATAAACATCATGGTCTGATAAATCATGATAATCTTCCAATACCGCTTCATGAACATAACCCATTTTCCCAGACCAATTTTCGATATCATCGGGCTCAGATAAAACAGGCGTGTATGTGATGTGCGGGTATTTTTTTGCCCATTCATTAGTAATTCCATCTAAATAAAGATCTGATTTTGAACGTGCTCCCCAGTAGATATGTATGCTTCTCGGGTCATTTATTTTTAAAGTATGTTCAACTGCACTCTTAATCGGTGCAAAACCAGTTCCACCAGCGATCATAATGATAGGGCGTTCTGAGTTGTGAAGCGTAAATTGACCTAATGGCCCCTCAATTCGTAACAATGCGTTATTTTTTAATTCACTAAATGCATATTCAGAAAATACGCCGCCATCATAATGACGAACGTGAAATTCTAATACTTGGTCTTGATGTGGTGGGTTTGCAAGTGAAAAAGAACGTTTTTTACCCTCGGGTAAAATAAAATCAACATATTGTCCGGCTAAAAATTCTAATCGTTCAGTTTTTGGTAATTCCAGGATAATTCGCATGACCGAATCATTTAGTTTTTCAGCCGACTTTACACGACAAGGAAATTGCTTAAGGGTAATTTCAGCATCACTTTCTAATATTTTAGAATCAATTGCTATGTTACTGGATGCCCTGGCTTGGCAGAGCAGAGCTTTACTTTTGTTAAATCCTTCTTGTTGTAGATACTCAGGATTTGAACCATTATAAAAAAAACTACCCTCCGTAATTTCAGCAATACATGAGCCACATTCACCGTTACGACAGCCATAAGGTAAATTTATACCTTGTTTTAATGCAGCTTCGAGAATACTTTCATCTTCATTAACTAAAAAGGTTATATTTTGTCTATTAAGTTTTACTGTATAGGCCATGGTAAATATTAAAAATTATTTGCTTGGCAGGCTGCGCTTGCTAGTTAGCCAGCGTAATAAAGGCGCCCACTGTTCACGGTCATAGTATGTTTTAGATGGTGGTAATTCGAAGATACTTAAGCCTCTTTCTGCCGCATGTATATAGTTTTGACTTGCACGTAGCATTGTCATGAAAGGCAATTTTTTTCCATTTGGTAGTTTCACATTATCTAAATAATGTTCTAATTTAGCTGCAATTAAAGTATCTTCTCTAACGCGATTAGCAATAGTGGCTATTTTAATTTTATTGTCTATTGAGCCTTTAAAAGAAAATAGTTCTTTAAGAAAATGTTCTGCAGCACGAATATCTATAGGAGATGCTATGATTGGCATTACCAAACTTTGTGCTTTTCTAAGATATTTTTTTAGTCTTTTATCATCAACAGCAGCAGGTGTATCAATAATCAGAATATCTGTATTTCTTGGAACTTGTAAACGATCACCTTCAACGACTATACCGTTGATAGCACTGTATGCATTTGGTCTAATTGACAACCAGTCTCGGCTTGAACCTTGCGGGTCACAATCAGCCAAAGTAACCTTTTTACCTTTTATTGCAAAGTAACTAGCAATATTTGTAGCAATTGTACTTTTACCACAACCACCTTTAGGGTTTAGAACGATAATAGTTCGCATCTTACAATATCCCTTATTTTTTTAAATTTATTTTTCATTTAATAGTTTCAGAATTACCGGCGTTAAAATTAATTGCATTGCAAAAACTTTTTTTCCTGCAGGAACAACAATAGTATCCGGGCTAGACATAATTGAACCCTCGAGCATTTCTAGTAAGTAACGAAAATCAACATTAATTTTTTCTAGATTACGAATATGTAAAACACTAAAACTCTCATCGTTGCTCGGGATGTAATGAGCTGCGAATGGGTTAGATGTATCTATAGTTGGTACACGCTGAAAATTTATATCTGTAAGTGAGAATTGTGGTGTTATATAGTGAACATAATCATGCATACGGCTTAGAATAAGTTTAGTCGCATCTTCTGTTGTGTATCCCCTGATTGCACGATCCCGATGTATTTTTTGCATCCACTCTAAGTTTATAATTGGTGTAACTCCAATAAGTAAATCAACATGTTTAGCTACATTTATTTTATTAGTTACAAGACCACCGTGTAGACCTTCATAAAAAAGTAAATCTGTATTGTTTTCAAGGGGCTCCCAAGAAGTTAAAGTTCCTGGCGGATTTCCATGTTCCGAAGCTTCTTTTTCATCATGTATATAAAAACGTTTTTTCCCAGTTCCCTTCTCGCCGTACTCAATAAATACTTTTTCTAATTCTTCAAACAAGTTACCTTCGGGGCCAAAATGAGTGAGATGACCGCCTTTCTTTTCGGCTTCAGCACTTAATTTATCCATTTCACTACGATCATAACGATGAAAGCAATCCCCATCGATAATAGCCGGGTTGATCCCGTTTCTACGAAATATGTACATAAAAGCACTTTTAGCAATGCTCGTTCCGGCGCCTGATGAACCTGTCACTGCGATAATGGGGTGTTTCTTTGACATGACTTTAATATCCGTTTATGCCCAATATAATTAAATCATAATAATGGGTCTTGTTATGTATACATTGCACATTTTTGCAACGAAGGGCATTATAAGCCATATGTTACGTCAAAACCATAAGCTAAATAATTGATTATAAAGAAGAAAAAGTTTGGCAGAGAGACTTAAAAAAGATATTATTTTATATCGGCGATTATTAGGCCATGTTGTTCCATATTGGCGTCGTTTTTTAATATCCATAATAAGTATGGTTATTCTTGCCGCTACAGATCCTGCCATTCCAGCACTGATGCAACCCATGCTAGACGGAGCTTTTATTGAAAAAGATCCAAGCATAATGACAATTGTCCCCATACTTTTTATTGTCTTATTTGCAATACGTGGTTTGGCATCATATATCAGCGGCGTGTCACTCCATTGGGTTGCCAATAAAGTCATCATGGATTTACGTCAAGCAATGTTTATAAGGTTAGTAAACTACCCGACATCTTTTTTTGATAATCATCGTTCAGGCAGTTTGATGTCTCGCTTCACTTATGATGTAACGCAAATAAAAGAAGCTTCGACTAATGCAATATCAACATTAGTACGCGATTCATTATCTGTAATTGGTTTGTTAGGTTGGATGTTTTATATAGATTGGTCATTAGCATTAATTTGTTTAGCAGGTGCACCTATAATTGGAATTATTATTTCAATTATACGTAAACGTTTAAGAAAAATGAGTCTTCAAGTTCAACAGACTATGGGCGATATACATCACGTATTGAACGAGTGTTTTGATGGGCAAAAGGTAGTTAAACTTTATGGCGGTCAGGAAGTAGAAAAGAGACGTTTTTATAATACTGTAAATTCACATCGTAGTTTCACAATGAAGTTTGCTATGGCAGCAACAGCAAGTAGTCCAGCTGTGCAAATGGTAACTGCAATTATTTTAGCTATTATTATTTATGTTGGTATTAAGTTAGCTACATCTGGGGATTTGACAGTAGGTGATTTCGTATCTTTTTTTGCAGCAATTGCTATGTTATTAGGCCCTTTAAAAAGACTTGCGGGAATAAATGAGCATATACAAAAAGGATTAGCGGCTTGCGAAAGTGTATTTGCACTGCTTGATATGGATATTGAATCCCAATACGGAGAAAAAGAATTAAAAGATGCAAAAGGAAAAATTGAATTCAAGGATGTAACATACCGCTACACTGGCGCTAAAGAGGATGCATTATCATCTGTTTCATTAATTATGAATCCCGGTGAAACTATTGCGCTTGTTGGCGAGTCTGGTAGCGGTAAAACAACATTAGCGAATTTATTACCGCAGTTTTATTTACCAAGTTCTGGCGCAATATATTATGACGATAATGAGATATGTGAACTAAACTTAGAGTCATTGAGAAAAAATATTTCCTATGTTAGTCAGGATGTTGTTTTGTTCAATGACACTGTTAGAAATAATATTGCTTACGGCGAATTAAGCGATAAATCAGACGATGTTATAAGTGCCGCAGCGGAAGCTGCATGCGCTCTTGAATTCATCAATGAAATGCCTGAGGGTATGTCAACTTTTATAGGTGAAGACGGCACTCGTCTTTCAGGCGGTCAGCGACAACGTTTAGCAATTGCACGAGCATTACTCAAGGATGCGCGTTTACTTATTCTTGATGAGGCAACTTCTTCATTAGATTCGCATTCAGAACGCCATATCCAATTGGCTTTAGAAAATGTTAGAAAGGGTCGCACTTGTCTAATTATCGCACATCGATTATCTACAATAGAAAATGCTGATCGTATTGTTGTGCTTGATAAAGGGCGTGTTGTTGAGCAGGGTAAACACAAGGATTTATTAGCGCTTAATAATTATTATTATATGCTTTATCAATCACAGTTTCGCAATCAAGAAGACGATAGTTAAATCACTAATCAATTATTTTCCTGCAACAATCATTTTATCAATCATCACAGAACCAGTTAGTATATTGCCCCTTTGATCTACATCATTGCCAATACATATAATATTTTTGTACATTTCGGTTAAATTACCCGCAATTGTTATTTCTTCAACTGGGTATGCAATTTCACCATTTTCAATCCAAAAACCAGAAGCACCTCTTGAATAATCTCCAGTAATTTGATTGACACCAAAACCGATCATGTCTGTGATTAATAATCCTTTATTCATCTCTACAATTATATCATCAAGGTTTTTTTTATTTGGTTTAACAATAAGATTATGTACACCTCCTGCGTTACCTGTTGTTTGTAATCCAAGTTTTCGTGCTGAATAACCGCTTAACACATAATCTTCAAGTATTCCTTCATTAATAAGGGTACGTTTTTTTGTTGCTACACCATCATTGTCAAAAGGAGCACTTCCTAGCGCTTTTTTCAAATGTGGGTTTTCACTGATATTTATATGATTTGCAAAAACTTGTTTATCTTTTTTATCAAGCAAAAAACTAGCACGACGATATAAACTCGCACCTGAGATAGCTGTAATGAATGCAGAGAAAAGACCAGAGGCAACTGGTGCTTCAAAGATAACAGGGACTTCACATGTTGATAATTTTCTAGCGCCTAATCGCGTTGTTGCTCTTCTTGTTGCTTCTTTACCGATATCTTTTATCGACTGCAAATCATCAAAGTCACAAGTTTTACTGTACCAACCATCACGTTGCATTCCACTATTGTCTTCTGCAATAACTGTGCATTCAATCATATGACTTGACCAGCGCCAGCCATTAATAAAGTCATTGGTATTCCCATAAATATTTATACCTGAAAAAGTGCTAACTATAGAACCATCTGAATTTGTAATACGTTTATCACAATCAAACGCAGATTGTTCACATTCAATTGCAAGATTAATCGCAGTTTCCGGTGATATGTGACATGGATGATATAAGTTTAAGTCGGCAATATTTTTTGCCATCAGTTTTTTTTCGACTAAACCAGCATGCTTATCATGACTTGCATGTTTTGCAATATTAAAAGCAGCTTCCACAGTATTTTTTAATGCGTTATCACTAAAATCAGAGCTGCTGGCACTACCTTTTTTACCATTTATGTAAAGAGTGATGCTTAACCCCTTTTCATTTTCATATTCAAGTTTATCAATTACCCCTTTACGAACATTAGCAGATAGTCCGATACCAGCACCAATATCTGCCTCAGCATCTGTAGCTCCCATTTTTTTTGATTGTGACAATACAAAATCAATTATTCTTAAAAGATGGTCTTTATTATCTAATATTGTTGAATTATTGGTCGTCATAGGTAAGTCATGATTTTTATTATTAGGGATATATATTCTAGCATTCAGATTAATTAGAGCAGCATTAATTTAATAGTGCGATACAATTGAAGTATGGATGTATCTCATGTACTTGAATCACTCAATGAAGGCCAACGCGATGCTGTTGGCGCTCCCCCAGGCAATTTACTGATTTTAGCTGGTGCTGGCAGCGGCAAAACTAGAGTGTTAGTGCATAGAATTGCTTGGCATATCGCTACTGGCGAGGCTAATCCCCAAGGTATTTTAGCCGTTACTTTCACAAATAAAGCAGCATCTGAGATGCGATCTCGCATTGAGAGTCTTTTGGGTCAGTCAATCCACGGTATGTGGGTTGGTACATTTCATGGTCTTTGTCACCGATTGCTTCGCGCACACTGGCAAGATGCTAACTTGTCAGAGGATTTTCAAATATTAGACAGCGAAGATCAATATCGAACAGTACGTCGTATTATTCGTGCCATGATGCTAGATGAATCACAATATCCTCCAAAGGAGGCGCAGTGGTATATCAATGCGCAAAAAGACAAGGGGTTGAGGCCAGAAAAAATTAACGATGATGGTGATGTAACGACAGCACAAATGATAAAAATTTATAAAATATATCAACAAACATGCGAAAGTTCAGGAGCTGTTGATTTTGGAGAACTTTTATTAAGAACATATGAACTGTTGCATAAAAATAAATTAGTTCGTGAAATTTACCAAAATAGATTTAAGCATATTTTAGTTGATGAGTTTCAAGATACCAATGAATTGCAGTACAAATGGTTAAAGCTACTTATTGGGGAAAACAATACTTTGTTTGCTGTTGGCGATGATGACCAGTCGATTTATAGCTGGCGTGGTGCACGTGTTGAAAATATGAAAGCATTTCAAAAAGATTTTAAAGAAACAAAGTTATTAAAGTTAGAGCAAAATTATCGATCAACAACAACAATTTTGAATGCTGCTAATAAACTTATAGGAAATAACAGTAAACGTTTGGGGAAAAATCTATGGACAGATGGCGAAGAAGGTGAGCGAATTGGAATATATATGGCCTATAATGAGTTAGATGAAGCGCGTTATGTTGTTAATCAAATACAGAAGTGTTCAGAAGAAGGGGGAAGTTTCGAAGAAAATGCAATTTTGTATCGAGTTAGCGCGCAGTCTCGAGTTTTAGAAGAAGCATTACTGAGTTCAAAAATCCCATATCGTGTTTACGGCGGAGTTCGTTTTTATGAGCGTATGGAAATTAAAGACGCGCTTGCTTATGTTCGTATTGCGACATTTCATGATGATGATATTTCATTTGAGCGAATTATTAACACACCAACACGTGGCATTGGTAGTAGAACCATTGAAGAATTACGTATAGTTGCACAAAAAGATAATTGTTCATTATGGGCAGCAGCACACCATATTATTGAGCATAAACTTTTAAGCCCACGTGCAGTAAATGCATTAGAAGAATTTATTAGATTAGTTCAAAGGATGTCTTTAACAAAATCTCAACCAGCATTAGATGACCGGGTAGATTCAATAATAAAATTAAGTGGTCTGATTAATCATTTTAAAAAAGAAAAAGGTGAAAAAGGCCTAGCAAGAATTGAAAATCTTGAGGAACTAGTTAAAGCATCCAGTGAATTTGAACTTGACGATAATGAGGAGTTAAAAGAGATGAGTGCAATGCAGGCATTTCTTGCACATGCTGCGCTTGAATCTGGAGAAACCCAGGCTGGGGACAAATCAAACTGCGTCCATTTAATGACACTACATTCTGCTAAAGGCCTTGAATTTCCGTCAATTTTTCTCGTTGGNATGGAAGAAGGNNTATTCCCGCATCAACGTAGTAGTGGTGATTTGAAACAACTAGAAGAAGAAAGAAGACTCTGTTACGTTGGTATTACTAGAGCAAGGAAATTATTAACACTTACTTATACTCAGTATCGTCGTTTACATGGCTCAGATTATTATCCACAGCCTTCAAGATTTATAGACGAGATCCCAGCTGAATTACTAAGCGAAATAAGAATGGGAGGCAATGTCACGGAGTCATTATTTCGTAAAAAAGTTACAAGGACTGGCAGTAAAGATGGAAAGCTAACACTTGGCCAACGTGTTTCACATACAAAGTTTGGNGAGGGTGTTATTCTTAACCTCGAGGGAGATGGAGATAATATGCGTATACAAGTTAATTTTGAAAAGGCAGGAAGTAAATGGTTAGTAGCCTCATATGCGAATCTTCAACCGATTTAGGTAATAGTTTTTATTAAGGAAAACAAATGAAAAAGCACTTATTTTTTTTATTTTTAATAGTTACTTTTTTTTGTATAGCCTGCGGTGATAAAGCACAAATCAATAAGACAGCCGATGCAATAGATTCTTCTGAACAAAAATTTAAATGGAAGATGGTTACAACTTGGCCAGCGAATTTTCCAATTTTTCAAGAGGGTGCAGAGAGATTTGCTGATGAGGTTCGTAAGATGAGTAATAATCGATTGGATATTAACGTGTATGCGGGAGGAGAACTTGTTCCCGCATTGCAAGTTTTTGATGCAGTATCACAAGGCACAGTCGAGATGGGTCATGGNTCACCCTATTATTGGGCGGGTACCATACCTGAAGCACAATTTTTTTCATCAGTCCCATTTGGTATGACAGCAAAGGGAATGAACGCATGGTTATATAATGGCGGCGGACTTTTACTATGGCAGGAAATGTATGAGCCATTCAATTTAACAGTATTCCCAATGGGGAATACCGGAGTACAAATGGGAGGATGGTTTAGAAAAAAAATAAATTCAATCGAAGATATTAAGGGATTAAGAATGCGTATCCCNGGTTTAGGCGGGAAAGTTTTCAAAAAAGCTGGTGGTAATCCTGTGTTAATGGCGGGCAGTGAAATATATACCGCTTTAGAACGAGGAGCGATTGATGCTACTGAATGGGTTGCACCTTTCCATGATATGAGATTAGGTTTGGATCGTACCGCTAAATATTATTATTATCCCGGCTGGCATGAACCCGGTACAGTTTTTGAATTAATGATCAACACCTCTAAGTGGGATTTGTTACCAAAGGATTTGCAAAAAATTGTTGAAGTTGCTGCAGGTGCAATAAGCGAATGGATTTACGCACAAATGGAATTTCATAATCAAGAAGCACTGAGCAAATTAAGAGAAAAACAAAATGTTGAAATACTTAGATACCCCGATGATGTACTTATCGAACTTAAAATTCTAACTAAAAAGACGCTTGATGAAGAGGCGACAAAGTTAATGCTAGAGAAAAATAATCCAAGATTTAAAAGGGTTTATGATGCTTATGAGAGTTTCAGGGTAAGCTATGAACTCTGGGGCGATCTTTCAGATAAAGCCTATCAGGAAAGTTTAAAATTGGAATAAATATTAAGGTATTTTTTGTAGAGATTTTAATTTAACTTTACTTTGTTTCGCTTATTATATAATCAACTGCCGCTTTTACCTCGTCATCACTAAGAGCAGGGTTCCCACCTTTAGCAGGCATCATGCCCATTTCACCCGTGTAACCATTTATTGCATTTGCGTATAAGACATCGACACCTTTTTCAATACGCGGTGACCAAGCTACAGCATCACCAGTTTGTGGGATCATTGCAGCAAGTGCTGCTATACCGTGACAATTAACACAAAGACCATTGTAGACAGATTCGCCATCATTACTGCCAGCACTTTGTTCGGTGGGCGCATCAGCAACCATGGCATCTTCTCCAATAACATCTTCTGATGCTTCACTTAAAATTGCTACTTGGCCTACTGGCTTAGTTAGTTCTGCTACATTATTGTCGNCATTACCCGCATCGTCTGCGGCTAAACCATATTTGGATTTTACCGCAGCATCTGCAATAAAATAAAAGGCTATCATCATTGCAGCGATAAACGCGAGAGTAAGCGAGAAATTCCTAAAAAATATTTTATCTTTTTCTTGNCTCATTTATTTTTCCCCAGCAGTAATTTTATTAACGTTATAATTAATCTAATTATTATGGATGCGTAGTATACCTATTGTATTTATCTGTGGGAACTATGCTTATTGCAAAATTAGCAAGCTAACCTATACTGATTTTCAAGTTATAATCGCCTATATTGAAAATAATTTAATTTCAATCGTGTTGGGGGTTGACATACAGCTAAAAAATTGATGCGCCTGTAGCTCAGTTGGATAGAGCGCGGCCCTCCGGAGGCCGAGGTCAGGGGTTCGAATCCTCTCGGGCGCGCCATACAAGAAATTTTCAAATGTTTATTTGCAGGATAAATAAAATCAGATGAAACCTCGGTCTATTATCGTTTTTCAACATGTTGGTGTGGAGCACCCTGGAATTTTTAGAAATTTTTTTAGTGATGATGACGTTCGATTGCATACCGTTGAACTTGATCAGGGAGAAAATATCCCGAATTTAAGAGATTTTGATGCTCTTTGGGTTATGGGAGGACCAATGGATGTGTGGGAGGAACAAAAATACCCATGGTTGCTTGAAGAAATAAAGGCAATCAAAGAGGCAATAAGTGTGTTAAAAATGCCTTTTATGGGTATTTGTCTTGGGCACCAGTTACTTGCTTATGCTTTTGGCGCAAAGGTAAGTCCTTCACTGCAAAACGAAGTTGGAGTTATGTCAGTTAAAAAAACTTTGCACGGCAAACAATCACCATTTTTTCGTGGATTACCTAATATCATGGATACACTGCAGTGGCATAACTCAGAAGTTAAAAACGTTCCTGAAGGTTTTCAAGTATTGGTGGAATCCGATCGATGCGCTATTCAATCACTTAGTTATGGCAATAAAGTTTTTAGTGTTCAATATCATCAGGAAATTACAGCAATGACTGTTTCCGACTGGAGTAAAATTCCTGAGTATAAGATTTCATTAGAAGAAAGTTTAGGCGAAAATGCTGTAGAAAAATTAGAAAAAGATGTGTTAGCTCACATGAATAAGTTTAATCATGCTGCAGAAAAATTGTATAGAAATTGGATGTTTAATGTATTTGGAGATTAATCTTTTTTATTAATTAATTCATCTTTTTTTCTAGATTCATCTGCAATTTCATTTTTGTAAGAGATAAGTTTATCCATTAAATTTTTATCATTAGTNGCTAAGATCTCAATAGCGAGTAATCCTGCATTTTTGGCAGCTCCTATTGCTACAGTTGCAACAGGCACACCATTGGGCATTTGCACAATCGACAATAATGAATCCATTCCNTTTAACGAATCTGTTTTAATTGGTACCCCAATAACCGGGAGTGGNGTATTACTTGCAACCATACCTGGTAAATGNGCAGCTCCTCCTGCACCTGCAATAATTACTTTTAAGCCTTTTATGTGTGCATTTTTTGCGTATTCAAACATATCATCCGGAGTACGATGAGCCGAGACAACATGTGCTTCATATGGAATCATAAAATCGTCACAAACTTTTGTAGTTGCTTCCAATGTTTTCCAATCAGAATCACTGCCCATAATTATACCGATTAATGCTTTATCGCTTTGTTTCATTTTCCCTCTCCAAAGCATATCAAAGAAGCCGCTTTAGTTGCTAAATTTTCAGCTTCAGCAATATTAGAACCTATTGCAGTGACATGCCCCATTTTTCGACCTATATTAGTGGTGGTCTTCCCGTATACNTGCACATGCGNCCCTTTTATTTCNAATGCCTTTTCAATTCCAACNGGGTACCCATCACCTTCTTTTTCTCCTAACAGGTTTATCATAACCGCTGCAGGGGTAATCATTCTAGTCGAACCTAGGGGTAAACCAAGAATTGCTCTTACATGATTCTCAAATTGTGAACATTCACAGGCTTCAATCGTATAATGTCCAGAATTATGTACACGTGGGGCCATTTCATTCAAAATAATTTTATTATCTTTTGTACAGAACATTTCTACACCAATTGTACCAATACCATCAATCGTTTCTACAGCTTTGGTTGCTAACTCCAATGCTTTTTTTACAAGTTTATTATTAATACTAGCCGGCGCCCGGACTATATGACAAATATGATTTTTTTGTATTGATTCTACAACAGGATAGTTAACTATTTGACCATCAATACTCCTGGTTATCATTGTTGCTAACTCACATTTAAAATCACAGAAACCTTCAATATATAATTTTTGTTTGTCCCCATTTAATTTGGCCCATGCTGAATCAATATCTTTGCTATTATGAAGTGTCGAATTCCCTTTGCCATCATATGCATTACGCCTTGCTTTTAAAATAATTGGCCAGCCAATTTTTTTGGCATGAAGGTTAATGTCTTGACGAGAGGTAATCTCTTTAAAAGTCATTACAGATATTCCAGCATCACTGAGTGCTTTTTTCTGGTGTAATTTATCTTGTACTAAATCAATAGTTTTAGAGCTGGGATACAATGTATCACCATTTTCTTCAAGAACTTTGAGGCTTTTTGCGTCAACGAACTCATTTTCCAATGTAACAACATCAACTTTACTCGCAAGTTCCAGTAGTTTTTTTGGGTCATCCCAATCACCATATATTACATCAGCAGCTAGATTCTCAGATGGGCTGTTCCGCGATCTTTCCAGAATTACAACATCACAGTTATATTCTCTGGCAGCGAGCGTTATCATTTTAGCTAATTGACCCCCTCCAACTATCCCTATTCTGGGAGGATTCACAAAATCATGTCCCACATCATTATCCTTTTTTTGTTGAATAATTATAAATACCTATAAAAAAAGGCGGCGAATTTAACATAAACCGCAGGGTAAATCTGTACTTTATACAGAGTTTTGATGATAAAATTGGTTAATTATGACCAATTAATTGGTTGTTTGTAACCAAAATACCCCCCAANTTTTTTTTACTAATTGCTTAAATTTTATATAACTTATTGTTTTTATTATAAATAAAAATTTTTTCAATAATCTGGCACGTAAACTGCATTATATTAGGTGAAGTAAAAGTAAAACTAGTTTTTTAACGTTAAAGAAAAGAGGATAAGACTATGAAATGGGAAACACCAGAGTACAGTGACATTCGTTTTGGTTTTGAAGTCACCATGTACATTAATAACAAATAAGACTTCCTTCTTATTGAAAAAAAGGACCATTTAGGTCCTTTTTTTTTGGATGTTTTTTAGTTTGACTAAATTATATTTAATCAGTATTTGGGCCGCCTCTTTCTTTTTCAATGAGTAGGTTCACTACTTTTGTGACATTTTCGAAACTACCCGCACTTGAACCACTTACCATGTACTTGCCATTTACAATTATTGCCGGTACACCAGTTATTTTGTAACGTTGGCCCATAACATAAGCTTGTTTTATTTTTGTATCAACTTCATCCGATTGATATATTTTTTTAAATTCCCGCTTATCAACACCATTTTCTAAAAAGAATTTTTGTATTGTTCTGTCATTATTTATTTTCTTTCTTTTTTCATGTATGGCTACAAATAGTGAACTGTGTATTTTATCTAATATGTTTAATTTTTCAGCAGTAAAATATGCTTTAGCATGAGGGATCCAATTTTTATTGAAAATTCCAGGCATTCTTCTAAAGACAACATCATCAGGTTTTTTCTCAAGCCATTTATTTATAAAAGGCTCAAAGTCATAGCAATGTCCGCAGCCATACCAAAATACTTCTAATACTTCAATTTTTTCCCCAGATTGTGTTGGTTGTGCTGGACTTATTTCAACGTAACCATCGAATGCATTTATCTGGGCCGATAAAAAAAATAATGTTGTAAAAATTATATAGTTAAGAAATTTTTTCATATTTTTCTACCTTATTATTAAAGATAACAATAGCGTGAGTTTTATTATCATTCAGACTAGTATAAGTATATTTAGTGCCATAAAATTACTGATTTTATTATTGTAGTCTTAATCCTTGAATATATTCTGAAACAGCCTCAATTTGTTCTTTGGTCATACGGCTTGCAATCGAACGCATCACGTTATTTGTATCATTATTACGCTCTCCTTTTTTGAACATCTTTAATTGACTTGCAGTATATTCAGCATGTTGTCCTCGTAATAAAGGATACATTGCTCCGGGGTTTCCTGATCCTGCTGGCCCGTGACAAGACATACATGCAGGTATGCCCGACTCACTATGCCCTGCACGATAGATCTTTTCCCCAAGATTAATAGATTCTGGTTTTGCATAACCAAAACTATTTTTTTGAGCCTCAAAGTACAAACCTAAATCATTCATATCTTGTTCGCTTAGTGTCGCAACCATACCAGCCATTTGTGCATTTACACGTATACCATCTTTAAAGTTTTTTAATTGTTTAGCAGTATAAGAAGCATGTTGGCCAGCCAATTTTGGCCAGATTGGGTTTACACTATTACCATCGGGGCCATGGCATACAGCACAAGTTTGTGAAAGACTTTTTCCATTATTAATATTGCCAGTCGTGATATTAATAACACTGTTCACATTCATTTCATTTTTTACGGGCTCCTTTTCTTTATTCGTTACAAGATCTGCAACGATATAAAAAGCTATCATCATTACAGCGATAAACACGATCACAAGCGTAAAATTCCTGAAAAATATTTTATCTTGTTCTTGACTCATCAAAAGCTTCCTCGTAGTCAGTTAATGTACGTTTAAATATTTTAAGTTATTGTTNTAGTACGCCAAAAATAAATAGTAAAAAAAGAATATTTTTTATTATTATACAATTTTTATTCAAGACCATTTGCTACAATTATGCCTTATAAATAAGACTAATTCATAAGCTAATAACACAAAAAAACTCCCAAATTGGTGATTTTTGTTGGCATAATTAGCCAGAGTAAAAAAATAGTTAATTAGGAGCATCTATTATCTCAATTAGCGAGCTNCCAAAAGATTGGTATAGACGTTTTAAATTTAGGCAGGGCGTTACTTCAAAAGAACAACTGCCGATAGATACTGTCATAGAAGTGGCTTTTGCAGGCCGATCAAATGTTGGTAAATCGAGCGTCATTAACAAAATTACATCTCATCGTAACCTAGCAAGAACTAGTAAAACTCCTGGCAGAACAAGAGAATTAAATTATTTTTCGTATGATGAGAAAACGTATATTGTCGATTTGCCAGGATATGGCTATGCAAAGGTTGATACCTCTACAAGAAATATGTGGAAAAAGTTACTCGATTATTACTTGCAGGAAAGACTTTCTTTACGTGGTATTTTCCTGATTATTGACGTGCGACATCCATTAAAGGAATTTGATCGATTGATGATGAANTATTGTGAGACNAATAATTTAGCTCTACACGTTATTTTAAATAAATCGGATAAGTTATCAAAAAATCAAGCAAGTAAAGCAATGGCTGNCATCAATAAAGAAATNACAACAATTAACGCAAGTATNCAATTATTCTCAGCATTAAAAGGCGTAGGAGTCAAAGAGGCTCGTCATAAGCTNGCAGAATGGNTATTTTANTGANCTGCAAAAGAATGCCCCGGATTAGTGCTTATNTAGGAATATCTATTNATCCGGGGCTAAATGTCTCCCNGCCGGGTAAGCCGGNTTATNATCTGCCAAGGGAGGAAAGACAGAAAAAAAGACATATAACTCTTTGAGTTTTAGCTAGTTTAAAAGTTCCTTTAGANCAAATAATTTNGTCAAACAAATTCTTTATTCACAACTATTAAGTATCGGCAATTATTTTCAATAAGATGGAGTGGAACACTTTGTGAATCGACAGATTAAGAGATTAAACCATTGTTTTATATATAATTATTGAAAGTGGTCAATTTTTAGTAGTTTTAACGAAGTTGAAATAATTCTCTTGGTTTTGTCCTCATATATGCATTGCTTCCACAGAGTTATCCACAAAAAATGTGGATAAATTCTCAATAAAAAAAACGCCCTATTTTAGGGCGTTTTTAGGAAATTTTAGGTTCAAATTTAGGACATTCCATACTTTTTACGAAATTTATCCACTCGTCCAGCCGTATCTAGTATCTTCTGCTTGCCCGTATAGAAAGGGTGGCATTCAGAGCAAACATCAATATGTAGTTCGCCGGAATATGTCGACTTTGTTTTGAATGTGTTACCGCAGCTACATTCTACTTTGATGTCTTCGTATTTTGGGTGTATGTCAGATTTCATTTATATTCTTTTGTTTATGTCCAAATCGGGGGCGGAATTCTAAGCTAACTAAGATTATTTCGCAATCTCTTGGGCTATTGAAGAGTGGAAGTAACTTATTATATGTCTGTATTGAACTCAGCAACTACAGGTGTATGGTCAGAAGGACGCTCAAGTTTTCGAGGATTTTTATCAATATAACAGGCCCGACATATTTTTGTCATTTCTTTGGAGGCAATTATGTGGTCAATTCTGACTCCACGGTCTCGCCTAAATGATGCTGCCCTATAGTCCCACCATGAGTAGTGCCCAGCCTTTTCGTTGTAGATTCGAAAGCAATCAGACATATCATCTGATAGTAATTTTTTAAATTCAGCTCTTTCGGGCTTGCTAACTAGTACACAACCTTCCCACTCTTCTGGGGAGTGTACGTCACGATCTTCTGGCGCAATATTGAAGTCACCTAATATGATTAATCTACTATTTTCTTTTTTTAATTCATTAATAAATGGGTGAAGCTTAGAAAACCACTCAAGCTTATATTTATATTTTTCTGAGTTTACTTCAGAACCATTTGGCACATATATATTTAATATAGTTACCCCATCAGTCTTAATAGCTAAAACTCTTTTTTGTTTATCATCATAATTTGGCAAACTTTTCGATATGGTTATGATCGGGAGTTTTGAAATTGTAGCAACGCCATTATAAGTTTTTTGTCCAACGAAACTTACATGGTAGCCAGCTTTTTCAATAGCATCAATGGGAAAGTTTTCGTCTATTGACTTTGTTTCTTGCAATGCCAGTACATCAGGATTTTCTTTTTTTAGCCACGCTATAACATGAGGCAGTCTTACTTTAAGTGAATTCACATTCCAAGTAGCAACTTTAAACACAGTATTTATAAATGCCTAATGAAAAAATTCTTAGACTCTAAAACCCCCGTGTCTTCTACGATTAATATAATCAAGAATTAAGATTCCACCAATTATACCAATGACAAAAATTATTATTGAGGATAATGGTGATGACGAGATATGATTTTCATCCAGCATATTGTTTTCATCAACTTCATTACTAATACCAGAAGATTCCAGTTGATCAATTAATTGCTTATTCGCATTCTTAAGTTGTTTAATGTCAGTAAGTAGTTTTTTATTTGGTTCAATATTCCCAGCTTTTGATTTAATATTTGTTAATTCTACTTGTAACTCACCTACTTTAAGACGTTCAGAGTTTAATTTTTGTTCAAGCTCCTCTTGTGAAATTGATTTTTCAGAATCTTTTTTTAAAGACTCTATTTCTTTTTCTAATTCTTGGTTGATTGTTTTCAGTTCAATTACTTTTGTTTTCCCAGGCTTATTATTTAATACATTTTGGCTATTTACCCAACCACGTACACCTTCAGGTTCTTCAACATGAATAAGATCATTTTCTCGTTCAATAACGTTTAATTTTGTACCACTTGGGACAAGTTTTATTATCGGGCTCTCATTCGAAGGTTCTTTATGTAATCCAATTTTAACTTCATCAGTTACATAGGTAACTTCCGCATGTATATTCATAGATGTAAGGCAAAACAAACATACTATAATATAAAATAATTTATTACTCATTTGTGCTTAAACCGCAATCCCAGCATGTTTTAGTAAGGGTTCTATACTAGGTTTTCGTCCTCTAAATTCAATAAACATATCCATTGGTTCGCAACTTCCCCCTTTCTCAAGTATTGATTTTAAAAATTCGTTTCCAGTTAATTTGTTAAAGATACCTTGTTCTTCAAATTTAGAAAAGGCATCCGCGGATAAAACTTCTGCCCATTTATAGCTATAGTAGCCAGCTGAATAGCCCCCAGCAAAAATATGTGAAAAACTATGCTGAAATCGATTGAATTCAGGAGTTTTTACCACAGACACGTTTTCACGCACATCGTCTAAAAGCTTTTGTATATTATGTTTATTTTTAGATGCAAATTCTAGATGAAGCCGGAAATCAAATATTGCAAACTCGAGTTGCCTTACCATTTGTATTGCTGCGTGAAATGACCTAGCTTTTGTCATTTTTTTAAATAGATCTTTGTTGATGGTATCACCAGTTTCAAAATCCTTTGCGAATAAATCCAATGCTTCCTTTTCCCAGCAAAAATTTTCCATAAATTGGCTTGGTAATTCGACGGCATCCCAAGGCACACCATTTATTCCAGAAACACCACTGTAATTAATATTTGTCATCATNTGGTGTAGNCCATGTCCGAATTCGTGAAACAAGGTGATTACCTCNTCATGTGTTAGCAGTGAAGACTTATCATCAATNGGAGGTGTAAAATTACATGTAAGATATGCTACTGGATTTTGTATTTCNGAATTTNTTTTTCTTCTGATAATGCATTCGTCCATCCAAGCCCCACCACGTTTATGGCGACGCGAAAAAAGATCGAGATAAAAACTCCCTTTAATTTTTCCTTTGTTGTCAAAGATATCAAAAAATTTCACATCATCATGCCACACTTCGATCTTAGTTCTTTCTTTTATATCAACATCGTAAAGTTTTTTTGTAATTTTGAATAAGCCTTTGATAACTTGTTTAACTGGAAAATATCGACGTAATTCTTCTTGTGATATTGAAAATTTCTTTTGCTTTAATTTTTCAGAGTAATAAGAAATATCCGATGCTTCAACATGATCAAGACCTGTAGATTCTTGTACGAATTGTTTTAATTCATTGAATTCATTTTTAGCAGATTTTTTTGTTCGTTCTGCGAGGTTATTCAAAAAACTAATTACTTCACTAGATGATTTCGCCATTTTTGTTTCCAATGAATACTCAGCATAATTATCAAAACCTAGCAGTTTTGCTTTTTTGGTTCTAAGTTTAAGAATGTCATACATTATTTTGCTGTTATCCCAGATTNNCGCATTCGGGCCTAATTCAGATGCTCTTGTTGTATAGGCCCAGTACATTTCTTTTCTTAGTTCTGCATTGTCGGCATATTTCATAACAGGTATGTATGAAGGTGCTTCAAGTGTAAATAACCAACCTTTTTTACTTTCTTTTTTTGCGTTTTCCGCTGCTAATGCCATAACTGATTTTGGTAAGCCAGTTAGTTCCTCTTTATTAGTAATATGTTTTTTCCAAGCATGAGTTGCATCTAGTAAATTTTCTTCAAATTTAGTTTGAAGCTCAGATAATTTATTCTGGATATTCTTATATGCTATTTTGTTTTTTACATCGAGATTTACGCCGGATAAACGAAAGTCACGTAGCGTATTAGTTATGATTTTTTNCTGTGCTTTTGATATAGCATTAAAAGCAGGATTTTTTGAAAAAACATTATAAGCTTTAAAAAGATCAATATTTTGACCTACTTCCGTAGAGTAATCTGATAATTTTTTTAGACAGTTGTTATAAACTGAGCGGAGTTCGCTATTGTCAGCAACTGCGTGTAAATGGCTCGCTGGCGACCAAACTTGTTGTAATCGGTCCTCCATATCTTCAATTTTCTGGAAAAAATTATCCCAGGTATAACTTTTAGTATTTTCAAGCAGATATTTGAGCTCTTTTCTGTTTTTTTCAAGTATTTGGTCAATTGCTGGCTCAATATGCTCAACACGTATTCTATCGAACGACGGGAGAGTATTTTTTTCAAGTAGAGGATTTCCGTTTTTCATATCTTTTTTTTNAGTGGGGTGNAATCTTATGNCAAATGTAGCTATTTAGACAAACNATTATTCAAATAATTTATNTAAAAGTGAAGTATATATTAAATATGCTACTAGTCTAAATCATTGTATTTACGAGTTATTATTTCTTATTGATAATAATTCTTATTTAGATTAATATCTAGTTGATAATAGTTCTTAATTAGAAGCTAGGCTAAAAATATAAATAATCGAAGTATGAGCTTCCGTTTAAATTTAAGGTTTTTACGTTCAGTCATTAATTTTTAGAATTATCGTTAGCACGGTAATATCCTCGTGGTGATATTTATAGGACGCTTTTTAGCGTCCTTTTTTTTTAGCTAATGTAATTAAGAATCATAATTATTTATACTTAAAAAAAAAGGAAGACCANAATGAATATTGAAATGANNTATACATATGTCTTANTGATTTTTTTGATATTTCAACAGCCAGTTAATGCAGCTGAAGTCAATATCTACTCTGCAAGAAAGGAGGCACTGATTAAGCCATTACTNGAGAATTTTAGTAAAAAAACGGGNATAGANGTTAATCTTATTACTGGCAAAGCTGATACATTTATAAAGCGTTTAGAAATAGAAGGAAAAAATACGCCAGCCGACATATTACTAACAGTTGATGCCGCAAGACTGGTTAGAGCAAAAGAAAAAGGATTATTGCAAAAAGTTAATTCTGCAGTATTAAATGAAGTAATTCCAGATAGTTTACGTGACGTAGATAATCTTTGGTTTGGTCTTTCGCTTAGGTCAAGAGTTATCATTTATGCTCCTGAAAGAGTTGAAATGAAAGATTTAAGTGATTACATAGATCTCTCGAATACAAAATGGAGAAATCGCATATGTGTACGGTCGTCATCAAATATTTATAACCAATCACTTGTTGCATCAATGATTGCTCATTATGGAATAGATAAAACAGAAGNTTGGGCAAAAGGGCTAGTCGAAAATTTTGCAAGAAATCCAAAAGGAGGAGATCGNGATCAAATAAAAGCTGTTGCAGCTGGCGTATGCGATATTGCTTTAGTGAATAATTATTATTTAGCGGGTATGCTTGATTCTGGGCAGGAAGACGAAATATCTGCTGCTATGAAAATAAAGTTATTTTGGCCGGGTCAAAAAGGGTATGGCGCACATGTAAATATTAGTGGCGCGGGTGTAATTAAATATGCAAAAAATCAAAAAGAGGCAATTGAGTTACTAGAATACTTAGTTACTGATAAAGCACAGGAATGGTATTCTAATNTNAATTATGANTACTCAATTAACCCTAAANTNAAAAGTACCGGAGTGCTTAAAAAATGGGGAGAATTTGTCTCTGACGATATAGATCTTAGTTTATTAGGAAAGTATAACAGNGAGGCCGTTTTACTAATGGACCGAGTTGGTTGGAAGTAAATTGATAATATATTAGATGACCTTTAAAAAATATTTACAATTAACATATAGTAAATTAAATTTTAGACTCTCAAATTTTAATCTNGCAGTAGCTTTACTCTCATTATTTTTTTGTATTCCTATAATAGTTATTTGTGGTTCTTTATTTTTCCCAGCAAAAGATGCTTGGGCACATTTACTTGACACGGTACTTATAGATTATATTTTTAATTCATTTACGTTATTAATAGGCGTTGGTTGCATCAGTTTGATATTAGGNGTGATACCCGCTTGGTTAATAACTATGTATAAGTTNCCAATGAGTCGCTATCTTGAATGGGCGCTCCTATTACCAATGTCTATGCCCGCCTATATTATTGCTTATAGTTACACGGGTGCTTTTGATGCCTCTGGGCCAATTCAAGAGGCAATAAGAGATNTCACAGGCTGGGGTTATAATGATTACTGGTTTCCAGAAGTAAGATCTCTTGGTGGTGCAGTTGCAATGTTATCATTTGTACTATATCCCTATATTTATTTGTTAAGCCGTGCATCATTCATAGAACAATCGGTTTGTGTTTTAGAAGTTTCACGAACATTGGGTTGTAACACAATAGGGTCTTTTACTCGCGTTGCATTACCACTTGCTAGACCTGCGATTATAGTCGGATTATCACTGGTCTTAATGGAAACGTTGGCCGATTATGGGACTGTTCAATATTTTGGCGTATCAGCATTTACAACGGGTATATTCAGGACGTGGTTTGGCATGGACAATAGTTTAGTTGCGTCACAATTATCCGCTTTATTATTATTATTTGTGGTCGTTTTTATATATTTGGAGAGGCGTTCACGCAAACAACTAACTTACCACCATACGAGTAATCGTTATAGCCCTCTGTTAAAACAGAAACTTAAGGGAAGCGATGCATTGTTTGCATTTTTCGTCTGTTTTATTCCATTACTAGTTGGTTTTATTATCCCGGCTGGTTTTTTATTTCATTGGGCAATCGAGACATACTCAGAATTATTCAATAAAAATTTTTACATACTCTTATTAAATACTATGATGCTTGCATTTATAACTGCATTATTGGCATTATCCATAGCCTTATTTTTAGGTTATGTAAATAGAAACAGTTGTTCAGTTATAAATAGATTTTTAGTTCGTTTTGTCAGTATGGGATATGCAATCCCTGGTACAGTCGTTGCTGTTGGGGTATTAATTCCATTTGTTTGGATCGATAATAGGCTGGATGAATTTTTAAGATTACATTTTAGTATTAGCAGCGGTTTATTAATTAGCGGAACTTTGTTCATATTAGTTTTTGCTTATCTTGTGCGTTTTCTTGCTGTTTCGATTAATACCGTTGAAGCGGCTTTGGGGAAGATAAAACCAGAGATGGATGAAATTGCAAAAACAAACGGGTTATCACAGACTGAAATTGTAAAAAAAATACATATGCCAATTATGAAAGGAAGTTTATTAACAGCATTATTGTTAGTGTTTGTAGAAGTGCTAAAAGAGCTTCCCGCTACACTTATTCTCAGACCCTTCAATTTTAATACATTGGCTGTTCGCACTTACGAGTTAGCAAATGAAGAACGTTTAGCAGATGCTGCAATACCTGCGCTAGCAATTGTTCTAATAGGAATTATTCCAGTTATTATGATAAGTAATTCAATTTCAAAATCACGNCCTGGTTATGAATAACGCGATCGANATTAGAGATCTATCATTATCAATCGAGGGCCGTTCGATATTAAATAATATATCTTTTGGTTTAGGGGAAATNGATATTGCTTGTTTGTTAGGGCCAAGCGGTTGCGGTAAAACTTCATTACTACGTTGTATTGCTGGATTTGAAAAGCTAGCTAATGGCGAAGTTTGGATCAAAGGCGTTATAGCAAGTAATCCAAACCACCATGTACCTGTCGAGCAAAGAAATATCGGAATGGTTTTTCAGGANTATGTTTTNTTTCCTCATATGAGNGTTTCAGAGAATATTATTTTTGGTCTNAAAAATCTCAAAGCAACAAGAATTAANGATAGATTAGATGAGTTGNTANAATTATTGGATCTAGGNGAACANATTAANAAATTCCCTCATCAAATTTCCGGAGGTCANCAACAACGGGTNGCGNTAGCTAGGGCAATGGCNCCNCGGCCNGGNGTGTTNTTGTTAGACGAGCCATTTGCCAGTTTGGATGTTGAACTTCGTGAACAATTAGCACACGAACTTCGTTCTATCTTAAAACAAGATGGAATAACTACAATTATGGTAACTCATAATCAATTGGAAGCATTTGCNATGGCAGATGTAATTGGTGTTATGAATAATGGTGAATTAAGGCAGTGGGATACAGCATTTAACTTATATCACATGCCTAAAACATCAGATGTTGCGGATTTTATTGGCGAGGGCGTATTTATACCTGGAGAAGTTATAAANAATAATGAGGTTAAAACCGATATTGGCAATATAAGAGGCCATATACCGCAGAATCTAGCAAAAGGTAGTAAAGTTCGTGTTTTAATTCGGCCTGATGATATTCAACATGATGATGATAGTATGACGACTGCAAATGTTATAAGTAAAGCATTTCGGGGCGCCGAATTTTTATATACACTAGAAATGAAAAATGGTTTATGTGTGCAAAGCCTTGTACCTAGTCATCATGATCATCCAATCAATGAACTAATTGGAATAAAATTAGAAATTGATCATTTGGTTATATTTATGGACGAGTAAATATCAATTATGGTCAAATATATTTTTTTGATTAAAGGTTTTTTGTAATAATTCTTAAAAGATAGGCCAAGATTAAGAGAGTAAGTAAAATGTATGATATCCCGAATAATTTAAAATATACAAATACACACGTTTGGGTTGAGGATATTGGTGAAAATAATTATCGTGTGGGCATCACTGATTTTGCACAAGATGAATTAGGAGATGTAGTATTTGTAGAAACTCCAGAAGCAGGAAAGGCATATTCACAAGCGGATGAATGTGCAGTTGTTGAATCAGTGAAATCGACTTCAGATATTTATTGCCCATTGAGCGGTACTATTACCGA
>PBJS01000004.1 GCA_002721165.1 Legionellales bacterium | reverse complement strand
GAGGATATTGGTGAAAATAATTATCGTGTGGGCATCACTGATTTTGCACAAGATGAATTAGGAGATATAGTATTTGTAGAAACTCCAGAAGCAGGAAAGGCGTATTCACAAGCGGATGAATGTGCAGTTGTTGAATCAGTAAAATCGACTTCGGATATTTATTGTCCATTGAGCGGTACTATTACCGAGGTCAATATTGAACTCGAAGACAACCCTGATTTAATAAATTCAGAACCATATAGTGAGGGCTGGATATTTTTATTAAAAGCTAGTGATGAGGCGGAATTAGATGAATTAATCGACGCAAATAGTTATCATAAGATAATAGATGAGGATTAGTTATGGCGATTATAACTTTACAAGGCACAGAAATTAATACTAATAGCAATATTCCAGAAATTGGTAACATTGCACCTGATTTCATTTTAGTTAACTCTAAGATGGAAAATGTTTCTCTCACAACGTATAAGGGGAAAAAGAAATTACTTAATATAGTCCCAAGTCTGGATACGCCTGTATGCGCAACATCAACAAAAAAATTTAATGAGTCAGCTAAAGTAAAAACAGACGCATTATTCATTACGATTTCAGCAGATCTCCCGTTTGCAATGTCGCGTTTTTGTAAAGCAGAAGAAATTGATAATATCATTACATTATCAATGATGCGTTCTAGAAATTTTGCTAAAGATTATGGCGTGTTAATAATTGACGGGCCATTAGCAGGAATTACAGCTCGTGCAATTGCAGTTCTCGATGAAAATAATATTGTTATTCACTCTGAACTAGTATCAGAAATAGCTAATGAGCCTAATTATGATGCGGCTATTGAGTTATTGTAATTCATTAATTACAAACAGGGCAGGAGGGGTCTTTTGTCAAAATAGCTTCATTAAATTCCATATTTAGTGCGTCTACTAATAGTAGTTTCCCTTGTATACTTTCTCCTAAATTAAGTATTAATTTTAGTGCTTCATTAGCTTGGATACCCCCAATAATAGCTAATAATGGTGCAAATACGCCATTTGCCGCACAAGATTCCTCTGTTGAAACATGTTCATCATACAAACATCGATAACAGGGAGATGATTTTTTCGATGGATTGAAAACTGTGATCTGACCCTCAAAGCGAATTGCCGCTCCCGAAACGAGAGGTGTTTTTGATTTTACAGAAATTTTATTAAGAGAGAATCTTGTAGCAAAATTATCACTTGCATCGATAATGACATTCGATTTAGATGCCTCATTGAACAAATCATTTTCAGATAATTTTTTTCCAATGCAGCAAACGCTAATATCTGGATTAAGTTCATGTAAATGTTCTTTTGCAGAGTCAGTTTTAAATCGATCAATATCTTTTGTTCTGTGTAATATTTGACGTTGTAGATTAGTGAGGTCAACTTTATCAAAGTCTACAAGTACTAATTCACCAACACCAGCAGCAGCAAGATACATTGAAATTGGAGAACCAAGNCCGCCAAGCCCAATGAGAAGTACCCTTGATTTTTTTATAAGTTCTTGCCCATTAATATCGATCTCAGGTANCATAATTTGCCTGCTATATCTTAATAGNTGTTCGTTATTCATTTTTTAGTAATTTNCCAAAAGTAATTCTTTCTAATTCACAATANTCTCTAATTGTNNTNGCAGTAAAATTATTTTCTAAAAAANTTTTTCTCANTTGTNCTCCTTGATTATAAGCATGCTCAACAATTAACCATCCATTATTTTTTAAATANTAACTAGATTTTTGTATAATTTTTTTTAAATCATCGAGACCATCTTGNCCTGAAATTAATGCTGAGGNTGGTTCAAATTTGATANCACTATTTTTTAAACATGGNTCGTTATTACTTATATAAGGAGGATTACTTACAATTAAATCATANTCATATTTTTTTATATTGCNAAACCAATCTGATTTTATAAATTCAATATTTTTTATTTTATAAGAATCTGTATTATGNCTCGCNATTTTTAGTGCAGCAGNTTTTATATCAGTGGCTTTGATATTTAACATCGGTTTCTCAGATGCAATCGCAATNGCAATAGCACCCGATCCTGTTCCTAATTCAAGGATGTCATTTAGNGAGTGAATCGANATTAATTCTAGTGTTTTTTCAACTAACAATTCAGTTTCAGGTCTTGGTANTAATATAGTTTCGTCAATATATAATTTGTGAGACCAAAATTCTTTCTGTTTTGTAAGATAGGCAATTGGGTAACCTTTTAAACGTNTGTTAACAAGCCCCTCAAATTTTTTTTTATTAAGTTCAGATAACTTTTTTTCTGCATGCGTATAAAGCGTTNCTCGATTACACTTTAGTATAGAGCAAAGNAATATTTCTGAATCCATTCTCTTACTATCNGATGAGATAAGTCTGCGAGTCGCATATTTTATTGCATCATTGATTTGCATATTANTTTACTCATTTATTGACGCTAAGAGGTCAGCCTGATACTCATTAACTAATGGGTCAATGACAACATCAATATTGCCTTCCAAAAAATCGTCTAGTTTATAAAGCGTTAAATTTATTCTGTGGTCGGTAATACGGCCTTGAGGGAAATTATATGTGCGTATTCGTTCAGATCTGTCCCCACTACCAACAAGATCACGCCNATTTTCAGCTTGTTCATTTTGTTGTTGGTTGCGTTCAGCATCTAATAATCTCGCTTGCAATAAAGACATTGCACGTGCTTTATTCTTATGTTGTGAACGCTCGTCCTGGCATTCAACCACAGTATTAGTTGGTAGGTGTGTTATTCTGATAGCCGAATCAGTTTTATTTACATGTTGTCCGCCTGCTCCCGAAGCACGAAATGTATCAATTCTTAAATCAGCTGTATTTATGGTTACCTCATTTACTTCTTCAGCTTCAGGCAGTACTGCTACTGTACACGCCGAAGTATGTATACGTCCTTGAGATTCAGTCTCTGGTACACGTTGAACCCGGTGAACTCCAGATTCGAATTTTAGTCTTGAATAAGCACCGTCACCAATAATTCTCATAATTACTTCTTTATAACCTTCTAAATCACTTTCGGATATGCTTATAAATTCAACTTCCCATTTTTTTATTTCTGCATAGCGAGAATACATTCTCATGAGGTCGCCAGAAAAAAGCGCCGCTTCTTCACCGCCTGTTCCAGCACGTATTTCAAGAAATATATTATTACTATCGTTAGGGTCTTTTGGTAATAGCAGTACTTGTAATTTATTTTCGAGTTGTTTACTTTCAATTTCAGCTTTCTTAAGCTCTTCTATTGCTAATTCTTGAAGTTCTTTATCATTTTCTTTTAAAACTTCACGTGAATTTTCAATATTCTTGTTTATATCAAGATAATTATTAAAACACACTACTATCGGCTTAATTTCTGAGTATTCTTGTGACAATTCGCGAAATTTATTCTGATTATTAATAATATCTGGGTCAGAAAGTAGCCCCTCCAATTCTTCTTGGCGCCCAGTTAATTTTTCAAGTTTTAAGTATAAAGATTCTTTCATTTTTATGGTAAAGAGGGATAGTTAATAATTATTTATAATAATTACTTTACTTATTTTTTTTNCTTTTTCCTTNTAANCTGTAAAGTTCTTCTGCAGCTTTTAATAAGTCATTTCTATTTTGAGAACTTGCATTTTTTAATTTGAAGCTTGGCTCGTGGATTAATTTATTAGTCAATGTATGAACTGCCTCAAGCAATATTGCCTCAGGAATATCACCTTTTTTTATTCTTGATAATCCTTTTTGCAAGACTTCGTCCTGTATTCTTTCTGCTTGTCCACGTAATGCCCTAATCGTAGAAACAGCCTCAAGCGAATTAATCCAATCCATAAATTCTTGTGCTTGCATATCAATTATTTGCTCGGCTTGTTTTGCAGCATACTGTCGATTTTTTAAATTAACCTGTACTATATCTTTTAAATCATCGACACTATATAAATAAACATCATCTAATTCTCCAACACCGATTTCAATATCGCGAGGAACTGCAATATCAACCATAAAAATAGGTTTATGTTTTCTAGTTTTAATTGCGTTTTCAACAGTTCCTTTCCCAATAATTGGTAGAGAGCTAGCAGTACAAGAAATAACGATATCTNTTTCAGCAAGATGTTTAGCTATATCACCTATATGTATAGTGTAAATGGAATATTCTCTTGCTATTTTTTGTGAGCGTTCTANTGTTCTATTGGCAACGATCATTCGCTTTAAACCATTCTCATGTAAATGTCTTATTACAAGCTCAATAGTTTCTCCCGCACCAATTAATAACGCAGTTTTATTATTCAGATTGCCAAAAATTTGTTGAGCTAATCTTACAGCAGCATAAGCAACAGACACAGGATGGTTACCGATTGCAGTATTACTCCTTATTTCTTTCGCTACGTGAAATGAATGTTGGAATAGGCGATTTAATTGGTGACCAATACATCCAGCATTAATTGCTTCTTGATAGGCGCTTTTAAGTTGACCTAAAACCTGTGTTTCACCAAGGATCATTGAATCTAGGCCGCTTGCAACACGTAGTACATGACGCACTGCGTTTTTATTGGGATGTTCGTATAAAAAAGGTTTTAATATTCCTTTTTCCATGCCATGGTAATTATGTAGCCAGTCAATTGGGTTGTGGTTCTTCCCCTCATCAATATTGCAGTAGATTTCAGTTCGATTACAGGTTGAAAGAATTGCTGCTTCATAAACACCATTTTGATGTTTTAATTCATGCAATGCATCAGGCATAATTTCATTACCAAAGCACACCTTTTCCCTGATATCAACGGGCGCAGTTGAATGATTAATTCCATATGCAACAAGTGTCATAATTTTAGTTATTCGCAAATAATAAGAGAAAATTTTGTGCCATGATTTAAATTAATACAAGAGATATTAGGTAAAATATTCATCGATTTTTATCAAATATAATGCAAGTTTATACAGTGAACAAACCCGAGATTATGTAATCATAGTAGTATATGAGTAATTAACCTTATAATTTATGGGGTATTAAGTCTTGTATTATTTTAGAGCCCAATCTGAGAAAATAACCAATTGAATATCTTAAAAAGCGAAAATAATGGACCAATTTGTAAAATATAAACTTTTTACTAGGATAATGGCATTTTTGCTAATCTTTTTAATTGGTGGTTGCGGCTCAATTCCTGATTCCGAAAAACTTGCTGTTAAGCAAGAAATTACCGAATCAAAGCATACTAATACACAAACTAACATAAAAGAAGGTGGAGAATATGCGCCCGAAAGGCCCAGAATTGAACTTTCCGGAGATATTCTTTTTAAAGTCATTGTTGCTGAAATCGCAGGTCACCGAGGAAAAATTACAACCGCAACGAATTATTATTTAGATTTAGCAAGAACAACACTAGATCCAGCCATAATAGAACGAGCAACTAGGGTTGCGGTTTATTCACGTGACAACGAGGCTAGTTATGAAGCAGCTAAGCTTTGGGTCGATATTGATCCAGAAAATCCAGATCCACATCAAGTATTAGTAGTGATGGAGTTAAGGCAGGGGAATCTTGATAAAGCACTTCAACATCTTGAAATTATTTTGGGGGCATCTGATGGGGAGTTTGACCAGAAGTTGTGGATGGTAGCAAATTTTCTTGGGGGTGAAGATAATAAAAGTATGGTTATAAAGTTAATGGAAAGGTTAATGGTAAACCATATGAATGATACAGATGCTTTATATACTTACGCACATGTTTCATCTCGTATAGGCGATAATGAACGAGCTGAATCATTATTCGAAAGAATATTAGAATTAGAGCCTGAAAATGAAACCGCGATCATGGCATATGTATACTTTTTAAAGAATAAAGGAGATGTGAAGAAAGCATTAAATTGGTTAAAAAACTCTTTAAAAGATCTTAATAAAAATTTTAATTTACGTATGTCCTACGCAAGAATATTAACCGATGTAAAACGTTTTGATGAAGCAAGAAATCAGTTTCAAATTCTATATGAACAAAAACCAAATAATCCAGATTTACTTTATGCACTCGGCTTATTGTCTCTGCAGCAGGATCAATCCATAGAATCTGAGAAATACTTTAAGAGACTCCTTGAACTCAAAAAATATATATATAATTCAAATTATTATTTAGGAAGAATAGCAGAAGAAAAAAACGAATTAAATAACGCTAGTAATTTTTATCATGACGTACAGGGAGGAGAAAATTATTATGATGCGCTCATAAGAATAAGTCTTATTTTTGCAAAACAAGGTAATATTAAAAAAGCACTCACTAATATACGCTCTATTGAAAGGCCACAAGACAAAAATCGTAATATATTGATACAAGCTGAAGGTGAAATACTAATAAACGAAGAGCGCTATGACGAAGCTTTAGATGTTTTTGATAAAGCAATTGAGCAGCAGAGTCACCCGGATCTTCTATATTCTCGCGCTATGCTTGCCGAAAAAATTAACCGACTTGATATTCTAGAAGCTGATCTTACTTCTATTATTGAAAAAGATCCTAATAATGCGACAGCATTAAATGCTCTTGGTTATACGCTTGCAGATAATGGCATACGTTTAGAAGATGCATATAATTATATTAAACGTGCATATGAATTAAGTCCCGATGATTTTTATATTTTGGATAGCATGGGTTGGGTTCTATACAGACTAGGGCGACTGGATGAAGCAATCGAATTTTTACAGAAAGCACTTGATTTAAGAAATGATCCTGAAGTTGCGGCACACCTTGGCGAAGTTCACTGGGTTATGGGCAATAAACAAGCCGCTAAAACTGTTTGGGAATCAGCATTAAAAAATACGCCAACTGATGATAAATTATTAAAAGTTATTGAACGTTTTATACCTTGAAAAAAAATATTTTATTTTTACCAGTTATATTGCTAATTAATGCCTGTAGTTCGTTACCTGAAATTGATAGTCAACTGCAATCACGTCAATGGATTAATCATCAAGTTTTAGTTAGTGATTTGAGGTCTTGGAATATAAAAGGGCGTGCAGCTATACAAAATAAGTATAATAGTGGTACATTTGTTTTGCATTGGAACCAGCATAATACGGATTTTGAGTTGCGATTTATTTCAAGTTTTAGGCAGGGGACTTACCTACTAAAGGGCTCAGAAACAGAAGTTACAATGCACACTCCAAAGATGGANGTTTTAACTGCTATTACACCAGAGAAATTGATCCGCGATGAACTTGGCTGGGATGTTAACCTTGCTGGTCTTAAATACTGGATAAGAGGCATACCAGAGCCAAACAGCAAGTACAGCCAACTTCTATTGGATGAAAAAGGTCGGTTACAAGATATGAAGCAATCCGGCTTTACTATTAGTATTTTACGTTATACAGACAAAAAAAATATTTCATTACCTGAGAAGCTATTCATTAAAAGTAAAGATATTGAGCTCAGGTTGGTAATACAAAATTGGGAAATATAATTAAGTGACAAGTCTTGGATGGCCGGCTCCGGCAAAGTTAAATTTGTTTTTACATATAATCGGACAAAGGCCAGACGGTTATCATTTATTACAAACAGTATTTCAATTTATACAATTATGTGACTTTATAGATTTCACCGTTTTAGAATCAGGATTAATAAAACGAAGTTCGAACAATTTTGGGATTGATGAAGAAAATGATTTAGTAATTAGGGCTGCGCAAAAAATTAAAGAAAAAACCGGATCAAAACTTGGAGTAGATATCAAAGTTGAAAAAAATATACCTGTGGGCGGCGGTCTGGGCGGCGGCAGTTCGAATGCCGCAACTACCTTAGTTGCTCTAAATGAATTATGGCAAACAGGACTGTCTATGCAAGAATTAGGCGAAATTGGCTTATCGCTTGGAGCAGATATACCGTTCTTTATTAATGGTAAAACAGCATGGGCTGAAGGAGTGGGAGAAAAACTGGTTTCCATTGAGTTGGATGAGGGTTTTTATTTAGTTATTTCCCCTGGTTGTAGTGTCTCGACGAAAGCTGTTTTTCAAGCAAGTGATTTGACACGGAATACACCTCGAATCACAATACGCGACTTCTATGATGGCTACGGAAAAAATGATTGTGAAACATATGTGAGAGACCACTATGTTGACGTCGCAGAAGCACTAGATTGGTTAGAAGGTTATGCGCCTTCGAGATTAACGGGCACCGGAGCGTGTTTGTTTGCCAAATTTTCCGAGGAAAAGGAAATTTACGAGGTAAAAAGCAAGTTACCTCAAAAGTGGCAAGGTTTTGTTGTTAAGGGTATAAATAAATCGCCCTTACTGGATAGGTTGAAGAATGAGCAAAAAAGTTAATAAGCGTAAATTTTTGCATGAAGAAAAACGATGATCATTATGGGGTGTAGCCAAGCTGGTTAAGGCACAGGGTTTTGATCCCTGCATTCCCAGGTTCGAGTCCTGGCACCCCAGCCAAAATTGTTTAATTGTTTGGAGAAAATAACGACCATGACCATTTCAAATATCATGATATTTAGCGGAAATGCAAATCCAAGTTTGGCATTGAAAACAGTCGAATTTTTAAATATGCCACTTGGCAAAATTACAGCTGGTAAATTTAGTGATGGAGAAGTAATGGTAGAGGTTAATGAGAATGTTCGCGGTAGAGATATTTATATTATGCAGCCAATTTGTGCTCCCACAAATGATAATTTAATGGAATTGTTGGTTATTGCTGATGCTTTAAGAAGAGCGTCTGCAGCATCTATAACAGCTGTTATACCTTATTTAGGATACGCACGACAGGATCGTCGTTCACGGTCATCACGTGTTCCAATTACTGCAAAAATGGTGGCAAATATGATTGCTTCGGCTGGCATCGATAGAGTTTTAACTGTTGACTTACATGCCGATCAAATTCAAGGTTTTTTTGACATACCTTTAGATAATGTTTATGGTTCGCCGGTTTTGTTGGGGGATATATGGAAACATAAATACCCAAATTTAATGGTTATCTCCCCTGATGTTGGGGGTGTGGTCAGAGCCCGAGCATTAGCAAAACGACTAGATGACACTGATTTGGCAATTATAGATAAACGTCGTCCAAATCCGAATGAATCTGAGGTTATGAATATAATAGGTGATGTTAGCGGGAGAACCTGTGTAATAATTGACGATTTAGTGGATACAGCCGGAACGTTAGGCAATGCAGCAGGAGCATTGAAGGATTTTGGGGCAGAAAAAGTAGTTGCCTATTGCACACATGCAGTTTTGTCTGGTAACGCAGTGAAAAATATAGAGAATTCAAAGCTTGATGAATTGGTAGTAACCGATACAATTCCGCTTCGCTCAGAGGCAAAAACCTCGGGCCGCATTAGGCAACTTAGCGTGGCCGGGATGCTAGCTGAAAGTATTCGGCGAATTGCCGAAGGGGAATCATTAAGCTCAATGTTTCTTGATTAGAATATTAATATGTATTTTTGATTGGTCGCGATCAAAAAAATATTTAGGAGTAGTGGAAAATGAATGAATTTGAACTTATTGCAGAACAACGTAGTGATGTAGGGAAAGGTGCGAGCCGCCGTCTACGTCGTGATGGGAAATTACCCGGTATCGTTTACGGTGCCAATAAAGATGCCAGTATGATTGTGTTTAATCATAATGAAATCATGCACCAACTAGAAAAAGAAGCTTTTTATTCACGAGTGCTCACATTAAAAATTGGGAAAACAACGCAAAAAGTTGTGCTGAAAGACTTACAGCGGCACCCATTTAAACGTTCGGTATTACATATTGATTTACAACGAATTGATGAAGATCAAAAACTTACTATGCGCGTACCACTCCATTTTATAAATGAAGAAACGTGTATAGGAGTTAAACAAGATGGTGGTGTTATTAGTCATCTTATGTCAGAGGTAGAAATTGTCTGTCTTCCAAAAGATCTTCCAGAATTTTTAGATATCGATATGTCTGAAGTAGGTATTAATGAAACACTTCAGCTTAAGGATATAAAGTTACCCGAAGGTATAGAAATTTACAGTCTTTTGCATGGTGGAGATGATGCCCAGCCAATAGTATCTGTTCATATTCCGAAAGTTAGTGCCGCCGATGAAGCTGCCGAAGCTGCCGAAGCTGCCGAAGAAGGGGTTGAAACAACTGAGGGAACAGAAGCAGCAGAAGCAGCGGGCGAGAGTACCGATTCTCCAGCTAAAGATGATACTGAGTCTCAGGATAGCGAAAGCTAATTACCTGGTATTTTCCAGGTGTCAACAGAATTTAAGCTAATCGTAGGACTTGGGAATCCTGGTTCTGAACATATACTGACAAGACATAATGCTGGTTTCTGGTTTCTTGATAATTTAGCAGAGAAACTTTCTCTAAATTTTATATCTGATAAAAAGTTTCAATCTGAGTTGTGTCGCTATCAAAATGGCAACATTGATTGTTGGTTATGCAAACCACAAACTTATATGAATGATAGTGGAACCGCGGTACAGTCATTAATAAATTATTATAAGATTCCCATTAATCAAACATTAATTATTCATGATGAGATTGATCTTGATGCTGGTAATCTACGTTTTAAAATTGGCGGAGGTCATGGCGGTAATAATGGGGTAAAGGATATTATTGAAAAAGTGGGTAATCAAAATTTTAATCGTTTACGTATAGGTATAGGACATCCCGGCTCCGCAGACAAAGTTGTTTCATACGTTTTAAGTAAACCTAACAGTAATGATAAAGAAAATATACTTGATGGCATTAATAAGATAATTGATGAGCATGAAAATTTTTTCAAAGGCCAGATCCGTGATTTAATGAACCAAAATAATAGAAGAAATAAGTTAGATTAATTCGGTAAAATTAAAATGGGATTTAAATGTGGAATTATTGGCTTACCTAATGTTGGAAAATCAACCCTTTTTAATGCATTAACTAGATCATCAATAGAAGCAGAAAACTATCCTTTTTGTACAATTGAACCCCATGTTGGAATTGTTGCAGTTCCTGATTCAAGACTACAAGAATTAGCTGATATCGTAGTACCAGAAAAAATCATCCCAGCGCATATGGAATTTGTTGATATTGCTGGTTTAGTTGCAGGTGCGTCTAAAGGTGAGGGATTGGGTAATAAATTTCTAGCCAATATCCGTGAAATGCAGGCAATTATCCAAGTAGTCAGATGTTTTGATGACGACAATATTGTTCATGTGTCAGGCAAAATTGATCCGATATCAGATATTGAAATTATAAATACTGAACTCTGTTTGGCTGATTTAGAAATAGTAAATAATGCGTTAAACAAGGCAAATAAATTAAATCGGAGCGGTAATAAAAATGTAGAAAAGGAAGTTGAAACTTTACAAAAATTAGTAGCACATCTAGATGAAGGGCTACCAATACGTACAATAAATATATCGGAATTAGACCATGTCATTATAAAGAACCTAAGTTTGTTAACTCAAAAGCCAATTTTATATATAGCGAATATTGAAGAAAATGGTGCTGATAAAAATCCTTGGTTGGAAAAAATACGATCATTTTTAGCAAATGAAAATTCTCAATTAATACCCATTTGCGCTACAGTAGAAGCAGAGGTATCTGAATTAGATGACGAAGATGAAAAAAGGGAATTTTTAAAGGCAATGGGAATGAGTGAGCCAGGGCTTGATCTTATTATTAATGCCGGTTATAAATTGTTAGGATTGCAAAATTATTTTACAGCTGGTCCGAAAGAAGTAAGAGCATGGACTACCCCCATTGGCATAACGGCGCAAAGAGCAGCTGGGGTAATACATACTGATTTTGAAAAAGGATTTATTCGTGCAGAAGTAACGTCATATGAAGATTATATTCAACACTCCGGCGAACAGGGTGCAAAAGAAGCAGGTAAATATCGTTCGGAGGGTAGAGAATATATTGTTAATGACGGCGATGTTATTTTATTCAGATTTAATGTTTAAGATATGATGAAGTCATCAAATAAAAAAATTCCACCAAAACCTAAAAAACCAGATGATTCAGAGTGCTGTAATCGTGGCTGTGAAAATTGCGTTTTTGTTTATTATGAACGCGCATTAAAAAAATGGGAGCAAAAAGTAAAGCGCCTAAAATTAAAAGGATCCGATTAAAAGAATTTAAAGGGATCCATTTAAAAAAAATTTAAAGCTAATTACTAATAGTATATGAGAGTAGTTTATTATCCATCATTAAAGGTATAAAAATTAAATTTTTCCCCATTATGACTTCATGATCAGCACTACCTTTTGGGAGATCAAGTAACTCAGTCACTTCACCCGAACTTTTTATATGAATTAATTTTCCATTGATCCAGTCTGTTACATAAAAACCTATATTATCGTTACCTTCTACTCCATCAAGATTCCCAACTGAAGAACCATCACCAACAGAGTTGACAGTTTTGTCTTGCATTGAAATTCGTTTAAGGTGACCAGGCACATCGGTTGCAAATCCATCAGTCATTTTTCCCCAACTACCAAGAATAATCTCATTTCCAAGTGCAAGCAGGCCATTAGGTGCTTCCAACTCTGAAGATTCGATCCAGATAGAAAAATTATCTTCAGTTAGGATATGGATCCTATCAAGAGCCATATCTGAAACATAAACATCACCATTTTCACTAGCTGTTACATCATTCAAAAATTTTGCATCGTCAACTTTAAATTTATTAATTATCCGCCCACTATCAATATCGATTGCCACTAATTCATCAATATCTGCTGTGTACAAAGTACGACCATGAATAGCAAGGCCTTTTGGCGCGTTTAACCCAATTACCCATTTTTCTTGTATGATTTTTCCACTTAAAGAGACGATTGAAATAAAACCATTCGCATCTTTTTCAATAGGAGAACCATTAACATTAGAAACATAGAGATGATTTAGTGTTGGGTCATATATAACCGATTCAGGATTGCTAAGACCATCAAGTTCCCAATTTAATTCAAGAACATTAGAATCAGCACTAACCATGTTATTTAAAAATAGGTATAAACATAAAGAACTAAAAATTTTTATTTTGTTTATTAACATCAATTAATCTCCTATATTTTTTTAATTATATTAAAAAAAATTACATTTTTTTTACGAGGTTTTATTTTTGGAAAAAAAGTTTTTTTAACTCTTCACCAGGGTCTTTTGCTTTCATAAATGCTTCGCCGACAAGAAATGCATGTACATTATTTTTTTGCATTAAGTCGATATGCTCTCGGGTGTGTATACCACTTTCTGTTATGATTGTACGATCTTGAAAAACATCCGTCAAAAGCTCCAAAGTGGTGCATAAGTTTGTTTCGAATGTATGTAAATTTCTGTTATTAATACCGATAAGGGGAGTTCGCAACACCATTCCTCGTTCTAATTCTTCCCTGTCATGCACTTCTACTAAAATATCAAGTCCAATTTCATTTGCAACACCAACAATATCTTGTGCTTGTGTATCTGATAATGCCGAAATAATTATTAGTATACAATCTGCGCCTATGGCTTTTGCTTCATAAACTTGATAAGCATCAATCATAAAATCCTTACGTAAGATTGGTAACTTGCACGCATGATAGGCTTGTTTCAAATAATCATCAGATCCCTTAAAAAATTTAACATCCGTCAAGACTGACAAACAACAGGCACCTGCAGTCTCATAGCTTTTTGCTATAACATCAGGTCTAAAATTCTCACATATAATTCCTTTACTCGGCGAGGCTTTTTTAATTTCAGCAATTACTGCAGGATTGCCATTACTAATGGTCTCAATCAAATTATTGGTAAAGCCTCGTCTAGGAGGACAATCATCAGCAAGATGTTTTAATTCATTCAGTGAAATTTTTCTTTTTGAATGCTCGATGTACTCAATTTTATAATCGAGTATCNTTTTTAAGATATCAGGTGTTTTTTTTTGCATGTAATACTAATTTTTAAAAGATTGAGTATGAGTAATAAGCATCTCAAATTTCTTTTTAGCGGCACCAGATTCAATAATATTTATTGCCATATCAACCCCAGTTTTTATTGAATCACTAATACCGGATGCATAAATTGCAGCACCTGCATTTAGACTAACAATAGACTTTGCAGCATCGTTGTTATTGTTAAAAACAGACTTCATTAAAGCTAAGCTTTCATCCGTATTTTCTACAGACAGATCTTTTAAATCAAATTTTTTAATACCAAAATCAGTTGGTGAAATTTCATAACTATTTATTTCTTTATTTTTTAATTCTGCAATAAATGTTTTTGCAGATACACTTATTTCATCCATACCATCTTCTGAGTGAACAACTAAAATGTGATCACTGCCAAGCTGCTTTAATGTTTCAGCCAAAGGGTTTAGCCATTTCCTGTCAAAAACGCCAATGACTTGGTTTGGTGCTGAAGCTGGGTTTGTTAGAGGTCCAAGTACGTTAAATAATGTTCTTATACCGAGTTCCTTTCTTGGTCCAATTGCATGTTTCATTGCACTATGATGCATCGGTGCAAACATGAAGCCAATACCAATATTTTCAATACAACTTGCAACCTGTTCGACATTTAATTCGATATTGATTCCTGCAGCTTCAAGAACATCAGCACTCCCAGATTTACTGGAAACAGAACGGTTTCCATGTTTTGCTACTTTTGCCCCACTTGCTGCAACGACAAAAGCTGAAGTTGTTGAAATATTAAATGTGTTAGAACTATCACCGCCAGTACCACAAGTATCAATAAGATTAGTTTTATCAACTTCTACTTTTGTAGCCAGTTGTCTCATAACTTCCGCCGCAGCTGTAATTTCATCTACTGTTTCGCCTTTTATACGCAGCGCAACCAATAAACCACCAATTTGTGCAGGTGTAGCATTACCTTGCATTATCGCTTGCATAACACTATGCATATCTTGACGATTTAAATCGATATTATTAATAACATTATTTATTGCAGTCTGTATATCCATTATTAATGTATAAATATTTCTTTAATTAGTATTTGAAAGAAAGTTTCCTAAAAGCTCATGTCCATATGCGGTCAATATAGATTCTGGATGAAACTGAACTCCTGATATTAAAAAATCTTTATGCTTGATACCCATAATTTCACTAACCCCACCATCTTTATTTTTTGTCCAAGCAGTAATTTCAAAACAATCTGGTAATGTGTCTTTTTCTATAACTAGAGAATGATATCGTGTTGCAGTAAAGGGATTTTCAAAACCTTTAAAGACATCTGTTCCTGTATGATAAATACTGGATGTTTTGCCATGCATAATATTTTTTGCGTGAACTATTTTTCCGCCAAAAGCCTGTCCTATACTTTGGTGGCCTAAACACACTCCAAGAATTGGTATTTCTTTTTTAAAATTGTTGATAACGTCAATTGATATCCCAGCTTCATTTGGGGTACACGGACCAGGTGAAATAACAATATGTGATGGAGATAAGTCTTTAATGTGATCAATTGTGATTTTATCGTTTCTAAATACTTTTACATCCTGTTCAAGTTCACCGAAATATTGAACAAGGTTATAGGTAAAGGAATCATAATTATCGATCATTAATAACATAACGCTTTCTTTATTAAGTTAAGCCTTTTTCGGCTAAACTAACAGCCTTGAAAATAGCACGACCTTTGTTCATAGTTTCATCCCATTCGTTTTTTGGTACTGAGTCAGCAACAATACCAGCTCCCGCCTGTATGTGAAGAGTTTTATCTTTAATGACCGCAGTTCTTATTGCGATAGCAGTATCCATATTACCATTCCATGATATGTAACCAACCGCTCCTGAATAAACACCTCGTTTGACTGGTTCAAGTTCATCGATAATTTCCATTGCTCGAATTTTCGGAGCACCCGAAACAGTTCCCGCAGGAAAGGTGGAACGTAGCACATCAATTGCATTCATTTCCTTTTTAAGTTTGCCAGTGACATTTGAAACAATATGCATAACATGTGAGTATCGTTCAATTATCATTTTATCTGTCAAATTTACGCTTCCCATATCAGCAACACGACCGACATCGTTTCTACCCAGATCGATTAACATTAAGTGTTCCGCTAATTCTTTTGGGTCTTGTAAAAGATCATTTTCCAACTCAACATCCTCTTTCTCAGTTTTACCTCTTGGTCTAGTGCCAGCAATAGGCCTTACTGTAACGGTGTTATCCTCAAGTCTAACTAATATTTCTGGGGATGATCCTACTATCTGGAAATCACCCAAATCAAGAAAATACATATAAGGTGACGGGTTAAGCGATCGAAGGGCCCTATAAAGATTTATTGGTTTCGATTCAAAAGGAATGGATAATCTTTGAGAAAGCACAACTTGCATGGCATCGCCATTAACAATATATTTTTTTATGGTATCAACTGCCTTTTCATAGTTTTCTTGAGTGAACCCAGAAACAAAATCTTTTTCATTTACATCACGAGATATATTTAGGTGTGTTTTTTTAATCTGATTGCTAGATAAGATTTCAGTTATTGTGTTAAGTCTTTTTTTGGCATTTATATAAGCATTATTTTTTTCTGGTTCTGCGTGAACAATTATAAATAGTTTCCCACTGAGATTATCAAATATAATAACTTCATCTGAAACCATCAATAATATATCGGGAGAACCGATTGGATCTTCTTTTTCATTTTTTTTCAATTTAGGCTCAATATATTTGATCGTTTCATAACCAAAATAACCAACTAATCCTCCATTAAAACGAGGCATGTTTTCAATTTGCGGAACTTTATAAGATTGTTGTATCTTTTCAATCTCAGCTAGTGGGTCATTTGTATTATATTCTTCAATACATTTATTATTTTCTTTAATAGTTATTTTGTTACCACATACAGAAATAATTTTTTTTGCGGGTAGCCCAATGATTGAATAGCGTCCCCATTTATCACCACCTTCTACTGATTCAAATAAATACGAGTATTTTAAGTTACAAATTTTTGTATAGGTACTAAGTGGCGTGTCTAAATCTGCTAATATTTCACACATCAAGGGTATACGATTGTATCCTTGTTTAGCCAATTTATTAAAATTACTTTCACTAATCATTGTATTTTATAAAAGAAAATATCATTTTTAAAAAAGGTTAAGCAAAATTGATTTTGCTATAATGATAGACATGCAATAAATCAATATATTAGTTTTTTGCTAGGGCTATTTGTTCTCTCATCATCTTGATTGTTGATTTATAATCTTCTGCACCAAAAATTGCCGATCCTGCAACAAAAGTATCAGCTCCTGCTTCTGCAATTTTGCGAATATTGTCAACTTTTACCCCGCCATCAATTTCAAGACGGATATCATATTTTGATTCGTCAATAATTTTTCTCGCAATCTTGAGTTTATCAAAAACAGATTCAATAAATGATTGCCCCCCAAATCCTGGATTAACTGACATCAGTAGTACGATATCTATTTTATCTAATGTATGCTCGAGAATATCGAGTGATGTCGTTGGGTTGAAAACTAAACCTGGCTTACATTTACACTCACGGATTAAATTTAGCGTATTTTCAACATTTTCTGATGCTTCAGGATGAAAAGTAATATAGTCAGCCCCAGCTTTGGCAAATTCTGGAATTATTCTGTCAACAGGATCAATCATCAAATGTACATCTAATGTTGATGTAATACCAAAATCACGTAAAGCTTTGACGACAATTGGGCCAAAGGTTAAGTTAGGTACATAGTGATTATCCATTACATCGACATGGATAAAATCTGCGCCTGCTTCCAAAACAGTTCTGGTATCTTCACCAAGTTTGGACATATCGGCAGATAATATTGAGGCAGCAATTACAGGGCTATGCATTTGAAATTACCCATTCACAGTTAATGAGGCGAGTAACTTTACCTGATAAGTATTACCATAGCCACTATCAACTATTTGTTAAAATTAGAATTTTTTGAGGTATAACAAAAAAATGAAGCAAAAATCGCAAATTGGCCTGTTTTTTTGTCTTCTTATAAACATGTCTAATGTTTTAGCTGACCCATCTGATGATAATTGGGAAAAACGAATATCTACCAGTCTTATAGATAAGGCAGAGGCGTCTGATTTTTTTTGGTTAGGGAGTACAGATAGTAATTTTATAACTATTTTTAATCATCATAAAGGTGAGGAAGTAAAAGGCGCTGCCATTATTCTACATTCAGTAGCTGGTCATGCTGATTGGCCTGAAGTTGTATCTCCACTCAGAAACATGTTGCCCGAATTTGGCTGGGCAACTTTATCGATACAACTTCCTCTTATTTCGCCAGAAAAAAATATTGAAGAGTATGGAATGACTTTCCAAGAAACTGGTAATCGTATTTTTTTAGCAACAAGAGAATTAAAAAAACGTGGATTTTCNAAGATTATGATTATCGGCCATGGTTTTGGAGCTTTATCAACACTAGTATATCTTGGGAAAGGAGATTCGAAAAACATTGATGCTTTTGTAGCAGTTAGTTTACAAAATTATGTTTATATTAAACCTAGAATTAATTTATTACGCTTAATTGAAAAAATAAAAACGCCTACACTTGATATATATGGTAGTTTAGATTTTAAAGAAGGAATTGAATCCGCACCTGATCGTCGTCTTGCATCAAAAAAGAGTGGTGATAGTTTATATATGCAAATTGAAATAGAAGGAGCCGATCACTCCTTTAGTAATATGGAAAAAGAATTAGTAAAGCAGATTATTAAATGGATTATGTGAAAATTTTAATTAATTATTTGGTAATGTTGTTTTAGCGCCCAATCGATGTGTTCATTGACCAGCATGGATGAGTTATTCTGACGAGTCTTTAATGCATTAACTACTTTTTTTNTAGTAGGNGCATTCCCTAGACCAACAGCAATATTTCTTAGCCAAGATTGATAACCAATTCTTTGTATTGCTGTTCCTTTTGTTTTTTCCTTAAATTCTTTTTCTGTCCATGCAAATAATTNAACTAAACTGGCATCATCTAGNCCATTACGAACNCGAAAATCATCTTCATTAGAATTTTTTGCAAATTTATTCCAAGGACATATTAGTTGACAATCGTCACATCCATATACTCGATTACCAATCATCTTTCTAAATTCTTCGGGGATGCTTCCGCGTAGTTCAATAGTCAGATATGAAATACAGCGACGCGCATCCACTTCCATTGCTCCAACAATTGCATTTGTTGGGCAGACATCGATACATGCTGAGCAACTACCACANTGTTGTTTTTCATAAGGCTGATCAATTTCAAGTGGCAGATTTGTATATATTTCACCAAGAAAAAACCATGAGCCAGCTTTTGGGTTTATTAAATTAGTATGTTTACCTATCCANCCAAGTCCTGAATTCCGTGCTAATGCTTTTTCTAGTACTGGAGCACTATCGACAAAACAACGATATCCGAATTCACCATAATGAGNATGTATTTTTTTTGCCAGTTTTTTTAGGCGTTCCCGAATCAATTTGTGATAATCTTTACCTGTTGCGTATCGTGATATGTATGCTAGTTTTTTATTCCTTAAGACTTGGATAGGTTGTTTACTTATCTTTGGTAAATAATCCATTCTTGCGCATATAATGCTTATAGTGCCAGGTAATAGGTCAGAGGGGCGACTACGTTTAGTACCATGTGATTTCATATAAGACATTTCCCCATGNCTTCCTTTTGAGANCCAATCTATAAGATATGCTTCATCTTGATGTAACTCTGTTTTAGTGATACCAATTTGCTGAAAGCCTAGTTCAACTCCCCATTTTTTTATTTTTTTTGCTAATACGGATTTATTCATTTTTTTCACTTGTTTTTCCATTTCTTATATCTTGCAATGGGTTTTTGTTTGTATATCAACATGATTTTAAATATCATAGCCTCAATTAGGACTCAAATATAATGTTTAATTTTATAAACACTTGGTACAAGCGTTATTTTACTGATCCACAAGCTTCATTATTAGTGATTCTTTTGGCATTTGGTCTGATAATCCTATTAACAATGGGGAAAATGCTTGCACCATTATTAGCAGCATTGATTATCGCTTACTTACTTGAAGGAGCAGTCTCTAAATTACAAGCCAAAGATATATCCCGGTTTATATCTGTAAATGTAGTCTACTCTCTATTTTTAGTTTTTATGGCTTTTATTCTATTTGGATTAATGCCTCTTCTCTCTAAACAGGTAAGTCAGTTTTTTCAAGAAGTCCCTGAAATGATGCGAAACATACAAGGTTTACTCTTGCGTTTGCCGGAACAGTATCCAGATTTAGTTTCAGAAGAATACGTATGGGAGTTAAATTCAAATCTCCGCGACAGCTTCAGTGCATTAGGCCAAAATGTACTATCATTTTCTTTAGCATCTATGCCCGCAGTCGTAACAATCNTAGTTTATCTAATTTTAGTACCACTCATGATTTTCTTCTTTTTGAAAGACAAGGTAGTNGTAATTGATTGGATGGCTAGTTTTTTACCAAAAGAAAGACACTTAGTAAATGAAGTGTGGATTGAAATGGATGCACAGATTGGAAATTATGTGCGTGGAAAATTTAACGAAATTTTAATTGTTGGGAGCGCTTCCTATATTGTATTTGTTATTCTAGGATTAAATTATGCATTTTTATTAGCAATGGTTGTCGGNTTATCAGTTTTAATTCCTTACATAGGCGCAGCAATAGTAACTTTACCCGTTGCTCTAGTTGGTTATTTTCAATGGGGATTGAATGCTGATTATAATTTTACATGGTTAATGATTAGTTATTTTGTTATTCAGTTTCTTGACGGAAATGTTTTAGTGCCTATTTTATTTTCTGAAGCGGTTAATTTACACCCGATTGCAATTATTGTTGCGATATTAGTATTTGGCGGGCTTTGGGGTTTTTGGGGCGTATTTTTTGCAATCCCACTAGCCACATTAGTAAAGGCATTAATAAATGTTTGGCCCATACATGAAGAAGATACGAAGAAGATAAAAAAGAAATAATAAAATATAATTATTTAATTTCCTTTAATGCTGTAAGCACTTCTTCCACGTGACCTTTCACTTTCACTTTTCGCCATTCTTTTCTCAAAATACCTTTTTCATCAATTAAGAATGTAGATCTTTCTATTCCAATAAATTTTTTACCGTACATATTTTTTTCTTTGATCACATCAAATATTTTACAAAGTGTTTCATCNTCATCAGAAAGTAGATCGAAAGGAAATTTCTGATTTTTTTTAAATTTTTCATGTGAATTTATTTTATCTCTGGATACACCTAGAACTATTGTATTACGTGAAGAAAATTTACGAATATTGTCACGAAAATTTTGTCCTTCAATTGTACATCCTGGCGTAGCATCTTTAGGGTAAAAGTAAATAATAATGTTTTTACCTTTCAGATCAGAAAGCTTTAAAATCTTATTGCCTGTTGATGGCAAACTGAACGCCGGCACTTTTTTACCGACTTTTATTTTTTGTTTACTCATAATCTTTCTAGAAAATTATTACTTTAGAGGTTCCATTATTGCATCAAGATTAAACTGATCACAAAATTCTGTAAATTCATTTCGGATAGTAGAAATTGATGAGTTTAAAGGAATGTGTGCAATCATATGGAGCGTAAACATTTTTATGCCGGTTTGAGACGATTCAAATATGCTCGAAGAAACTCTTTTAATCAATAAATCACTGTCTAATAAAAAATTGATTATATCAAAAGTCAAATTTTCTTGGTCTGGCCCTACAATATCAATAGCATACGGAATGCAATTTTCTTGTAATTTCCCGATTTCAGTTCTTTTGCTTTGAATTACTATATNGTCTTCTTTTTCTAATTTCTCCAACATATCTTCCATTTTTGCAATAGCGTCCCAGGTACCGGAAAATAACAATATTATAGATAGTGATTGCCCTATTACCTTAAAATTGCAGTCAATAACGCTACAACGGCATAATTTTGCTAATTTTGAGAATTTTCTNATATTTTCGTTGCTGTTCTCTACGAAAGTGTTGATAACAAGGTAATTTTGCATTTTTCTATAAAAATATTGTATTAGTTTTCATTTTTTCTGTGATGTTATTTTTTGATATAAAAATATCAGGTTTTTTATACTATCATTGGCTTATAAAATTTCATTCTTGTCATGACGACATAACATTGAGTAACATACACGCTTTTCTTAATTAGATATAATAATTATTTATAATGTTTACTGGAAGTATTGTCGCTATTGTCACACCGATGCAGGCTGGGGTAGGCCCTGATACTGCGCTTGATTATAAAGCTCTTGAGAGGTTAATTGAGTTTCATATCGAGCAAGGGACAACAGCTATAGTTGCTGTCGGAACAACTGGTGAATCGGCGACATTGACCGAAGAAGAACACTGCGCTGTTATTGAAATAACAGTTAAGTTTGTAAAAGGACGGATTCCAGTAATTGCTGGGACTGGAGCAAATTCAACAATCGAAGCAATTTCATTGACCAAATGTGCTAAAGAAGTTGGCGCAGACGCCTGTTTATTAGTTACCCCTTACTACAACAAACCAACACAAGACGGNTTNTTTCAACATTTTAAATTTATTGCAGAAACTNTCGATATACCTCAGATTCTATACAATGTACCAGGAAGAACTGCCTGTGATATGTTGCCAGAGACAATTATTCAACTTGCATCAGTAGATAATATTATCGGGGTAAAAGAAGCAACTGCAGATTTGACGCGAGTAAGGCGAATANGAGAAGGCACAAGCAGTGATTTCTTGCTACTTAGTGGTGATGATGAGACAACAAAAGACTTTATTTTATCGGGTGGCGACGGCGTAATTTCAGTAACTGCTAATGTTGCTCCGGAAAAAATGAGCAAAATGTGTGTATCTGCATTAGAAGGCAATGTCGAGGAAGCAGGTAAAATTGATAAAACTCTTGTCGGTCTACATAAGGCATTATTTCTCGAATCAAATCCAATTCCAGTTAAGTGGGTTCTAAATAAACTTGGCTTGATAGAGCCGGGCATAAGACTGCCGATGACTTGGTTGTCAGAAGATTTTGAAGACGATTTATTTAACGCAATGAAACAGGCAGATATTGTATAATAGTGAATATGAAGAAATTTAGAAATTTAATTTTATCAAGTTGCATTATATTTATATATGGATGTGAGAGCCTACCAAGCTTTGACGATGTATTGCCAGATAAACGTACTACTTATAAAAAAAGTAGAGATTTACCGGAATTAGAAGTACCACCCGATTTAACTGTTACTAAAGGNGAATATTCATCGGAAATTCCAAGCGATAAGAATGAATCAACTTCACTGAATGAGTTTGAAAAACAACGTCAGATGATGAAGGCCGATGACATGATTCTTGGAACAGGGGATTTTGATGGCGAAAAATGGGTAGCATTAAGTGGAAGCGCGGGTGATGTATGGCCAAAATTACAAGAGTTCTGGAAGAATAATAATTATACAGTTTATTTAGATGATGTAGAGCTCGGTGTACTTGAAACAGATTGGAAAGAGACAGAAAAAATAAGACAAAAATTCAAAATTTTTGCAGAGTCAACAGAAAGTGGTGGAACAATGTTATTTTTATCAAGTGAGAGGCAGGAGCTATCAGAAGGNGATTGGTTAGCTGTTCAGCCNGATAAATCAGCAGAGGAAAATATTATTAATAAAATAAATTCATATTTTAATGGNGGCTCACTAGCTGTAAAAAATAATTTTACAAAAAAACCCTCATCAATCAGTACCGAAGAAAAAGAAATCACCGAAGGAAAAGCACAAATACGTAATGATAATGAAGGAAAGAATTACTTAGAAGTTAACAAAAATTTTAATTTAGTATGGGATAATACTAAACANGTAATGGANCAAGCTGGTTATTTCATAGAAAATAGTGATCGAGAAAAAGGTATATACAGTTTTCGTTATTTCAGGTCTGAAGAAGAACAAGAAGAAGGGTTTTTTTCTAAATTAAAATTTTGGGGTGATGATGAAAACGAAGAAGGGTTGCTATATCAATTAAGTTTAACAGAGGTTAACGATAAAACCGAAATAACTGTTCTTAAAGAGGACGGTCAGATTGAAACAGGCGCAGACGCCGAAAGTATTCTTGCAACAATTGAACGTTTATATAACAAAGTGTTATAAAATTTAAATATCTTCTTATCTACTNCTACTATATTTTCTTGAGTTTGATCTTTTAGCAACTTTTCTATCTGCTATATATGGATTCTTATTTTGTTTAAATTCGATTAAAACAGGTGTTCCAAGTATTTTTAGTCTTTTTCTTAACGCTTTAGTTAAATAGCGTTTGTAGCTATCAGGCACATTTTTTGTTTGATTACCATGAATAATCAAGCGTATTGGATTTTTTTGACCTAGATGTATATAGCGTAACTTTATTCTTCTACCCTGNATAATTTTGGGAGGGTGTTGCGAAATTATTTCTTGTAACATTTCAGTTAAACGAGATGTAGCAAAATTAGTTTCAACGGACTTAATAATTGCATCGATTTTTTTAATTAAATGCCCAATCCCNGTTCCATTTAGAGCGGATATATAATGGTATTCTGCATAATCGATAAAACAAAATTTTCGTGTAAGTTGAGATCTAACTTCGTCTTTTTCTATCTTTCCCAACTTTTCCCACTTATTGATAGCTACAATTACCGATTTACCACTATCNCTAATCATTCCCAATAACGAACTATCCTGTTCCGTTATACCCTCGGTTGCATCAACAACCAAAATGACAATATTTGATAATTCGATTGCCTCAAATGATTTTAATATACTGAATTTTTCGACTGTATCATTGACTTTACTTTTTTTACGTACTCCAGCCGTATCGATAAAAGTGTAATTCTTACCCTTTATTTTTTTTGTGATTTTAATGCTATCACGAGTTGTTCCTGGNTGGTCATAAGTTAAAACTCTTTCTTCATCAATAATTTTATTTATCAATGTTGATTTTCCAACATTAGGTTTCCCAAGTATAGAAATTATAGGATTTTCCTCTTGCTCAAGTTTGTTTTCTAAAGGGAAAGAAAATTGCTCACTTATTTTATCAAGTAATTTACCAACGCCATCGCCTCTTTTGGCAGATATAGGCCAAACAGTTTTAATTCCGATTTTATAAAAATCGTTTAATGAAAGACTGGACAAATTACCCTCAAGCTTATTCACGGCAATGAAGATAGGCTTATCTAATTTTCGTAACTTTTTCGCTAAAATTTCATCTGTATTAGTAAGGCCAATTTTGCCATCAACTATCCATATTAGTATGGATGATTCATGAGCAGCTAACATTGATTGTTCCGCCATTAAGTCGGCAACGTCTTTACTATCGTGATCAATTTCTCCTATGCCGCCAGTATCAATAACTAAAAACGAGTTTGAATTATGATATGCGACACCGTATTGACGATCACGAGTAATACCCGGGCGATCGACTACTAATGCGTCTCGACTCGATGTTAGATAATTAAAAAAAGTTGATTTACCAACGTTAGGTCGACCTACGATGGCGATAACTGGTTTCATAACTCTGTTTGGTCTATATGTTAATACACGAAATGATTTACTTAAGACTTATTCTACCTCTTCTTCACTATCATCACTAAAAATATTTAGAAACCTTCCAAAAAGAGATTCTTCATCATCATCGTTTTCCTGATTTTCGAGTTTTTCCATATTTTCTTCTTTATCAATACGAACACGTCTCGATCTTTCATATGCATTTCTACTATCTTTAGATTCTGCAACGGGCTCCTTACTGTCAGATGATTTATCCTGTTCACTCAATTTTCTTAGTTGATATTTATTTTCATTATCTTGAAAAGTATAAGCTGAAAGCAAGCCTGAGCTAGAGTATATGAACGCTATTCCATTTGAATTTATTGGCTGACTTAAAATAGGCTCATCCCCAGCACGAGTTCTGACTGCCAAATCACCAGTTTTCTTATCAAGCCAGTGTATGTAACCCTCGATATCACATACGATAATTTTATTATCAAAATTTGNTGGGCCTGTGATTTTACGATGGGCCAGTTTTTCTTGTTTCCAAACTGATGATCCGGTAAATCTATTTAAAGCCCAAATATTGTCATCTTCATCTGTAACGAAAAGATTTTTTTCATCCGCACTCAGTTCCGAATGAGATGAAATATCTCTTTGCCAGATAATTCTGCCAGTTTCTAACGAAAGGGCAGAAATATTTGCTTGAAACGTTGTTACNTATATAGTTTCATCAATTACTAATGGTTGTGCATCAATGTCAACCATTCTTTCAAGTTCATTTTTTCCTCTTGGTAAAGCTAGCTTTTTTTCCCAAACTAGTTTTCCCGTTTTCAACTCAATTACTGCTAATCTTCCCTCATCAGATCCCGTGATGACAAGTCCGTTTGCAATAACTGGTGTACTAGTTCCTCTTAGTGATAAAGCAGGAACACCACGGTCATAAACCCAAAGATGTTCTCCAGTATTGGCATCAATTGCAAAAATTTTTCCATCAATTGTTCTTGCTATAACTACACCATCGGCTTCACCAGGAGATGACAAAACCTCGCTAGATACTTTTGTCCGCCAAACCTCATTTCCTGTTTCTTTTGATAGCGCAAGAATTTCACCTTCACTAGTACCAACCATAACCAAACTAGTACCAACCCCTGGCCCACCTGTAATTGGTAGACGACTATCACTACGCCATATGAACTTACCAGCTTCCATAGTAAGCGCTGCCACATTACCCCTAGTGTCAGCGATAAATATTTGATTACCTGAGATGACNGGTTTTATTTTTGCAAAGGAATCATCTGTACCTTTGCCTATATCCTGTGACCAAATTTTATTAAGATCTGCAGTTTCGATGAAATTAATTAGTGGGGTAGGCGGGGTAGTGTTATCGACTCCGCCAATATACTCGGAAACTGTCTGTCTGACTCCACATCCAGTAGAGATGACAATCGAATATAATATTAAAACGCGAAATAATAAAAACAAATTAAATTTTTTCCAAATCATCTAGTTTCATTTGTAATATTAATTTGGCTTCTTCGGTGTTTATTTGCTCATTCAAAGCGCTATGATAGGCTTGCTCAGCTTTTTTAATTTTTCCTTGTTTTGCGAAAATATCACCACGTAATTCCTCATAATGTGATATGAATTGATTAGAATCTATTTTTTCCAATAGTTTTTCTGCTGACTCTAATTTATTATTTGCTATCAAAACTCTTACTAGACGTAACCTTACTATATGTTTAAATTCATCTCGTAGATTGTTATCTAAAATCGAGCTTANATATGCTTCAGCGTTTTCAAAATTACTTTGCTCGCTTTCAATTTTAGCCAGCATTAATTTTGAAAAGACTGCATATGTACTTGATTCATAGTCATTAATAATACTATTAGCAAATTTACGCATATTTTCAGCGTCATTTTTACGCGAGGCTACTAGCAGTTGTTCATAAAGCGTTGAAGCTGATTTTGCCTGCATTGCAGCATGGTTTTCATACCCACGCCAACCGAATATGGCAGCGATTCCAATAATAATACCCGCGATAATTGATTTACCATTTTCACTCCACCACTTTTTGATTGCCTCTACTTGTTCTTCTTCTGTCTTATATACGTCCAATTTATTATCTCCGATGAATACTTAATTCTTTTTTGGCCTATTTATTAAAGGCGGTAACTATATTATAGCGCGATCACCTAGATTTTCTTAAGAATTATTATTTTATTGAATTTATTTAATTGAATAATGTTTTATTTAAAAAATTTGATATTTCATTCCATTTGATTGTAATTTGTGCTTTTTCTTTTCTTAAATATTTTACCGTTAATTCTTTTTTTTCAAGCTCATCTTCTGCTAATACTAAGGCAATTTCCGCTCCTGATTTGTCGGCTTTTTTAAATTGACTTTTGAGGCTTTCATTTCCACAATTTGTTAAAATTTTCACATCTGGTAACTGGTTACGAACTTCTTCAGCCAACAAAAGACCGTGTTTTTCTGTGTTTTTTCCGGATACTAATAGATAAATATCTGGGGTACTCTTGTCTAGTATGTTTTTAAAATTTATTAATTCTAATAAACGTTCAATACCTATTGCAAAGCCAACAGCAGGTGTTGATGCTGACCCATGGTTTTCAATTAGATTATCATAACGCCCACCAGCACAGACAGTATCTTGTGTTCCTAATTCAGTTGTCGTCCATTCATAAACTGTTTTTCCATAATAATCTAAACCTCTTACAAGTTTCGAATTTATAGTAAATTTAACATTTCCATGTTCTAGTATCTCTGTCAATTGAGCGAAGTGATCTTTAGATTCAGAATCAAGATATTCACTAATGCTTGGCGCATTATTTATCAAAGACTTTATATCGGAGTTCTTACTATCTAGTATACGCAGCGGGTTAGTTTCAAGTCTAATTAAACTATCATTATCAAGCTCATTTTTATTATCTGTAAAATAGTCAACCAAAACTTTTCTATAATTTAAGCGAGACTCAGTTGTACCAAGAGAGTTTATTTCAAGGTTAATATTTTTTATATTCAGTTTCTTCCATATTCGGTTACTCATCATTATTTGTTCTGCATCTACATCCGGCCCTTTAAGCCCGAATGCCTCAACACCTAATTGATGAAATTGTCTTTGCCTTCCTTTTTGAGGTCTTTCGTATCTGAACATTGGCCCTATATACCAAAGTCTTTGTGTCTTATTATGAAATAGCCCATGTTCAATACCTGCACGCACACAACTTGCAGTTCCTTCTGGTCTTAAGGTCAGGCTCATTTTATTCTTGTCTTCAAAGCTATACATTTCTTTGGAAACAATGTCAGTATTATCGCCGATTGAGTTTTCGAATAATTCCGTTTTTTCTAAAATAGGAAGCCTTATTTCTTTGTAACCATACTGGTTTAGAATATATTGAATCGTTTTTTCTACAAATTGCCAATTCGGTGTTTCATCCATCAGAATATCATGCATCCCACGAATAGCTTGTAGTTTAGTCATAAAAAAACACCAATTAATTTTTGTAAAGATTCAAGAAAAAAGCATGATACTGATAATATTTAAGAACTTTATTCTGTAGGTAGAGTAAAACGTGCTATTCCATATCTTATATATGGTTCTATATTAACAAGGCTGCCGTTAAACTCTACAGAAACTTCATTTGCTGCGCCTAATAAAATATCAAATGGTGAGTCACCATTAATAATATAATTTTTACCNCTCCGAGCTAGATCAAGGAATAAGCGATTTCCTTCTCTGTCATATATTTCTATCNAAGAGTCACCCCTTAAGTTTAAAACTACTGTGTCAGCGCTTTGTTGTGTTTCATATATAGGCGATTCTTCGGTTTCTAAAACTTCTTCTTGTATTACATTTTCTTTTATATTGTCTTTTATTTTTTCATTCTTTACTGATTTTGAATTATCATTTTCTCCGCTATCTCTATATCTATCCGGAATATTATCTATTGGCCATTGCCAATAGTCTGAATGTGTGATTATTTTGTATGAGGTATCTACCCCATTTATTTTATTATTTTTATTAAGTTCTATATTACCAATGTTATTATTGTTTGCGTCAGGTTTAATCGTGATATTTTTTTGGTACCAAATTAGCATAGAAAGAACAATTGATAGACCTATAATGTAACTAAATAATTTTACAGATCTATCGCTGCTATTTTTTTGGTTTTTTGGTTTAACATCAGGCAGTATTTCCGGTTCCTTTTCTGGATTGCTTTCTTTATATAGTTTTATAATTCTATCGCCATCGATACCTAGCAGCTTAGAATAGGCACGTAAATAACCCTTTAAATATGTTTCAACCTTAAATTTTTCGAAATCGTTATTTTCTAATAACTCAATTAAATTTGAATCTAAATTCAATTTTTCCGTAATTTCATCAAGTGACAATCCGATTTCTTCTCGTTTGTTACGAAGAATTTCCCCAACCGTTTCGCTGGCTTCAGTATTTTGTGGTGTATTATTTTCCATCTGTACAGTTTTTCCCTCTATATGCGCCTATTAATTAACCTAATCTGCCAATTTTAAAATATATAAAAATTTATCTCTAATTTTCCTTGATAATCAACCATTCATTGCCGGTTTTTTCTACTAATAATTCTTTTCTAGCCTTATCTTTATACGTGTCTGATCGATAACTTTGCGTAAAGCCTACCCGGGCATAATTATCACCACGCATATCGATTTTTAAATTCGATAATGTGATTTTGATAAAACTAGGTACCAGCAAACGCTCGGTGCGTTCTTTTTGCCATCTTTTTCTACTTTTTCCTTTTGATGGCATGAATTCCTTTGAGTAACTTGCAAGGTACTCATCAACGTTTTGGTCGGCCCATGCGTTTGCCCATTGATTGACAAAACTCCTGATAGCTTGCTCATTCGTGACATTATTTTCCTGCACATTATTTTCAGTTATATCCTTTGGTATCGGTTCTTGCTTTACTTCTTCATCGATCATAGGGTTTTGTTTAGTTAAATTTTCAATTACCTTTTCTTTTTCCCCAATATTCTCATTTCCCATAGCTTTTATATTTTGTAGTTCAGTAAATTCATTAGAATCTGGAAAGGAGTTTTTGAGTAATAATTGGTAGCTGGAAGATGCATCTTGATCACCTAACTTATTTTCTATTTTTATGCCAAGTAGAAGTGTTTTTGCATTATGGGGTGCAATTTCTTGATAACGCTGCATATAAGCTCTTGCTGATAAAAATTTTTGTTTATCAAAATTAATTTGACTCATTTTCAATAATGCTTGTGGAACTTGTGGATTTGATTGTAATGCCAAGCGGTAATATTTTTCTGCCCTTTCAATCTCTTTGTTTTGATATAGACATTGTCCTGCATTTGTCATAGCAATTTCGGGCGCATCATATAATGGGTTTTCAGCAGCCTTTGAAAATGCTTTTTCTGCTTCGCTGAGTCGACCTAACACACATAGAAAGTTCCCATAATTATTAAGCGTTGACGAATCCACGCTATTGATTGACAAAGCACGTTTAAAATTCTTTTCAGCTTCATTAAGATCGCCAAGTTGTTGATAAAGTAATCCTAATATATTGTAAGTCGGTGCATAATTGGAATCTGCTTCTAATGATTTATTCAGTTTTTCTAAAGCTTTGTCGTAATTATTTTCTGTTAGATATGCAATACCAAGATTTAGATTAGTAAGAGCGACTTCATTTGTAGTCTGAGCTTCTTTAATTTCTGATGTCCCAATGCTTCCCCCATATTCATTATTCTTAATACAAGCTGTGAGCAGTGTAAGGAGCAAAAAATAAATAAATATTTTAATTTTTAGCATTGTGTTAACCCCACGGTAATTTTTTGGTGTTTCGCAGATTTAGCAATAAATTTTCCAACAAGTTGACCACACGCTGCATCAATGTCATCTCCCCGTGTTTTGCGGGTAATTGTGAATATACCTGATTTAATCAGCACATCCCTGAACGCGTTTATTGTGCCATAATTCGAATTTGAAAAATGTGTATCTGGAAATTTATTGAAGGGTATTAAATTAACTTTTGAAGGAATACCATTCAAACACTTAGCAAGATTATGTGCATCTTTGAGACTGTCATTTATATCTCTAAGCATTACATACTCAATAGTAATCGGGTCATCATTTTTTCCTTCAGTATAACGCTTGCATGCAGAAAGCAAATCTACTAATGGGTAAGAGCGGTTAATTGGTACAATGGTATTTCGTAATTCATCATTACTTGCATGTAATGAGATCGCAAGACTTACTTTATTATCTTTTTTAAGACGATCAATCCCGGGAATAATGCCAGAAGTACTTACTGTAATACGTCTTTTAGACAAACCGAATGTATAATCATCTGTCATTAGATTTATTGATTTCAAAACATTATCATAATTAAGTAATGGTTCACCCATACCCATAAAAACAATATTAGTAATAATACGTTTTTTATTTTTGAAATTACCAAGAACGTTATTAGCAAGCCAAACTTGACCAATTATTTCACTTGTTTTTAAGTTGCGGCTGAAACCTTGTTTTGCTGTTGAACAGAATTTACAATCTAGCGCACATCCAACTTGAGATGAAATGCAAAGTGTTCCTCTATTATTTTCAGGAATAAATACAGTCTCAATAAAATTTTTTTCATCAACCTTGATAAGCCATTTTCTTGTACCATCTTTTGATTTTTTTTCGCTGACAATTTCAGGAAGTTTTATCATCGTAATTTCTTTTAAACTGGTACGTAAATCATTACTAATATTGGTCATCGATTCAACATCTGTTGCCCCATGCTGATAAATCCATTTTAGTAATTGATGAGCGCGAAAAGATTTTTCTCCTATTTTTAAAAAATAAGATTCTAATCCCACACGATCATAGTCTAGTAAGTTAATTTTCTCAGTCATATTCTTTTATCAGGCCCATTTATTAATTTCATTATCAGTGAAGAAAAAACTAATCTCTCTTTCGGCACTTTCTTTGCTATCTGACCCATGAATAGCATTTTCATAAGTGCCATTAACTGGTTTATGATTACCATATAGATTACGGATTGTTCCTCTATCTGCTTTGTTCGGTATTGTTGATCCCATAATATTACGGAGAGTTTTAATTGCATTCTCACCCTCAAATACCTGAATAATGATTGGTCCCGAAGTCATATAATTAACTAGGGGCGCATAAAAAGATTGTCCTACATGCTCGTTGTAAAATTCCTCTGCATCTTCTTTAGATAAATGAGTCATTTTACATGCAATAATGTAAAGACCATTCTCTTCTACATGGGCTAATATTTTCCCTATACACTTTTTGGCAACAGCATCGGGTTTAATTATTCCAAGTGTTTTCTCAAGCGCCACGTTTGGTCTCCTAACCCAGCTAAATCCAGTTAATTGCAGGAGGATTATACGACTTCAACTGCCCTAGGTGAAATTATCAATGCGATCATTTTTCTATATGAAACAGCAATTTAAAACATTCCTGTTTCAAGTTTTGCTGCCTCTGACATCATGTCATAGTTCCAAGGAGGCTCGAAAGTGAGGTTAACGTTGACTTCTGTGACATTTGGCAAAGCTAATATTTTTGTACGTACATCATCTGCAAGATAATCACCCATTCCACAACCTGGCGATGTCAGTGTCATTGTTATATCAACTTGATTACCATCTGCGCCTAGTGGCGTAATACTGCATTCATATACCAGACCTAATTCAACGATATTTATTGGAATTTCTGGATCGAAACATGTGCTTAATTGTTCCCAAACTAGTTGCTCATTGACTGTTCCATCTCCTGTAATTTCCTTTTTTGTGCTACTTTCTTTAGCAACATGAAAACCTAAAGCATCTGCATTTTTAGCGTCAATACGGGCAAGGTTCCCATTAACATTCACTGTATAACTTCCGCCAAGAGCTTGCGTTATTAATACGGTAGTTCCTTCGGTTAAACTAAGAGGTGTCCCGACAGGGATTAAGACGGCATCGCAATCACGATTTAATACTATGGGTTTATTTTCATCCATAACTTGATCCTATTCTGTACTCACTGTTTCCTTATCACCCGTTATTGCTGAATGTAATGTATGCCAACATAATGTTGCACACTTCACTCTAGCTGGAAAATCTTTAACACCAGCGAGGACAGCTAGCTTGCCAAGACTTTTTTCATCTGCACCGTTTTCATTTGTAATTAAATTATGAAAGCTGTTAAAAAGTAGTTCGGCATCATTGATAGATTTTCCTTTCATTGCATCTGTCATTAACGATGCTGATGCAACTGAAATAGCACAACCTGATCCATCAAAAGAAATATCAGCTATATTTTGTCCTTCAGTTTTTAAATACAGTTTAAGTTTGTCTCCACAAAGGGGATTGAATCCTTCTATAATTTTGTCAGCGTTATCGATTATTCCAAAATTACGAGGATTACGGTTATGATCAACAATAATTTCCTGGTAGAGATCTTTAATATCAAACATTAGTTAAAAACCTTACTACATTTATTAATTCCTTCAATTAGAACATCAACTTCAGCATGAGTATTATAAAATGAAAAAGAAGCTCTGCTTGTGGCCGGTATTTGAAAATACTCCATGACAGGCATTGCACAATGGTGACCGGTTCTTATCGCAATCCCCTCATTATTAAGTATTGTTCCAACATCATGAGGATGAATACCATCAAGCGTAAAGGACAGAATGCTCGTTTTATTTTTTGCTGTTCCTATAAACTTTAATCCGGTTATTTCCGATGCCATTTGGTTAGCGTAATCTAGTAACTGCTTTTCGTGATTTCCGATATTTTCAAGACCAATTTTATTGACGTAGTCAATTGCCGCACCAAGTCCAATTACACCTGATATGTTCGGTGTTCCCGCCTCAAATTTATGTGGAAGTTCATTGTATTGAGTCTCTTTCATGGTAACCATTTTGATCATATCCCCGCCTCCTTGATAGGGCGGCATTTTTTCTAGCAAATCCTCTTTGCCATAAAGCACTCCAATACCAGTGGGACCAAATAGTTTATGCCCTGAGAAAACATAGAAATCACAATCAAGTTTTTTAACATCAACCGATGTATGAGATGTTGCCTGAGCTCCGTCAATTAAGACTTTTGCACCATATTCGTGAGCCAAATTAATCATATTTTCTATTGGATTAATTGTCCCCAATGCATTTGATATATGCCCAACAGCAACAATACGGGTTTTTTCATTGAGTAGTTTTTTATATTCAGATTCGACTAATTCCCCATTATCATTGATTGGAACATATTTTAGTTTTGCGCCAGTTTGTTGACTTAGTAATTGCCAGGGAACGATATTTGCATGATGTTCTAGTTCGGTAATAATAATCTCGTCTTCACTACCTAATGTATTTCGACCAAAGCTTTGTGCAACTAAATTAATTGCTTCAGTTGCGCCACGAACAAAAACAATTTCTTTGGTCGAATTTGCATGAATAAAATCTCTAACTTTGATGCGTGCTGATTCATAAGCTTCTGTAGCATTTTCACTGAGCGTATGGACACCGCGATGTATATTAGAGTTATATCCGCGGTAATATTTTTCAATCGAATCGATAACACTTTTTGGCTTTTGTGATGTTGCTGCATTATCTAGATACACTAAGGGCTTTCCATTGACTTCTTGATGTAGAATCGGGAAGTCTTCCCTAATTTTTTCTACATCAAAACCTTCAGTTTGATTCTGTATTTCCGCAATGTTACTTTTTTTATTCATTAAACATACTCACGTATCAGAGATGAATCTGGTAATCGACTAATAATTAAATTTTCTAATTTATTTTCGATTGCCTGAAAATTGATATTTTTTATAATTTCATCTGCAAAGGCATAAGTTAAAAGACTGCGCGCAGTTTGTTCATCAACAGCACGTGAACGAAGATAAAACAACATGTCATCATCAAGCTGACCAACTGTTGCTCCATGTGTACACTTCACATCATCAGCATAAATTTCAAGTTCTGGTTTTGTATCAATCTCTGAGTCATCAGACAACAAAAGATTTGCATTATTTTGATAGGCTTCAATTTTTTGTGCCTGAGGATGCACAACAACTTTTCCATTAAATACACCACGGCTTTTACCGTTTAACACACCTCGATAATTTTGATGGCTTTGTGTATGGGGTTTCAGGTGATCGACACGGGTATGATTATCAACGTGTTGAGTATTATCTGTCATGTAAAAACCATTCATAATTATTTCTGCCCCTTCTGCATTCAGGGATGCATTAATATTATTACGAACTAAAGCACCACCAATCGATATTGAGTGTGACTCAAATCGACTATCTTTACTCTGGGATGTGTTTAAGCTGGCTATATGAAATGCATTAGCACTTTCCTGTTGTATCTTATAGTGCTTTAGCGAGGAACCCTGTAGTAATACCGTTTCAGTGACACTATTTGTGAAATAATTAGTTTCATCATTACCGACGTAATTTTCGATTATCGTTGCCTTGGAGTTCTCACCCATAAGAATTAGGTTTCTTGGGTGTGTTGCAAATTTACCCGTATTATCCTTTGATATGTAAGTAATATTGATAGGTTTTTCTATATTTATATTAGATGGGATGTTGATATATGCTCCATCTTGAATGAATGCTGTATTAAGCGCTGTAAAAGAACTTAAAGTTTTATCTGTAGACTTTGCCAGATGCTTTTTTAGTATTTCCTTATCATTTACCAATGCACTTGCCATATTCTTTACTACAACTTTGCCAGCAATATTTTTTATATCTGAATATTCTTCAGAATAAGCACCGTTAATGAAAACAAGATTGATGCAATCAAGGCCCTTAAAAAAAACTGAATCTATTTCACCATTATCTGTTCTTACATTACTTTCAGAAATATTAGAGAATATGTTTCTAGCAATAGGTTTAACATCAGTATATTTCCAATTTTCATTTCTCGTAGTTGGAAAACCGGTTTTTTGGAAAATATCAAACGCAGATTGGCGTTCTTTGGCAAACCAATCATTTTTGTTAATATTTTGAAGCTGCTTAAAATCAGCAGAATAATTTTCAATTATGTCTTTCATTATTTTTTTACTAATTAATCCAGTCGTAACCCTTTTCTTCAAGTTCCAATGCAAGCTCTGGACCACCAGATTTAATAATTTTTCCTTTACCCAGAACATGAACATAGTCGGGTTTTATATAATTAAGTAAACGCTGATAATGTGTTACTAGGATAAAAGCACGTTCCTTGTTTCTTAAACTATTCACACCTTCGGCAACAATTCTTAATGCATCGATATCAAGTCCTGAGTCTGTCTCATCGAGAATTGCGAGCTTCGGTTCAAGTATTGCCATTTGAAAGACTTCATTACGTTTTTTTTCACCACCGGAAAATCCTTCATTGACCGATCTGGTTAGTAGATCTTCATTCATTTGAACTAGCTTCATTTTTTCTTTAACTAAACTCATAAATTCCATTGCATCTAATTCAGGCTCGCCTTTATGTTTTCTGATCGCATTTAAGGCAGCCTTCAATAAGTAAATATTATTCACGCCCGGAATTTCTACTGGATACTGAAAGGCAAGAAACACACCTTTGCGCGCACGTTCTTCTGGTGATAGCTCAAGTAAGTTTTTATCTTCATATAAAACACTACCCTTGGTAACTTGATATCCGTCTTTACCTGCTAGGATATTTGCTAGCGTACTTTTACCAGAACCATTTGGCCCCATAATCGCATGCACTTCACCTGCCTTAACATTCAGGCTCAATCCCTCGAGTATTTTTTTATTTTCAACAGCGGTGTACAAATCTTTTATATTTAACATTCTTTAATTTCCTAAGTATTATTTAGCCAACGGCACCTTCGAGCGTTACACCTAATAATTTTTGTGCTTCAACAGCAAATTCCATCGGTAGTTCCTTAAATACTTCTTTACAAAAACCATTAACAATCATGTTTACTGCATCTTCTTCTGAAATTCCGCGTTGCAGACAATAGAAAAGTTGGTCATCACTTATTTTTGATGTTGTCGCTTCATGCTCAACTTGTGCAGTTGAATTTTTGGTCTCAATATATGGAAAGGTATGGGCACCGCATTGATCGCCCATTAGTAGAGAGTCGCATTGAGAGTAATTCCTTGCGCCATTTGCATTTTTACTAATCTTAACCAAACCACGATATGCATTTTGTGCATGTCTTGCCGAGATGCCTTTTGAAATGATTGTGCTACTTGTATTATTCCCAATATGAATCATTTTGGTTCCGGTATCGGCCTGTTGGTAATTATTCGTGACTGCAACTGAATAGAATTCACCAATCGAATTATTACCCTTTAGAAGACAGCTTGGGTATTTCCAAGTAATTGCAGACCCGGTCTCAACTTGTGTCCAGGAAATTTTTGAGTTGTCCCCTCTGCAGTCTCCTCGTTTGGTTACGAAGTTATAGATACCACCAACACCATTTTCATCACCCGGGTACCAGTTCTGGACAGTGGAATATTTGATCTCTGCATCTTTCAAGGCAACTAACTCAACAACAGCGGCATGCAATTGATTTTCATCTCTCATTGGTGCCGTACACCCTTCTAGATAACTAACATGACTCTCTTCATCAGCAATGATTAAGGTACGTTCAAATTGTCCCGTGTTTGATGCGTTAATTCTAAAGTAGGTGGATAACTCCATTGGACAGCGGACACCTTTTGGGATGTAGCAAAATGAACCATCTGTAAATACAGCAGAATTCAGTGCAGCAAAAAAGTTATCAGCTGCAGGTACAACGGAGCCGAGATATTGTTTTACAATTTCGGAGTGTTCTTTAACAGCTTCTGAAAAGGAACAAAAAATGACACCCGCGTCAGCTAATTTTT
>PBJS01000003.1 GCA_002721165.1 Legionellales bacterium | reverse complement strand
TTGAATAATGATAGGATAAACACTATTATAGATAATTGAAAGTCTTAGGTACCAACTGTTTTTAAAATATTACAGTTATGTTAAATGGGAAGTCAGTCAAATTCTGACGCTGCCCCCGCAACGGTAGATGAGTTAAAGACCATTCAAGATGTCACTGTGTCATGTAGTTTAAATGATATGGGAAGGCGAATGGTTAGTGAGAAGCACACTCATGAGCCCGGAGACCGACCTTAAACTTCAAAAAAAAATTATACTGCGGGTGGCAGAATGATATCAATAAACTTGTATACAGTATTCACTGTATCAGTGATGTCATATTAATCCGCACTAAATACAAACAATTATAAACTTGTACGGCGGGTGCATAATATGTCTAAATTCTTTTTTGCTTTAAAAAATAAATATATTTTTTTGTTAGTTATAAGTATTAGTTCGTCTAATATATTTGCTGATAGTATAAATGAACTTGATCGTTTGATTGTAAATGGGACAAGACTCGATCAAAATAATATTACAGATTTACCATTAAATATTTCTATAATAACTGCAGAAGATATTAATCTAAGTCCAGCAAAAACAATTCCCGAATTACTCTCACTTCAACCAGGTATTCAGAAAATTAGTCAATTTGGTAATCATGCTGTCAGAAGTAATATTGATATACGTGGGTTTGGGGCAAGGGGTGTCGAAAATACACTAATTTTATTAGATGGGAAACGGTTAAATGATAATGATCAATCCTCAGTAAATTTCAGCGCGATTCCAATGAAAAATATTGAGAGAATAGAGGTTATTAAAAGTGCTGGTGGAGTGCTTTATGGTGATGGGGCAGTGGGTGGTGTAATTAATATAATTACCAAGTTAGCGCCATACAAAACTAAAAAATATTTGATTGAACAAACAGTCGGCTCCTATGATTCTGTTACCACAGATTTAGCAGCAGAATACAGTAATGAGAAAATTTCATTTAATTTATTTGGAAATCTTATTCATTCTGACGGCTATAGAATCAATAACAAACTAGAACAGCAATCATTATCTACAAATCTGAATTATTTTTTCAGCAACACGGAATTATTTTTAAAATTTGGTTTTTCTGAGCAAAATTTAAGACTACCTGGCGATAGATCAGTAAATTTTGTGACAGGTGTAGATGAGTTTTCATCTGATAGGAAAGGTTCGGATGATGCGTTTGATTTTGCTATTGAAGATGCTAGTTTTTTTACTTTAGGCCTTATTCATTCCTTTGACGAAAATATAGAGTTGATAGCTGATGCAGGATATAAAACGAAAGAAACTGATATATTTTTAAAGAATAATCAGGAGTTTCGTACTACAACTCATGCAAATCTATATTTCTCTCCCCAATTAAAAATGAAATTTGATTTATTTAAAACTACACATAATATTGATTTAGGTTTTGATTTTTATCATTATCAATATAATTTGGATATTGAAAATAGGACTGCAGCTGATACTAATCATGATATAGCACAAGCACAGCATAGAATAGATATTGAACAGGAAAATTATTCATTTTACTTAAATGATTTTTTCAAGATAACGCCACAAACATCTTTTCAAGCAGGGGCACGAGTACAATATGCAGATATTGATGCTTTTGACCAGTTTGATCCAACTGCTACGTTAAATTTTGGATTTGCTAGCAATCAAAGAGCATCACTTAATAAGTCTGACAATGGGTATATGACTAATCTTGGTATTAAGCATCAATTTAATCAAAATATTGCTGGCCATATGACTGTTGGGCAGAGTATGCGTTTTGCAAATAATGATGATTTCAATCAATTAGCAGAAGTAACATTTGCAAAGAGTTTCTCTAACATTAAACCACAGAGGGGTAGATATATTGATTCTGGGGTTACATACTCAAAAAAATATTTTGATACTTCACTCAGTCTTTATTTGATGAAAATTACAAATCAAATTGATTTTGACCCAGCACGTTCAATCAATAGAAATAGTGACCCTATAGAAAGAAAAGGGCTAGAGTATAGTATTTTATATAGACCAAATAATAGAATATCAACAAGATTAAATTATTCTTTAACAGAGGCTACTTTTGATGATGGCGCAAATAAAGGTAATGATATTCCACTTGTATCTAAACACTCGGGTAGTTTGACTGCTTATTATAATATTTTTAAAAATATGAATTTATCAGCAACCTGGAATTATGTTGGCGATAAATTTTTCGACAATGACCAGGATAATACCTTTTTCGCAAAAATCCCTTCACACTCAACTGTGGATATGAAAATGACCTACGAATATGATAATTTTGATATAGATTTTTCTGTGAATAATCTATTGAATAAGGAGTATTTCGAGACAGGAACGACTAATAGCCTACTTTTTGATGCCGCGCATACACGATTTAACGCACAACCCATGCCAGAAAGAAATTTTTCGTTTACAATACGGTATAAATTTGACTAAAAGTCATTATGATATTAGATAAATTGTACTAAATGAGCTTATGAAAATAGATAAAAATATAATTATTCTTGGTTTAATCGTTTTTGCCGTGGCATTGAGATTAGTTCCTCACCCACCAAATTTTTCACCTATTGGTGCGATTGGTTTATTTTCTGGCTGTTATTTCTGTTTGAAAAGATCTTGGTTGATACCGATTTTTGCTTTATTAATTAGTGATTTTATTCTTGGTTTTTATAATCCAATATCAATGATGACTGTATATTTATCCTTTGTAGTTTCAGTAATGATAGGTAAAACTTTTCTTAAAAATAAACAAACCCCGTACAGGCTTGGTGGTGCAGCACTAGTTTCTGCTAGCCAGTTTTTTGTTTTTACTAATTTAGGTGTTTGGCTATCAGGTACGCTTTATCAGGTAAATCTCGCTGGTTTAATTGAGTGCTTTGTAATGGCAATTCCATTTTATGGTAATTCACTAATTAGTGAATTATTTTATACCTCTGTTTTGTTTGGCGGATATTATATTTCGTCACAATGTTTAGGAAGAAAAACTTCACAAGTTTAAAAAGATTTAGTTTTTTAATCTGACCAATGTCTAATCGCCTTACTAAAATTTATACACGCACGGGTGATAACGGCACTACTGAGTTATCCAATCATAAACGAGTTAACAAGTCTGATACTCGTATTGAAGCTATGGGTGATATTGATGAATTAAATAGTATTATTGGACTACTCAGAGCAGATGATATTCCTAATAATATATCTAGTTATCTATTAAATATACAACATAGGTTATTTGATATTGGCGCTGAATTAGCAATTCCAGGAAACGCACTAATTTCTCCGGAATCAATAGAAAAATTAGAAGAGCTTATCGATAATTTCAATTCTGACTTACCGGCGCTTAAAGAATTTGTTCTACCAGGAGGGTCATTACCGGCATCAATTTGTCATGTAGCAAGAACTGTTTGCCGACGTTCTGAGCGTACTCTTGTTAGGTTAGCTCAAAATGAATCATTAAATACTGAAACTATATCCTATATAAATCGTCTATCAGATTTACTTTTTGTGTTTGCTAGAACACTTAATCAAAAGGATGGTAATAAAGAGGTTTTATGGGATAGCGAAAGATTAAAAAATTCTATATAAATATTATAATTTTTCTATATTTATATTCAACGATCAGAATGAATAGTGTCGCGAAATTGTTTTTCTTTTAACTCATGTCTCTCTTGTGCTTCAAGGCAAAGCGTCGCAACTGGCCTTGCTTCAAGACGTTTAATTCCAATTTCGTCACCAGTTTCCTCGCAATAACCAAATGTACCATCATCTATACGTTGTATTGCTTCATTAATTTTTCGTAATAATTTTCTTTCACGATCACGCGTTCTTAATTCAAGTCCAAATTCTTCTTCTTGAGTTGCACGATCAGCTGGATCTGGAAAATTACTTGCATCTTCCTGCATGTGAGAGATTGTTCTTTCAACTTCTTCCTGTAGTTGGGTTCTCCAGGTTGATAAAATTTGTCGAAAATGAGCAATTTGTTTTTTACTCATATAAGCTTCAGAGTGCTTTCTTTGATATGGTTTAAATTCAGGTTTTTCAATAGCAGACCGTTTTTTCTTAATTATTCTTGCGACATTTTTTTTAACTATTACTTTTTCTTTTTCGTCTTTTTTCTTTGTTGAAACTTTCTTCTTAGCCGCTACTTTCTTCTTCGCTACTTTCTTCTTCGCTACTTTCTTCTTCGCAACTTTCTTTTTGCTAGCTTTCTTCTTCGCAACTTTCTTTTTGCTAGCTTTCTTCTTCGCAACTTTCTTTTTGCTAGCTTTCTTCTTCGCAACTTTCTTCTTAGCCGCTACCTTCTTCTTCGCAACTTTCTTCTTAGCCGCTACTTTCTTCTTCGCTACTTTCTTCTTCGCTACTTTCTTCTTCGCTACTTTCTTCTTCGCTACTTTCTTCTTGCTAGCTTTCTTTTTGGCAGCCATCAGTGTCCCTTCTATGAATAAAAACAGCGGACCTGTATACCAGAAAGATAGAAAATGAGCAATATTGGATTTATTTTTATAGTGAAATGTTTAATAGCTTGGCTAATGGATTATGATGAATTTTAGGCTTAAAAATTAACGTAAATCCTGATAGTAAATAATTAAAAGCTGAGCTGAACTCAGTCATATTTCATTAACTATTTTCTGTATTCGAAGACCATCCGCTCATAATATATTCAGCAGTAACATTGGTATGAATACCTCCACGTACATTAAAATCCGCAGAAATATTCATAAATCTAGGGGAAATAGTAGCTACCAAATCGTCAAGAATTTTATTTGTAACAGCTTCGTGGAAAGCTCCATGATCGCGGTATGACCAAATATAGAGTTTCAGTGATTTTAACTCGACACACAAATTATCAGGAATATATTCAATTTCTAGCACAGCGAAATCAGGCTGCCCAGTTTTTGGACACAAGCAACTAAACTCAGGGATTTCAAAGTTTATTGTATAGTCACGCTCCGGGTTTGGGTTTGGGAATGTTTCTAAGGTTTTCACAGCTTGTTTCGACATTTTATTTTCTCTTTGTTTTTTTAAGAATGAATCTATATTATAGCGGGCAAGTAGCCGGCGAAATAAGATTTAAATTTTCTGATAAATATTATTTTAAAAATATATTAAATATAATACTTTAACAAAAATTTTTAATGTAAATTATTGGTATTCTATAAGCTTGGACAGGGGGCTAGAACTCTAGTATCGTATCGCACCATGCGTCTATGTAATATAAAACTTTCTGGTTTTAAATCATTTGTAGACCCTACCAATCTCATTGTCCCCAGTAGTCTTGTTGGAATCGTTGGACCCAACGGTTGTGGTAAGTCTAATATAATCGATGCAGTTACTTGGGTGATGGGCGAAAGCTCAGCAAAGCACCTAAGAGGAGATTCTCTAACTGATGTTATTTTTAGTGGTTCTAGTGCTCGCCAGCCTGTTGGAATGGCTTCAGTTGAATTAGTTTTTGACAACACTGAGAATAAAATTGGCGGGCAATATGCTAGCTATAACGAAATATCTATTAAGCGACAGATTAATCGGGATTCTGTTTCAACCTACTACCTAAATGGCACACGATGTCGAAGACGCGATATAACAGCGATATTCCTTGGCACAGGATTAGGTCCACGTAGTTATGCGATTATAGAACAAGGTATGATTTCAAGATTAATTGAGGCTAAGCCTGAAGAATTAAGGGTATTCATTGAAGAAGCTGCCGGAATTTCAAAATATCGTGAAAGGCGTCGAGAAACGGAAAATAGAATTAAGCATACCAAAGAAAACTTGGATCGGCTTAACGATCTTCGTAATGAGCTTGAAAAACAACTAAATCATTTAGATCGTCAGGCAAAGGGTGCAGAACGATATAAAAAACTTAAAAACGAGTACCGTAGATTAAATTCTGAGTTACTTGCATTGAATTGGCGAGATCTTAATCAGGAAATCAATCATCTAAAAAATAATACATCTGATAAAGAAAATGCTGTCGAATCTGTAGTTACGAAAGTTCGTTCAAAAGAAGCAGCAATCGAAAGTTTGCGTGATAATTTATCTGTAGCTAATGAAAATTTTAATGTTATGCAATCAAACTTTTATCAAGTTGGTAGTGATATATCGCAACATGAACAAAGTTTAAAGCATGAACGAGAAAAAATTACTAATACAGAAGTTGAATTAGTAAAAGCACGGGGTACTTATGATGAGATACAGAAACAACAAGAATTAGATCAGGCAGAATATGAAGAATTACATAAAGAATTAACAAAATTAGAGCCAGAATTAAATGATCATAGAAACGATAGTAAAAAAGCGCATGAGCTTTTCGTAACCAAGCAAAATGATGTAAAAAAATACCGTGATAAAACAAAAGAATTACTAACTGAGCTTGATACTGTACGACAAGATTATCAACGTCTCAATGGTCAATTATCCTCATTGGAAACACTAAGAAACTCTGTGGTTGACGAAGATCAAGAATTGAATGAGTGGCTAAAAGAAAATAATCTTAATAAAAATTCTCGCCTTTCCCAGTTAATCAAAATCGATTCGAAATGGAGATCTGCATTGGAGACAGTATTAAGCACACGCCTTCATCATCGATGTGTCGATTCCGTTGAAAATTATTTAGATAAACTTGAAGATGCACCAGGTAGTTTTGGTTTAATAAATGCATCTAAAACTGAGAATTTACCATTAACAAAAAGTGAGAAATATCCAAGACTTTTGGATCAAATTAAGACAACTGTCCGTACTCCGTTTTTTCTGGAAAATATATTTATAGCAAATTCATTAAGTGATGCTTCAAAAATATTGTCAAAACTAAGTGGCGAGGAAAGCGTTGTTACAAAACAAGGAGTATGGCTGAATAAAGATTGGGTTGTTGTAAATAATATTGCAGATGAAAATGAAAGTATATTATATCGAGAAGAAGAAATTGAACGTTTAAGAAAGGAAATTGATGAAAGCAGCAGTGAAATTAAATCACTTGAATCCGAATTAGCAAAAACAGAAGATAATTTGGAAGAAAGTGAATTAATTTTAAATGAACATCAATCGCAATTGACAAAACAACAAGATAGTATTTCATCGTTGAGAGAAATACTTGCATCAAAAAGTTCACGTCGCTCATCATTTAAAGAAGTAATAGAAAGAAATAATGTGCAACTTAATAATCTTAAGCAGCATATATCTGAATTTGAGCAAGGACTATCTGACACAAAAACTCCGATAAAAGATATACAAATTAAAATTGACAAATTACTAAAAAGTAAGATACAGGCAGAAAATAAACTCAAGGATGCACGTACTAGTGTTGAGTCTATAGAATTAAAAATAAGAGACTCTGAACAAGAGCGACATAAATACGAACAAAAGCTAGAAGGGTTAAGAGCTAATTTAGAAAAAGCACGTTTAGACGTTAACAGTTGCCAGGTAAAAATTGAAACAGTTGAAGAACAATTATCTCAGCTGAAAGAATCAGCGAAGAACCTGCTTAAATCAATTGAAGAAACTGCAAATCAGAATGATTGGAAAAATAAACTTGAGAGCGTTGATAGAAAAGTTCAACGCCTAGGCCCAATAAATCTTGCTGCTATTGATGAATTTAATCAAAACTCTGAAAGAAAAACTTATCTCGATACTCAATACAAAGATTTAGTAGATGCTTTGAATACTCTTGAGAATGCAATAAGAAAAATTGATAGAGAATCTCGTACTCGATTTAAAGAAACTTTTGATGAGCTCAATCGAAATATTAAAGATATGTTTCCGAAATTATTTGGCGGCGGTCATGCGTATCTTCAATTAACGGGTGATGAGTTGTTGAGTACTGGAGTATCAATAATGGCTCAACCACCTGGAAAGAAAAATACTAATATACATCTGTTGTCTGGTGGGGAAAAAGCTTTGACTGCCGTTGCACTAGTTTTTGCTATATTTAAATTAAACCCAGCTCCTTTTTGTATACTCGATGAAGTTGATGCCCCTCTTGATGATCATAATGTTGGCCGTTTTTGCAACCTAGTAAAATCGATGTCAAATGATGTTCAGTTTGTCTTTATTACGCACAATAAAATAACTATGGAGATAGCTAATCAACTACTAGGAGTAACAATGCATGAAGCAGGTGTTTCTCGTCTTGTATCTGTTGATGTTGATGAAGCAGTTGAAATGGCAGCAACTGCTTAATTATAATAATCATTGGTTATGCACTTTGTGTCTTTATACTTACTTTATAGAATCACTCATATTTAAGACTTAGTGAAAAAATAAACAATGACCAATAACTTGCGTTTAATGTTATTAATTATTGGATGTTGCTTAGTCCTGGGTGTTTATTTGTGGGAAATTTTTCGAAAAAGAAAAAGAAAAAAAGCTGATATTCTTAGCGCAGTAGATGAAAGTGATGATATTTCATTTACACCAAATAGTGATTTTTCAGAAGAAGACTACAGTAAGGCTATATCTGATTTGACTGAGCTATCTAATCAATTAGCAAACAGCAATTCAGATACTGAACATATCATTAGTGAAATGAATGAAAAAAATCAAGAAAATAATATAATTAATGATGAATTAAATAGCACAGAAAAAATAAAAAAAGAAAATATATTAGTTTTTTATATTACAGCCACGTCAGAACAGTTCGACGGCATTATAATTAAAAAAATATTGACCGACATAGGAATGAAGTTTGGTGATATGGGTATTTTTCATTACTACGAGGATAATAAGACTAATAAATATACTAATATTGAAGAATATGAAACCGTGAAAAGTAATCAACCGTTATTTAGTGTTTCTAATATGTATGAGCCCGGAATATTTATTCTTGATGAAATGCAAAAATTAAAAACGAAAGGTATTGCAGCTTTTATGTACGATATTGATTCGCCTAATAGCTATAAAATATTTGAAAAAGTATTCTTTGTAAATGTAAAAAACATTGCAAAATCTCTTAATGCAGAAATAAAAACTTCAGACTATAAATTACTTGATGATATAACACTGCAATCAATTACTGATGAATTAAGACTATATGCAATGAAAGACTTTTTGAAAAACGGACCTAAATGAATTTAGAAAAAGTAAGAAGGGAAGCTGAAAAACTCCGCAAAATAATCTTACAACATAATTATCAATATTATGTTCTAGATGATCCTGAAATTTCTGATTCCGAATACGATATTTTGTTTAAAAAATTAATTAAAATTGAGCAAGAATATCCTAAATTAAGAACTCCAAATTCTCCAACACAAAGAGTTGGTGCTGAACCATTATCAGAGTTTGACGAAGTAAAGCATACAATTCCAATGCTATCTTTAGCTAATGCATTTGATGAAAAAGAAATGACTCGTTTTTATGAGCGCTTAAAGGGTGAATTAAGTATTAACAATTTAGTATTTACCGGCGAACCAAAATTTGATGGGTTAGCTGTTAGTATTGTTTATAAGAATGCTAATTTAGAAATATCAGCTACAAGAGGAGATGGATATATTGGTGAAAATATAACTCAAAATATAAGAACAATATCACAAGTACCGTTAACACTTATTGGACTCAATATTCCAGATGAATTAGAAGTAAGAGGTGAAGTATTTATTACCAATAAAGATTTTGCTAACTTAAATATCAGGCAAAAAAGAGAGAATCAAAAAATTTTTGCAAACCCAAGAAATGCTGCAGCTGGAAGCTTACGTCAGCTTGATCCTAAGATAACTGCTATGAGACCACTATCATTTTGTGCATATGGAATAGGTAACTATAAGGGGGGTATTAAATTAACTGAGCATGCGCAAGTGTTAAATCAACTTCAACATTGGGGACTACCTATTTCATCTGAATTTAGAGTGCTGAAAGGATTAGATATGTGTTTAGATTATTATAAACAAATAGTAGATAAACGTTCTCAATTACAATATGAAATAGATGGCGTTGTTTTTAAAGTTAATGATTTTAATCAGCAGAAAACTTTGGGCTATGTATCTAGGTCACCCCGTTGGGCAATTGCCTATAAATTTCCAACTCCAGAGGAAATAACACAATTAATTGATATAGAAGTACAAGTAGGCCGAACAGGGACAATTACACCAGTAGCAAGACTGAAATCTGTTAATGTCGCTGGTGCAAATATAACTAACGCAACTCTACATAACCTCGATGAAATAAAAAGAAAGGATATAAAAATAGGTGATTGGGTATACATACGTCGAGCTGGTGATGTTATACCGGAAGTTGTAAGAGTTATCAAAGAAAGACGTGATAATGTAAAAGAATTTAAAATGCCGAGTAAATGCCCTATATGTCGTTCTGATGTAAAAAGACAAGAAGGGAAGGCAGCTTTTGTTTGTATGGGTGGATTATCTTGTTCAGCCCAAAAAAACCAAGCAATTCTTCATTTTGCATCACGAAAAGCTATGAATATTGATGGGCTTGGTGAAAAAATAGTTCTACAGCTTACCGAGAAAGGATTAGTAGATGATATTTCCGATCTTTTTTTATTGCAGCAGAATCAGCTTTCTGAACTAGATAGAATGGGTGATAAGTCTGCGGGCAACATCGTTAAGGCACTGAAAGATTGTAGGTCAACTACACTGGCTAAATTTATCTATTCACTTGGTATTCCGGAAGTTGGTGAAAGTACAGCTCGTGCACTGGAAATACATTTTCGTTCATTTAGCTTAATACAAAAATCTTCAATTGATGAACTTGAGAAGATTTCTGATATTGGACCAGTCGTTGCAAAGAATATCCATAGTTTTTTTACACAAAAAAATAATCTATCAATTATTAAAAAATTAATATCATATGGCATCCACTGGAATACAGAAAAAGCAGTTAAAAAAACTAATTTTGATGGTCTATCATTCGTATTAACAGGCTCTTTAAAAAATATATCGAGAGAAAAATCTAAAGAGATACTAATTAAATTAGGGGCGAAGGTCACTTCTGCTGTATCAAAAAAAACAGACTATCTCATTTATGGAGATAATCCAGGTAGTAAATTTGAAAAAGCATCTGAATTAGAAATAAAAAAAATAGATGAAAAGTCCTTTTTAAAAATGATTAAGAAAGAGGGTGTCAATCTTTGAATTAATTTTTATTCTACAATTACATTATCACGACCTGAATTTTTAGCTTCATATAGTAAGTTATCAGCACGCTCTGTAAATTTCATAGCATTATCATCATCGTGAAATTTAACTAATCCAATTGATACAGATGTTTCTATATCTATATCACCACAATTAATCTTTTTATTACTAATATTTTTCCTAACACGGTTTGCTAGTTTACTCGCACCATCTAGAGATGTATTTCTAAGAATAATACAAAATTCATCACCACCATAACGAAAAACTAAATCACTTCTACGCATTAGATTTACTAAGATTTTCCCAATATTGTTTAGCAGAAGATCTCCTATGTTGTGACCATATTTATCATTAACTTTTTTAAAATTATCCAAATCTAACATCATTAGTAAAAGCTTTTGATTATGTCTTTTTGCAAAATCAATTTCTTGATCGATGATTTTGTTAAATAACATTCTATTATTTAATTTTGTTATGGGATCAATGCTTGCATTTGTAATTGCTTGTCTGTAAAGCAATGCATTATTTATTGGCTGAATGAGAATGGAGACTAAATTATTAATTTTATCAATTTCCCATTTGTCAAATTCAGTATTCCTGGAAATAACTAATATACCAAGACTATTATTATCTAGTTTTAAATCATAAATTAATTTTTCTTCAATGATTTCTCCAAAACTAATATTTATTTTTTCACTAGAGTTTTTATAGTTGAGGTAACTATGTGATGAGATTTTTCTTGTTTCACTATCAAATAGCTCCATAAGAATATTAATATCAAGTGTACTTTGCAGTAAGTTCATAACTTGTAGCACTTCTTCAGTCAACAAAGCTACGCCTTGTTTAGAGGGTGGAATTTTAGTTTTAATTGTATTTTTAGTTTTCTTCATCAGACAAATCTTTTATTTTAGGCAACGGCGTTATCTTCTGTTGAGTTTTTTGTTTTAATGATTGTATTTTTTGGCGTATCAGTATCATCAGTAACTGGAAAATCTGTCATATAGTGCAATCCCCGACTTTCTTTTCTTCTTAATGCAGATTCAATAATAAGTTCAGCTACTTTAGCTAAATTTCTCAGTTCAATAAGATCTTTGGTAACCCTAAAATTGCTATAGTATTCAGTAATTTCAGATTGTAATAATTTTATTCTATGATGGGCTCTATGTAGTCGTTTTGTTGTTCTAACAATTCCAACGTAGTCCCACATAAATCTTCTTATTTCATCCCAATTATGACTTACTACAACTTCTTCGTCTGAGTTAGTCACTCTACTTTCATCCCATTCAGATATTTTTTTTGGCATATTTACTTTTGTTGATGTTTCTTTTATATGCTTAAACGTAGAATGAGCAAAAACGAAACATTCCAGTAGTGAATTACTAGCCATTCTATTAGCACCGTGTAATCCAGAGTAACTAACTTCACCAATTGCATAAAGTCCTGGAATATCAGTTTGACCGTTCTCATTAATTATTACCCCACCACATGTATAATGGGCTGCAGGAACTACGGGAATAGGTTCAGCTGAAATGTCAATACCTAAATCTAAGCAACGCTTAAAAATATTTGGAAAATGCTGTTTTATAAATTGTTTAGATTTATGTGATATGTCTAGATAGACGCAATCATGTCCTAAGCGCTTCATTTCATAATCAATTGCTCTAGCTACTATATCTCTCGGCGCTAGTTCTTGGCGCTTGTCATATCGCTCCATGAAATTACTACCATCTTTTAAAATTAATTTTGCACCTTCCCCTCTTAACGCTTCAGATATTAAAAATGATTTTGCCATAGGATGATAAAGGCAGGTACGGTGGAATTGAATGAATTCCATATTTACTATTCGACAGCCAATTCGAGATGCCATAGCAATACCATCTCCAGTGCAACTATCCGGATTGCTAGTATAGAGATATACTTTACCAGCACCGCCAGTTGCAAGTACAACATTACGAGCCCTAAAAACTTTGACATTTTTACTTTCATTATCGAGAACGTATGCTCCAATACAGCGAGTTTTATTCTTTAGGAGTTTATTGATAGTTATCAAATCAACAGCAACGTGATTTTCATATAATTCAATATTTTTATGTTGTCGTACTCTTGACTCAAGAGTAGTTTCTATAGCTTTACCGGTCGCATCTGCGGCATGAATAACTCGTCTGTGACTATGACCGCCTTCTTTATGAAGATGAAAGTCTAATTCTGTATTTGATGAATTGTTTAGACGTGTAAAATCAACTCCGATATTGACTAACCAATCGACACTTTCCTGCGCACGTTCTACAACAAAGCGTACAATTTCTGGATTACACAAGCCTGCCCCAGTAGCTATGGTATCTTCAACATGAGATTCGACAGAATCATGCTTATCTAATGCAGCGGAAACTCCGCCTTGAGCATAAAAGGTGGCGCCCTCAACTAGAGCATTTTTAGATAAAACGGCCACATTTGACTGATCGGCAAGTTTAAGAGCTAAACTAAGACCAGCAGCCCCGCTGCCTATTATTAAAACATCAAATTCTAATTGGTCATGCATAATATGTTAAGGTAATATATTTATTTCTTTATCTAACTCTTTGATTATATACTATTAATATATTCAGAATGTCAATCTATATAATTTTAGAGTTTTTACAATTTCAATATATAAAATACTAGCACATGAGGAAGGGCTTGATGGCTGATAATGCTACCGATAAAGAGATTATAGAACGTGTGAAAAGCGGCGAAAAAGAGGCTTACGATCTCCTTGTGCTCAAATATCAGCAACGAGTGATTAATCTAATTTCTAGATTTGTTAAAAATCATAGTGATGCGCTTGATGTTTCCCAGGAAACATTCATTAAAGCATATCGTGCGCTACCCAATTTTCGAGGGGATAGCGCCTTTTATACTTGGCTATATCGAATTGCCGTTAATACAGCTAAAAATCACTTAACCGTACAATCACGAAAGATCACAAAAAGTGATTATGATGTCGCTGAGATTGAACAAATTGAAGGTAATATGAGTCTAACCGAGCAAACAACCCCTGAAAGTTTATTAGCTAAAGATGAATTACAGGAGACAATACTTAAGACTATCGAAAATTTACCTGAAGATCTAAAATCAGCGATTATGTTACGGGAAATAGAAGGATTAAGTTATGAGGGAATAGCAGAAGTAATGGAGTGTCCGGTAGGGACAGTTAGGTCAAGAATATTTCGCGCGCGAGAAATGATTGATAGCAAAATTAAACCATTGTTAGAGAATTAAATAGAAGGTATAGGTAATGAAAAAAAATAGTAACGAAAATTTGTCTGCTTTAGTTGATGGAGAGCATTGTAGCGACAAGAGTTTGTTAAAAGATCTTATTAAAAATGAGAATATGAAAAGCACATGGAGGCGTTATCATTTAATTAGAGACTGTCTTCGAGGCAATCTAACTGATAATGTTAATAATGACTTTACAGAAAATTTAAAACATGAACTACAGAACGAACCAATAATTTATACACCTAAAATAACTAAACAATTCAAACGAGAACCAATTATTGGTTTTGCTATTGCTGCTTCAGTAGCCGCCATAGCAATATTAGGAATACAGAATAAAAATAACATTGTACCTAACATAGAAACAAATACAGTAGCAATGGATGAAAAAATAATTGATTCACAATATGAAACTTTTAGCTTTCCTGAAACTCAAATTACTCCTGTCGCAATTGAGGCATCAACAAAATTTAATTCGTTTACTCAGCAGAGACTAAATAATTATTTAATTAATCACAGTAAATACAAACATAACATAAACATGAATAGTGTCTTACCATATGCCAGAATTGTCACAATTGAGTCATCGGAGTAATTTTTTGAAATTTTCATATTTATTTGCGCTGATCTCATATCTATTTTTTAATGCAATCACCACTTATGCGGATAGCATTTTACCTGATCCAAAGAATTTAATTGCTGAAATGTCAATCGCAACAAGTCAATTAAACTATGATGGTATTTTCACTTATCGTTACGATAAAAAAATCGACACTATGAGAATTATCCATAAAAATAAAGAAGGCGATATTTTTGAACGCCTTATTTCTTTAAATGGAAATAGAAGAGAGATTGTTAGAGAGAATGATAAAGTTAAATATTTCTTCCCTGAGAATAAAATTGCCATTATCGAAAGAAGCAAACTAGGCCAATTACTATCATCTTATATTCCTGATACAAACCAATCAATTTCAAAATTTTATGTTTTTGATATTCTTGGTGATGGTCGAATTGCAGGACGAAATGCATGGATAGTTAATATTAAACCTATTGATAGATTTCGTTATGGCTACCAATTATGGATTGATAAAAAATCAAAATTATTACTTAGATCAAGACTCAAGAATTATCAAGGCGTAAATTTAGAGGATGTAATGTTTGTAAAACTTGACGTTTTAGAAGACATAAGTGATTCTTTATTCAAACCTTCATTTAGTAGTAATAATTTTACATGGATAAACAATATTAAAAGTAATATCAATTCTGATCGTGCAGTTCAAACAAAATGGAAAGCCTCGTGGATACCAAAAGGCTTTTTAATGACAGGTTATACAAAAGACCCAATGCCAACTAGCAAGATTCCCGTTGATCATTTTATTTACACAGATGGATTAGCTACAATTTCCGTATATGTTGAGAAACTTAACCATCAACAATCGATAAATTCTGGGACAACTAATTTTGGCGGCGTTAATACTTATTCACTATCTACAAATGGTTATCAAATAACAGCTGTTGGAGAGGTTCCTAAAACAACTGTAGAGTTAATTGTAAATTCTGTGAAATTATCCCCATAACTATATTAAAAAGGAATAAAAATAATGCGAGAAAAAGTACTTGGGATTTTCTTTGTTGTATACGTGGGTTTGTTTACGAATTTAGCAAATTCGCAATCACTTCCTGATTTTACACCACTCGTTGAAAAGAATTCTGCAGCAGTAGTCAATATAAGCACTAGTTCTAAGGCTAATACTAATGGATTATCCCAAGGTTTTAATATGCCTGATATTCCAGAGGATAGTCCGTTTTATGATTTCTTTAAAAAATATTTTGGGGATATACCTGAAGGCCATGGTCAATCACAAGAGCGTTCATCATTAGGTTCGGGGTTTATTACTTCGAAAAATGGATATGTTATAACAAATCATCATGTAGTAAAGGATGCAGATGAAATTATTGTCAGACTTAATGATAGAAGGGAATTTGTCGCTGAATTAGTTGGATCTGATGCGAGAAGCGATATTGCTGTATTAAAAGTTGATGGAGATAATTTGCCTTTTTTAAAGCTTGGCGACTCATCTAAAGTCAATGTAGGCGAATGGGTATTAGCAATTGGTTCTCCATTTGGATTTGACTATTCTGTTACTGCGGGAATTATCAGTGCTATTGGGCGCAGTTTACCGAATGAAAATTATGTCCCTTTTATTCAAACTGATGTAGCAATCAATCCTGGAAACTCAGGAGGGCCTCTATTTAATCTCAATGGTGAAGTTATTGGGGTTAATTCACAAATATATAGTAGGACTGGAGGTTTCATGGGGTTGTCTTTTGCTGTTCCCGTTAATGTAGTTGAGAATGTATATGAACAGTTAATAGACAAAGGTAGTGTATCAAGAGGATGGCTTGGCGTATTAATTCAAGACGTAACTAGAGAATTGGCTGAATCGTTTGATATGGACCATCCGCACGGCGCATTAATTGCTAAGGTTTTGCCCGACGGTCCAGCTGAAAAAGGTGGGATTGAAGTCGGCGATATTATTATAAAATTTAATGGCAAGGAAATTAGTTTTTCCTCCGATCTACCCCCTTTGGTAGGAAGCACAACTGTAGGCGCTACTGTACCGATAGACATAATAAGGCGTTCAAAACCAAAAAAACTGAATATAAAAATACTTGAATTACCCACTGACGATCAAGTGGCAGTTAAACGTTCAGATGATAAATCTGGTTCTCCAGAAAACCCACTAAATATAGTTGTTAAGGATTTAACGGAAGAGCAAAAAAAAGAAATCGATATTTATGATCACGGTGTTTTAGTTGAACAGATTAGTCCTGGTCCAGCACAGGAATCAGGTATACGTAGAGGAGACGTGCTTCTTATCTTAGATAATATCAAGATAAAAGATATCGCACATTTCAACAAGCTAGTTAAAGAGTTACCAAAAGATCGTTCTATATCAGTATTAATTCAAAGACGAGGCGGGCCAGTTTTCCTAGCTTTGAAATTGAATAAGTAATGAACTAGTAATTTATAAAATAATTAGCAGTATTAAGTTTTTGTATGTACTGATTAATTATATTTAGTATTTCATTTAAAGCCGGGCTAATTTCGTATAGAATCGCGCCACTTGCACAATCTTTGTAGGCTGTAACTAATGCTCCCAATGAACCATATTAGAAACTTCTCAATTATTGCACATATTGATCATGGAAAATCTACGTTAGCTGATCGATTTATTCAGATTTGTGGCGCGTTAACAGAGAGAGAGATGGAGGAGCAGGTTCTTGATTCAATGGATATTGAGCGTGAACGTGGAATTACAATAAAATCACAAAGTGTCACACTTAATTACGAAAAGGAAAATGGCGAAAAATACCAACTAAATATTATAGATACACCTGGACATGTTGATTTTAGTTATGAAGTTTCACGCTCTTTAGCTGCTTGCGAAGGAGCTTTGCTTGTAGTTGATTCTGCCCAAGGCGTGGAAGCTCAAAGCGTAGCAAATTGTAATACTGCTATTAATCATAATCTAATAGTTTTGCCAGTATTAAATAAAATTGATTTACCGTCATCTGAGCCAGAACGAGTTATCTCTGAAATAGAAGAGATTATTGGTATTGATGCAAAAAATTCCCTAAAAGTCAGTGCAAAATCAGGTGAGGGAGTTTCAGAATTATTAGATCAATTGATAGAAGTTATTCCGCCACCATCTGGAAATAAGGAAAATCCGCTTAAAGCCTTAATCATTGATTCATGGTTTGATAATTATCTTGGCGTAGTGTCGCTAGTTAGAATTGTTGATGGGCAGCTTAATATTGGAGATAAAATAAGAGTTATGTCTTCAAATCGTGATTTTCTTGTTGACCAATTAGGAATATTTACGCCAAAACGTAGTCCTAAAAATTTACTTTCTACAGGCGAAGTTGGTTATGTTGTTGCAGGAATTAAAGATATTGATGGAGCTCCAGTTGGAGATACTTTTACATTAACTAATTCGCCAGCAAATAAAGCATTACCGGGATTTCAAACTATAAAACCTAGAGTATTTTCAGGTCTTTTCCCAATTGATTCGGCGGACTATGAATCTTTTAGAGAAGCACTTGCTAAACTAAAACTTAATGACTCAGCACTACACTTTGAGCCTGAAACATCTCAGGCACTTGGTTTTGGGTTTCGTTGTGGTTTTTTAGGTATGTTACATATGGAGATTATTCAAGAGCGTTTAGAGAGAGAGTATAAACTTAATTTGATAGTAACCTCGCCAACTGTTGTGTACGAAGTATTAACAACAGATAAAAATATTATTAGCATCGACAATCCAGCTAAATTACCTCCCACTAATAAAGTAACAGAAATAAGAGAACCAATAATAGTTGCAGATATCCTCGTACCCCAAAAATTTTTGGGTAATGTTATAACGCTATGTATTGAAAAACGAGGTACTCAAAAAAAATTACAGTATTTAGGTAATCAAATTTCACTTACATTCGAAATGCCAATGAGTGAAGTAGTGCTAGATTTTTTTGATAGGCTCAAATCTATTAGCAAAGGTTTTGCATCATTTGATTATATTTTTTCAAGATATGAATCTGCTAATTTAGTCAAGCTTGAGATACTTATCAATAATGAATATGTTGATGCATTATCATTCATTGTTCATAAAGATTTTTCGCAAAGTAAGGGCCGTGATCTTACTGAAAAAATAAAAGAATTTATTCCTCGTCAAATGTATGATGTCGCTATACAAGCTGCAATAGGATCTAGAATTCTTTCAAGACAAACAGTTAAAGCTATGAGAAAAAATGTAACTGCAAAGTGTTATGGTGGTGATGTTAGTCGAAAGCGTAAATTATTAGAAAAACAAAAAGCTGGGAAAAAAAGAATGAAACAATTTGGTAGTGTTGAGATACCGCAGGATGCTTTTATGGCAATTCTACATGTAGGCAAAAATAAATGAATTTTGAATTACTATTAGTCGTTTTAACAGGTATAACTGGCCTAATTTGGTTTGTTGATTATTTTACAGGCAAATTAAAAGTCTATCGTAGTAACCAAAAAAATAGCAGTAAAAGATCTGTTTTTGTTGAACAAGCCGTATCATTTTTTCCAATATTTTTAATTGTATTAGTTTTACGTTCATTTATTTTTGAGCCATTTAGAATTCCATCAGCATCTATGATGCCAACGTTACTAATTGGCGATTTCATACTGGTCAATAAATATGATTATGGTTTACGTTTACCCGTGATTCATAATAAATTTTATGAAAATAATATTCCTAGCAGGGGGGACGTTGTTGTATTTCGTTATCCTGAAAATCCAAAAATACCATATATTAAAAGAGTCATTGGACTACCCGGTGATAAAATTGCTTACTACAATAAAACATTATATATCAATGATGTATTGGCTGAGCAAACAACAAATGGCGACTATTTTGCCTTTGGCTCAGGAATAACAATGAAAGGTTCTTTATTAATATCAGAGGATCTTGGTAATATTAACCATGAAATTTTGATTGATCCGGAAAGGAATTCTCTTGAGTTTGTGACTAGAGTACCTGATTCTCATTATTTCGTTTTAGGGGACAATCGAGATAATAGTAAAGATAGTCGTTATTGGGGCTTTGTTCCAGAAGAAAATCTGGTCGGCCGTGCTTTTTTTGTGTGGATGAATTGGGATGGTAAGAATAAACCCATTGTAAATTTTAATCGAATTGGTAAATTTATAAAATAAAATTTAGAAAGAGATAATAATTATGAAAAATCTATTAAAGTATCAGAATGGCATGTCATTTATGGGCATACTTATAATATTTGCAATGCTGGGCTGCTTTTTTCTTTTTGGCCTAAGAGCATTTCCAATATATACAGAATATTTTGCGATGAAACAATCAATGAAGGCTGTTACAAATCAGCCATATGAAAGAAGAGATAGTCTCTCCAAAATACGTAATTCGCTGGCAAAAAATTTGAGAATTAATGGCGTATATAAGTTTGATAGTAAAAATATCAAGGAAATTGTAAAAACAAAGAAAAAAGACGGCAAAAGACATCTTGTTGTTCAATATGATATCCCCAATCGACTTTTCAGCAACTTATACCTGTCTATGAAAATTGATGAATCAGTCGAGTTGCCTAAGGGGAAGTCAAAATAAGTAATTTTACCAATCATATATTTAGTAATAAAAACTTATTAGAAACAGCGCTAACACATAGGAGCCTAGGTGATAAAAATAATGAAAGGCTCGAATATTTGGGCGATGCAATTTTAGGTTTTGTAATTGCAGAATATCTTTTTGGGAAATACTTAAAATCTGCAGAAGGCGAATTAACAAGACTTAGAGCTTCTCTTGTTAAAAAAGAAAAATTAGCTGAAATTGCTCGTGAAATATCGCTTGAGAAAGAAATAAAATTAGGCACTGGAGAATTGAAGAGTGGAGGTTGGCGCCGTGATTCAATACTTGCAAATACACTCGAAGCAGTTATAGGCGCGATATATCTGGATTCTGATATCAATATATGTCGTTCATTTATTCTTAGTATTTATCATCATCACCTAGAGGCAATTGACCCAAAAGATATTAAAAAAGATCCTAAATCTCAACTTCAGGAATATTTGCAATCAAGAAAAAAACCCACTCCAATTTATAATGTAATTAGCGAAAAAGGGTCATCGCACCAACCAGAATTTACTATCTCATGCAAAGTCGATTTGTTGGATGATATAGTTATTGCAAAAGGTAGTAGTAAGCGTAAAGCAGAACAAATAGTTGCTGATAAAATACTACATCAACTTAAAAATAGTAAATAATAAATACTGAATATCATGAGTGAATTCAAAGCAGGTCACGTTTGTATCATAGGAAAACCTAATGTAGGAAAATCTACACTACTAAATCGTTTAGTAAATCAAAAAATTAGTATAGTTACAAGGAAACCACAAACAACGCGATGGAGAATAAATGGTATTAAGAATAGCAATAGCAGTCAAATTATTTTTATAGATACTCCTGGTTTTCAAATAAACCCAAAAATAACATTAAATCGTCATATGAATAAAGAAGTATCAAACTCATTATTGTTTGTCGACATTGTAATTTTTGTTATAGAGGCATTAAATTGGAATGAATTAGACTATAATGTAGTAAAATTGTTAAAAAATATTGATAAAACTAAATTATTTTTAGCGGTAAATAAAATTGATAAAATACCTGACAAAAAAGAATTATTATCTGAAATTGATTTAATTTCTAAAAAAATAAAATTTCATGAAATAATACCAATATCAGCGATCAAAGGAGCAGGAGTTGATCGTCTCGAAGAATTAGTAATAAAAAACTTACCAATTTCAGAGCCTTTTTATCCTCTAGATGATATTACAGACCGTGACGAGCGTTTTTTTGCAGCTGAATTCATTCGGGAAAAGTTAATTACACGTTTAAGTGATGAAGTTCCTTATCGTTTGTCTGTGACAATTGATAAATTCAAAGTAACTAAAGATTTAATTCATATCGATGCATGTATTTGGGTTGAAAAAGACGGGCAAAAATCAATTGTTATTGGAAAAAATGGAAAAGTTTTAAAAGAAATTGGTAGATTGGCAAGAATTGATCTTGAAATATTATTTAACAAAAAAGTAAATCTTAAGACATGGGTTAAAATTAAAAATAATTGGTTAAATTCTAAAACTATATTAAAAGAATTTGGTTATTAAAATTAATAATAATGAAAATAGATTACACACCATGCTTCATACTTCATCGTAGAAACTTTAGTGAAAGTAGTTATATATTGGAAATATTTTCTAGAGACTATGGACGAATAAATCTTATTGCAAAAGGCGCAAAAAATAGTAAAAAACATCATGGAATTAATTTTGATATTTATCAAAAGTATAATGTGTCTTGGTATAGCAAATCAGAACTAGGCACACTTACCGGAATCGATATAGTAACAACTGAAAATCAGTTTATTGCAGAAAAAGCAATTACTGGATTTTACATAAATGAAATTATTTTAAAACTATTACATAAAGAAGAACCTCATCCTGAGCTTTTTGATATGTATGAATTGACTTTGAATAAATTATTTGCAAATGAAAATGAAAAAATTATATTGCGTTATTTTGAAAAGCGCCTCTTAGAGTCACTTGGTTATGGTGTTTTATTAGATTGTGATATAAAAACAGGTTCGTCAATAATGCCTAGTAATCAATATTATTATAAAATAGATTCAGGCCCATCTTCTGAAGTTTTGTCATCAACTGAAAGTGTAAAAATATCAGGAAAAACTTTATTAGATCTTAATAATGAAACACTATCTGATTCTGTAAATATCAATGAGGCAAAAAAATTACTTGGAACAATTTTAAGAAGATATATTGATCAGCCCTTAGAAAGTAGAAAACTATATAAGTCATATTCAAACATAAAAATATAATATAATAAATAATATAAATGTTACTAGGCGTAAACATCGATCATATAGCAACACTGCGTCAGGCAAGATACACCGAATACCCAAATTTGGAAACGGCAGCACGTATTGTCGAGAATGCTGGAGCTGATTCAATAACTATTCACTTAAGAGAAGATCGTCGTCATATACAAGAAATCGATGTACGTAATTTAAAAGAAATTATAAAGAAACCGATGAATTTAGAAATGGCATTAACTGATGATATGTTGATATTTGCTGAGGAAATTAAACCTGAATTTTGCTGTTTCGTCCCAGAAAAAAGAGAGGAATTAACAACAGAGGGTGGTTTAGATGTGGTGTCCCAGATATCAAAAATTAAAGAAAGTTGCAAAAGATTGACGGATCTAGGCACAAGAGTTTCATTATTTATTGATGCTGATGAAAAACAAATTAATGCTGCTGCTGAAACTCTAGCGCCATATATTGAAATTCATACCGGGCACTATGCAGGTGCTGGTAATAGGAAAAAAGCAGAAAAAGAATTAGAGAATATTAAAAAATCAATAAGATTAGCCGCAAGTTTAGATTTAAAAGTAAATGCTGGGCATGGACTAAATTATGAAAATACGGGAAATATTGCCCTTATACCTGAAATATTAGAATTAAATATTGGCCATAGNATTATTTCGCGTGCAATTTTTTCAGGGCTATCAGANGCCGTAAAAGAAATGAAGGCTATAATTGATAATCCAAAATCTTCATTGTAATTTATTTAATTGAATCTCATTAAAGTTAAAATTTAATTATGTCAAATCTTCAAACGAAAATAATGAATAGACGAACTTTTGCAATCATTTCTCATCCTGATGCTGGAAAAACGACTGTTACAGAGCAATTACTTCTATTTGGCGGTGCTATTCAAATGGCGGGCACAGTTAAAGCTAGGAAATCTTCTCGCCATGCAACATCCGACTGGATGCAGATGGAGAAAGAGAGAGGGATTTCTGTAACAAGTTCAGTTATGCAGTTTGAGTTTAATGATAAGTTTATAAATCTATTAGACACTCCTGGTCATGCAGATTTCTCTGAAGATACATATCGAACTTTAACGGCTGTTGATTCAGCCCTAATGGTAATAGACGTAGCAAAAGGTGTTGAAGAACGCACACTCAAACTTATGGATATTTGTCGATTACGTAACACNCCAATAATTACTTTTATTAATAAACTTGATCGTGAAGGTAAAGATCCAATTGATTTATTAGATGAAATTGAAACAGAACTTAAAATTAAATGTGTCCCCTTTATTTGGCCAATCGGTATGGGATCTAGATTAACTGGCCTTTATAATTTAATTGATGATTCAATTAGAATTTATAATAAAGATAACAAATCGAGCCATATGGCAACAATAAATGGACTAAATAGTAAAGAGGCAAAAGAATTTTTAGGTAATAATTATCAGGCTATTACTGAAGAAATAGCTTTAATAAAGGGCGTATATGAACAGTTTGACATAAAAAAATATTTATCAGGTTCACATACCCCTGTTTTTTTTGGAACAGCGTTACATAATTTTGGAATTAAAGAGTTTTTAGAATGTATAACTGAGTATGCCCCTTCTCCACAACCAAGAATNACTAAAGAAAGAGAAATCGATCCAGATGAAGATGATTTAAGTGGCTTTGTTTTTAAAATACAAGCAAATATGGATCCTGCTCATAGAGATAGAATAGCATTCCTTAGGATTTGCTCAGGAAAATACTCTAAAGGAATGAAAATGCATCATGTGAGGTTAGATCGTGACATACAAATATCTAACGCCTTAACATTTATGGCAGGTAATCGTGAACAAACAGAAGAAGCATGGTCTGGAGATGTAATTGGTTTGCATAATCACGGGACTATTCAGGTTGGTGATACTTTCACTCAAGGAGAAAAATTAAATTTCACGGGAATTCCATATTTTGCACCTGAATTATTTAAAAGAGTTCAATTGAAAGACCCGCTAAAGCTCAAAGCACTGCAAAAAGGAATAACGCAATTAGGTGAAGAGGGCGCTACACAGGTATTTAAGCCCCTAAATAGTAATGATCTAATTCTTGGGGCTGTCGGAATACTTCAATTTGATGTTGTTGCCTGGCGATTGAAGGAGGAATATAGCGTTGAATGCTCATATGGGAGTATTCCAATCATCACAGCACGCTGGGTGACGTGCGACAATCAAAATGTATTAGATAATTTTAAAAAAAAGGTAAGTGATAATTTGGCATTAGATGGAGGCGAATATTTAACTTATTTAGCACCTTCTATAGTTAATCTTAATTTAGCAATTGAGAGATGGCCAGAAATTACGTTCACCAAAACGCGAGAACATTAATAGTACAGTTTTTTAAAAACGATTAGTCGGTAGAATTGGAAATTGTAGGCTCTACTTGAGTTGGTTTAGGCTCTGGCTGCTGAATATTATCTTTGTTTGATTTATTTTTATTTTGCGTATTATCATATTTTTTATTGCCAGCGTAGTTTTTATTTGTATTACTCTGTTTATTCCTACCTCTGGATTGATTTGATGATCTTGAATTACGTTGGTTCTTATTTTGGTATTTTTTTGACTGGTAGTTTCTACGTTGTTTATTTCCACGATATCTATTATTTTTATTATATTTTTTGTGCTTCTTTGGTGAAGTGCCAAATAAACTTTTAAAAAAGTTTATGATAATATTTTTTAGCATAGATTTTTTTCGTGAAGCTGGCAGAGGTTTAGCCGGTATAATTTGTTTTACTAAAGGCTTTTCATGTAGAGTATTTTTTGTAATAAATCGTGCATTATTTTCGATATCACCATCTTTATCTCTTTGTAGTTGATAACTTGCCCTTGTAGAAATCTCTTCTATTTGGTCCGTCTTTTTTATTCTTTCTATAGAGTATTGTGGTGTGACTAATGCAGAATCAGGTATTATGAGAATTTCAACATTAAGACGCTGTTGAATTTCTGAAATTAAGTGGCGTTTTTCGTTTAATAAAAAAGCTGTGCTATCAACTGGCGCATGAATAATAAGTTTTGCCGTCATATCTTTCATTGCTTCTTCTTCTATTATTCTCAAAACTGAGAGTGATAGCGATTTAACATTTCTTATTGTTCCTTGACCATCACATCTTGGACAGGGCGAATGATTTGAATCATCGAGAGAAGGTCTAAGTCTTTGTCGAGACATTTCAAATAAACCAAAACGTGAAATTTTACCCAGTTGTACGCGTGCTCTATCTGTATGCAAATGTTCTCGCAATGCAGTTTCAACTTTACGTTTATTATTTAGATTTAACATATCGATAAAATCTATAACAATAAGCCCGCCAATATCTCTAAGACGAAGTTGTCGTGAAATTTCTTCAGCAGCTTCCAAATTAGTATTAAGAGCAGTTTCTTCAATATCACTGCCTTTAGTTGATTTAGCTGAGTTTATATCTATTGAGATTAATGCTTCTGTATGGTCAATAATAAGTGCCCCGCCAGAAGGTAGATGCACCATCCTGGAAAAAGCAGACTCAATTTGACTTTCAATCTGATATCTTGTGAATAAAGGGTCACTATCTTTATAAAGCTGAAGTTTAGTAAGATTATGAGGCATTATATGACTCATGAATTCTTTACACTTTTCATATATATCTGGATCATCTATCCAGATTTCAGTGATATCTTTCCTTAAGTAATCACGAATTGCTCGAATAATAACGTCACTTTCTTGGTATATAAGATATGGCGCTGAGCGTTCTTTAGATGCATTTTTGACTGTTTCCCAAAGTTGCGATAGATAATCCAAATCCCACTGCATCTCTTCTTTTGATTTTCCGACACCAGCTGTTCTTAAAATTATTCCCATGCCTTCAGGAATTACAAGTCCATTCATAGTGTCTCTTGCCTCTATACGGTCATCTCCCTCAATCTGTCTAGATACTCCTTCAACACGAGGATTATTTGGCATTGCAACAAGATATCTACCCGCTAAACTTATGTATGTTGTAAGCGCAGCACCTTTATTTCCACGCTCTTCTTTTTCAACTTGTACTATTAATTCTTGTCCTTCCTCAAGAACATCCTTAATAGTAAGACGCTCACTATTTTTATGATCTTGAATATTTGATTTAAATAATCTTCGAGAAATTTCTTTGAAGGGCAAAAAACCATGTCGCTCAGAACCATATTCTAAGAAAGCTGCTTCTAAACTTGGCTCAATTCTAGCGACTCGAGCTTTATAAATATTTGATTTTTTTTGTTTTCGCGTGGTTGACTCAATATCAAGGTCATACAACCTTTGCCCATCCACGAGGGCTACACGCACCTCTTCTGGCTGAGTTGCGTTGATCAGCATACGTTTCATTTTCTATAATCCTTTATTTCTGCTCTATTTTCACCACCGCAAAAAACTTAATTATTTTGTCCAGTGGCTTACAAACCTCTGTAGATCTAAAGAGCACAAATATTTAATATTTATTTATGGCTACCGCTTATTTTATTATTATGCGAAGCCTGATATTTTTTAATTCTTAGTTAAAATGCGCCTATAAAAGCGCTATTTCTCAATTTTTTTTCAAATTCCTTATTTTTCAATGCCTCGTTTATTAAGAACTATGTCGGGCTAGTAAATTTTATAATCAATATACACTGTAATATTGCTGTGGATGCCGCTTGTATATTCTATACTTAAGCCTTATTGCATCCATTTTGCACCATATAAGTGCAAAATAACTATCATAACCCCATGCAGATTTTAATAAATTTCTAAATTGCGGCTCTAATATAACAATGTTAATGGCATGCAGCAATTAAAGTTAAACACAAATGAAAGAAAATACACAAATAAAAGTTGATTCAAAACAGGTAGTTATTACTGAAAATAACGCTGGACAGCGAATTGATAACTTTCTTATTCGTTATTTTGGAAAAATACCAAATTCACGTATTTATCAGATGCTGAGGAAAGGAGAAGTTAGGGTAAATAAACGAAGAACTAGGCAGAGTTATAAACTTGAGGTTAATGATGTAGTAAGAATTCCACCAGTATATATATCAGAAAAACATACGCTTACGCCAAATCAGTCAATACAAAAGAAAATATTAAACTCCATTATCTTTGAAGACGAGGGTCTTATCGCAATTAATAAACCTCCTGGAATTGTTGTGCATGGTGGGAGTAAGCAATCTTATGGCGTAATAGAAATATTTAGAGCACTTAATGATGATTATCGGTCGTTAGAACTCGTTCACAGACTGGATAAAGATACGTCGGGATGCTTAATTCTTGCGAAAGGTATCCCTATATTGAGAAAACTCCAAGAAATACTTAGAGATAGAAAAAGTGTAAAAACATATCTCGCCTTATTATCAGGATCTTTTACCGAGAGTGAGAAAATAATAAATAAGCCATTGAGGAAAAACATCATTCGTTCTGGTGAGCGTGTTGTTACTATTGATAAAAATGGAAAATCAGCCTCTACGATCTTTTATCGTAAACGTTTATTCAGCGACGCAACATTAGTTAAAATTGAATTACTTACAGGTAGAACCCATCAAATACGAGTACACAGTGCTTCTATGGGTAATTTTGTTATTGGGGATAAGAAATATGGTGATAAAGCAGTTAATCTAAAATTTAAAAAAAAGGGGTTAAGTAGGATGTTTTTACATTCAGAATCACTAAATTTTATATCACCAATAACAAAAAAAAGAACTATAATTAAGGCACCAATGGAAAAATCTTTAGTAAATTTTTTGGAAAAATTAGATTAAAAATGACAGACAATAAAGAAGAAAATAATAATAGTCTTGAGCAAAGTATTGTTAGTGAACTTGCGAGAGAAGTTTTGAAAGAACAACGTCGAAATCGACGNTGGGGAATATTTTTNAAATTAATACTCGTCATATATGTNGCTGGTTTTTTTGCCATGTATGCATATGAAAATACTGATGTTGGTAGTTTTTCAAATCAAAAACACACAGCTTTGATCGAAATTAAAGGCGTAATATCTACTGAGACTGAAGCTAATGCAGATTTTATAGTTGCTGGCCTAAGGAAGGCATATGAAAATAATAATACCCAGGGTATTATTTTAAGAATTAATAGCCCCGGCGGAAGCCCTGTTCAGGCAGGCTATGTAAATGATGAAATAAAACGATTGAGAAATAAGTTTCCACATATTCCAATTTTTGCTGTTATTACCGATATTTGCGCATCGGGAGGTTATTACATTGCCGTAGCAGCAGATAAAATTTTTGCTAATAAAGCTAGTATTGTTGGGTCAATTGGTGTTGTTATGTCAGGCTTTGGTTTTACTGATGCTATCGAAAAACTTGGTATAGAACGACGCTTATTGTATTCAGGAAAACATAAAACATTAATGGATCCTTTCACGCCAGTTGACTTCTATGAAGAAGCACATATGCAAAATTTAATAGATGAAATTCATCATCAATTTATTTCTGTGGTTAAAGATGGGCGCGGCGACAATCTTCCTGATAACGAAGAACTTTTTTCGGGGTTGATTTGGTCTGGAGAAGAATCTATTGAATTAGGTTTAGTTGATGGGCTGGCAAGTGCTAGTGAAGTTGCCAGAGATATTATTGGTACTGAATATATTATTAATTACACAAAACGTGAAAATTATTTCGATAGATTTGCCAAACAAATCGGCACAGCTTTTTTTAACTCTTTTGGTGCAGCATATAGAGCTCAGTAGTTTTAAGGTATATCAACCCCTTGCTTTCTTAGCATCTCACATAATTTAATTAGCGGTAATCCAATTAACGCTGTTGGATCATCTCCCTTCATTTTTTTTAATAAACTTATACCTAATTTTTCTGATTTAAAACTACCAGCACAATCATATGGTTTTTCTTTATCTAAGTAGCTATCAATTTCTGATTCACATAATTTTCTAAATTCAACCTCGAATGTCACAACATCTTGTTGGACTACTTGAGTATCACTATTAATTAAACAAATCCCCGTATAAAAAATTAAAGATTTATTACTCATAAGCATTAATTGTTCTTTCGCATTATCTTTATTCATAGGCTTACCTAGAATTTTTTTATTACATTCTAAAGCTTGATCAGCAGCAATTATTAATGCATTACTATTATTTTTTGCAATATATTTTGCCTTTTCATTTGCTAGCCTACTAACATAATCATAAACCTGTTCATGTTGATGGTGTTTCTCTTCAATGCCTGGACTAATGAAGGTAAATTCAATACCTAGGCGCCCAAGAAGCTCTTTCCTATAGACTGAAGATGACGCAAGTATGATCTTGGTGTTTTTGATGATTTTGCTCCAGATTAATTTATATGCTTACATTTTGGCTAATTTTAAACAAATATCAAACAAGTCAGATATTTAACAGCAATAATCAATAATATTTTGACAGTTAAGAGGTGTATGGCTAAAATTCGCCGCCTGATGCTACCTGAGCAACCGCAATCAATAGATCCGTTGCATCTAGCTAAAAATAAAGAGCATATTGAAGGTTTTTTGAGCCTTGACTCGTTAGGTCGTCTAGATGAGATTCTGCTAGATAATGGAGGTCAGGTGCAATACAGTTTATCCTTTGATTTTGACGCATCTGGCATATGTTTGATCGAATCAAAAATTGGCGCTAAGTTGTCAGTCAAATGCCAAAGGTGTTTGGACTCTATGGGTATTGAAATCAAAAAAAGTTCTATTCTTGGCGTGTATAGAAATTTTGACGAATTTAAGAAATTGAAGAATGATTATGAGCCATTTCAGCTCGATGAAGAATTAATTGTAGTAAAAACATTGATCGAAGAAGAAGTAGTACTGGCTATACCATTAGCTCCCATGCATGCCGACAAAAATTGCGTGAAGGGAATGGCTGCTAAAGCACTGAAAAAGACTAAAAAAAGAAATCCATTTTCTATATTAAAAAAGCTTAAAAATGATAAGGTATAGTGTAAATTTAACTAAAAAAGCGTATTTCAACTGGAGATAACTAAATCATGGCCNTACAGAAATCAAAAAAATCACCTTCAAGACGGGGTATGCGTCGTTCTCATGATGCCTTGTCGTCTCATGCTATATCTACTGAATCAAAAACAGGGGAATTACATTTACGTCACAATATATCTCCAGATGGATACTATAAAGGTAACAAGGTAATTGACGTCAAGTCAGATCAAGAAGTAGAAGAAGATTCAGAATAAACTTTCTTTGATTTTAACAAATAACCCCAATAAAAAATCTCTTTAATTGTTATATGTCATCTGATTTAACAATAGCACTTGATGCAATGGGAGGAGATTTTGGCTGCTCTGAAATAATTCCTGCTGCTCTTTTTTCTCTTAAAAAATACGAACAACTTAATATTGTTTTAGTAGGGAAGGAAGATATTCTTCACCAGGAACTGAAAAAATATAATCAGCAAAACAACCAAAGAATTGTTATTACACATGCGTCTGAAATTGTTGAGATGGATGAGTCGCCCTCACAGGCATTACGTAATAAAAAAGAATCCTCTATGAGAAGAGCTATTGAACTTGTGCGTGATGGACATGCAAAAGCTTGTGTTAGTTCTGGAAACACAGGGGCNCTTATGGCTACAGCAAGATTTGTGCTAAAAATGTTACCCGGAATTGATAGACCTGCCATTTGCACAACATTACCCGGTAAAAAAGGATATACACATATGCTTGATTTAGGGGCTAATGTTGATTCAAGCTCAGAACAATTATTTCAATTTGCAATTATGGGGGCACAATTAACAAAGGCTATAAAAAATATTGATAATCCAACTATTGCGCTACTAAACATTGGTGAAGAAGATATCAAAGGAAATGATCGTGTAAAACAAGCCGCCACATTACTTGAGGCTAGTAATTTAAACTATGTTGGTTATGTTGAGGGTAATTATTTATATTCGGGTGATTATGATGTAATTGTTTGCGATGGCTTTGTCGGTAATGTTGCTATCAAAACGAGTGAGGGCGTTGCAGATTTTTTACAACATCATGTAAAGAAAGCATTTAATAATAGTATTTACTCAAGGTTATCAGCGCTAATTGCAATGCCAGTATTAAAATCAATAGAAGGTAAAATCGATCCGAAACGTTATAATGGTGCGTCGCTACTCGGCTTGCGTGGTATTGTGATTAAAAGTCATGGTCATGCTGAAAGAATTTCATTTGCAACTGCAATTGATGAGGCAATAATTGAAGTAAAAAATAACGTGCCAGAAAAAATTAGTGAAAAATTAGAACAACTATTAATTAATAGGTAAAAATTTTGATCTATTCAAAAATAACAGGAACCGGTTCATATTTGCCTGAGCAAATATTAACAAATTCTCAGTTAGAGAAAATGGTAGACACTACTGATGAATGGATACGTTCTAGAACTGGAATTGAAAAAAGACATATTGCTCGTAATGATGAGACAACATGTGATCTTGCTGAAAATGCATCGGTTGCTGCAATTGAAATGGCAGGTAAAAGTGTAAATGATATAGACTTAATTATAGTTGCTACTACAACACCAGATGTTATTTTCCCTAGTACCGCATGTCTGTTACAGCAAAGATTAGATATTCATGGTTGCCCGGCATTTGATTTGCAAGCTGTTTGTACTGGCTTCGTTTACGCTTTACATGTTGCCGATCTTTTTATAAAGAATGGTAATTCAAAATGTGCGTTGGTTGTAGGCTCAGAAACAATGAGTCGTATTATCGATTGGAATGATAGAAATACATGTGTTTTATTTGGTGATGGTGCTGGTGCAGTTATCCTTGAGAAAAGCAATGNCCCCGGCATTTTGTCAACTCATATTCATGCTGATGGCGCTTATCAGGAACTTTTATCAGTTCCTGCTGGCATTTCTTCTAACTATGAATTAGTAAAATCAAATCAGGCATTTATTAAAATGCAAGGAAATGAGGTTTTTAAAGTTGCAGTCAACACATTAGGCGATATTGTTGATGAAACCTTAAAAGCTAATTCAATGAAAAATACGGAGATTGATTGGTTGGTTCCGCATCAAGCAAACACNAGAATCATATCAGCTATGGCAAAAAAATTGGATATGCCAATAGAAAATGTTGTAGTCACTGTTGGTCAACATGGCAATACCTCAGCAGCATCAATTCCACTGGCACTTGATGTTGGGATTAATGACGGAAGAATTAAAGATAATGATATTTTATTNCTTCCTGCATTTGGTGGTGGGTTTACTTGGGGATCTGTGCTTTTACAATATTAAAATAACAAATATTAAACCATGAATGATCGCATAAAATTAGCAGTCGTATTTCCGGGCCAAGGCTCACAATCTTTAGGAATGATTGATAGTAGGCTTATTGAAGCAGACAATGATGTAAAAAAAATTTTTGATATTGCCTCAGAAATTTTAGGTTACAATATCTTAGAGATAATATCTTCTGGCCCAAAAGAGAAATTGGATCAAACAGAAGTAACACAACCAGCAATTCTTTTAACCTCTTATGTAACATGGCTTTTGTGGAAGAAAAAATCTAATTTGATGCCCATTGTTTTAGCAGGACATAGCTTAGGCGAATATACTGCGCTTTTATGTGCTGGCGTTATTAATTTTGAAGAAGCCGTAAATTTAGTTTCAGAAAGAGGTAAAACTATGCAAAGATCGATTTCTAATAATGAAGGTGCAATGGCTGCAATACTTGGCTTAAACAAAGCAATCATCGAAAAACTTTGTGTAGATTGCTCAGAAAATGAAATTGTGTCAGCAGCAAATTATAATTCACCTGAACAAATCGTTATATCGGGACACAAGAACGCTGTTGAAAGAGTCATAAGCATGGCAAAAGAAGCTGGGGCAAAGAGGGCGATACTTTTACCCGTTAGCGTGCCTTCGCATTGCTTGCTTATGAAAGAAGCAGCCGATGAATTTTCAAAATTATTAAATTCTGTAACATTCCGTGATGCTGAAATACCAATACTACAAAATGTAGATGCTAAGATAAAAGTAAAAGCTAATGAAATTAAACCTATTCTTCTGGAACAATTATATAAACCAGTACGTTGGATTGATTCTGTTAAAGAAATGCAGCTATTAGGGGTTACAAAAATTATCGAATGTGGTCCTGGGAAAGTGCTTTGTGGCCTTATAAAAAGAATTGAAACTTCTTTTGAATTGTTTTCAATTCATGATCAAGTATCGATTAACAATACATTACTATAATATTTAGATGAGCGATATTTATAAAGATAAAACTGTTCTTGTAACTGGCGCAAGTAGAGGTATAGGTAAAGCGATTGCTTACAAATTTGCAAAGCAAGGTGCCTACGTCATTGCAACTGCAACAACTGAAAAATCTGCAAATCAAATATCAGCTGATTTTGTAAAAAATAATTTTTTAGGCACAGGGCTAGTACTAAATATTGCTGATAAATTATCGGTTGATAAGTTTGAAAATAATATTAAAAATTTAAATTCTCCAAATATTCTAGTTAATAATGCTGGTATTACTAAAGACAATTTATTGATGCGCATGAAAGACGATGAATGGGAAGATGTCATTAATACAAATTTATCTGGGATCTTTCGCATGACTAAGCTTTGTATACGTCCAATGATGAAAGCAAAATACGGAAGAATTATCAATATTAGTTCAGTAGTTGGTTTGACTGGTAATGCGGGGCAAACAAACTACTCAGCAGCTAAGGCAGGAATGATTGGATTCACCCGTTCTTTAGCAAAAGAGGTTGGATCCAGAGGAATTACCGTAAATGCCGTGGCTCCAGGGTTTATTAAAACAGATATGACCGATGAATTAAGCGAAGAAATTCATAATTCATTATTGGAGCATATTACCTTAGGGAGACTTGGCGAATCTGATGAAATTGCATCGGTAGTTAACTTTTTAGCATCCGATAATGCAAGTTATATTACGGGCCAAACCGTCAGTGTCAATGGCGGAATGTACATGGGTTAAGTTAATCCTATAAATGAAAAATATACTATAAACTATTAATAAATATAAATTTATTTATATAAAAATATTCTAAGTTGCAAGAAGATTTGTTTTCTCTAAACTTAGCATTCGCAACTGGCCCATTGGCCAAATTTGGAGGAATTGTCGACATGAGTAGTGTTGAAGATCGAGTAAAAAAAATTGTCGTAGAACAGCTAGGCGTCAAGGAAGAAGAAGTCACAAATGAGGCATCATTTGTCGATGATTTGGGTGCAGATTCACTTGATACCGTTGAGTTGGTTATGGCATTAGAAGAAGAATTCAAAACAGAAATTCCAGACGAAGAGGCGGAGAATATTAATACGGTTAATCAAGCGATTGAGTACATTAATGCACACTTAAAATAACGAATAACTTAAAAACATTAAAAAAGCCGCGTTATGAACTCTTCAGTACGCGGTTTTTTATTTATACAGCACAAATAGAGAGGAATTAGGTGAATAAAAGACGTGTGGTGGTGACAGGGTTAGGTATGACAACGCCAGTTGGTAATAGTGTTAGTGAAACATGGAAAAATATTCTTGAAGGAAAAAGCGGTATATCCTTGATTGAGCATTTTGATACCTCAGATTTTACTGTTCGAATTGGTGGTTCAATTAAAAATCTTTCTTTAGATAAATACATCACAAAAAAAGAACAAAGGAAAATGGACCCCTTTATTCATTACGGTATAACCGCAGGCGTACAAGCCATAGAAGATTCAGGCTTAGATGTGACTCATAATACTGATCGTATTGGTGTTGCAATTGGCTCAGGAATTGGCGGTTTACCAGGCATTGAAAAAGGCACTGAATTATTTCACTCAGGCGGACCTAGAAAAATATCTCCATTTTATGTGCCAAGTAATATTATTAATATGATTTCAGGACATTTATCTATCATGTATGGTTTAGAAGGGCCAAATTTTTCAATCGTGACAGCTTGCACAACAGGTACCCATAATATCGGTGATGCTGCAAGATTAATTGAATATGGTGACGCTGATGTAATGATTGCTGGTGGCGCTGAAATGGCAACATCAAAAACAGGCTTAGCTGGTTTTGCTGCGGCACGTGCTCTGTCCACTAGAAATGAAGAGCCAGAATTAGCTAGTCGCCCTTGGGACAAAGATAGGGATGGCTTTGTGCTAAGCGATGGGGCAGGGGCGATGGTTTTAGAAGAATACGAGTATGCAAAAAAGCGAGGGGCAAAAATTTATGCGGAGTTGATTGGTTATGGAATGAGCGCTGATGCATTTCATATAACAGCACCCTCAGAAAATGGTCGAGGCGCTACACTCTGTATGCAAAAAGCATTGAAAAATGGTGGTATTAATATGGATGAAATTAATTATATAAATGCACACGGAACATCTACTCCTGCCGGAGATATCGCAGAGACAAACGCGATCAAAAATGTATTTAAAGATTCAGCTAAAAAAATATCAATAAGTTCGACTAAATCAATGATTGGGCATATGTTGGGTGCAGCAGGGGCAGTCGAGGCAATATTTTCAGTACTAGCAATTCGCGATCAGATTGCGCCACCGACGATCAATCTAGATAATCAGGATCCGGAGTGTGATCTTGACTATGTACCAAACATTGCTCGTGATATAAAAATAGAGACATCACTTTCTAATTCATTTGGATTTGGCGGAACTAATGGCTCACTGGTTTTTAGGAAAATTAATTAGCCTATTTATCTAGCCATCAAGAAAAATAATGGCAATTAAAGATTTAATAAATGGAAATCATACTAGTGAAATAGCATTAAATGATCGTGCTGTGCACTATGGTGATGGGTTATTCGAGACTATTGCAATTCAAAATAAGAAAATCCTCTGCTTTGACGAACATCTAAATCGCTTAGAAAAAGGGTGTAAAAAATTAAAAATTCCTATTCCAGATAAAGATATTATAAGAGACGAAGTTACATCCTTGATTAATACTACTGATCAAGGTGTTATAAAAATTATTATAAGCAGAGGACAGGGCGGTCGTGGTTATAAAATTCCCGACGATACTATACCAACCAGAATTATCAGATTATTTCCATGGCCACATTACCATAAGAAATTTTCGACTACAGGTGTTAAAACAAAAGTATGTGATTTTCGTTATGCGAGGAATCCAGTATTAGCAGGAATTAAGCATCTAAATAGGCTTGAACAAATTTTAGCGAGATCAGAATGGACTGATGATGCAATTTCAGAAGGCATTGTTATGGATACTGATAATTTTGTCATTGAAGGCACGATGAGTAATATTTTTTGTATCAAAGGCACATCCTTATATACGCCTGACTTATCATTATGCGGTATCGAAGGAATAATAAGAGAAAAAATAATTGATATGGCGGATAAAATGAAATTCTCGGTCGAGATTAAAAATATAACACTTGAATTTTTATTAAATACAGATGAGGTCTTTTTGTGCAATAGCCTTATTGGCGTATGGCCGGTAAATTTAATTGATGAAAAACTATTTTCAAATCATGAGAAAACTATAAAAATAGCTAATAAATTAATGAAATATAATTTTATTCCAAACTTATGAGACTACATATAAAATTTATTGCGGTTATTTTTATAGTTACATTGGTTTCTATTTGTCTTGATTATAAAAGATTTTTAGATACACCTTTGAATATTAATACGTCTCTAATTTTTACTATTGACTCTGGCAGTTCATTTAAAGATTTGAATAAAAAATTAAAATCGTACCATATATTAGATAAACCATATTATTTCGAATTTTATGCGCGTTATTCCGGGTATGCTAAAAAAATTCAATCAGGTGAATATCAATTATCTCCAGGACTAACACCTATTAAAATTATTAATATTTTTGTTTCTGGTGACGTTATACAACATTCAATAACATTACTTGAGGGTTGGACTATCAAAGATATAAAGAAAGAGATTTCTTCAAATACTGTGCTCATTAAAAATCTTACAGACTATTCATCAGATTCTTTGTTAAAAAAAATAAAAATAACAGAATCGAACGTTGAAGGTCTTTTTTTTCCTGATACTTATTATTTTACGAAAGGAGCATCAGATATTGAGTTATTGCAACGTGCATATAGAAGAGGGAAAGCAATTTTAGAAAAAGAATGGGAAAGTCGTGATGCGGGGTTGCCATACAAAAATGACTATGATGCATTAATTATGGCGTCAATTATTGAAAAAGAGACAGCGCTCGCCAGCGAAAGAGCTATGATTGCAGGTGTTTTTGTACGCAGACTAAAAAACAATATGAAACTACAGACTGATCCGACAGTAATATATGCTATGGGAATAAAGTATGATGGAAATATAAGAAAAAAGGACCTTAGAATTGATTCGCCTTATAACACATATCGATACAATGGTTTACCCCCAACACCGATAGCATTAGCAGGACGAGAGGCTATTCATGCAGCACTACATCCCGAAAATGATGACACTTTATATTTTGTTTCAAAAAAAGATGGTTCGCACTACTTTTCTAAAACTTTGTATGAACACAATAAAGCAGTAAAAAAATATCAACTAAATAAATAAATTTTAAAAATGAAAGAAGGTCTTTTTATTACATTAGAAGGTGTCGAAGGCGCAGGAAAAACTACGCTAGTAGATTTCATTGAAAATTTACTTGTTAAGTCAGGCCATGATGTTGTAAAAACGAGAGAGCCTGGTGGCACAAAAATAGGAGAACAAATAAGAGAAATCTTACTTAAAAATGAGAATAATGAACTTACTGATGACACAGAACTTCTTTTAATTTTTGCTGCTAGAGCTCAACACATAAAAGAAGTGATTATTCCATCATTATCATCTGGAAAAATCGTTCTTTGCGACCGATTTACAGATGCAAGTTATGCTTATCAAGGTGGTGGACGGGGTATAGATGAATCAAGAATTAATTTACTTGAAAAATGGGTGCAATCTGATTTAAGGCCAGATTTAACAATACTTTTTGATCTTGATGTTACTCTTGGTTTGGAGCGCACAAAAAAGAGAAGTAAATCTGATCGCTTTGAGGAGGAAAAAATTGTTTTCTTTGAGAAAGTACGAAGTACTTATTTAAAAAGAGCAGAAAACGAGGCAAAACGATTTCGAATAGTCAATGCAGAATTACCAATTGAGAAAGTAAAAGAAGAACTTACGATTATTTTAGAAGAATTTATATGTTAGAAATATACCCTTGGCAAAAAAAGCAAATGACAAGGCTGTCGACTATGTCTTCACAGAAACGATTACCGCATGGTTTGTTATTAACGGGGCCAAAGGGGATTGGCTTAAAACAATTTTCATTGGTTTTTGCGATGCGTATTTTATGCGAATCAAAAGAGACTAATTTAGAATTTGCCTGCGGGGGTTGTAAAAGTTGTGAATTATTTAAAGCAAGCACACATCCTGACCTGAAATTTATCGAAGTCGAAGATGATAAAAAATTCATTTCTGTAACACAAGTTCGCGAAATGATCGAATATGTTTCTTTAAAATCTTTTTCTACTAATAATAAAGTTATCATAATAAACCAAGCAGACATAATGCAGCGTTCGGCATCAGCCGCTTTATTAAAAACACTGGAAGAACCCCCCGAACAATCGATATTAATCCTGTTATCACATCAGCACTCTAAGCTACCCATTACAATTAGAAGTCGTTGTCATCGGATAGATTTCAAACCTACATATGATGAGATTGCGATAAGCTGGTTAAGTGAAAATCTGGAAAATACTGAGCTATCGCCGAATCTACTTTTACATTTGACCGGCGGAGGACCATTAAGGGCGATAGAATTAGCAAACGAAGAAGATTTAATGTCTCGTCATGAATTAGTCAGTGATTTAAATAAATTATCGGATAAAACCAGTAACCCACTAAAAATTGCCGCTCATTGGCATGAATTGGGTGCTGAAAATACAATTTCCCGGCTATTACACATTTTTAATGACCTTGTTAAGCTTAAACTAACAGACGAAAAGGCGAGAATTACTAACCTAGACCTAAGGGAAGACTTGCAAGGACTGGCAAATACATTAGACTTACTAAAATTAGTACGAAGTTATGACTATATCTTNTTGAAATATAGAGAATTAACAGGAGTNATGAACTATAGTCCTGTTAGTATTCTTGANGAAATTGCGTTGTTTTGGAAGAATTATGACGCTACAAACGTGGAATCTTAGGGTAAAAAATGGCAACAGATAATAATAAAGGCCTCTTATCACTTAACATTAAAGGCAAAAGCGCACTATATGTCTCGTATATGCCGTTTGTTAAGAATGGTGGTATCTTTATCCCTAGTAAAAAATCAAATGAATATAGCTTGGGCGACGATATTTTTGTTTTACTTACAATCGATGATAGTAAGGAAAAAATACCAGTTGCAGGCAAAGTAGCTTGGATAACACCAAAGGGAGCNCATGGTAATAAAACAGAAGGGATCGGAATACAATTTAGCGAGCTTGATAAAGGCGCAACAAAAGTAAAGATTGAAAAAATGCTGGCTGGCGCACTTTCCTCAGAACGTCCTTCTCATACTCTCTAGTAATTTATTAATATTAGCAGCTAATATCATAATTTTATTATGAATAATCTAGTTGNCTCNCATTGCCATATTCCGCTTTTGGCTGAAACACAAACCATAGAAGAAATACTTGCTGAGGCAAAAAAACATCAAATCGTTCATATGTTATGTGTGGCAATTGATCTTGAGGGGTCCCCTGAGATTATCCAATTAGCAAAAACTTATGAAATGGTTTCAGCCTCAGTCGGTGTTCACCCTAATACTAGGCCTAAAAATAGGCTTACTATTGATGAAATCGCAGGTATGGGCAGCGATAGTAGTGTGGTTGCAATAGGCGAGACAGGGCTTGATTACTTTAGAAGTGAAGGAGATCTCGACTGGCAGCGAGACCAGTTCAGAACACATATTACCGCAGCAAAAGAATTAAAAAAGCCACTGATTATTCATTCCAGAGAGGCGAAATTAGATGTGATTAAAATATTAAAAGAAGAGAAAGCAGATGAAGTAGGTGGTGTAATGCATTGTTTTGTCGATGATTTAGATACTGCAAAAGCTGCTATTGATATGGATTTTCTAATTTCGTTCTCAGGGATTGTTACTTTTAAGAATGCCAAGCCTCTTCAGGAGGTTGCAAGGCAAATTTCGCTAAAAAACATGCTAATTGAGACAGATTCACCCTATCTTGCACCTACTCCACACCGGGGCAAAACAAATCAACCAGCTTATGTCAGGTATGTAGCTGAGTTTCTGGCTGAACTAAAAGAGGAAAGTCTCGAGGATGTGGCGTTGAATACCACAAAAAATTACGAAGATAAATTCAATAAAATAAATACTATATAACAATAATCTAAAAATATTCTAGCTAAAAACGGCCTATTTTTTTTGAAAAGCACAACAAATCTGAATGCTATTTTTGCTTGTCTGGTGGCAGCAACTTTATGGGGGCTTTACTGGATTCCGCTCAGATTTCTCGATAATTCGGGTATTTCNGGGCTTTGGGCAAGCGTTTTAATCTATTTTGTGTCTTTTTTATTCATTTTTCCAAGATTTTATTCACTCAGAGCTGATTTTTACGCATCAAAGACGCTATACACCCTTCTTGCGATATTTGCTGGCTGGACCAATCTTGGCTTTGTACTTGCATTATTAGAAGGGNAGGTCGTACGCGTAATGATCCTCTTTTATCTTTCCCCGGTCTGGGCGACGCTTTTAGCCCTTTTTATCCTCCATGAGCGACTTAAGAAGCGAAATATCTTCGCCTTAGTGCTCGCCGTAGCCGGCGTTTTTTTAATCTCCTGGCACCCTGAAATAGAATTTATGAAGAGTTTTGATAGGGCAGATTTTTATGCAATAAGCTCCGGCCTTGCTTTTGCAGTAACTAACATCATTGTCAGAAGAATAGGTGGGTTGACTCACACAGTTAAGATGTGTTCCGCATGGTTCGGCGTTATAGTGCTTGCGGGATGCGGAATCCTGTTAACGCAGGATAGTTTCCCTATAGTTACTTTAAATAACGTCTTATTGATAATTGTCTTAGGCTTTCCCCTTATGATTATCATGACGTGGACAGCACAATATGCGGTATCAAATTTACCGATTTATTTATCCTCGGTATTATTTTTATTTGAAATTATTGTGGGTGCCGTATCAGCTGTGATGCTTGCCAATGAACTTATAACTGTTATTCAGTTTATTGGGATAGCAATGATATTAAGTGCGGGTTTGATTAATACAATTAAAAATTAATGTTTTTCATGCTTCAGTATATTTCAGGAATAAAATTTTGATCTTCAAGCGGGCTCCTTACATACTTATCATGATTATCTTGTCTCGGTGGTAATTTGACAGGCTCTGGCGACAAATCTTTATAATCAATCAGGCTTAAGAGGTGGTTAATAATGTTTAATCTCGCTCTCTTTTTATCATCAGCATTTACGACATACCAAGGCGCTTGCTTAATGTCGGTATGCTCAAACATCTTATCCTTTGCCTTGGAATATTCCATCCATTTAGAACGTGACTGGAGATCCATTGGGCTTAATTTCCAATGTTTTGTTGGGTGATGAATTCGTCCCTGAAATCGACGTTCCTGTTCCTCATCACTCACAGAGAACCAATATTTGATTAATTTGATCTTTGAACGCACCAGCATTCGTTCAAAAACAGGGCAGCTTTTAAGAAATTCTTTATATTGTTGTTTTGTGCAGAATTCCATGACTCGCTCAACACCTGCACGGTTGTACCAACTTCGATCAAAAAGGACCATTTCTCCCCCGGANGGCAAGTACTGTATGTATCGTTGAAAATACCACTGTGTTTTCTCGCGCTCTGTTGGTGCGGGCAGGGCAACGACCTTACAGATTCTAGGGCTTAATGATTCAGTAATACGTTTGATGGAACCACCTTTTCCGGCAGCATCTCTACCTTCAAAGATCACCAGCACCTTTAATTTCTTATATTTGATCCACTCTTGTAGTTTAACTAGCTCAATCTGCAACCTTTCAAGCTCTGCCTCATAGACCTTCTTGGCTAGTTTTCTCTTGTTAGGCGGGGTGCTTTCGTTAGTCATTCTTTTTTCCTATGTATTCGATATCATTATTCTATTTAACATAATATATATTATGCGCATATAATAATAGGATAAACAGATTTGCAAATACCTAGAATAAGTTTTATTAATGTATATATCATATTGTTATTATTAGTATTTTATATTGATGATAGAAGTTTTTCATCGATAAAACATATTTGCTCTATATATTTTAATTTAGTGCAGTCTTCTCTATTCATTAGAAGTATTCCAATCTCATANCCATCTTTTGATTGTATTGAGGCAATTACCTTACCCAAAATTTTATGCGATTCATTTACCGTCCTAATCGTAACCTCGATAATACTGCCAGGAATACGGTAATTACGTGAACTAAATGAGAATGCAGTATGAGATTTTGAAGAATTAGAAAATTCAGGAATTGAACTGCTAGAAAGTGACATATAACGACTTTTNAGATAAAAATTTTCTGGATGTTTAATAAAGCCATCTAATGATTTATGTTTTAGATGCTTAATATCAAATAATGGACATTCCTCCAGGTGACTGGCTAATGTTGTTATTTCGTCAATCTTTTTTCTTCGTGTTGCCATAAGTTAATTTAATGCAAAGAAATACAAAAAGTGTAAATAATAGACTTTAATATAATAGTCTAAGTATTTAATTAAACAATTAAAACATGCATTCATGAGTCTTCAATTTCTAGATCTATAAAAAAAATGACATATATTTAATAAATTTGATGAAATAAAAAAATGCGTAAAAATGGTGCGAAATTTCTGGACATTGCACATTTTGTGGTCTATAAAGCCAGACACTACAATATGTAGTATCAATAAAAACATTTTGGGGGTGTAAAACTATGTCAGCACATATGTCACTATCTGTAAGCGTTGCTGTAATGGGCGCTATTGCAACATATGTATCAACCGGTGTAATTCCTGATTACTATTCGGTTTGGATTGGTTTTATTGCATGGGCAGCATTTCTGGCCAACAATAATTGCATGAAAACGACCGTTCAATCAGGGGTTATGGGCGCAGTTTTAGCTGCAGTAGCCTTTATTTTAATGGGTAAATTAGGCTCAGCTGCATGGGTAGTACCTGTCTCAGTTGGTGTGACGGTATTTGCGTTAGTTTGGCTCACTTCAATGCCAATGTTTACTAGTGCTACCACTGCTGTGTATACATATGCTGCTACGGCCGGACTTGCAATACATACAAGTTCAGGGGGTATGTTCCAGAATATGGATGCATCGAACCCATTAGTTGTGGTNATCGTNTCTATTGTCCTTGGCTGTGTCTTTGCAATGGGAGCTAATAAGTTAAACGCTGCTATTTCTTAGCTAAGAGATAAAATTTTACAGCCTGAAATGACGCGCTCTACGGAGCGCGCTTTTTCAGTCATATTTTTGTCGCATTAGAGTGCGGCTGTTGTCTTTGCGCGATAGAAAAATGCAAATTAGACAGAAATTTTAACGGAAATCCCAGTACTTCGTATCTGATCTGCAAAAGATACTAACCACTCTTCGGGGAGTTTAGTTATTTTATTTGAGGCTTCCGGTAATAAAGGAGGCCTTTCAACACCGTACAGTAGAACACCTTTTAGCGGTATTTTTCTGTTGATGGCTTCCGATAATAGCTCGATATATGCCTTTTTATCTGCGTTAGAAGGCTTTTTACCTTCATAAGTAAATACACAAGTTTGTATGTAGGTAGGACAATGATTAGCTGTTATATCAAGCCTCTTAAGCGTTGATGATTCAGTTCCGCTAACCTGATTGATTCGATCTACGCCCTCTTTTGTTGCGTTATCAATTTTGAACCACACTTCACCATTAATTGAAGCCAGTTTTTTTAGGCCTTTTTGCACATAATCACGATTTACCAAACTACCGTTNGTAATTAAGATGCATTTCGTTTTATTAAGTAATAATAGATCATTCAAAACGAATTCAATCACTTCAATTACTNGTTCAAATTCATCAGCAGTCGTTGGCTCTCCATTACCTGAAATAGCTATATCCTGGATTTTTTGTAATTCTTTAGGTATTTCCTCAGCCTTATAAAAGTCACCGGTAAGGATATCTTTTAGAAATTCTCCTAGTTCACGTTGTAATTTCTCGAGATTAACTGGAGGTGCGCTTCCCCGGGTTAAATTTGGCACTTGGCAGTAAATACAACGCCAATTACAGGCATTATTTGTATTTAAATTAATTCCAACAGAAAGTCCGCCAGATCGACGTGAAATCACAGGATAGATGTATTTGTACCCTGCTCTATCACGGCTATGTTCGGTTGTTGATAACATGAGGTAGATACTATCGTATTATTGATCCAATCGATGGTGTCATTTATGCCCTAAAAATGGTGCCCGGGGCCGGAATCGAACCGGCACGACCGTTAAGTCGAGGGATTTTAAGTCCCTTGTGTCTACCAATTCCACCACCCGGGCAAAATTTATATTTAATATTGGAGGCTGAGGTCGGAATCGAACCGGCGTCCACGGCTTTGCAGGCCGCTGCATAACCACTCTGCCACTCAGCCAAAAATTCTATTCAATTTTTAGAACTATGGAAAATTGGAGCGGGAAACCGGGTTCGAACCGGCGACCTATACCTTGGCAAGGTATCGCTCTACCAACTGAGCTATTCCCGCGATTTTTTTTTATATTAATCTCTGATGACCTAAGATTTGGTTCTTACCTAATTTTGTAACGGAAACATATTGTAGTCGTCATCAACATTGTGTCAACTTCATTACTAATTATGGCCATTTATTTTTTAAGTTTAGGCAGTGCCAAAACAAGATACTGAAACATTGATATCAAAGTTAATAGCACCGCAATATATATTAAAATAATACCAATTGAGTAGACAGGTAACCCAAGAAAAGGTTTTTCAAAAATAAGGAATCCTAGCGCAACCATCTGAATAATTGTTTTTATTTTACCTAAAGAAGAAACCGCGACTTTTTTCCTTGCTCCAAGCTCGGCCATCCATTCTCTTAATGCCGAAACTGTTATCTCTCGACCTATAATAATTCCAGCAGGTATAGCTAAATAAATTTCAGGNTTTCTTTGGACNAATAAGACCAATACGATNGCAACCATAAGTTTATCTGCCACAGGGTCAAGGAAAACACCCAGCGATGANANTTGATTTAATTTACGAGCATAATATCCATCTAAGATNTCAGTGACGGCCGCAAGAATAAAAATTGCACACGCGAAAATATTACTNTGANCNTACGGTAAGTAANATACAACNATAAAAACCGGAATNAGTAAGATACGTAGTANNGTTAATTGATTAGCTATTGTCATTGTCNTGAATAGTTTCATATATTTTTTTTGCTAAATTTCTATTAATACCATTAACTTTAGAAAGTTCATTAATACCTGCTTTAGACACACCCTGTAAGCCACCAAAATGTTTGATTAAAACCTGTTTTCTCTTACTTCCAATTCCATTAATTTCTTCTAAAAAAGAACGGTCTCTTCTTTTTTTCCTTTTTTGCCGATGCGCTGTTATTGCNAATCTATGTGCTTCATCACGTATATTTTGTATTAAAAGTAATGCTGGCGAAGTACTATCACAACGGATTAAATTATTTTTAACAGAAAGAATTAAATTCTCCATACCAGGTTTTCTTGATGGGCCCTTAGCAATACCTAGTACAGGTATATGTGAAAGTTGTAATTCATCAAGTTCTTTTTGTGTTACATTAATCTGACCTTTACCGCCGTCTATTAATATCAAATCTGGAAGAATAGCTTCCTCTTTAACAAGTCTCATATAGCGTCTCCTAACAACTTGTCTCATTGCCCCATAATCATCGCCTTTAGTTATATTTTCAATATTAAATTTACGATATTTACCTTTATTAGCTCCATTTTTATCAAAAACAACACATGAAGCNACCATTGATTCACCGCTTGTGTGGCTTATATCAAAGCATTCTATCTTATTGATGTCCTGTTTAATTTTAAGAAGCTTTTGTAACGCAAGAAATCTTTTATTTAAATTCTCATCTATCGCTAATTTCTGTTTAAGATTAAGTATTGCATTTTCCTTAGCCATAGCTAACCATTTTGCTCTTTCNCCTCTTACGTTATGTTTAATTTTTATCTTTCTTTCAAATCTCTCATTAAATACGTTCTCTAATAATTTTTTATCATCAATATCATGACTGAGTAATATTTCTAATGAATATTTTTTGAGATCCATATTACNAAGATAAAAGTGACTTAAAAAAGCTCTTATTAAATTCGATTCATTTTGATTTTCAATATTACGCGGATAATATCTACGACTACCAAGGTTTAAACCGGAACGAATAAAAGATAATTGAATGCAAGCATAATTAGTATTTTTTACACACGCAACAATATCGAAGTTATCACTTTCTCCGCTTGCATATTGTTTTTGTTGTATTTCACGAACTGATCGTATCTGATCTCGTAACTTAGCAGCTTTTTCATAATCAAGATTATCAGAAGCAGATTGCATGGGCTCAGATAATTCTTTGATTATTTTTTCCTTTTTTCCCTCNATAAATAATGTTGCATTTTTCAGATCATATTGATATTCATCTTTTGAAATATAATTTACGCATGGCGCAGAACATCTTTTAATTTGATATTGTAGGCAAGGTCTCGAACGATTAGAAAATACATTGTCCTCACAGCTTCTTACTAAAAATAATTTTTGTATTAAGTTAAGTGATTTTTTTACGGCACCTGCACTTGGGAATGGCCCAAAATATTTACCCTCCCCTTTTAATGAGCCACGATGATAATAGAAACGTGGATATTTATGCTTTGTTGATAAATATATATATGGGTAACTTTTATCATCACGAAATATAATATTATATTTAGGTTTATATTCCTTGATAAAATTATTTTCGAGTATTAATGCCTCGTTTTCAGTTTGCGTTACAGTAACGTCGATGTTATCAATCTGTTTTATCATGACTTGATTTTTAATAGTCTGAGAATCAATTCGATTGAAATAACTAGCTACACGTTTTCTAAGATTTTTTGCTTTACCGACATAAATAATTTTACCCTCGCTATTTTTCATGCAATAAATACCGGGCCGGCTTGTTAGTGATTTTATAAATTTCTTGGGATTAAAAGACATAATAAAAATTTAATTATTNAATTGTTTTGTGATCTTCATAAAAATATCGCTAAACATAGCTTCCGTGAGTCTCTTCGTTTGTGTGTTGTATCGACTACAGTGATACGAATCAACAATAACTCTACCATCATCAAGATTATAAAATTTTCCGTGTTTAAATGGGTATTTAGATTGTCTTAAAGTTAAGGCCTTTAATGTAGACCGATGTGCAATTTGGCCTAAACACAAAACAACAGCTTTTTTGCTAATGTTATTTAGTTCATCCGCTAAATAACGATTACAGTTATTTACCTCCTCTCCAATAGGTTTATTTTGNGGGGGTAGACAACGAACTGCGTTAGTTATTCGACAATTTTTTAATNTTAACCCGTCTCTTGTGCCGGTTGAGGATTTTTTATTACTAAACCCATACTTATAGAGCATCTCATAGAGAATGATACCTGCAAAATCTCCGGTAAATGGCCTGCCAGTAGCGTTTGCCCCATGTAATCCTGGTGCTAACCCGATAATCAACAGGTGTGGCCGGCTTTTACCAAACGATGGAACCGGTTTTGAGTAATATTCGGGATACTCTTTGCGAATCTTTTGCAGAAATTTAGACAATCTCGAGCAATCATCACATTCAACACTAAATTTATAGCTATTATTACTCATTGAATAATTTTACGTTACGTTAAGTATTTTGTCGGTATAAGATCTTGCTAGCTATTCTTTAGGATTTGATATATATATTATTTATTATTAAATCAATAATTTATATAGTATTTTTAATGTNTATTATTAGACATAAAGAATATATATTTGTCTGAATTTTTAGATTACTTATAAGATTCATTTACTCATTTGGACATAACGATTAAATTGAGCATTTAAAAAAAGGTAAAGAATATGGATGACGAGACAACAAAATATGCGGGCTTTTGGCGACGCGTAATTGCTGTTTTTATTGACAGTTATGTTGTTGGTTTTATGGCATTAAACGTGTGCGTTCTCGTCATTATTGCCTTCCTCTTATACGTCAGTTCAGTAGATCATAGGGCACTCGTGCTACTCCCAGATATACTTCTTGGGCTCTCTGANCTTGGTTATGGGTACATTTTACAGACATTAACCTTTTTTGTATGGGTTGCTTATTTTGCGGGACACCATAGCTCATCAAAACGAGCTACCTACGGCAAAATGATGCTTGGTATTAAAGTTACTGATATTGATGGTTTTAGAATCAGTTGGATGCATGGTGTTTGGAGGTATTTTGCAATGTATCTTTCCATACTGACGCTTTTCATTGGTTTTTTAATGGCTGCATTTACAAAACACAAACAAGCGCTACACGATAAAGTGTCAAAGACGTTAGTAATCAGAGAGGGTAATTGCCATTTCTTGCCAGCTATAAAAAGTATATTAATTTCGCTTTTATTTTTAGCTTTAATGGTATCTAGTTCCGGATACTATGCTTACAGAAATCTAAACCACGTTTTTACTACAAAAAATATAGAAGAATTTATGCAGTCATTGGTTACAACGATGGCGACAGAAATGGAATCACATTTAGATTACAAACAAACTGAGAGTACGCCTTAAAAAGTAATATTTTCTAGCGAGGAGATAATATGACAAAAGATACGGCAAAAAAAATTGGATTGATAATTAATTTGGTGATTGTATCGATGATTGCCTTTATTGATGATTACCTTTTTAAAACAGGCGATTTTCAATATTTTAAACTTGAATTCAAAGATTCTTTTTTATGGAATACAGGGCATAAAATTTTAGGTGGATTTTTACCGGAAATGCTCGTGACTGGCATAGTTGTTGGTATAACTGTCTATCTAATCTATCTTTCATGGAGTTGCAGGGCATGCACGGGTAGCCTAATTTCCAAAATAACTGGCGGTTAAAAAAAATACGTAATCTAGTATTAGCTACTTAAAGAATCTAATTAATNAAAGGGGCTNGTCCAACCTTAAGGGGAATAAGATTGNCGAGCCATACTGGACAAGTAGAGAGGAAATCTACGGGATTAACTTTATACGTATATGCCTACAATTTGATGACAAAATAATTATATTTGCATTAATATTCTTAATGTAATTCATAGACTGCTTTCTATTAGCGATTAATTTTATTAATATAAATATCACATGAAGAATTTTTATCTGCTATTAATTTTTCCTCTTTTTTTACTCTTCGGTTTGTCTGAAGCAAAAGAGGTCAACGAGCTATTAGAAAATCATGGAAGAATGTATGAACCAGGCCAAGAAGAACCTTATACAGGAAAATATGTAATTTACTATGAAAGTGGGCAAAAACGATATGAAGGTAATTTTGTAAACGGAAAAATGGAAGGAAAACAAATTAAATGGCATGAAAATGGACAAACATCATATGAGGCAAACTTTAAATATGGTAAACAGAATGGGCCATATATATTTTGGTATGAAAATGGACAAAAATCATACGAAGCAAATTATGTAAAAGGCAAAGAGCATGGAATTGTTACCTCTTGGGATAGAGAGGGGAATATAACCAAAACAGAAATACTTGAACACGGTAAAGTGATTAAAGAAATAAAATAATTACATTATGTATTAATGTGGCAATAATTAAGAATAATTCGAATAAAGACAACAATAAAATAATTATAACTTACATATAACATAGCATTTTAATGTTATGGTTACTTACTTCACCATGAATAAAGATTTAAAAAAATATAAAAAAGGTCCCTTCCCTATTGGTTTTTTATTTTTAATTTTAATTCAATTGATAACATTCAACTCATGGGCAAATTTAACTGAACTTAAAGTCTATTCACCAATTGTTAAGAAAGGTGAAATGGGGATAGAGGTTTTAGGAAATACTAGAATTGATGATGATGATGATCAAGATGGTTTTCAATTTCATGAGCTCGAATATGAATATGGTGTTACTGATAGCTGGGCAACATCTTTTACTGCTGGACTAATTAAAGAAGCTCAAGGTTCTCTAATATTTGATACTCTTGGCTGGGAAAATACATTGCAATTTACTGAACAAGGAAAATATTGGATTGACCTTGGTGTCCACACTGAGGTGGAACTTGAAAATGAAAGCGACAAACCAAACGGACTTGAACTTCGCTTATTATTTGAAAAAACTACAAGCAGTTACCAACACACTGGTAATTTAAATTTTGAGCAGCAAGTAGGAAGTGAGGCAGACGAAAGTACTGAGTTAGAATATATTTGGCGTAGTAAAAAATATATCAATGACCACGCAGCAGTTGGCTTTGAAGCCTATGGCGCCATGGGAGAAATAAAAGATTTTTCACCAATGAAAAACCAACATCATATTATTGGCCCTGCAATTTATAATGAATTTAAAATTGCTGGTATTAAAATTGAATCCCATTTGGTCTGGATGTTTGGTTTAACAGAAGACAGCCCAGACAATACATTTCGTTGGCAAATTGAGTTTCCCTTCAATTAGTATCTTAAATTAGTGGGACTTGAGGTCTTTTTCTATATCCTCGTGATCGCCAACTGCAATATGATTTTCACTCTTAACAACAAAACGTTCCAATACAGGAACAAACAATAACGGGATTATGCCGCCGATAACAATACCAACGACCATAGATCTCACATGAGGGTCAAGGTAGCTCGCTATTAGATCAGCAAAAATATGGGCTAAAGCCGCCCCGAAAACACCAGCAATATATCCATTTGAGGCTATTTTTAGGAATCTATTAATACTCCAGCCCGAATAGTAACCAATCAACATGATAGAAATATGAACAAATCCAAAAACAAACCCTCTCAGGTTTGCGTCTTGTCCATAAAGGTATAGTTCTAATAAATGTTCCATTGTTTAATCATAACACTAATAAAGTATTTCCTACTGTAAGTAATTGATTTGGCGGAGAGGGAGGGATTCGAACCCTCGAAGCCCGCGAAGGCTTGTCGGTTTTCAAGACCGGTGCATTCAACCACTCTGCCACCTCTCCAGGATGAGGGCGTGAGGATACATGATCACTACAAATCCTGAAAGCCGGAAAATTATCAAAAATTTACTAGATTCTTATGATAATTTAGGCAAATTTAATCTAAACTTAACTTGAATTTAATCTGTCAAAGCATTACATAGTAAATATACTTAATATTTTTGAGGTGAAATACATATGAATCAATCCACAAACACAGTTGCGCAGCGAGGCCGTTCTACAGAAGCGACTTTTGCAACTAATAAATTGATACGAAATACCTATGTTCTGTTATCAATGACACTGCTTTTTAGTGCTGCTACTGCAGGAATTTCGATGATATTTAAATTTCCGCATCCTGGAATTTTGATTACTTTGGTCGGATATTTTGGATTACTTTTTCTCACTTCAGCTCTTAGAAATAGCATTTGGGGTATAGCGTCAGTCTTCGCCCTAACTGGCTTTATGGGGCTAACTTTAGGGCCAATCATTAATGCCTATGTATATCATTTCGCTAATGGTACTCAGCTGGTGATGACTGCGCTTGGGGGAACTGGTGCAATTTTTGTTGGGCTCTCTGCATATGCGCTAACCACAAGAAAAGACTTCAGCTTTATGGGGGGATTTATCATGGTAGGCATACTCGTTGCCTTTCTAGCCGGAATTGGAGCGTTAATTTTTAACTTACCAACTCTGTCGCTAGCTGTATCAGGCATGTTTGTGCTGTTAATGTCTGGATATATTCTCTACCAAACAAGCGCGATGCTTCATGGTGGCGAGACAAATTACATCATGGCAACTGTCGGACTATATGTCTCAATTTACAATCTCTTCCTAAATCTACTACATTTACTAGCTGTATTTAGTGGGCGAGATTAACGGACTGTTGTTTCATTAATTATTGTAAAAAAAACCCGACAATTGTCGGGTTTTTTAATAAAAGTGATTGGCCAATGAAATTATTTATTAATCATGCTAATATCGCCGCTTTTTTTAATATAAGAACTAATTCTAATTAGTATATTCCAATTTATAAGGGGTTCATGCGATGAAAATCGGCGTGCCAAGCGAAGTACACACAGGCGAAAAAAGAGTTGCGACTACACCTGAAGTTATAAAATTTATACAAAAGCTAGGCTACAATGTAGCAGTTGAATCAGGCGCCGGAAAAAAAGCAAACTTTTCAGACAAAGCCTATCAAGATTCAGGCGCAGAAATCATCTCTGACACAAAAGCACTCTGGAATTCATCAGATATTATATTGAAAGTTCGTGCACCAGAAAAACATCCCGCCTTAAATATCGACGAAAGTGATCTTCTAAAACCTGGTCAAACATTGATAAGTTTTATTTGGCCAGCTCAAAACGAATCTCTTATGAAAAAGCTTGCTGAAAAAAACATTAATGTTTTAGCAATGGATAGCATACCCCGTATTTCAAGAGCACAAAAAATGGACGCATTAAGCTCAATGGCAAATATTGCTGGATATCGCGCTATTGTTGAGGCCTCACATCACTTTGGTCGTTTCTTTACTGGCCAAATAACAGCAGCTGGTAAAGTGCCCCCAGCAAAAGTACTAGTCATTGGAGCCGGTGTTGCTGGACTAGCTGCAATTGGTGCTGCAAATAGTCTTGGCGCAATCGTACGTTCATTCGATACTCGACCTGAAGTTAAAGAGCAAGTCGAAAGCATGGGTGCTGAATTTTTGCTACTTGATTTTGAAGAAGATGGTAGCGGTGAAGGTGGTTATGCAAAAACAATGAGCGATGAATTTATTGCAGCTGAAATGGCACTCTTTGCTGATCAGGCAAAAGATGTCGATATCATTGTAACAACCGCACTGATTCCGGGTAAACCAGCTCCTAAATTAATTACCAAAGATATGGTCAATTCAATGAAAGATGGTAGCGTTATTGTAGATTTAGCTTCAGAACAAGGCGGTAATTGTGAATTGACTGTTCCGCATGAGGTTAATGTTACTGATAACGGAGTTACGATAATTGGCTACAGTGATTTACCAAGCCGTCTACCAACACAATCAAGTCAACTCTATGGGACAAACTTAAGACATTTACTCACTGACATGACGCCAGAGAAAGATGGAAAAATGATCATTGATATGGAAGATGAAGCGGTAAGAGGTGCGACAGTTATTAAAGAAGGCCAAATAACATGGCCTCCCCCTCCACCAAAGCTATCAGCAGCGCCAGCGAAAAAGGTAATTGAGCCTACCCCGGTTGTTGCAAGCGAAGAACCAAAAAGACCAACTCTGCTAAGACAGTCATTACCTTTAATTATTGGTGCTCTTATTTTATATGGTCTTGGCTCAGTAGCACCCTCGTCATTTATGACGCATTTTACTGTGTTTGTTTTGTCATGCTTTGTTGGTTATATGGTGATATGGAATGTTACCGCGGCATTACATACGCCTTTAATGAGTGTCACAAACGCAGTAAGTAGTATTATTATTATTGGCGCATTAATACAAATTTCTTCATCGGGCACACTATTAGTTGCATTAGCCTTTATAGGTATCCTTATAACCAGTATTAACATTTCAGGTGGGTTTGCCGTAACCCGAAGAATGTTAGAGATGTTTAGGAAATAAGGAGAAAAATTATGTCAGAAGGATTAGTAACAGTTTCATATCTAGGGGCAATTATTCTCTTCGTCCTAACTTTGGGCGGTTTAAGTCATCAGGAAACTGCGCGTAAAGGCAATATATATGGAATGATCGGAATGACCATTGCAGTTCTTGCAACGGTTTTTGGTCCAGAAGTTACCAACAACATACATCTCATTATCATCGCGATGTTAATTGGTGGTTCAATAGGTATAACACTTGCTAGAAAAGTCGATATGACACAAATGCCTGAGCTTGTTGCAATCTTACATAGCTTGGTCGGATTAGCAGCAGTTTTAGTTGGCTATGTAAATTTTATGGACGAAACTATTACATTTCCAACAGATATAGAAAAAGCAATACATCAAGTTGAAATTTATATTGGTGTCTTGATTGGAGCAGTGACATTCTCTGGATCTGTAATTGCTTTTGGTAAATTAAGTGGTTTAATTGGCGGCAGTCCACTGATATTACCAGCACGCCACTGGCTTAATTTAGTTCTGCTCATTCTGAGTATTTGGATTGGGTATGAATTTGTTCAGCATGCTGAAACTGGTGACGCAATGACCTACCTTTTAATTATGACAGTAATTGCCTTACTGTTTGGTATACATATGGTAATGGCTATTGGCGGTGCTGATATGCCAGTTGTTGTTTCAATGTTGAATAGTTATTCAGGATGGGCAGCATCAGCAACAGGTTTTATGTTATCGAATGATTTATTAATCGTTGTTGGCGCTCTAGTTGGAAGTAGTGGTGCAATTCTAAGCTATATTATGTGTCGCGCAATGAACCGTAATTTTATTTCTGTAATAGCCGGAGGTTTTGGTACTGATACTGGTACAGTTACAGCTGGTGACGCTGAAGATCAAGGAGAAGTTGTTCCAATTGAAACTGATGAGGTTACAAGCCTTTTACAAAATGCAAAAGAGGTAATGATAATTCCAGGTTATGGTATGGCAGTTGCACAAGCTCAGCATACAGTAAATGAAATTACAAAAGTTTTACGTGATAAAAAAGTAAATGTTAGATTTGGAATTCATCCTGTTGCTGGACGAATGCCAGGACATATGAACGTGCTACTTGCAGAAGCAAAAGTTCCTTATGACATTGTCTTTGAAATGGATGAAATAAATGATGATTTCCCATCAATTGATGTTTCAATAATTATTGGTGCTAATGATATTGTAAACCCATCAGCGCAAGAAGATCCCAACAGTCCAATTGCTGGTATGCCTGTACTAGAATGTTGGAAAGGAACAACAACGATTGTATTAAAGAGAAGTATGGCAACTGGTTATGCTGGTGTACAAAACCCACTTTTCTTTAAAGAAAATACACGTATGTATTTTGGCGATGCAAAAGAAAGTTTAGACGCTGTTTTAAAGGAATTGCAGTAATTTAAGAATTTTTAATAATAGATTGGTTTGCCATATATTGGCGCAGTACGTTTGGAATAAGAATGTCTCCAGTTTTCGTCTGATAGTTTTCCATAATAGCAATTAAGGTTCTGCCTACAGCAAGTCCGGATCCATTTAACGTATGAAGAAGTTCTGGTTTATTAGTTTTTGAATCACGGTAACGTGCTTGCATTCGGCGTGCCTGAAATGACTCAAAATTACTACATGATGATATTTCTCTATACATGTTTTGACTTGGAAGCCACACTTCAATATCGTAAGTTTTAGCTGCAGAAAAACCTAAATCACCTGCACATAAAGCTACGACACGGTAAGAAAGATTTAATCTTTTTAAAATTTCTTCAGCATTTATAGTCAGTTCTTCTAATGCACTATATGAATTTTCAGGCTGTACAATTTGCACTAATTCGACTTTTTCAAATTGATGCTGCCTTATTATGCCGCGCGTATCTTTCCCATACGATCCTGCTTCGCTTCGAAAACATGGGGAATGACAAACATATTTAAGCGGTAAACTTGTGTCCTCAATAATTTGATCTTTCACTACATTTGTAACTGGAATTTCAGCCGTAGGAATTAAATATAGATCTTGATCTTGAATACGAAAAAGATCTTCTTCAAATTTTGGTAATTGACCAGTATTAATACAACTATCACTATTAACAAGATATGGAACATTAATTTCTTGATAGCCATGCTCAGTTGTATGCGTCTCTATCATAAATTGTATTAAAGCGCGGTGTAGCTGCGCAATTTTATCTTTTAGTACGACGAAACGTGAACCTGATACTTTTACAGCAGAATCAAAATCGATCTGATTTAATGATTCGCCAAGGTCTACATGGTCTTTTATCTTAAAATCAAATTTAGGTTTCTCTCCCCATTCTCTTATCAATTTATTATCTGTATCTGAATTACCATTAGGCACAGATTTGTGGGGAATATTAGGAATTGCTATTAATAAATCATTTAACTCTTTTTGGATAGAATTTAACTTCTCTTCATTTTCTTCTAATTGTTTTTTAATTATTGTAACTTTTTCAAGTAAATTTTCTGTTTGCTCGCCTTTTGATTTTAATTCACCTATTTTTTTTGAAATATTATTACGTTCTGATTGAAGTTTTTCTGTTTCAACCTGAATTTTTTTACGATTATCTTCAATTTTTTTTATTTTATTTTTATCAATCGATACACCGCGTCTGAGTGATTCCTCAACGATTGTATCTAATTTATTCCTTATTAACTGCGGGTCTAACATCAGAGATATATACCTATTTATAGTTGTCGAGTTACAATCAATCCAATCCAACATGCTGAAATACAAAGTACCACACTTAAAAAAACATTTAATCCAGCCTTAACTATTTCACCGGACTCTATTAAGTTCAATGTTTCAATAGAAAAGGTTGAAAACGTAGTAAAAGCACCTAATAAACCTATTGTAATTCCAGCACGTAATTCTTCACTAATAACTGCTCTTTCAACCATTAAGACATAGACACTACCCATTATAATTGAACCAAGGATATTTACAGCTAGTGTCCCATAAGGAAAACCTTTTCCTAGTAAAATATAAATTCCATTAGACATTCCATGCCTGCATAACGATCCAAATGCGCCGCCTATAGCTATTGAGATTATATTTATCATAATTTCGATTTATTTACCTTTTCATCTTGGGTTCTAAGTAAAGCTAATTTTTCAGCAATTTTAATTTCTAGACCCCTATTTACAGGGCTGTAGTACTTTCTTGGTTGCATATCATCTGGAAAGTAGTTCTCGCCTGGTACGTATGCATCAGGTTCATTATGGGCATATTTATAATCCTTGCCGTAATCAAGCTCTTTTAACAGTTTTGTTGGAGCATTACGTAAATGTAGGGGGACATCTTTCGAACCTAACTCCTTGGCATCATGCATTGCAGATTTAAATGCCATGTAAACAGCATTGCTCTTTGCAGCACACGCAAGATATACGATAGCTTGAGCGACTGCTAGCTCGCCTTCTGGCGAACCTAAGCGCTCTTGTGCTTCCCACGCATCTAAAGCTAGCCTTATGCCTCTAGGATCTGCATTACCAATATCTTCGGAGGCTATACGAACTACACGTCGTATAATATAAAAAGGATCGCAACCTCCATCAATCATCCTAACAAACCAATATAATGCTGCATCTGGATCTGAACCTCTTACTGCTTTATGTAAAGCAGAAATTTGATCATAAAATGCCTCTCCACTTTTATCAAAACGCCTTATAGACCCATCTTTTAATACATTATTTATTAAATCCTGTGAAATTGTTTTATTTTCTGCGAGATCTGAAGTTATTTCTAGCAAATTGAGCGCGCGACGAGCATCGCCATCTGCAACTTCTGCTATTTTCATTAGTACTTCATCGTCAATTATCAAACCATAATTAGCTAACCCATCTTTTTTATCCATCAATGCCTGCTTAAGAATTTCTTTTATTTCATTTTTTGACAATGATTTTAAGACATACACTCTTAGTCTAGAAAGTAATGCATTATTTAGTTCAAATGATGGATTTTCAGTTGTAGCTCCAATAAAAACAATTGTACCATCTTCAACATAGGGCAAGAATGCGTCTTGCTGAGACTTATTAAATCGATGCGCTTCATCAACAAACAATATTGTATCTTTTCCGTAAACATCTCTATATTGATTAGCCTGTTCGATAGCATTTCGTATGTCTTTTATACCGCTTAAAACAGCAGAGAGAGTTAGGAATTGAGCATCACACTTTTTTGAAAGCAATCTTGCTAATGTTGTTTTTCCCGTTCCCGGTGGTCCCCAAAAAATCATTGAATGTAAGTTACCCTGTTCAATTGAAAGCCACAGAGGTTTATTGTTGCCTAATACATGTTTTTGCCCAATAAACGCCTCAATTGATTTGGGGCGCATTCGATCAGCGAGTGGGCGATAATCATTTTTATTTTCCATTAGTTATTTTGTTTCATCAAAAATATCGATGTTATCAGGTACCTCAAAATTAAAAATATTTAATGGCAATGATATATTTTTTTTGAGATCTGAAAAATCAATACGAGANATTTGTTCTAAATTATCAATAATAATCATCATTCCTAATTTATCATTATCAAAACCCATTTTTATGCTTTTATATTGCGCTTCTAGATCCTTTGGTGTTAGCTCAATCCATTCGTATCCATCAATAAATCCCATATTAATCTCTACGAAGTGCTGTTTTATCGAGTTATTTCCTAGAATAATTCCTGCAGGTGTTTGTGAAATTTTATTATCTATATTTTTAATGGTAACTTGTTCTAAATCTTCATCAAATATCCATAATATATTTCCATCTGAAATTATTTTTTGAGAATACGGTTGCTTGTAATGCCAAAAAAATTTTTTAGGAGGTTCTAAATAAAGAATGCCTTCTGTTTTTTCGAGTTCACCACCATTTTCGTTCATTAAAGTTTGAACAAATTTTACTTTTAGTGATTTAAGATCTGCCAAGAAATATTGTAAAGGGTCGTTTACGGCCTCTGAACTACTGTTATGTATAGTAAAAAGGCATATACAAAATAAAAATATTGATTTTACTCTAGCCATTTTATTCGGTTGATGGGGGTATTAATATTTCGCGACTACCATTAGATTCAAGAGGGCCGACTAAGCCACTTTTTTCCATTTCTTCAACAATTCTTGCGGCCCGATTGTAACCAACTTTTAATCGTCGTTGAATATACGAAATAGATGACTTACGAGTTTCAATAACAATACGAACCGCCTCATCATATAATGGATCCATTTCATTTGATGGAGTATCAAGCCCTGGTATTGCATCTGCCCCGCCCTCGTTTGGTCCGCGTAATATATCTTCGTTATATTCTGGGCTACCAAGTGATTTTAAATTGCTAACTACCTTATGTACTTCTTCGTCAGAAACAAATGCTCCGTGAACTCGCTCTGGATTACTGCTACCTGGTGGTAAAAACAACATATCACCATGACCCAATAATTGTTCAGCTCCCATTTGATCAAGAATAGTTCTTGAGTCNACTTTNGCAGANACTTGAAAAGCNATACGACAAGGTATATTNGCTTTAATAAGACCAGTAATTACATCAACCGAAGGCCGTTGAGTTGCTAAGATTAAGTGTATTCCAGCCGCCCTTGCCTTTTGAGCTAATCTGGCAATCAATTCTTCAGTNTTCTTTCCAGTAGTCATCATCATATCGGCGAGTTCATCAATAACCACAACTATAGAAGGTAATTTATCTAAATATGGAATTTCATCTTCATCATTAATAGGAGTATAAAATGGGTCTGGGATTGGCTGTCCCTTATCACTTGCATCNTTAATTTTTCGATTAAATCCGCTTATATTACGCACACCTAAACTTGCCATAAGTTTATAACGCCTTTCCATTTCAGCAACACACCACCTTAGAGCGTTNGCAGCTTCTTTCATATCAGTTACGACCGGCGATAACAAATTAGGGATACCTTCGTAAACTGATAACTCCAGCATTTTTGGATCAATCATTATCATTCGAACATCAGATGCTGTTGATTTGTAAAGTAGGCTTAAAATCATTGCATTAAGCGCGACTGATTTTCCTGAACCTGTTGTGCCAGCTACCAATAAATGAGGCATTTTATCTAATGCAGTGACAATAGGTGTGCCACTTATATTTTTACCTAGTGCTAATGCTAATGATGAATTAATTGATTCATATTGACTTGTATTTAAAATTTCACCTAGAGTAACTAATTCACGATTCTCATTTGGAATTTCAAGCCCAATATATGGTTTTCCAGGTATTACATCTACAATACGTACACTAATGACTGATAATGATCGTGCTAAATCTTTAGATAGATTAATAATTTGATTACCTTTTATTCCTGGCGCTGGATTTAGTTCAAAACGAGTAATAACAGGGCCAGGATGAACTGCAACAACTTTAACTTCAACGCCAAAGTCTTTTAATTTTAATTCAACCTGTTTTGACATAGCTTCGAGCGTTTCTTTTGAATACTGGTCAATTGAAGGAGCAGGATCATCTAATAAATTCAATGGTGGTAAAANAGTTTCTGTTGGTGGTTCAAATAAATATTCTTGTTTTTCTTTAACAGAACGAATACTTGGTTGTATGTCAGAAATGATTGGTTCAATTTTTGGTGGGTCGCTTTGCTCAATAATTTTTTTCTCATTCTTAAGCGCAATATCTCGGTCTTTTCTGGCTCTTCGACCTTCAATATGATCCTTGAGTGAAGACAAATAATTGCGAAATATAGTTGAAAAATTTAAAACGAATTTTCCTACTGAATCTGTTACCCATAACCAAGAAAGCCCTGTATACAATGTCAGNCCTATCATAAACATTGTTAACATAATTAGCGTACTACCATCAGCCCCAGTTAACTTTAATAATAGTGGGCCTATTGCATAACCCAAAATACCGCCGGCACCTTTCACTTCATATGGAAGATAAATACTAGTATTAAAATACATCCATAATAGTCCACAGCCGCCAGCAAGCGTCAAAAAAGCCCCTATTGAACGAACTGAAAAAACAAAATAGTCGAAAGGTTTTTGATTAAGACCAATTTGATATAGCCTCCAAGCGCTAGTTATAAAAATAAATGGTGCTAAATAACCAAAATACCCAAAAACATATAGTAATATGTCGGCAATATAAGCACCCACCACACCGGCATTATTTTGGAAGGTATTTGTATCAACTGAATATGACCAGGAAGAGTCGTCTTGGTTATATGAAAATAAAGCGATTAATAAATATAGAGCAAAACCAAGCGAGATGAAGACGAGTCCCTCTCTAATATTTTTAACTACTTTTTCAGATATTGGGTAATGTATTTTTGATTTACGAGAAGCTTGTTTCACATTAAACCTTTATATTAAAATAATTATATAAGTATATGAATAATATAATATTATATAAACAATAAATTTTTAAAAAATTACTTAATTCGTAAGATATTTTTGCTGATCGTACCTCTATAACGTACCATAGCCAATTTCTAAATATCTCAACTCACATCATATTTTAGGTGTCATTACGTTTACATGATTAAAGAACGCCATACAAAACTACTTATACTGGGATCTGGGCCAGCTGGGTACACAGCTGCATTATACGCTGCACGCGCAAATCTTTCTCCTGTATTAATTACCGGTGTACAGCAAGGTGGACAGCTCACAACTACAACTGATGTAGATAATTGGCCTGGTGACGTTAGCGGATTACAAGGACCAGAATTAATGGATCGCATGCTCGCGCATGTCGAGNGGTTCGATACTGAAGTTATTGTTGATCATATACAAAGCGCTAATCTATCAACAAAACCAATTACATTAATAGGTGATAAAAACCAATACACTTGTGACGCGTTGATTATTGCCACTGGGGCATCTGCTAAATACTTAGGTATAGCTTCGGAAGATAAATATAAGGGTCGAGGTGTCTCAGCCTGCGCAACATGTGATGGCTTTTTCTATCGTGATACTGACGTTGCTGTAATTGGTGGTGGCAACACTGCTGTTGAAGAGGCACTATATTTATCTAATATTGCAAGAAAAGTCACAGTTATACACCGTAGAAATAAATTTCGTGCTGAAAANATGCTCGTNGAAAGACTTCTAAAAAAAGAAAATGTAATTATAAAGTGGGATCACACCTTAAATGAAGTAATAGGTAATGATTCGGGAGTAACAGGCATTGAAATAAAAAATAAGATAAGTGAAGAGATAGCGAGCATTGAATTAAAAGGCGTATTTATTGCTATTGGACATGAGCCTAATACTAAATTATTTGAAGGGCAACTAGAAATGGAGAATGGCTATATTAAAACAAGAAGTGGCTTGAATGGAAAGGCCACATCAACAAATATCCCNGGTGTTTTTGCGGCTGGTGACGTATCTGATCATATATATCGACAAGCAATAACTTCAGCTGGATTTGGATGTATGGCTGCGTTGGATGCCGAAGCATATTTAGATGAAAAATAAAATATTTTAAANAATAAAATGAAAGCTGTATTGATAAATACGATTGGTGAACCGAAAGTATTAGATATTCAAAATATTCCAAAACCTAAAATTACTAATGCTTATGAGGTATTAGTCAAAATTAAAGCGGCAAGTGTCAATCCAATTGATATAAAACTTAGGGCAGGAGATTATGCATTAAATAATTTTCCCGCGATTTTAGGTTGTGATGCTGCAGGAATTGTAGATGAGGTAGGATCAAAGGTAACAAAAGTAAAAAAAGGTGACCATGTTTATTATTTCCATGGTGGTCTTGATGGAATTCAAGGAAATTACGCTGAATATAAATTACTAAATCAGCGTTTTATTGCAAAAAAACCAGAATCAATAAATTTTATTGAAGCTGCAGCTATACCATTAGTCGCAATTACAGCCTGGGAATCCTTATTTTATCACGCGAAACTCACAAAAAATAAATCTATTTATATAAATGCTGGTGCTGGTGGCGTTGGTCATGTGGCAATTCAATTAGCTAAATATACAGAAGCAGTAGTATTTACAAGTGTAAGTAGTGATAAAAAAGCAGNATTTGTAAAAGAATTAGGCGCTGATNATGTTTTTAATTATAAAAAACAAAATATATCTAAGGAAATTTTGAAATTAACAAATAATCAAGGCGTAGATATAGTTTTAGATAATATTGGTGGGGATGTAATAGAAAAAATTATACCGGCTGTTTGTCATTACGGAAAAGTTATAACTCTATTACAGCCTAATAACAAGATTAATTGGGCGCTTGCTAGATTTAGAAACATAAATTTGTGTTTTGAGGTTATGTTATCCCCGCTATTATTTAATATAAAACATAAGCAATTAAAACAGACTAAAATATTAGAGAATTGCTCAAAACTTATTGATAAGGGAGATTTGAGAATTCATATTGATGCTAGTATGCCATTAGAATATGTAGCAAAAGCACACGAAAAGATTCAAAAGGGAAATACAATGGGAAAAATTGTATTAGAGATTAAATAAAAATTAAATCTAGTATTGATATAGTGCCNCCAACAATTAAACGTATCACAAAATCAATACTGTCTGTACTAGTATTAGTCTGGATTATATTGTCTTTTATGATTTATTTAAACCAAACTAATTTAGTTTATGTTCCGAGTAAAACATATATTGATGTGTCGCGCTCTTTCAACCTCAATTATGAAGAATACCAACTACTGACAAATGATGGAGAAAAAATCAATTCTTGGTGGATTCCTCATTCTAATCCTCGAGCCACTGTGCTTTTTTTTCATGGGAATGGCGGAAATATTTCAACTAGACTTGAGACTATTAATATTTTTCATCAACTTGGTTTATCTGTATTTATTATCGATTATCGGGGTTATGGTAATAGTACGGGTAGTCCTTCAGAAGAAGGGACATATATTGATGCTGAAACAGCATGGCTTCATTTAACAAATAAACTAAATATAAATAAAAATGATATTATTATATTTGGACGTTCGTTAGGTGGTGCTGTTGCTATTTGGCTTGCAGGTATAAATAAACCACTAGCATTAATAGTTGAGTCAAGTTTTACATCAATGATTGATATGGGTAAACATAACTACCCGTATTTACCTATTAGTTTACTTGCAAAAATTAAATATCCGTCAGATGAAAAAATTTCTTCTGTCACTGTCCCAAAACTTTTTATTCATAGTAAGGAAGATGATATTGTGCCCTATAAGTTTGGTAAAAAGTTATTTAATGTTGCCAAAAATCCAAAAGAATTTTTAGAAATTAATGGATTACATAATGATGGTTTTCTTAGTAGCGGTGATAAATACACGAATGGTATTGATAATTATATTAAGAAAATCTTAAAAAGATGAAATTACTTTCCATAATAGAGAAAACAGGAAATAAACTTCCAGATCCATCTGTGCTATTTGTTTTTGGCACTGTCCTTGTATTTATTTTATCAATGATAATATCTGGTAGTGAGTATTCTGTTGTAGATCCGAATGGAAATAAGATTGTTGCTAAAAACCTATTATCTTCTAATGGCATATGGTGGTTTTTATCANCGATGGTTGAAAATTTTGTACTCTTTCCACCATTNGGAATAGTTTTNGTTGGGATGCTTGGTATTGGTCTTGCTGAGAAGACTGGTTTTTTGCCTGCACTACTAAATTTTGCTGTATCTAATATTCATAAACGCTTACTCACGCCCTTAACTATTTTATTAGGAATTCTATCATCTGTAGCATTGGATGCAGGATATGTCGTTTTAATACCAATTGCTGCAACACTCTATATTTCAGNNGGTCGTTCACCCCTATTAGGTATTGCTGCTGCTTTTGCAGGTGTGTCCGCGGGATTCAGCGCAAATATATTNATCACAGCGCTAGATCCACTGCTTGCCGGGTTTACACAGCTTGGAGCGCAAATTATTGATCCAAANTATGTTGTAGCGGTAACTGGCAATTGGTGGTTTATGATTGTATCAACAATGCTACTAACTATTGTTGGATGGTATGTAACAGAAAAATATGTTGCCCCTGCAACAAAAGGTATTATTGTAGAAAAATCAGATAATAGAGTACCAAAAAATAAAAATCTTCCTCTATTATATTCTGTAATTACTTTCGTTATTTTATTGATTATTTTTTATTTTTTAACAGTAATTGAGAATGCACCTTTATATGGAGATGGTAAATATTTTGAAAAATGGATTGAAGTTACAGTACCGTTACTTTTTATCATATTTTTTATTCCGGGACTTATTTACGGAATATTAGATAAAAGAATTAAAAACACACATGATATAACAAAAATACTGGGTGAAGTTTTAAGTAACTTAGGCCCTTATATAGTATTAGCTTTTTTTGCAGCTCAATTTATTGCTGCTTTTAATCATTCTGACTTGGGCCATATATTAGCTATTTATGGTGGGAATTTTTTAAAGAATTTAGGCATTGAAAATTCAATACTATTAAGTTGTTTTATTTTGATGGCTGTTTTCATTAATTTATTTATTGGNTCCTCATCTGCAAAATATGCGTTTTTTGCTCCTGTCTTCGTTCCAATGCTCATGCAAATTGGAATAAGCCCAGAATTGACACAAGTAAGTTATCGAATAGGAGACTCCGTTAGTAATGTAATTACGCCAATGAATCCCTATATGATTATTATACTAATGGAGGTTAAAAAATATGTTCGAGGTTCTGGGCTAGGTACCGTAATTTCTATGATGCTGCCCTATACAATTTTCTTTCTCATTTCATGGGTNTTTTTATTACTATTTTGGATAGAAATGGGCTGGCCTTTAGGACCAGGTGGCTTTTTAACATATCAATTACCGTAACTTCGAAAAGATATGATATTATACACCGGAATCAATCAATAGCCGCATAAATCAAATATCAAAAAATGTCAGATAATAAAATTTACAAAATAATGTTTCATAACCAAGGGAAAGTTTATGAGATTTATGCTCAGAATGTNCATCATAGTGCAATGTTTGGNTTCATNGAAGTTGAAAAACTTTTATTCGGTGAAAAANCATCAGTCGTAGTNGATCCTACTGAAGAAAATTTAAAAAATGAATTTAATGGTGTTGAGCGAACCTATATACCAATGCATTCAATTATTAGAATTGATGAGGTAGAAAAACAAGGTACAGCAAAAATTTCGGAAGGAAATAATAAAAACGAAAACGTTATGCCCTTCCCTGTTTATACAAAATCCAATAGTGATGTAGATTCACAGTAATCTACTAATATTTTATTCTACGCAACTAGAATCGCTAATANCTGTATCATNAAAAATATTTTTTTCTAAAGTTGAAGTATGGGCAATAACTGCTTTTGCATTTCCTTCAAGATTATAGCCCCCTTCTAAAATTGATACTAATCGATCATCNCAAAACTCATTTGCAATATTCATTACAATCTTTGTTAGTCTAATAAAACCACTATCAGTAATATCAAAACAACCAAGTAAATCATCTGTGCGACTATCAAAACCAGCAGATACTAGCACTAAATTTGGTTTAAATTTTCTAGCTGCCGGTAACAACACANTATTAAATGTATCAATTATCATTTTATCATTAGTACCNCANGGTAAATGAACATTAATGTTAAATCCTANACCATCTCCGCGTCCTTTCTTTGAAGGATCGCCAGTCCCTGGATAAGCAAATTTATCATGCGTAGAAAAAAATAAAACGCTAGGATCGTCATAGAACATTGCTTCAGTAGAATTACCATGATGATAATCCCAATCAATTATTAATACTCTTTCTATACTATATTTTTTCTGGGCATATTTTGCAGCAATGGCAATATTATTGTAATAACAAAATCCTTCTTCTTTACCGGTATTCAATGCATGATGTCCGGGTGGTCTTGTAGCACAAAATACATTAGTTGCCTTTTTTGTTAAAACCTTATCAACAGCTAAAAGAGAGCCAGTAACAGCAGCTGTCGCGACTTCATGAGCTAAGGGAAATGACTTTTTAATAGATTCAATATGTTCAACGCTATGAATAGTCTCTATCCATCTAGAAATATCTTCCTTTGAATTAACTTTCGTAGTTATTTTATCCAAATCGCATGCTAATAAAGCGTTTTGAATATGTTCAATTCTATCAGGTGTTTCAGGATGATTCGGTGCTATATGATGTTTTAAAAAAACTGAGTCGGTAATTATCATTGTTTTATTCTTAACTAGGTTTGGCGATTCAAGAAAATCATCTAATGCTTCACTTGATTTTTCAGCCGCAATTATCTTCGTCTGAAAGATATATAATATAAGTGAAATAATACTACTGATGAAATTTCTACGGTTCATTTTATTATAAAAAATTGTTAATTTAGGATAAACTAGTCAATTGATAGCTATTGTATAGTGTTTTTATCACCTGATGAATATAAAATTAATACATATGAAAGAATACAATATAAAAAAAGGATCATATTTACAAATATCAATATTATTAGTACTGCTTTTTAGTCCTTCTATTTCTATGGGACAATGGCATATAATTTCTCATGAAAATCTGGGTAGCGAGGAAAAAACAAAAGTTGCTTATACAGAAAATAAGAACGGATACAGTTTAGAAATATACAAAGATAGTGTTGGTTCAGTCAGAGCAAGGTTTACCCTAAATTCAAAACTTAATCTTTTTTCTGAAAATATATGCCCTACCTATCAAGTAGATTTAACATTAATAAAAAATACTTCCTTTAATGATGCGCCATGTATATCAAAATCAAATTGGAGTGAGTTTATTTTAGGGTATATCACCAATAAAAATATTACCTCTCTATCACTGGATGCCCTGCTTAATGGAAATGTTGTTGTATTTAGATTCGTTTTAGATAACGGCAACTACAAAGAAACAAGTTTCTCGTTAACTGGATCAAAAAGAGCAGCATTAAATGTTATTGGAAAAGATATAAAAATTAATCCATAATTTTTATTTTATAAAAATTCATCAATGATTCAGGGTAAAAATAACGATCAGATAAAGCCATTTTATCTTGTGAAAAACAAAAGAATGTCTTTTGATTTTCCTGACGTCAGTGATTCATTAAAAAATCCAAATGGTTTACTCGCAATTGGTGGAGATCTTAGCGAAAAAAAACTGCTTTCTGCTTATAAGAAAGGAATTTTTCCTTGGTTTAATGAAGGTCAGCCTATTTTATGGTGGTCACCAGATCCAAGGTGCATAATTAAGCCAAACGAAATTCATATTTCACATAGCCTAAAAAAACGCTTAAGAAAAAAACAATTTAAAATTACTTTCAATAAAGTTTTTGCAAATGTAATCAATGAATGCTCAATTAATAGAGATAATAATGATACATGGCTTACAAAAGATATGAAAATAGCGTTCACGTATCTACACGAACTAGGCTATGCTCACTCTATTGAATACTGGCAAAACGGAAAACTTACTGGAGGATTATATGGGATTGCTATGGGAAAAATATTTTTTGGTGAATCTATGTTTAGTAGTGAATCTGATGCATCAAAGATTGCGCTAGTTTATCTCGCTAGAAAACTTGAAGATATGGAATTTAAACTAATTGATTGTCAGGTAAATTCACCCCATATACAAACCCTTGGCGCAAAACTTATTGCGCGGGAAAAATTTACAACCATTTTGGACAAACACTGTAATTACGATAAAACTCTATTCACTTAAAAATAAAAAAATGACTAGGCAGTATCATTAAATTAGTGCAAAATCACAGCTTTTAAATTAATAGGATATACATGGCAAAAGAAGATCAAATTGAAATGGAAGGAACTGTTGTTGAAACATTACCAAATACAATGTTTCGAGTTGAATTAGAAAACGGACATCTTATTACCGCCCATATATCAGGAAAAATGCGTAAACACTATATACGTATTCTAACAGGTGATCAGGTTACAGTAGAAATGACGCCGTACGATCTTTCAAAAGGTAGAATTACATATAGGGCAAAATAACAGAACAGACTGAATTTCTACCCACTTTTACCAGAACATGCCATTTCTAAATCTTGTTTAGTATCGATGCCAATACTGTTAGCCCCTTCAACAATACCTATATGAATTTTTCCGCCATTATATAAAATACGTAACTGTTCCAACTGCTCTGAAATTTCTATTTCACATCTTTTAAGCTTAGTGAATTTTTTTAAATAGCCAGCTCTATATGCATAAATACCAATATGTTTATAAGCATTATTTGGAAGGCTGCCACTTCTATCAATCGGTATAGGTGAACGACTAAAATAAATTGCTTTATTTTTTGAATCAAAAACGGTTTTAACCACGTTAGGGTCTGTGTATTCTTCCATACTATCGATACGTTCACATAGTGTCGCTACATCAAAATCTTTATTGGTTAATAAATTCGATGCTAATTGATTTACCAATGATGCCGATAAACCGTACTCATCCCCCTGAAGATTAATAATAATTTCCTCATCATCAAAATTTAATTTTTCAATTACCTCACCTATTCTATCGGTGCCTGATTCATGCTTAGATGAAGTTAACACTGCTTTAGCGCCGAATGATGCAGCTGCTTCCATAACTTCATCACTATCAGTAGCGATTAGAATTTTATTCGCATGTGTAGCATACGCAGTTTCATATACATGTTGAATCAATGTTTTATCATTAATAAGTAATAATGGTTTTCCAGGTAGTCTAGTAGAACCATATCTTGCGGGAATAATAATACAAAAATTATTTGACACTATTTCAATTTATCCAATTCTTCAACGCTGATCTTTCTTGCTTCATCTTCAAGCATAATCGGTATACCATCACGAATTGGATAAGCAAGTTGGGCAGATTTAGAAATTAGTTCTTGATGTTTTTTATCGTAGATCAATGGTCCTTTAGTAACTGGGCACACTAAAATATCAAGTATTTTTTTATCCACTAAACATTTTCTCCGTATATGTATCTAGAACATTATTAAACGAGTTGGGTAATTTTGCCACAATTGGTATATACCAATGATTATTATTTGAATATCTCGCGCATTTTACAGCATCCTTCTCTGTCATGATTATAGGTAAATCATCATTGAACACAACTTCATGTTCCTCATATATATGATGATCAGGAAACTGATGAATGATCAGCTCTAACTTATGAGTTTGTAAATATGAAAAGAAGTTTTCAGGGTTATCTATACCCGTTATTACATGAACTTTCATATCACATAACTCTGATAATGATATCGTTTTTGCGGGTTTGCCCAAAGATATTAAGTCCTGGTAAATATATTCCATTGTATATTCAGAGATTTGAGATGTATATTTACTAACAATTAAATCAATATTTAATAATTTATTTTTGGGTTCTCGTAGGGGGCCGGCTGGTAAACAATAACCATTTCCTAAACGGCGTTGCCCATCAATGACAGCTATTTCGATATCCCTGCCTAGTGAATAATGTTGCATCCCGTCATCGCTAATAATTATATTACAATTATACTTGCTGACTAATTCTTTTGCTGCCCTTACACGTTTCTTTGCTACTGCGACAGGACAATTACATTTTTTTGCAATTATTAATGGCTCATCACCGACTAACAATGGATCACTATCAGAATGAACAAATTCAATATCCGATAAATATTTACCGCCATAGCCTCTACTAATGATGCCTGGTAAAAATCCCTTATTTTTAAAATAATTCGCTAACCAAATGACTAATGGTGTCTTACCTGTACCGCCTGCTGTTATATTTCCAACGACAATGATCGGAACATTAATTTTACTAACAGGAATTACACCAACTTGATAAAGTGCTGATCTAATTTTAATAATAATTATATATATCCAACTAATTGGCAATAGAAGTAAACTAAGGATATTTTTACTATACCAAACTCTATCTACAAATGTTTTTGAAAAAAATATTGGCGCCATAAATAATTATTTGAGCTTTACTTTTTATTATCTTTCAATATCTGAGTAGCATAAGTTATTTTAACTAGGTCTAAGTGACGGAGCGTATCCAATAAATATATAACTGATTGATATTTAACATCAGCATCTGCACTTATAATTACAGGTGGCTTTTCTGAATTTTTTATTTCACTATTAAGTGCTGCTTTTATTGTTTCAAATTCAGAATTATTTAATTTTTTTCCATTAACATAAATATTACCCTCTAAATCTAAGCCAATATTTATTGCATTAGGTTTTTCATCGACTATTTCATTTGATGCGTTCGGTAAAGTAATGTTGATTTCAGATTCATCTTTAAATGTTGTAGAAACCATAAAAAAAATCAGCAGTAAAAAAACAACGTCGATTAATGGAGTTATATCTAAACTAAATTCATCTCTATTTTTTGGCTTAAAGTTCATTATTTAGGCTCTATTCAGAACTATCTTTTTCGCGTATTCCATGCATAACTTCAACCATTTTTAACGCTTCTTGCTCCATTGTAACAACTAGATCGTCAACTTTACCTCGAAAGTAACGGTAGAACATTAAGCTTGGAATTGCTACTGAAAGTCCAGCAGCTGTTGTAAGTAGGGCTTCAGATATGCCTTCAGAAAGTACACTCGGATCACCAATTCCTTGAGACGTGATAACTGTAAAAACTTTAATCATACCAATTACAGTACCTAATAACCCTAGTAATGGCGTTATCGAAGAGATTGTTCCTAGCGTGTTGAGAAATCGATCTAGACTATGAGCCACAAGCCTCCCTACTTCTTCAATACTTTCTTTCATTATTTCTCGAGAATGCTTTCTATTTAACAAACCAGCAGCCAAGATCATTCCTAATGGAGAATTTGTACGTAGTAATTGGATACGTTTTGCGTCGAGCTGTTCAGATTTATGCCATTGCCATACAGTAGCTACCAAGTTTGTTGGTGCTATTTTCTCTTGCCTTAATGACCAAAACCTTTCGGCAATAATAGCCATAGAAACTATAGAGCAAGCCAAAATTGGCCACATTAAAAATCCACCAGCACGTATTAGTTCTAACACATTAGTATTCCTCTAAAATTTTTCTGTTGCTATTCTATCAAGAAAACATGGGCACACATATATAGATAAAAAATGACTTAATTAGCTGCTATTGATAAATATTAGGCATATAATAGCGCGCTTTTTTATATCATAGAAATTTTTAAATAAATGGCTTTTCGTAACCTATTTAAACGCTATATACCACACAAAGAAAGTATTGCATCTAATAGTATCATACGGCTATTTGATGAGTATTTGCATGACCCAAATATATGGCATATACACAGACGCTCATCTGCCGGTGGAGCTGCAATTGGCGTATTTTGTGCGTTCATACCTATACCTATCCAAACATTAAGTGCAGCAGCACTTGCAATACTTTTTAGAATTAACTTACCTATTGCAATACTTTTTTCTTTTTTAGCCAATCCAATTACAGTACCGTTTATCTTTTTTTACAGCTATAAATTAGGATCAATTCTATTTGGATTAGAAGAAAATCAAATTACCAATATCATTCCCGAAAATACGACTATAATTGAATGGTTTAATACAATATTTCTAAATATTTGGGAGCCTTTATTAATTGGCTGCCTTATTCTAGGATTGATATCATCTTTTATAACTTATTTTTTAATTCGATTAATATGGCGGATTGGTGCAGTAGTAAAATGGGGTAATAGGCATAAATTAAAATAAATAAACTTTATATAGTTTTCAGTATTCCATCTCTTAATTCGTAGACTTGATCTGTTTTCTTTGAAAGCTCTAAGTTATGCGTTGCCATTATTAAACTATTTCCATAATATTTATTTAATCTTAATATTAATTCAAAAACTTCATTAGCTGATTTTTCATCAAGATTTCCTGTTGGCTCATCTGCTAGAATACAAGAAGGATTTGTAACTAAAGCTCTCGCAATTGCTGTGCGTTGGCGCTCTCCTCCGGAAAGTTCTCCCGGTTTATGCATCATTCTTTTAGATAAGCCAACTTCTGATAGTAATACCTCAGCTTCTTCTAAGGCATGTTTTTTTGTACANCGNCTAATTAGTAAGGGCATTGCAACATTTTCTTTTGCNGTAAACTCNGGAAGTAAATGATGAAACTGATAAATAAANCCAAGNTGCTTATTACGTAAAANNCCCCGNTCATTATTANTTAATTTATTTANACTTTGATTATTTATAACAATATCTCCACTATCAGGATCATCTAAACCGCCGAGTAAGTGTAAAAGTGTGCTTTTACCAGAACCAGATGCGCCAATGATTGAAACACTTTGTTGTTTTTTAACAGTGAGTTCTACGCCCTTTAAGACATTGACGGATAAATGGCCGTCGTTAAATGATTTCTTTACATCTTGAGCTACAATCAATTTCTCATTCATAACGTAATGCCTCAGCAGGTAGGGTATTTGCTGCACGTAAAGCAGGATAAATTGTTGCTAACAAACATAAAACAAAAGAAATTACTCCAATATGAATAACATCATTCCAATGCATATCAGACGGCAGATCGCTTATATAATATACGTCAGGAGAGAGAAATTTATATCCAAGCATATTCTCCAAAGCTGGCACCAAAGTTTCAATATTTGAAGCTAACCACACACCGCTAATTATTCCCAAGAAAATACCTATCACACCAATTACTGTTCCCTGAATCATAAATATTTTTAGTATACTTCTAGGGCTTGCTCCAAGTGTTCGCAAAACAGCAATATCTGACTGTTTATCTGACACTGCCATTACGAGAGTTGATATAATATTAAAGGCAGCAACAGCAACGATTAAGGTTAAAATAACAAACATTACTGTCTTCTCAGTTTTTAATGCTCTAAAGAAATTTGAGTGTCGTTGGGTCCAATCTATGACCCAGTAATTTTTAGATAACTGATTTGCAATTTCTCTACTAATGATCGGTGCTTCTAATATATCGTTTGTTTTTATTCTAATTCCAGTTGGATTAGATTTACGAAATAACTTCAATGCATCATTCATATGAATTAATACTAGTCCACTATCAAATTCATGCATTCCTACTTCGAATATACCTGCTAAAGTAAAACGCTTAAGCCTAGGCAAAATTCCTGCAGGGGTGATATTTGCTTGTGGCGCTACTAATGTAACTTTATCCCCTATTGCTAAATTTAGTTTTCTAGCAAGTTCGCTGCCTAAAACTATATTAAATTCACTTCCTTTTAGATCGTCTAAATTACCTGCCACCATTTTTTCCGTTACGATAGCAACATTTTTTTCTTCACTTGGTAAAATACCTCGAATTATTACTCCATTAACAGCTTTATCTTTAGATAACATGCCTTCTGCATGAAAATATGGGGCAGCGCCCAGAATTTGAGGATGCTCCTTTATGTCTCGCATGACTGATTCCCAATTACTCAAACCATTAAGCTCTTCAATAACTGCATGCGATGCCATACCTAAGATCCTTTCTTTTAGCTCTTTTTCGAAACCATTCATGACTGAAATGACTGTAATTAATGCCATGACACCGAGAGCAACGCCAATCATAGATGACATTGAAATAAAAGAAATAAAATGATTACGCCTCTTGGCGCGTACATATCGCAACCCGATCATTGCTTCGTATGTATTGAACATAATATCTATTATAAGGGGGTTATATAAACGTTGAAACTAAAATAAAATGAGTGTTTTATTATAATTAAATTTAATTAGATTGAATACAAGCTTATAGTGAATTTAAAAGAAATAATTAATTAAAATTATGAAAATTCTTGCCATTGAGACATCAACAGAAGCATGTTCTGCTGCACTTGGAATCGATAATTCATGTATTTATCGACATCAAATAGCGCCAAGAAAACATACAGAATTGATACTCCCAATGATTGATTCACTTCTTAATGAGGCAAATATAAAACTAAATTCTCTTGATGCTATAGCATTTGGACGTGGCCCTGGAGCATTCACTGGCGTCCGAATTGCTATTAGTGTAACTCAAGGTCTAGCCTATCCATATGACATTCCAGTCATTCCTATATCAACATTAGCTACCCTCGCACAACAATTCTCTGATAAATATGATTGTATTGCTGCATCATTTGATGCGCGCATGAAAGAAATTTATTGGGGGCTTTATAGAAAAAATAAACTTAATATAATGGAAGCCATTAAAAAAGAAAAAGTATGTTTACCAAATAATATTTCTACCCCATCATCTGGTGAATGGTTCGGTGCGGGTAGTGGATGGAAATTATATTCCGATGAAATTAAATCAAAATTTAAATGTAAGATTATCGACTTTGATGATAATGCATACCCTCATGCAAAAGATATTATCAAGATAGCAATACCATTATACTTAGATGGAAAAGTTATGTCTGCTGAACTTGTATCACCAGTTTATTTAAGAGATAAAGTTACCAGTTAAATATTTTCTAAAATAACTAGATTAATCTTTTGCTCGAGATACATATTCACCTGTACGGGTGTCTATTTTTAATAATTCACCTTTATCGATAAATAGTGGTACTTTAACAATTGCACCAGTTTCAAGTGTTGCTGGCTTAGTACCTCCTTGCGCAGTATCGCCTCGAACTCCAGGGTCAGTATCTTTAGTTTTTAAGAACACAAAATTTGGTGGTGTTACTGTCAACGGCACATCATTCCATAGGGTAACAAAACACATCTCTTCGCCAGTTATCCATTGTTTTGCATCTGCAACTATATCTTCACTAGCTGAGAATTGTTCAAAATTATTTTGCTCCATAAAATACCAGTTGTCTCCATCGTTATAGAGATATTGCATTTCTAAATCAATTACATCAGCAGTCTCTAATGAATCACCAGATTTATAGGTTTTCTCCAATACTCTTCCTGTTTTCAAATTTCGTACTTTTATCCTATTGAATGCCTGCCCTTTGCCTGGTTTAACAAACTCATTTTCAATAATAGTACAAGGATCATTATCTACTAATACCTTAAGACCAGCTTTAAACTCACTCGTACTGTAGCTCACTAATACTTCTCCTTTTGTGCGATTATTTAGTTTCAGGTGAAATTCGTATTACATTACGAAAGTTACGACTTAACATAGCGCCCCTTCGCCCTCTCTCACCGATAAATTTTTCATGCTCATCAGCTTTTAGTACTGTATGTCTTTTATTTGTAAAAATAGTTAAATTATCCGTTTCACCCATTGCAGTCATTGCGACCACATATTCCTCTCTTGTTTTTAATTTAGCAGGTGGAATTTGAATTATTTTTAAGCCCTTACCTTTAGTCAGTAATGTTAATTCAGATATTGGAAACATTAAAAGTCTCCCAATAGAACTAACAGCTGCAACCCAGTCATTTTCAATATCATTCACTTTTGTTGGTAATAAAACATTCGAATTTTCTGGAACCTTTAAAATTAATTTTCCATTTCTATTTTTAGTATAGATATCTTTTAATTTAATCATAAATCCATAGCCACTATCTGCAGCTAATAAATAAACTGTATCTGGAGTTCCTGTCATTACACCTTCGAAACTAACTCCATCAGGCGGAGTTAAGCGCGCAGATACTGGTTCGCCAAAACTACGAGCCGATGGTAATGAATGTGAAGGTAACGAATAACACCGCCCACTTGAATCAATAAATACAGCAAGCTGATTTGTTTTACCTTGAGACATTTGCTTGAAATTATCACCACTTTTGTAATTTAATGATGTCGGATCAATATCATGGCCTTTAGCAGCGCGTACCCATCCTTTTTCAGAAAGTACAATCGTGACTGGTTCTGATGTAATAAGACTTTTTTCATCTATGACCTTTGCCTCTTTTGCTTCTTTTATCTCCGATTGCCTGTCATCAGCAAAGAGTTTCGCGTCAGTTTCTATTTCCTTTTTGATAACTGTTTTTAAACGCTGCTTAGATTTTAATATAGCTTCTAATTCTTTTTTCTCTTTTTTTAAATTTCCTAAATCTGCTTTAATCTTTAGTTCTTCGAGTTTTGCTAATCTTCTCAATCGTAAATTTAAAATTGCATCTGCCTGTGTATCGCTTAATTTAAAATTTTTCATCAAAATATTTTTTGGTTTTTCTTCTTTTCTGATTATTTTGATTATTTTATCTATATTAAGATACGCAATCATCAGGCCTGCTAAAATATGGATGGAAGAGGTGACATTATCTAATCTAAACTGTAATCTCTTTCTAACTGTTTCAGTTCTATATTGAATCCATTCTTTTAAAATAACTTTTAAATCTTTAACTTGAGGGCGCCCATCTAGACCAATAATATTTAAATTTACTCGATAACTTCGTTCAAGGTCTGTTGTCGCAAACAGATGTAACATTAGCTCTTCTAAATCCACGCGATTAGAACGTGGAACTAAAACTAATCTAGTAGGGTTTTCATGATCTGACTCATCCCTTAAATCATCAATCATAGGTAATTTTTTTGACTGCATTTGTGAAGCGATTTGTTCTAATATTTTATTTCCAGAACTTTGGTATGGTATTGCTGTAATAACAATGTTTCCATCTTCCTCACACCAAACTGCACGTGCTTTTATTGAACCATAGCCTGTTTTATAAATTTCACGTATTGAAGTTTTAGAACTAATAATTTCTGCATTTGTTGGAAAGTCAGGGCCTTTAATGTGTTTACATAGTTCAAGTACTGAGCTCTTTGGGGCGTCAAGCAACCTAATACATGCGCTAGCTACTTCTTTTAAATTATGCGGCGGTATATCAGTCGCCATTCCTACTGCTATTCCTGTTGTGCCATTTAATAAGATATTTGGTAGTCTAGCCGGTAATAACTTTGGCTCTTCTAGAGTTCCATCGAAATTAGGAAGCCACTCAACGGTACCTTGCTCAACTTCGCTAAGTAGAACATCTGCATAAGCAGTTAACTTTGATTCTGTATACCTCATCGCTGCAAATGACTTTGGGTCATCCATTGACCCCCAGTTTCCCTGACCATCAACAAGAGGATATCTATATGAAAAATCTTGTGCCATCAATACCATGGCCTCATAACAGGCGGAATCGCCATGCGGATGAAATTTGCCAATAACATCTCCCACTGTGCGGGCTGATTTTTTAAATTTTGATGATGCCTTGAGCCCTAATTCTGACATTGCGTAGATAATTCGTCGTTGTACGGGCTTTAATCCATCACTTATATGAGGGAGAGCACGATCCAAAATGACATACATGGAATAATCCAAATAGGCCTTTTCCGTGTACTCTTCTAGTGGCTGTTTTTCGTTCTGCTCAAAGTCAAAACTCAGTGTATCTGCCATAGTAATTTCCTATAAAATAGATTAAATATAAGAAATAAAGTATTGTATTTAATCAATATATTTAAATAAATATTGCTTTATCGCCATTTATCTCAAGCCATTTCTTTCTGTCTGTAGATCGTTTCTTGGCTAGCAACATATCCATAATCTTGATTGCTTTCTTTTCGTTATTTAGTGTTAATTGAACCAATCGTCTGGTCGATGGATCCATTGTAGTTTCACGTAATTGTATAGGATTCATCTCCCCTAGCCCCTTAAAACGCTGTACGGTTATAGTGCCCGTTTTTTTCTCGGCTTTTATTTGATCTAAAATTCCCTGTTTCTCTGATTCATCTAGCGCATAAAAAATTTCCTTCGCCACATCAATTCTAAATAGGGGCGGCATTGCAATAAAAATGTGACCACTTTCCACCAATATACTGAAATGCTTCAAAAATAAGGCGCAAAGAAGTGTGGCAATGTGTGCTCCATCTGAATCCGCGTCAGCTAAAATACATATTTTCCCATACCTTAGACTCGATATATTTTTTGAGCCAGGATCCACGCCGATAGCAACTGCAATATCATGGACTTCCTTTGATGAAAGTACTTCCCCAGATTCTATCTCCCAGGTGTTTAAGATTTTACCTCTTAGTGGCATAACTGCCTGAAAATCCCTATCGCGCGCTTGTTTTGCAGAACCTCCTGCAGAATCGCCTTCAACTAAAAACAATTCGGATACACTGATATCTTGAGTTGAGCAATCAGCTAATTTCCCGGGTAATGCAGGTCCGCCGCTAACCTTTTTGCGGATAATTTTCTTGTTTGATTTAAGACGTTTCTGAGCAGTATTGATTACTAATTCAGCAAGGCGCTCTCCCATCTCAACATGTTGATGGAGCCATTGAATTAATGCGTCTTTAACAACTCCTGATACAAAAACAGTACATTCACGCGATGACAGCCTCTCTTTTGTTTGTCCTGAGAATTGAGGGTTATCCATTTTTACGGATAAAAGATAACAGCAATTTTCACAAATATCTTCAGAGATTAATTTTATTCCTCTTGGTAACAAATTTCTTGATTCACAAAAATCGCGAATTGCCTCCAACAATCCTTGACGCATGCCCACTACATGAGTGCCACCCTGTGTTGTTGGGACTAAATTTACATAACTCTCAGTAATTAATTCATTTGGTTCTAATAACCAATGTACAGCCCAATCAACAGCTTCATGTTCGCCCTGCATTGATCCCAAAAATGGTTCTTTTGGTAAAAGCTCAAAACTATTTAGTTGCTCAGCAAGATAAGTCTTAATACCGTCTTGATAACACCACTCATCTTTTTCTTTTTTTAACTCGTTGTTAAAACGAATAAGTAAACCTGGGCATAAAACTGACTTTGCTCTCATTAAGTGCTTGAGCTTACTTAATGAAAATTTTGTCGAATCAAAATATTTTTCATCAGGCCAAAAATGAATCTTCGTGCCTGTATTTTTAATACCTACTTTAGCAATATTTTTTAGCGCTGATTTTTTTTCTCCGTTTTTGAAAGACATTTGAAATTCTTTTCCATCACGCTTAATTGAAACTTCTAATTTCTTCGATAAAGCATTTACAATTGAAACACCGACACCGTGTAATCCACCAGAAAATTTATAATTTTTATTTGAAAATTTACTCCCAGCATGTAATCGCGTTAATATTACTTCCACTCCGGGTAATTTTTCCCCGGGATGTTTATCAACCGGCATACCACGACCATTATCAATGACTGTTACTGAGTTATCTTTGTGTAATATAACTTCAATTTTTGATGCATGCCCTGAGATTGCTTCGTCAACACTATTATCTAATACCTCTTGAACTAAATGATTTGGTCTTGAAGTATCTGTATACATGCCTGGTCGCTTACGAACAGGTTCCAGGCCTGTTAATACCTCAATATCAGAAGCATCATATTTTGCTGACAAGTGATTTATCTCTCTAGCGAATGTTTAAGCTACATAGAATAAGACAAGACAGATAAAATATCTAATAGTGTATGATGATTAATCTAGATCTGAAATAAGTGATTCACGGATATTATCTGGTATGGGGTTAACAGTATGCTGATAGGCTCCATGACTGATACCTGCTGACAATTGACTTCCTAGTTTTAGGGCGCCGACCATTTCATGATTCAACTGAAATCTTAAGAAGTGTACTGCTGATGTTTTATTTTCATTTTCACGCTCAAGATCTTCATCGGAAAATGGGTAAATTTCGTTAAAACCATCAATTTTTAACCAAACTTTATCTTCAATACCAAACATTTTTGACAAAGCTAGCCGACGTTCACCTTCATCGGCGAATTCAATCATAAAGGTTGCTTTCCAATTATTACCATCAGGAATCAGTTCATTATAAACAGCTAATTCATCATTAATAGCGTTTGCTTCAAAAATTCTTTCGGCGCGTAACATTTCTTGAATTTGATAATGCATAATCAAATTATCTTCAAAATATAAGGTAGCATTCGGACCGATTGGTAAACGCCGATTCTTTTTATGTTTGATAACTTTCGAACGGAAGTCGTTACGCACTTCAGAATATTTTTCTAGTGATAATAAATCTTCTCGAGTTAATTTTTTCATAAATTAAATACCATATGCCTCTCTCAATAACGTAAAAGGACTTTCTGATCTAACTTCAATATTTTGCACTCCATTATCAATTTGATGACCTGCCATTGGACAATCACTGATATAGTGATCGACATTACTTGTCTCAATTTTGCTAATCACTGGTTTACAGATCTTCATTGATATTTCGTGATATTCACTTTTTACCGCATAGGTACCGTTATGCCCGGAACATCTTTCAATAAGTGTGATGTTTGTATTAGGAATAAGTTCAAGAATATCTTTTGTTTTTGGTCCAATATTCTGAACACGCTGGTGACATGGAGCATGGTATGCTACCTCTCCGAGCGACTTTATAAATTTTGTATTTAGATTACCATCTTTTTTTAAAGACATTAAAAATTCGAAAGGATCATAAAAAGCATTCTTCACTTTTTGTACACTTTCATCATCTGGAAATAATAGAGGAAGCTCTTTTTTAAACATCAATACACATGATGGAATTGGAGCAATAATATTATAATTATCCTCAACCAACTCCATTAACTGAGGAATATTAAAGTTTTTTAAGCTTTCTACTGACTCAAGATCGCCTAATTCCATTTTTGGCATACCGCAACATTTTTCTTGCTTAACTAATTTAGTCTCTATCTTATTATGTTTAAGTATTGCTATTAAATCTTCAATAACATCTGGCTCATTTCGGTTTCCATAACAAGTAACAAATATAGCAACTTTGTCTTTATATGCAGTTTTTTCTAACGCATTATTTTTCTTTATTTTCTTAAATCTTTTTCTTAAAGATTTGCTATAAAATTTTGGTAACACGGCTTCTGAATGTATGCCGATAGTTTTTTCCATTATCTTACGGATTGGTTTACTTTTATTAGTAATATTGACTGTTTGCGCTATAACAGGAATTCCTACAAAAGAACCTACTGCATCAGTTGATGTTAAGACTTTATCGCGTATACCAACATTACCTTTTTTAAAATTTTGTGCTTTTGCACGTAACATAAGATGTGGAAAGTCAACATTCCACTCATGCGGAGGAACATAGGGGCATTTAGCCATATAACATAGATCGCAAAGATAACAGTGCTCGACTACATCCCAGTAATTTTCCTTTTTAACACCATCAATCTCAAAGGTTTCTGACTCATCAATTAAATCAAATAATGTAGGAAATGCATTGCAAAGACTAACGCAACGGCGACAACCATGACAAATATCAAAAACGCGTTCTAATTCACCAAATAATGAAGCTTCGTCATTAAAATCGCCTGTTTTCCAATTTATAGGATGCCGTGTTGGTGCCTCAACACCGCCTTCTCGTGATTTGTCATTCATGACATTTATTTACCAAAAAAAATAGTCGAGCCAGACATTACTGACTCAACTATTTTCGTAAAGTCTTTTATGACAAGTTATCTAATGCTTTTTGAAAACGATTTGCATGAGACCGCTCAGCTTTAGCCAGCGTCTCAAACCAATCTGCTATTTCATCAAAACCTTCATCGCGCGCTGATTTTGCCATACCGGGATACATATCTGTGTACTCATGCGTCTCTCCAGCAATGGCCGCTTTGAGATTGAGATCTGTAGAACCAATAGGTTCCCCAGTTGCTGGATCTCCAACGGATTCGAGATACTCTAAATGTCCGTGTGCATGCCCAGTTTCGCCTTCTGCAGTTGAGCGAAAAACGGCTGAAACATCATTGTAGCCTTCAACATCTGCCTTTTGAGCAAAATAGAGATACCGGCGATTAGCCTGAGATTCTCCAGCAAATGCAGCTTTGAGGTTTTCCTCTGTTTTTGAGCCTTTTAATTCCATTCCGCTTCTCCTAAATGGTGATATTATCTTTATATTATATAGTTCTATTTAGACTATGTCTAAGTGGTGGATGGTAATCAATGCCCTCAAATCTGTCAAACTCAAAAAAGCTACATTTATGGCTTGTATTGATCAATCTAGTAAATTGATAAAAAAATATAAAGGATATAGATTAGACGTGAATAAGTCCTTGAAGCAGGTTCAAATATGCCAAAAAAAAGTAATATTAATTTTGAAAAGACATTTGCTGAATTAGAAGATCTTGTAAATAAGATTGAAGAGGGGGATTTGTCGCTAGAAGAATCTTTAAAATGTTTTGAACGTGGCATGCTACTGACAAAGAATTGTCAACAAGCTTTAAGTGAAGCTGAGCAAAAAGTAAAAATATTATTAGAAAAAAATAATAACAGTAGTCTTAAAAACTTCGACTCAAGTAATAACGATTGAATGGTAAATTTTTTAGAACAACTACAGATTTATCAAAAATCTGTCGAAACTGCTCTTAATTACTGGCTACCTGAGAGCAGTTCAGAGCCAAAAAAATTACATGAAGCAATGCGTTATTCAGTTCTAGCTGAGGGAAAACGAATCAGGCCAATTTTATTATACGCTACTGGTGAAGCATTTGGTGTTGAATTAGGTAAATTAAACGGGCCAGCTTGTGCTGTTGAGATCATGCATGCTTATTCATTGATTCATGATGATTTACCATCAATGGATGATGATGATTTACGACGTGGCAGACCAACTTGTCACAAAGTATTTGATGAAGCGACAGCAATATTAGCTGGTGATGCTCTACAAGCACTGGCTTTTCAGATACTGGCGATGGATCCAAAAATTGAAACAAATGATTCGCAGCGGTTGAAGATGATTGAAACGCTCAGTTTAGCGAGTGGCTCAAGTGGTATGGCCGGTGGGCAGGCTATTGATCTAGCATCTGTTGGCTTAGAACTAAACATTGATGAACTTGAAAATATGCATAGTCATAAAACTGGAGCCCTAATCAAAGCTAGCGCAGAAATAGGGGCTTTGTCTGCTAAAGACATAAGTTCTGAACTATTTACAAGTATTTCAAATTATGCCAAATATATTGGTATTGCATTTCAAATCAAAGATGACATATTGGATATTGAGAGTGATACCGCCGTACTAGGAAAACCTCAGGGATCCGATATAGCACTAAATAAACCAACCTATCCAAATTTGCTCGGACTTGATGGAGCAAAAAAAATGGCTGATAAACTCCACCTTAAAGCAATAAAATGTCTTGATGTATTCGATAAAAAAGCTAAGATGCTCAGACAAATAGCCGATTATATTATCAAACGAAGTAAATAATTTAGACCATATAAAACCAAAGAAACTTAAAAAAATGAATAGAGCAGCGCCCATTATTACTACTATACCTGATATACAGAGTAGCGAAGACACCAGGAAAATCCCTATTGACAAGGTAGGGATTAAAGATATTAAACACCCTATTGTTGTCAAAGATCGCTCTGGTCGAGAGCAACATACAGTGGCTAACTTCAACATGTATGTGAACTTACCTGAAAAATATAAAGGCACACACATGTCTCGGTTTGTTGAGATTCTTAATAATCATGAGTATGAAATTACTGTTAAATCATTTAAGAATATGATTGAAGAAATGACAGAATTACTTAATGCAGAATCTGGAAATATTGAAATGACATTCCCTTATTTCATGAATAAAGCAGCTCCTGTGTCAGGTGTAAACAGCCTAATGGACTATGTTGTATCATTTATCGGAAAAATTGAAAATCAAAAATCTAAAGTGTTGGTCAAAGTAGAAGTACCTGTCACCTCATTATGCCCTTGTTCGAAAAATATTTCCGATTATGGGGCACATAACCAACGCTCTTGTATTACAGCCTGCGTAAAAATGCGTGACTTTATATGGATTGAAGAATTAATAGAGGTGATAGAAAAAGTCGCATCTTGTGAGCTTTATGGATTACTGAAAAGACCGGATGAGAAGTATGTAACNGAAAAAGCATATGATAATCCGAAATTCGTTGAAGATTTGGTACGTGATATTGCTATTCAATTTAATAACGATGATCGGATTGCGGGTTATGTTATTGAGTCTGAAAATTTCGAATCAATTCANAATCATTCAGCTTANGCAATGCTTAAATTTGATAAAGATAAAAAAGCTAAATAAATTCTAAAAAATTGTTCGTCTTTTAAATCTGGTGTATTTAATTATAAATTGGTTAGATTTTCCAGGTACTGTGAACTTCTCATTCAAAATTGGCTCTCTAATACTAAGTAGAGGTATTCGACAGTTATGATGAAATATACTTTCCTTTTGTTAATTTCGANATACAGTACTTTACTATGTGCTGATGCTATTGCAATGCGTGACTACATAACTTTAAGAACTGGTATGTCAGAAGCAGAAGTCTTATATAAGTTTGGACCTTCAGACCANGAAACAATTAGAAGCGATCGTTTAGACTTTGTATTAAGCAAAACCTGGTTTTATATACCAATTAAGAGTAGTGCTGATAAGTGGATTACAGAAATTAAATTTGATTCAAATGGAAGATTAATTAAGCGAGACCGATATCGCGTTAAATAATATTAATCTTTGCCTCGTCCCAAAGTTTATCCATTTCTTCAAGGTTTGTTTCTGTAATAAGTTTACCCTTTTTTATTAAACTATCCTCAATATAATTAAAACGTTTAATAAACTTCTTATTTGTCATTTGCAAAGCAACTTCTGAATCGATTTGATAATATCTTGCTAAGTTGATACAACTAAAGATCAGATCACCTATCTCTCCTGATAAATTTTCTTTTACCCCGTCCTTATTTATAGCGCTACGAATTTCGGCTATTTCTTCTTCAATCTTTTCTATAATTTCATCGCTATTTTCCCAATCAAAACCGACTTTTGCTGCTTTTGTCTGTAATTTTTCAGCCCTATCATATGCCGATAAACTCTCATCAATATCATCTAAAAGATTTTTTGTCATTTCAATTTCGCCTATTGAATATTAAACATTGGACTTAGCTGTGCTTTTACATAAAATATGCTCTCAGTTAAAATTATAATATGGATTTTATAAAAACCTAATTAAATACAAAAATAAGATTATGGACCCACTTATATTAAGACTAGATATTTCAGGTTCTCCNGTTAGATGGATTCCCTGGCAATTAGCGGTAAACCTTTATAGCCGTGAGAAAATTGCATGGACAGCTGGTGAGAGTATTTTTACGTTTCGAGGCGGAATCAGCCGATTAACTGGTCAGCGCTCAATTGTTGAGATTAATTCTATAATTGCAGTAAAACGTTCTAGCCCATCAAAATATACTGCAAGGGGTATCCCTCCTCTCACAAATCGGGAGTTATTTTTGAGAGATGCAAATTTATGCATGTACTGCGGCAGTAAAAATCGAGCGGCATCACTGACTCGCGATCACGTAATTCCTCTCTCAAAAGGCGGTAAAGATTTTTGGTCTAATGTTGTCACTGCGTGTAGAAATTGTAATATAAGAAAAGGTAACAGAACTCCAGAAAACGCACATATGCCACTTCTCGCCATACCATATATACCTAATTGGGCTGAATATCTTGCCCTATCAAATAGAAAGATTTTGGCAGATCAAATGGAATTTTTGAAAACTCAATTTTCAGGAAGAAAGATCTCTTTTATTGAAAATTGAAGAAAGTTTAGATCTTACTAGAAATAATTTTCCAGCTCTTTCAAAAAAATGTCGATTAAACCATTGAAAGCTAGTCAGCGAATGAGAAATGTTCAGCCGCCAATAATTTCAATTATATCCGATTTGATTAAAAAAAATCCGGATACAATTTCACTTGGTCAAGGCGTAGTTTATTACGGACCCCCAGAAACTGTATTTGAGAAAATTAGTAATTTAAATTATTCAGCTGAACATCATGTATATTCAGAAGTTGAAGGAATACCTGCATTAAGATCCATAATTACCAAAAAATTAAAACATGAAAACGGTATAAATCTAACTGATAAATCAGAACTAATAGTTTCTGCTGGTTCGAATATGGCATTTATGAATGCAATATTAGCAATATCAGACCCTGGCGATGAAATTATTCTATTACGCCCTTATTACTTTAACCACGAAATGGCAATTAATATGATTAATTGTAAAGCAGTAACTGTCGATACTGATTCAAATTATCAGCCTTGCTTAGAAAAAATAATTGCTGCTATTAATTCTAAAACAAGAGCAATTGTTACAGTATCCCCAAATAACCCAACTGGTGCTGTATATGAAAAAAAGATATTAGAAAAAATAAATAATTTGTGTAGAGAAAAAGAAATTTATCATATATCTGACGAAGCATATGAATATTTTATTTATGGAAATACCAAGCATTTTTCGCCAGCTTCTATATCTGACTCTTATGATTACACAATATCTTTGTACTCACTATCAAAAGCCTATGGTTTTGCGAGTTGGCGAATTGGCTACATGGTAATTCCAAAACATTTATCACTATCTGTAAAAAAAGCACAAGATACGTATTTGATTTGCCCCACACGTATTGCCCAAGAGGCTGCTATTTCAGCATTAGAAATAGGTGTCAACTATGCTAAAAAATATTTAAATAATATTGAATATGTTCGAGACAAGATATATTCTGAATTAAGGGAAATAAATGATATTTGTACAGCGCCACTAACAATGGGTGCTTTTTATTTTTTGGTCAAACTAAATACAAATTTATCAGGATTAGAAATTTCAGAAAAACTTATTAGTAAATATAAAATAGCAGTAATCCCTGGAGAAACATTTGGAATGAATGATAGTTGTTATTTAAGAATTGGTTATGGGTCATTGAATAATGAGATGGCTGACATTGGAACTAAGCGATTAATTAAAGGTCTTAAAGAAATCATTACATAATTTTTTACCCAGAAGAGAGGGCATAAATGAAATATTTATTATCTACATTTGTACTTTTATTCATATCAAATAATGCTATGACAATTGATAAAAGTGGGAACTATGCTGTTTGGGGTATTGGCATGAAATCCTGTTTTACTTTTAATTCAATAACTGTAAATTACCTTAATCAAGATGAAACTATTCAAGAAAAAGATGAAGATTGGATATCTAAGTTGAAATTTTGGGAAAAAAAAGAAGATAAAACTGATGAAACTGAAAATTTTGACAAATACAGAAATTATATAAAAGGATATATAACGGCATATAATATTTTTACTGAAGATACCTATAGTATAACGGGAGTTATGAAGGAAAAAGATGTAATCGTGTGGCTGAATGATTACTGTAAGGAAAACCCTATGTCATCACTTGAAACTGCACTTACAAATTTCACTTTTGAGGTCTATGATAAACGTATGAAGACGTCAAGACCTGCTAGAAGAGGGTATTAAATTTGCTCATTTTTAAGCATATTTTTCACTTAATATGGGTGATTTTTGCATATACTTCATTAGTTTTTTAGCTGAAAAATTGATTAACTACATGAAATAGGTCATGATATGAGGACCATATATGGACAGCTGGATTAATCCCCAGCAATAGAATTAACGGGAGAACGCGTATGCAATCGAAAATAATTAAAATTTCCATACTGACACTTGCCTTGGGATTGCTAGGCGGGTGTGCTGCACCACCTGTAGATAGTTCTGCTATTGATGCTGCTATGTCTAAGGCTAACGACGCTTACAATCTTGCTACTAATGCAAGAGAGATAGCATCTGAAGCTGCCTATGCTGCTCAACAAGCACAGTCTACGGCGGATGCTGCTTTAGAGTGCTGTAATCAAAATTCACAGAAGCTTGATCGTATGTTCGAAAAAGCAATGATGAAATAATAAAAAGCACTAGTATAAAGTAATATAAACCCTAACTAAGTTGCTTAGTTAGGGTTTTTTATCGGCCTGATTACTCTACTATAGATATTAAGTTTTTATTATGCTCTTTCTTTTTTTGGCTATTCAAAAACATTCCAACTGGCACTGGTAACCCATTTGGGTTTTGTATAGCTTCATATGCAGTCGACATATCAATTTGATATTCTCTTTCCTTTGAAATCTTTATAATCATAGAAATAATACTCGTTAAGTTATTTTCATAAATTTCTTTATCCTCATCCAAAAAAGGATGAGCCTCTAAATAAATAACATTATCTTTAACGCCAATCTTATATGGCTGATTAATTATATTCACCGGAGTTTCTAAAGGAACTTTTGAGAATAATTCTTCAATATCTTCCGGATATAAACGAATACAACCATGACTAATTCGCATGCCTATTCCATATGGTTTATTTGTTCCATGAATTAGGTAATCACGTCTCCCTAAACGCATCGCATAACTACCTAATGGATTATCAGGCCCCGGTTTAACTATTTTTGGTAGAGGATCCCCAGCTTCCTCATGTTCTTTTCTTATAGATTTAGGTGGATGCCAGCTTGGCTTTATTTTTTTTTCAACAATCATTGTTTTAATGTACGGAGTATTCCATCCTTCCCTACCCACACCCAAAGGGTATGTGTGAACTTCTTGTAAATCATTTTTACCTTTAGGCGGGTAGTAATAAAGTCTCATTTCAGGAACATTCAAGACAATTCCTTTCATTGGTGCAACCGGAAGAATAAATTTTGACGGAAGAATAACTTCCTGACCATCAACTGGTAACCAAGTATCAACTTCAGTATTAATGAGTTTCATATCCTGGTAACCGAAACCATGGCTTCGTGCAATATCAAGCAGCGTATCTCGTTCATCAGCAGTAACGGTCTTGATTTCACCAATTACGGTATTGTCAATCGTCCCCTCTATAAGGTAACGAACGGCATATGCTTTTGTTGGTATTGAAAAACATAAAAAAATAAAACTTATTACTGTCACTATTTTTTTCATGCTAAAAATTATACGCTTACTAACTTAATTATGCTTAGATTTTATATTAAAAAAATATTAAATATTTTTCAGTTATAATTTGTCTTCGCCTATTCGTAAAAGACTAGGTAACAATATAAGTGTAAATAGTGTGCTCACCATCATTCCGCCCACTATTACAGTGGCTAATCCTCGATATAATTCAGTGCCTGCACCAGGAATAATTATCAATGGTAACATGCCAAATATACTAGTTAGTGTACTCATCATTATAGGTCTTAATCTCAAAAGAATTGCTTCTTCTACTGCATCCCTTCTTGTGAGCCCTCTTCTCTCAGCCGTACGCGCCTGATAGACTAATAAGATAGCGTTATTCACAACTAGTCCTAGAAGAATGATAAACCCAATCATGGTTAACAAATCCATTGCCTGAAAAGTAATAAAATTCATTAAATTTAAAGCAAGGATACCCCCAAAGGCTGCTAATGGAATCGCTAACACAACAAGCAAACTATCTTTAAAAGATCGAAACATAGCGCTCATTAATAAATAAAGAATTACAATTGCTAATAAAAAACTTCCTTTCATATTTTCTAGTGCAGTAGTTAATTTATCAGCAGTTCCTGCGTAATAAATATCACCATCATCCGGTAATTGTTTAAGAATTTTTGGCTCTACATTTTTTTTAATAACAAATAAAGCTTCTTCAAGTGAAACATTTGGTGGCGGTGATACCTCAAGAGTTACTGTTCTTCTTCTGTTTACTCTCCTTATTTCTTCAGGACCAACTGTTCGAATAATTTTCACTAATTCATTTAATGGTAAAACTTGATTATTGGATATTACTACTGGAATACTTCCTAAAGATTCTGGTGTATGCCAAGGGTTCGCGCGTAAAATTATATCCAGTGTTTCTTCGCCATTAAAATAATCCCCTACGAATCTCCCGTCGCCAAATGTCTGGGTCAAAGCTGCAATAACTGAACGATCCCATCCCGCTTCTGCTATCCGCCTTTCAATTGGAACTAACCTCAACTCAGGTTGAGCTAGTTCAAGACCTGGGCGTGGTCTTGTATTTGGATATATAGATGAAACCTCAATGAATGCNTGTAANGNTGCNNCCATTAGTGCTGGTANATCTTTTGATTGAATATTTATATCAATTGTTCTACCAGAACCAAAGCCACGAAATAATGATGATCTTTTTGCAAATGCAATTGTGTCAGGAAATCCCTGAACAACAGAATTTACTAATGCCACTAATTCCTCTGTCTCAGATTCATCTTTAGCACTTGCCCCCATAAATACGCCTTTTGAAAAGGCAACAAAAAAATAATGCTTTATATAAGGTTCTTTTTCTCCTTCTATATGTGGCTGTAAACGATTAGCAATAATTTTACCCATTTCTTTCTCAACAGTTTCAATATTGCTGCCTGGTGGGGGTAAAATAAATGCAAATGCGAGATTTCTATTCCCATCTGGCAAATAATCTGCCTTTGGTTTTAGTGCATACATCACAATGACGGGTATTGTGATCAATAATATTATCCATGAAACTCTTCTTAGCGGCGTATTCGTTAAATTCATTATCCAAAGAGAAAGTTTTTTCCACACCATTTTGTATGGGTCACTAAATTCTTTATTCGTAAAAAATAATTTCATTGCTGTTGGAACAACTGTTATAGCAGTCAAAAGTGATAGCAAAATAGCCGAAGTAATTGTGATAGCAAGATCTGAAAAAAGCTGCCCAACTTCATCTCCAAGAAACACTACTGGTAAAAAAATTGCTACAGTTGTTGCTGTTGATGTCACTAGCGCCCCCCAAACTTGTTCTGTGCCCTGATTTGATGCGATATCAGGCGGAGAGCCATTTTCTCTAAGGCGTATGATGTTTTCGAGTATAACTATAGATGCATCTAGTACCATACCAACAGCAAAGGCAAGACCGGCAAGTGATATAACATTCAATGTTCTTCCAGTTATATCCATAACACTAAAACTAGTAATAAGACAAATAGGTATCGACATTGCTACAATTAGTGTTGCTGGAAATCTTGCAATAAATAGAAATAAAATAGCTATTGAGAGGGAAATACCTAAACCAAGGTTATTTCTTAGCATATTTATTGAACGATCTATATATACTGTTTCATCATAAACCTGCTCAATGGTAAGGTTTGCTCTTTTTAAAGGACCATTATTAAGATCATTTACTACATTTTTCAGTCCAGCCATGATCTCAAGTACATTAACACCAGTTTCACGTTGAGCATTAATTGCAATCGATAAACTACCTTTGGTTAAAACAAAACTATCTTTATCTGTAAGTCGTTCTTCTATGGTTGCTACATCGCGTAAATATATAGGTCGGCCATCACGCCAATCTAAAATCATTTCACCTAATTCTTCAGCCTCATATCTACCTGTAAATCTAATACTATATTCACGCTTGCCGACATTAACAAAACCTCCAGAAACATCCTTACTAGTTCCCGCTAATCTCATTACGTCAGCAAGTTGTACACCAACATCAGCGATTTTATATGGATCAAACGATATTCTTAGTTCTTTCTCTCTCCCTCCGAATATTTCCGAACGTGCAACACCTGGAACTCTTTCAAATTTTGATTGAATAACTTCTTCAACAAAATCTCTATATGATTCAATCGATCTTTCATTATTCTCAGAAGTTTTAATAATAAACCAGGCAATAGCTTGGGCATCTTGACCAACAGTACTTATTGATGGCTCATCGGCATCATCAGGATAATCAGAGACTTGATTTAATCGATTCATGACTTCGATCAATGCTCTTCTCATATCCATACCTACAGCAAAAGTTAAATTAATTTCCCCTCTATTCTCAAAAGCTTTAGCACGAATTTCTGTTAGGCCAGGTAAACCTCTCAATACATCCTCCTGAGGTTCAATAATCTCTGCCTCTACTTCAATGGGTGATGCAGAACGCCATTTAGTAGTGATTGTTATTTCTGGTTCTTCTAATTCGGGTGTTAGCTGAATAGGTAGCCGTGAAAGACTTATTGAGCCAAATATTAGTAATAGAACAGCGCCTACAAATAGCGCTCTTGGGTTAGCTAGACATGAGCGTGTTAAATACACTAGTAATCCAAGTTGTTGATTATTTTTACTGCTTGTCCGGGACGTAATCTTTCGTTTCCGCGTATAACTATCTTGTCGCCTATACTTACATCACCAATTACCTGAATATACTTTGTATTTGAAATTCCGGTTTGAATAGGAATTAGTTCCGCCCTATCCTGAGTATTAATACGATAAATAGCGATACCAGATTGCCTGATAACAAGGGCATCACGAGGGACAACAAGTACATTCTGTTTTTGTTTAATTGGGCAGGCAACTTTAACAGCTGTGCCAACAGGCCATATTTTATTACTGAATCGCACTCTAATTTCATAAAGCCTAGATATATTATCGCCAACTGGGATTACTTTGTTAACAACCCCCATCATTAAGGAAGAATCTATTTTAATTTCTAAGGCATCACCAATATTGACATAAGGAAGAGATTTTTTTTGTATATGAGATTTAATTTCTAAGTTATCTACATCAACTAACCTAATAATTTCATCATTAGGATCAACTATCTCACCAATACTCTTGAAACGGTTTACTGTAATGCCATCAAATGGTGCTCGAATTATTGTTCTATCAACTAAATCGCGAGCAGTTTCCAGTTTTGATTTAATTAAATTAATTTTTGCGATAGACTCATTTTTATTAGCTTGAATTTTTTCAAGCTCATTTTTTGCTGCATTATTATTACCTGCAAGTTTTTTTAGTCTCTCAGTTTCGCTTGTATAATATATCAACAAAGATTCAATCGGTTCAATTTCAGATTTAATTTCGTTATAGCTCAACTGATATTTTGTATTTTCAATTCTGGCAATAACATCTCCTTTTTTTACTTGCTCACCAACATCAAGAATTTCGATAATTTTTCCTTTAACTTCAGAAGCAATTTTTGAATCATTCTGACTTATTATACTTCCACTAGTCCATATAGACGGAGAAATTTCAATAGTTACTGCTTCTTCAGTTTCTACAATAACTGAAGGAATATTATCTTCTGCTGATAAATTAGTTAAAAAAAATAAAAATTGAAATACAAATATTTTAAATAGATTATTCATTATGGGTATCATTAAATTGAGTTTAATTAAATGAAACATTACTTCATAAGTTCCATTTTTAATATTTTTTAATTATTTTTCTTTTAATCTTGGTAATAGTTCAACTAAATTACATGGGCGCGTACGATAATCTAATTGATAGTTTATTATTTCGTTCCATGCTGTTGCACAAGCATTAACCGATCCTGGTAAACAGAAAAGATATGTTCCATTCGATACACCCGCAATAGCCCGTGATTGTATGGTTGATGTTTTAATTTTCTCGTATGATAAGTAACGAAACATTTCGCCAAATCCTTCAATCTTTTTATCAAGCAACACTTCTATTGCTTCAGGAGTACCATCCCGGCCTGTAACTCCTGTTCCACCAGTTGTTAAAACAACATCAACTTTTAGATCAGAAATCCATTTTGATACCACGCTACGGATCTGATAAATATCATCTTTAACAATAACTTTTTCCGAGAGAGAGTGGCCGCTCTTTTCTAGAAGCTCGACTAGTTGATTACCGGAAACATCGTTATCCGATTTTCTAGTATCAGATATAGTCAAAACTGCTATATTGAGAGCGATGAATTCTCTTTTTGATTTATCATTTTTCATTCTTTATTTTATTCTATAATTTATTTAATTAGAAAGATGGACAGGTTCATTCCATGTGCCTTCAAAAAAATTTATGTCAAGTGAATTACGTGTTCTATCACTATATTCCCTTTCTCTCATGTTCTCAGGAATTTTATCTTCAGCCAACTGATAACCAACACTAATCATGGCCATAGGGATATATCGCTCTGGTATATTAAAATGGTTGATAGCTTTTTCAACACTAAAACCGCCCATTTGGTGGACCATCAAACCAAGTGCCGTCGCCTGAAGACTTAAGTTCTCTGAAGCAGCGCCAGTATCATGTTCGCCCCATCGGTTTATATTATTTTTCTGCCCCATTGTATCGGCACAGGATAATAAAAGTAATGGTGCGTTTTTTGCCCAATCTTGATTTCCCGGAGACAGACATTCAAGTGCTTTTCTCCAAGAGTTTTCGTTAGAAGATTTATCACATACAATAAATCGCCATGGTTGTAAGCCAGAGCATGATGGAGCCCATCGTGCCGCCTCTAACAAAGATATGATTTCACTACGTGACAACATTTTGTCACTATCGTATGCACGACCGCTCCAACGAGCACTTATTAATTCATGTATAGGTGCATTTACATCAATTTTTTTATCAAACATAGCTCCCTAAACTCCTATTTAAATACCACAAAAATATCACTTTTAGTCACGACGTAACATATCATTAGATGAAATTGGTGTCGGATATTTCAGAACAATAATATAAGAAGATAATATAAATGAAATTAATACAGAAAACTGTATCAGAGATGAAATATGCTCTCCAACAAATCCCGATTTGACTGCAAGAACTGAAATTAATAATGAAAATTCACTTATTTGTCCTAATCTGACGCCAGACTCATTCGCAATATGCCTCTTCTCACCCTCGAAATGAAGGATATGTGAAAAAATTATCGGCTTAACTAATACCGCAAGAAGCGCAAGCGTAATAGCCGGGAGAAAAATTTCATCAATGATGGAAATATTAAACCCAGCGCCAAGAGAAAAGAAAAATATAATTAGAAAAAAATCACGTAGTGGTTTTAATCTTTCCGTAATAAATAATGCAATCGGACTTGATGCTAACGTGACACCAGCGATGAAAGCACCAATTTCATGTGATAAACCAATAAAGTGTGCGAATTCAGCAACACCTAAACACCATGCAATTGCTAATAGAAATATGTACTCATGAATTTGTTCAAATCGAGCAATTAACTTAAATAATATATAGCGTTCAAAAAGAAAAACGACAGTTATTAAAAATGGCAGATATAGTAACTGACTCGTAATATCTATCATAAGATTTCCGCCCTTACCATATCCTTGTAATAACAATAAAACTATTATTGCTAGAAGATCCTGTAATAGTAGAACACTAATAATAATTTGCCCAGTATGCTTATGATGCAATATAGAAGTTGGTAATAATTTCAAACCAATGATCGTACTTGAAAACATCATAATCGAACCAATTAAAACTGCCTTCAAGTACTCATAACCAAATAAAACACCGACTATAAAACCCAAAATAAAGAAGATAGCGGAACTTGTCAGAGTAACAACTAAGGCTTCTCTCAACATTTTCCATAATTGTTGTGGTAATAAATCTAAACCCAACAAATATAATAGAAAAATAATTCCTATATTTGATATTTCAGAGATAAGTTTTGCATCAGTGATCAGGGCTACGCCCCATGGTCCTAATAGAAGCCCAAGAAGTATGTAAGCAACTATCATGGCTTGCCTTGCATATAATGCAACGGTCGCAAAAATAGCGGCGCTTGTAAAAATTAAAAAAATAGAAAATTCAATCGAATGCTGCATTATTATTCCTTAACTTCTATTACTTTAATGATGAAAATCCATCATTTCTGAATAATGAAAAAATTAATTTTCATCAATATTGGTGTCGTAAATTGCCTTAAAATTCAAGAAATTTATCTTTATCGATATAGAAAAAAATAAATCGGCTGGTATCATTGTGAATATATACGGAATTAATAAAATTAACCAAATAAAATTTGCATATGAATATAATATTTATCATTAATATCAATAATTTATAATATATTTCTCAAATAATATTCAAGAAGGAACACCAACATTGAGTGAAAATGAGGTTTCAACTGATTACGACGTAGGTTCTATTGTTAGAGGGCGCTTCAAACTCGAGAAAGTTCTTGGTGTAGGCGGCATGGGTAAAGTCTATAAGGCATTAGACCTATTAAAAGAGGAAGCTAAAGACAGAAAACCTTACGTTGCCATTAAACTTTTGAATGACAATTTTAAGGATCATCCCCAAGCATTTATTTCGCTGCAGCGTGAAGCGAGCCGTCAACAAAAATTATCTCATCCCAATATCGCAACAGTATACGACTTTGATCGTGTTGGTGGGCCAGGTACAGCCGTTTACATTACAATGGAACTAATGGAAGGTATAGAAATTAAGGATTTTATTAGAAAAAAAGTTAAGCCAAAAAACGGATTACCATTCAAACAAGCCTATGCAATTATAAAACAAATCGGTAGTGGTTTGGCCTATGCTCACGAACATCAATTAGTCCATTCTGATTTTAAACCATCTAATGCATTTCTTTGTAATAATGGCAAAGTAAAAACTCTTGATTTTGGAATCGCACGTGCGTGCAAAAACCCCGTCTCGGGTGACTTAACGCAAACTTTATTTGATCCGGGTAAACTAGGTGCATTAACACCTGCATATGCCAGTCATGAGCAATTAGAAGGACAAGAGCCTGATATCCGTGATGATGTATATGCATTAGGATGTGTTGCTTATGAACTTTTAACCGGCAAACATCCTTTTAATAAAGTGCCTGCTAATAAAGCAAGAGAGAAGCGTCTAGTCCCACCTTATATTGAATCATTAAATAAGATACAAAATACTGCTTTGGCTGGTGCAATTGCATTTTTTCGACCTGATAGAAGTCCATCAATTAATCATTTTATAAAAGAGCTTGAAGGTATAGAACTTATACCAAAACCAAAATACGTAAGTAAAGCAAAACCTAAAACTGGTCTTTATATAGCTATTACTATTGCATTAGTCCTATCTATAGGATTAGCTATTTTCTTCTCTACAAAGACATCGAATAAGAATGAAGCTAAATCAATTGCTGAAGAAAAAATAATAGTCATTACTGATGATGCTACTACAGTAAAAAATGAGCCCATAAAAACTTTACAAGATAATCTAAAGATTGGTGGCAAAGGGCCAATTATGGTATCAATAAAGTCGGGGACATTCGCGATGGGAATTACAAGTTCAGTTAGAAAAGATGAAGGTCCTCGGCATACTGTTAAAATCAAAAAATTTGCTGTAAGTCAAAATGAAATAACATTAGCAGAGTATGATGCTTTTGCAAAAGCAACACAGAAAAATATACCTAACGCAAAAGAAAAAGATAGAAAAAAATATCCAGTAAATTTCGTATCATGGAAAGATGCAAATGATTATGCAAAATGGCTATCAAAACAAACGGGAGAGAAATACAGACTGCTTAGTGAAGCTGAGTGGGAATATATTGCATCAACAGGTAAAAAATCAACATTTTGGTGGGGTTATGATGAAGAAGCAAATCGTGCACATTGTGTAACCTGCGGTACAAATCTTGATACAAGTAAGCCAACAAAAATAGCATCTTTCGAAGCAAATTCATTTGGCCTCTATGACACGGCTGGTAATGTTAGTGAATGGGTACAAGACTGCTGGCATGACAGTTATAAAGGTGCGCCAAATGACGGAACTGCCTGGACAGGAGATTGCAACTCTTCTGATTTCCAAATTGCGAGAGGCGGTTCTCATGCTTCTCCGCAACAGTCTATTAGGAATACAAAAAGAGAGAAATTCAATAAGGATGAGAGGTTAAGTAGAATTGGCATAAGAATCGCTAGAGAGTTGCCTTGAGATAAATCTGTTTAACTTCTTATTCGTCGCTATGGCCAAGCGATCTAGAAGGATCGATTTCATCACGAATTAACTGTTTTAATTCTTTTGATTCAGGAAATCTGCCTTTCTCTTTACGAGAAAATATTTTTTTACTGTCACAAAAAATTATAAATTCTCCGCCACTGCTAGGTATTAAAGCAATTTCACCTATTTTCTCAGCAAATGTCATTAATAACTCCTGAGCAATCCAAGTTGCTCTGAGAATAAATCTGCATTGTGTACAATAGTGAATTTCTATTCTTGGCACTAGAATTTTTTTCATTGTTAAATACCTTATTGAAGCTTAAAGTAATAAATAATCAATGTAATATTATGCAGTTTTCACAATAAAATTTAACTAATTAATATCAAATAATGACAACCTGGCGACAAAGTTTTTATGCATTACTGCATCCGCGTGTAATAACAATGTTATTTTTTGGGTTATCTGCAGGAATTCCTCTTCTGCTTATATTTTCTTCGTTAGGATTGTGGTTACGTGAAGCAGGTGTTGAGCGCACTGCTGTAACATTCTTTAGTTGGGCAGCACTGGGATATTCATTTAAATTCGTTTGGGCACCAATAGTCGATTTTTTACCCGTGCCATTTCTCAGTAAGTATTTAGGCAGACGCCGCTCATGGATACTAATTTCACAAATTGCCGTTATCTTATCTATTTGTATGATGGCGATTACTGACCCCGCATCTGGAGATATGCAATTAAAAATTATGGCGCTAGCAGCAGTTGCATTGGGATTCTCATCAGCAACGCAAGATATTGTCATTGATGCTTACAGAATTGAATCTGCTCCAATAAAATTACAGGCGCTTATGTCATCAACATATATTGCTGGATATAGAATCGGAATGATAATTTCTGGTGCTGGCAGTCTTTTTATTGCGAGCTATTTTGGCTCTGAAATGAATTCATACAATTATGAAGCTTGGAAGACCACATATTTTATTATGGGTCTTTTCATGTTTATAGGTATTGCTACAACATTAATCATAAACGAACCAGAAGAAAACAAGATAATTGAAAAAAAATATTCTAATTACGTATATATAAAATTTTTTATGGTATTCGTATTGTCAATATTTTGCTTCATTTTTATATTTTTATTGAGTTCTGATTTTTCCTCGTATTTGAAAAATACTCTTACAGAGATACTAGGCAATAAAAATCTATCGAGCTTCTTTATTGAATTATTAAGATTATTTTTTGCATTTTCAATAGCTTCATTAGTAGCAATACTATCTATAAAAATAAAATTTATAGAAAAAAAAGTTTTCATTGAAAGCTACATATCCCCTGTTATTGATTTCTTTCAAAGATATGGCATGCAGCTTGCATTATTTCTATTAATCTTGATTGGTCTTTATCGAATATCAGATATTGTTCTTGGTGTTATATCAAATATTTTTTATCAGGATCTAGGATTTTCTAAAGTAGAAATTGCCACAATTGTAAAAACATATGGCTTAGCTATGACTATAGCAGGTGGTTTTTTAGGTGGCATTTTATCAATGAAATATGGGGTCCTCAGAATTCTTTATTTGGGGGCATTTTTGACCATTGCTACTAATTTACTCTTTATGTTTTTATCAATTTACGGTTATAACATCCCGCTATTGTATTTTGTCATTTCTGCAGATAATTTATCAGCAGGAATTGCAAGTGCTGCATTTGTTGCTTTCTTATCAAGATTAACAAATATTTCATTCACAGCAATGCAATATGCGATTTTTAGCTCACTAATGACGCTACTCCCAAAAATTATTGGTGGTTACTCGGGTTCAATTGTAGAAAATATTGGATACACTAACTTTTTCTTGTTTGCATCACTGTTGGGTGTACCTGTATTATTAGTTATATTCTATATAAATAAATACTTGAAATTTGATGCTGAAAAAAAATAAGAGCTCAACAATGAACAAAACTCATCATGAAAAATTAATTGATAAATTTAATCGCCATATTAATTATGTCCGAATTTCTGTAACTGATCGTTGTGACTTTCGTTGTACGTATTGTATGAGTGAAAAAATGCAGTTTGTTCCTCGCGCCCAATTATTAACATTAGAAGAAATTGCATTCATAGCTCAAGCATTTACCGAACTAGGTGTTGAGAAAATTCGTATTACGGGCGGTGAGCCGCTTATACGTAAAAATGTTATGCAATTATTTGAAAATATCGGAAAACTACCAAAACTTAAAGAACTTACAATAACAACAAATGGTTCAAAGCTATTAACTCTTGCACAACCATTAAAAGATGCTGGTGTACAAAGGATCAATATAAGTCTTGACTCACTTGACCCTGAAAGATTTAGAAAAATAACTCGTACAGGTAATCTCGAATCAGTTATTTCAGGAATTGATAAAGCATTATCACTTGATTTTAAAAAGCTAAAAATCAATTCCGTTATATTAAAGAATCGTAATCATGATGAAGTTATTGATTTAGTTAACTTTGCTATTGATCGAAAAATTGATATAAGTTTTATTGAAGAAATGCCTCTAGGTATTATTGATGAACATAACAGGGATGAAGTCTATTACTCTAGCGATCAAATAAAAACTGATTTGGAGTGTAGTCATGAACTAATTCCAACTGCAATATCAACAGGTGGGCCATCACGATATTATAAAATTATTGATACTGAAACAAAGGTGGGTTTTATTTCACCACACAGCCATAATTTTTGTAGCCAATGTAATCGAGTCCGTTTAACTGCCGAGGGACAGCTTTTGCTTTGCCTTGGGCAAGAGCATTCAGTAAGTCTAAAGAAAATAATACGAAAATTCCCAGGTGATATTGAAGAACTTAAAAATGTAATTAGGAATGCCATGGATATCAAACCAAAAGGACATGAATTCGATTTAAGTGAAAAACCAATCATATTTAGACATATGAATGTTACTGGTGGATAAAATATGCCGCATAATTATGCACCGGAAATGACTAACTCTGGTTTATCACCAACTCAAAAAGTACTCGTTAAAGATGAATATAAAAATACCAGAGAATTAAGTATTGCTGAAGAACGTCCTCTTACTATTTATATTGATAGTTATGAAATAATTACTCTAATGACTCTCGGTACGCAACCAGAATTACTAACACTGGGCTATATTAAAAATCAGGATCTAATTTCAGATCTTCATGAGATAAAATCAATACAGGTTGATTGGAATGTAAATGCTGCAGCAGTAACAAGCCAAAACGAAAGAGATGACTGGACTGAAAAGCTGGGCGCAAGAATTGTCACAACAGGCTGTGGTCAAGGCACAATTTTTAATAGTGTTTTAGAACAACTTGAAAACCTAAAAATAAAACAAAAGAAAATCAAACAATCAACTATTTATGCGCTACTTAAAAATTTAAATGCTTTTAATGATGTATATAAAAATGCTGGTGCTGTTCATGGGTGCGCACTGTGCAAAAATGAAAAACCGCTAATATTTATCGAAGATGTGGGAAGGCATAATGCAGTCGATGCAATAGCTGGGAAAATGTGGCTAGAAGATATTTCGGGAGCTGATAAGATATTTTATACTACCGGCCGCTTAACATCTGAAATGGTAATAAAGGTTGCTCAGATGAAGATTCCCACCCTCCTATCTCGATCAGGCATCACTCACATGGGTCTTGAACTTGCTAAACAATTAAATATAACGCTACTTTCAAGAGTCAAAACCAAGCATTTTCTCGTGTACAATGGTGTAGAAAATATCGACTATGATGTTCCCTTACCTGCAAAGGATGATATAGCGAATGTAGTAAAGAAAAACCTATGAAAGCTTTAGTCTAATGATATTTCCCCGTCGATTTCTAATTCAAAGTTTATATCATGAAGCATTATTTTAGCGCTTGCCTTCAAGGTTTCATTTCCGGTCAATTTCCCGTCAGAAATTGACTGATTTACAATATTTGCTATCTCTCTTTGCGAAGTAATCCCTATTTTCTTTAGATATTTACGTATCTCCATATTAAAATTATCTTGATTCATAGCTGCACCTCGAATTTAATTAACATTATATTTACAAAGAATAGTATCTTAAGCATTTTTTTCATAGTAATAATTGTATATGGATAAAATAACTAAAAAAGACATTACTGGAGTTATACTCGCCGGCGGAAGAGCCAGACGTATGGGTGGCGCTGATAAGGGATTAGTTTTGTTTAACGGGAAACCACTAATTGAGTATGTTATCGATGCTTTAGAGCCTCAAGTTGGCTCCCTATTAATAAACGCTAACCGTAACCATGAAAAATATCGCTCTTATAAATTTGATGTTATCAGCGATGAATTAGAAGATTATTGCGGGCCTCTTGCAGGGATGGCCTGTGTTCTTAATAAAATAGATACTCCATATTTAGTGACAGTTCCATGTGATACACCTTTTATTACAGATAATCTCGTCAAAAACCTCAGTTCGTCAATAGTACATGAGAATACTGAAATTAGTGTTGCCCACAATGGTGAGCGGTTGCAGCCTGTTTTCTGTATGATGAAAAAAACACTTATTACATCAATAAATGAATATTTGCAAAATGGAGGTAGAAAAATTGATCAATGGTTTGAGCAACACTCAGTGTCAATAGTAGATTTTTCAAGTAATTCAGAATGCTTTGAAAACTTTAATTCAAAAGAAGAAATATTAACATCAGAAAATACTAATGATAAATAATAATATTAAAAAACATATTCTTGGTTTTGCTGCATACAGCGGCACGGGAAAAACAACTCTATTAATAAATATAATTCCGCTACTCAAAAAGAAAGATTATAAAATTGGCGTAATCAAACATGCGCACCATGCATTTGATATCGATAAAAAAGGAAAGGACAGTTATGAGCTAAGAAAAGCGGGCGCAAGTCATATGCTGATAACATCAAACCAACGCTGGGCTTTAATGGTTGAAAATGATGTAAGTAAGGAACCTGATGTTGAAGAATATATAAAAAAATTTGAAGATGAAAATATTGATCTAATATTGATCGAAGGTTTTAAAACTCAAGATATCCCAAAAATTGAATTACATCGGCCTAGTTTAGGCCACCCGCTGTTATGTGTTAATGATAAAAATATTATTGCAATTGCAACAGATAGTAAATTATCTGAAGATGTTGATATTCCAATTTTAGATTTAAATGATCATAAAATGATTATTGAATATATAATTAGCGAATTTCTAAAAAAATAATATATTAAATAATGACCAATAAGATAAATAAAGAAATAAGTTGCATGGATGACTTTGATAAGAATTCAATAACTACCGATCAAGCGCTCAAAAAGATATTTAATGCGATATCCCCTATCGATGAAAATGAAATAATTCCAATAAGGGACGCCCTTAATCGAGTTTTAGGAGAAAATATAAAGTCAAAAATTAATGTCCCTTCAGCAAGAAATTCAGCAATGGATGGATATGCAATTAATAAAAAAGATATCCCTTCAAATACAACTAGTACATTGAAAATTGTCGGACAAAGTTTTGCTGGAAGTCCTTTTAAAAAATCTATTAAAAAAGGTGAATGTGTACGAATCATGACGGGCGCTGTTATGCCCGCTGGTAGTGATACGGTTGTCATCCAAGAGCACGTATTACTAACAAACTCAAAAACTGAAATTATTATCGAAAACAATGTAATGCCAGAAGGAAATGTTAGACAAGCAGGTGAAGATATCTCTATTGGTGAGGTTGCCCTTACAAAAGGGAAAAAACTAGCTCCCGCAGATATAGGATTATTAGCTTCCTTAGGTTTATCAAAAATCTCAGTTACTCGTAAATTAAGGGTCGCTTTCTTTTCAACAGGCGATGAATTACGTTCTTTAGGTGAAGACCTCGATGATGGTGAGATATACGATAGCAATCGGTATACATTATACGCCATGTTATCTCGACTTAATGTTGAGATCATCGATATGGGTGTTATTAGAGATGATAAAAAATCAATAGCAGAAGCATTCAGTAAAGCTCAAGCAAAAAATGATCTTTTAATAACATCTGGTGGTGTGTCTGTAGGTGAAGCAGACTATATTAAAACTATATTAGAAGATTTTGGAAATGTTAATTTTTGGAAGGTAGCAATAAAGCCAGGACGGCCGCTAACATTTGGAAATCTAGGTAATACACTTTTTTTTGGGCTACCCGGTAATCCCGTATCCGTTATGGTGACATTTTACCAATTTGTACAGCCTGCAATAAAAAAATTATCAGCAGATTGTTCTGGCCTACCGTTAACAGTAAAAATACCATCCATCTCAAAACTTAAAAAGAAACCAGGTAGAGTTGAATTTCAAAGAGGTATAATAGAAAAAGATAGCAATAATAATATTACTGTTAGAAAAACCGGTCCTCAAGGATCGGGGATATTACGCTCTATGTCAGAGGCTAATTGCTTTATTGTATTACCGCTTGACAATGAAGGTGTTGAGCCTGGGGATCTTGTTGATGTGCAAATCTTTCATGGCATCGCCTAATTTATTAATCAATTCTACAATTCTGCTAAAAAGTTGAAATATATTATCCAATTTATATAAGTTATTGATTTTATTAGTTTCGTTCTAAAATAGTCGCTATCTAATATTGGGTATTTTTGTTAGCATCGTAACCAATAAATATAAAAATCCACGAGGTTACATAAAATGGCTACGAATCCGAAAATTGAAACTGCGTTCGGCGGTTGCCCCCATGATTGTCCCGATACTTGCGCGATGGTCTTCAGTATTGAAGATGGAAAAGTTATCAGTGTTGAAGGTAACAAAGATCACCCAATGACACGAGGTGGTCTGTGCGTCAAATTAAAAGATTATGAAAAACGTCATTATCATCCTGATCGTTTATTACATCCAATGCGTCGTACTGGTCCTAAAGGCAGCAAACAGTTCGAACGTATTACATGGGATGAAGCACTAGATGAAATTACGACAAAGTGGAAAGCCATTATTGAAGAATATGGGCCTCAAGCCATCATGCCTTATAGTTATTTAGGTCATCAGGGGCTCGTGCATGGCCTAAATGGAGCCGACGCATTTTGGAATAAAATGGGTGCGACGGTTTGTGAACGGACCTTTTGTGGTGAAGGTTCAGCCACAGCATATTTAGCTACAATAGGACCAACAGCAGGTCTTGATGTGGAAAGTTATGTCCATTCAAAATATATTGTCATCTGGGCATGTAATAGTATGAGTACCAATCTTCATCACTGGGCAATTGTTCAGGATGCAAAAAAGAAAGGGGCAAAAGTTGTTGTTATTGATGCCTATGCATCGAGAACAGCCAAACAAGCAGACTGGCATATTGCGCCTAAACCAGGAACTGATGGTGCTCTAGCAATGGCCGTTATTAATAGTATTATTGAGCAAGACTTAGTTGATAAGGATTATGTTGACAACTATGTCGTTGGCTATGAAGAATTAGCTGAACGTGCGAAAGATCGTACCCCTGAATGGGCAGAAAAAATTACCGGTGTTGCTGCAGCCGATATTCGTCAATTGGCAAAAGACTTGGCTACCGAACAACCTGCTGCAATCCGAATGGGTGTAGCACTGGAACGCAGTCATGGCGGAGGCCAAACAGTCCGTGCTGTCACGTGTATACCTGCTTTAACCGGCGCTTGGAGACATGTTGGCGGAGGTGTTACCCAATTTCCTGTTTGGGAACACCCTTATAAATTTGATGTTATTTGCAGACCTGACTTAATACCAGAAGGCACACGCGTCATTAATGCCCTGCAAATAGGTCGCGCGCTCACTGGCGAAATGGATTTGGATATCCCGATCAAATCGATGATGTTTTGGAATGCAAATCCAATCACGCAAGCGCCTGAAACAGATAAAATTGTTGCCGGCTTGATGGATGAAGATTTATTTATGGTTACCGCTGATCATTTTATTACTGATACAGCATCTTATGCCGATATCGTATTGCCCGCCTCTATGGGTGCTGAACTAGAAGATATGATCTTATCCTGGGGCCATCTCTATCTCACCTACAATGCTAAGAGCGTAGAATCTCCGGGAGAAGCAATACCAAATAGTGAAATCTTCAGACGTCTTGCTGAGCGAATGGGTTATGAAGAAGAACAGTTCAAGTGGTCGGATTCTGAATGCTTGGAAAACTATGTTAATTGGGATGCACCGGCCTGTGATGGTATTGATCTGGATTACCTTAGAAAAAATGGATTTGCTCGTTTGAATCTAGGAACTAAAGATGACAGAGTGCCACATAAAGAAGGTAACTTCCCTACTCCATCTGGCAAATGTGAAATTAAATTGGAAGGCGCTACAAACTTTGTTGCTGGTCCATTTCGTCAAATGTATGATGCGTTTCAACCTGGCGAACCTTTAGATACTTTACCTGATTATGTTCCACCCAGAGAATCACCAGAGACAAATCCAGAGCTCGCAAAAAAATATCCACTGAATATCGTCTCTCCAAAAAGTCATGGCTTTTTAAATTCATGTTACGCCAATATGGATCACAAAATTAAAGGTCAAAACGAACAATTCGTGCTAATTAATGCGATTGATGCAAAATCAAGAGATATTAGTAACGGCGATAAAGTTCGTGTTTTCAATGATCGTGGTGCATTTGAGGGTGACGCTAAAATAACTGATGATGTTAAAGCTGGAGTTATTGTTGCGACACTTGGGTACTGGAGACAGCTAAATGAAGGAACGGTGAATTGTATTAGTTCAGCTGAATTTGTAAATATGGGTCATGCCCCTACATTTTCTGATAATCTAGTTCAACTTGAATCTGTATAAAATATTTTTTCCAATTAAAACTAATTTAATTTTGATTTAATATTTTTAACAATCAATTTACTGAAGGGTTCGGCACATGTAAATGCAGGCGAGACTGCGTTTAATACGTGAAATGACTTTTCATCACCTTCAAATTTGAAGTCCATTTCAAGTTTTTTGTTTTTTATGTCTATTAATTGAGCTCGTATTCCTGTTTTTCCCCAACTCGTGAAGCTACTCAAATTTTTGTTGTTTAAAAGACTTCCAGCAAGTTTAGTCAATTTATTTTTTGAATATTTTTTTAACTCACTCAAAGCAAGATTTCTAAAACCGAAGTTATTGTACGCAAAGAGCTTTGATTCTAAGGAGATTACTTCGAGAAACTCTTTTAGATTAAAATTATCTAATCCAACATAATTTTCACGCCAGAATGCTGGTATTGCTGTTGGACCAATTACAGCTTTATTATCTACTGTCACGGTTAGATGTACCCCTAAAAAAGGATTTCTTAAATCAGGGACTGGATATACATTTGTCCTTAGTTTTAAGCATTTCTTTTTCTCATAAAGATATAGTCCCTTAAATGGTAGTATTTTTGTATTTTTTGAAAAACCATACTTTTTTGCAATTACATCAGCGTATAACCCAGCTGCATTAATTAGATATCCAGGGTCATATTTTCCTGCTTCAGTTGATATAATATTTTTTTTTGTATTTAAAAACTTATTATTATAGATAATTTTTATATTCTGATTTATAACATCTTGTGATACAGATCTTAGAATTTCATTTGGATCGATGGTGGATGTTGTGGGCGAATATAACGCCTTTTCAAAAGTAAAAATACTTGGCTCAATTTCTTTCGCCTGATTTTCTGAAATTAATTCTAATTTAACAGAATTTTCTTGTCCTCGTCGGTATAGTTCATCAAGCCCTTTAAGCTCAGACTCATTTCTTGCAACAACTAATTTACCGCATTGATTAATTTTAAGTTTTTTTTCTAAACAATATTCACGCCAAAAATAATTACCATCGCGACACAATTTTGCTTTTAATGAGTTAGCGCTATAATAGAAACCAGCATGTAAAACACCACTATTCCTCCCGCTTGCATGTACACCGAGCTTCTTTTCTTTTTCGATAATAATTATTTCTGAATCTGGAAATTGCTTTTTTAGTTGAAGTGCTACTGTAAGACCAACAATACCTGCACCAATAATCAAAAAATCAGGTTTATATAATGAATTCATTAATATTTTTTTTATATTCCTGATGTATTCTTTTCAACCCAATTCTCACCTATGGACGTCTTTTCTTTTTTCCAAAAAGGTGCATTTGATTTGAGTTCTTCCATAATAAAACGACATCCTTCAAAAGCCTCTTTTCGATGTGCAGACCAAACTGAAACTAAAACAATATGATCGCCTATTTTTATATTACCAATTCTATGAAGTATGATAACCTCCGTTAGTTTCCACTTTTTCTTTGCTGTAGTTGCAATTTGATTTAACGTTTTCTCTGTCATTTTTGGGTAATGCTCGAGAAACATCTTTTCTACTTCACGCCCTTCATTAAAATCCCTCATTGAACCAACGAATGATGCTGTAGCACCATTTTTTCCTATAGTTCCAAGAGTATTTTCATAAAGTTGAATTTCTTTGTATGCGTTAAAAGCATTTTCGCGAATTTCTACTAGCATATTTAACCGCCGGTAACTGGAGGGAAAAAAGCAATCTCATCGCCCTCTTTTGGTTTTTTATCTTTTTTAACATATTCCATATTTATTGTTGCCATCACGTTATCAAATTCGATTTGTTTCGAATCTGTTAAAAGCCGCCATATATCATCAACGGATGATTTTTCATCAATATCAATTATTCTGCTAGATTCACCCATCAATTCACGTAAACTAGCGAAATATTTTATGGTTACTTGCATTTTTTTATATTTTATTGCTATTTAAAAGTTAATATTCACAACAACGTCGTGATTATACCAAAGTGATAAGTTTTTATGTCTAAATTAACGCATTTTAATAAACAAGGCTCTGCGCATATGGTTGATATCGGAGATAAAGCGATAACTCGTCGTCTCGCAATCGCTAGTGGCTCAATAAATATGCAAAAAGAAACAATATCTCTGATAAAAGAAAAAAAACATAAAAAAGGTGACGTTCTGGGAATTGCTCAAGCGGCTGGAATTATGGCTGCAAAAAAAACCAGTGAACTTATTCCGCTTTGCCATCCTCTTTCATTAACACATATAAATATTGAACTTAGTATTGATGAAAAAAAATGTATGGTCCATTGCGAATGTCGTGCTGAAGCCGAGGGTAAAACTGGCGTCGAAATGGAAGCACTTACATCCGTTCAAATAACACTGCTTACAATTTATGATATGTGTAAGGCAGTTGACCGAGGTATGTCTATCTCAGATATTAAACTACTCAAAAAAACAGGTGGAAAGTCCGGTGATTGGACGCGAGATTAGTCATATTTTAAGTATTTGAATCTTTGATCGTCTGGTGTGCCCTCAAGCGCAGACTCATTATCAATACCCGGCTGCCACATAATTACTTCTTCAATTTTGTTAGCTAAATCAAAATCTTTTTCTGTTATGCCCTTAGCAGCATGGTTCATTAATTTAACAATAACAAATGCATATGAAACAGTCAGATCAGGGTGATGCCAACCTGCTTCTGCTAAATGACCAACTGTATTCACAACCATTAAAGTCGCTTTCCAGCCACTAGTCTTATACTTACGTCTTATCCAGCCATTTTCATAATTCCAATTTGGTAATTCTTCTTTAAGTCGAGCTTCTATTTCCTCGGGGGTATACGTTTCATCTTGTTCTTTTTTACGCCACTGTGCCATTGATAATCACTCCTTCATTAATAACATTCTTATAATTTACAATATTCTTTTTTAACAGTACATCTCTTATTGCTTTAACCGCGCTATCATCAATTATATTTACACGATCTCTTTTTGTGCAAAGTGCGCCTCTAAAACCCAGATAGTCAGGTTTAAGTGGTGTTAGCTTTTCAATATCCTCAATTTTAAGAGAACCAGCAAGGCCAGTTATTAAATTATAAGATTTAGCTAGTTTAATAAATTGATTAAGCGTCTTATACTTCATTATGCTACGAAGACTATGATTAGATTTACTTTTGGTATCCAGCATAATGCCACGAATATTACTATTCATTAACGAATCTAGTAGATCTATATTTACAATATTTTCAGCAAAAAGAACGATTATTATATTAATATTTTTTTTACTACATTCATTAATTTTTGTTATAAAATAATCAGAAGCTTTTTTGTTAAATAAACCTACTTTAACAAAATCAACACCTAAATTTGCAGTCTTAATAATTCGATTAGAAAGTTTTGGGTCATTTGGCTCAACATCGCCAATAGTTGCGCTTACTGGTATACGATTATTAACTAGCTCTACAACTGAAGATATAATTTCCTTATCAAGCTGGCCTAAAACCCCTAATCTTGGGTTTTTTAAATCAATGATGTCAACTTTATGTTTTAAGGCAATCTTTGCTTCTTCGAACGAAGCTACGCTAGCCAGCATTCCGGTCATGTGTATTATCCTCTTTTATCGTTTTTCTATATGCTTCTACTTTTTGCATCAACCATTGCCATGCAGTAAGTTCATTTTTCCCTGCTGTTTTTTCAATTGCAATAGATAAATACTCGATCTCTTGTTCTATCTTTTCAGCAGGCAACCTATCCAGCCTACTAACTAATATAGCGAGTTCAAGCACCGCTGCTTGTGCACGGTTAAAACCTCTAAAGGGATGATGTGTTTCCTCGTAAACTGAGTTACAGTAGAAACGCGGACGAAGTTCATCATCATCAAATGATGTTAATTCGAGCTCAATATGGCTCAACGCTGCCTCTAATCGATATCCTTTTATTTTATTTGTAGGTATTAATTCCCAATCTTTACGATTGGTTAAACATCCAGCAAATATCCTAACATCATCAATCCTATTTACTACAGCAGTTTTAGTCCTTGTTATATTTTCAAGTGTAGCAGATGGTTTAAATGGAGAAACAATAACCTGCTGATTTTCCTCACGTATACCCATCGGAGCAATATGAACTGTATCATCTTCATTAATAGTAGTGACTATAACTTCCTGAATCATTTTTTTCTCTTTCTGTTTCGACTTGCTTTTAAAGTACTACCCTCATCCTTATACTCATTCGTTTTTTTTCTTAACTCTCTCATGTTATGAGTTGCTTTCAAATCCTCTTTTCTTTGTTCGTCTGTCCTTTTTCTAGAGCAAACTCCCCAATCCAGTTCTTCATCTTGCATATAATTTTTACCTAATTGCCATGCAATCTGGGCTCTACCAAGCTCAACTCCTATATAAAATGCATGAGGAGCATCATCTTGCAATAATTCAAGTTTCGAAAACAATTCAAAGGGATTTGTGTCAATAAAAATACCGTCTCTGTTGTAAACATGAATTCCATTTTCACTAACCTGAATTCGATAACTCGGGTCCTTAATTTCTTCATAAAACTCTTGAATCTCATCTGTATTGTATTGGAAAGGTCTTCTTTCATGCATACCTAGCAATGAACTGTCTATTCCTTTTGGTATGGCTGTATCTTGTCGTGCGCTATAAAAAATACGTCTTGCTATATCTGCTTCGCGAACTGTACTACGGCAATGTGCACTAACTTGAGTTGCTAAGATAGCATCTAAATGCATTTCTGATATTAGTCCGAATAAAATTGCATTTATTCCGGTTGTGTCTGCCTCTGTAAGTTCCGTTAAATTACCTACCCCCATCATTATATTAATATCAGGATATTCTTGACGTAATTCATGGTAACGGATAATCGATTTAGTGAACCCGAAATGAATTGGATCGAGGATAGGATCTGCATAAAAAGGACGGTTTTTTTTCATGAATGTTTCAATCACCGAATATAAGGATTTCATATCCGTATGTTTTTCTGGAATTAGTATAGGCGTTGAACTGACCTCATCGGCTATCCATAAGCTACTTTCTTTTAAACTCAACAAAAAATCTGCACCGGCTTTTCCGCCACGTAATAATTCATCTTCATTCAGTGAATCAACGCTAACTTTAAACCCAGCTTGTTGTAATTCTTTAACGGTATCTTCTAAGTGTGGAAATGGTGTATCAGGTAAACAGCCAATATCAATAATGTCAGCACCATCCAATCGAAGACTTTCAGCACGCGTCAAAATTTCGTCCACACTAATCATCGGGGCGTCAACAATTTCAGCAAAGATAACTACATCATGCTTACTCAAATCCACAGGCTTACAATCTCTGCCAAAAAAAGCGGGTAAATCCTTCATATCGATTGTTCCTCGAATGCAGGGAACTCCAATTTCATCAGAAAGTTTCGATAAATCACCGCGGCAAAGACCGGGAACAATGAGCCTATCAACATTGTCTAAATCACTAATGCGGCGTGCAATCATTTGTGCCGTCATTAGTGCAGCAACGCTTACGCCGATATTACGAATTTCAAATGTAAATTCTGTTGGCGACATCTCGTTTAGAATCCTTTCTAGGCGCTTTTGGGCTAGTTTACCCGTAAGAAAAAGGATGTTTTCATTTGTTATTTTGTTCATTGCGGTCGATTATAAGCTTGCATGATTGTTATACGGAGCGTTATTTTTAAACGAAATAATTGGTTCATATCAGCCATAATTTAATGAAATACAAAAAAAATTTATAACTTTAGTGCTGTCAGAATTCTAGAAAAAAGATGAAATTCATATTATATATTATTGTTTTAAATAGGTTTTTATGATTAAATTATTTTTTACACTTGTTTGGCATGATTATCGCAATACAAGTTTTGATTTAGATAATTTTATATATATTTTCTCATAAGGGTATTGTGTCATATGCGCATACATTTACTAGGTACCGGAGCTGGTGGTGGATTTCCTCAGTGGAATTGCAACTGTGATAATTGCAGCCGTCTTCGTTCTGGGACTATAAAAAGTACGCCAAGAACGCAATCCTCGATCACAGTAAGCGGAAATGGCGAAGACTGGATCTTATTTAACGCATCTCCCGACATACGTGCACAAATTGAATCATTTTCACCACTACAGCCAGCACGAAAAATAAGAGATACCGGAATTGCCGCTATTATTCTCTGCGATGCACAGATAGATCATACAACCGGGTTAATTATTATGAGAGAGCATGACAAACCCTGGAATGTTTATTGCACATCTGCAGTCCATGAAGACATGACTACAGGATATCCTATTTTTAATATGCTAAGTCATTTCCGTGGTGTGAATTGGCATGAAGTAAAAACCGATCAGTCAACTTTTACGATTCCAAAGGCGGAAAATTTAATCTTTACCGCTGTCCCGCTAAAAAGTGAAGCGCCTCCTTATTCCCCGCATAGACATGCTACTGTTGCTGGAGATAATGTTGGATTTAAAATTGAAGATATGATGACTAAAAAAAATCTTTTTTATGCGCCAGGGCTTGGGGTAATTGAAGAACACGTACTTGAATATATGAAAAACGCTGATTGTATACTTGTAGATGGAACAGTATGGACTAATGATGAAATGGCTAGACATGGAATTAGTGATAAATTAGCTAGTGAGATGGGGCATCTAGATCAATCGAGTAAAGGCGGTATCATGGAAACACTTATAAGTCTTGAAAAACCACGAAAAATTTTAATTCATATTAACAACACAAATCCAATATTAGATGAAGATTCTCCTGAAAGAAAAATGTTAAATGATGCGGGGATTGAAGTATCCTTTGATGGAATGGAAATTGAAATTTAAAAACGGAGAATTATAAAAAAATGACCGAAAATAAAAAACCTTGGACACGTGATGAATTTGAACAGCAATTACGTTCGAGAGAAAAGTACTACCACATTAATCATGATTTTCATATTTTAATGAATGAAGGCGGTTTAGATAAAGAAGCAGTAAAGGGATGGGTTGCTAATCGATTTTATTATCAAACCACTATTCCAATAAAAGATGCTGCAATCATGTCGAATTGCACAGATCGTGATGCTAGACGACAATGGGTTCAGCGTATAATCGATCATGATGGAATTGAAGGTGAAGATGGAGGTATTGAAGCTTGGTTACAACTCGCTGAAGCAGTTGGACTTTCACGAGAAGAAACACTTTCATACGAACATGTTTTACCCGGTGTAAAATTTGCAATTGATGCCTATTTAAATTTTGCGAAAAATGCAACATGGGAAGAAGCGGCGAGTTCGTCATTAACTGAATTATTTGCGCCAAAAATTCATCAAAAACGACTTGATAATTGGCCTGATCTTTATCCTTGGATTGATAAAAAAGGCTATCAATACTTTCGAAAACGTCTAACAGAAGCACGTCGGGATGTTCAACATGGACTGGATATTACATTAGACTATTATAAAACTCGTGAAGAGCAAGAATATGCCCTGACAGTTTTGCAGTTTAAACTCGATATTCTTTGGACTATGCTTGATTGCATGTGGATGGCCTATATTGAAAAAAAACCACCCTTTTATAATTGTAAATAATTGTGTCTATCGAATTAAAAAATGAGACTATACTTGAAATTGTACCAACTTTTCGTGTTCAATGGGAAGAAGTGCAAAACTGTTATGTGGTACTCTACCCAGAAGGTATGGTTAAATTGAGCCAAAGTGCAGGTGAAATTATGAAACGTATCGATGGCGAGAAATCTGTTATTGATATTATCGATGATATATCGAATGCGTTTGATGGTGCAGATGTTAAAGAAGATGTAATGAAATTTTTGGAGGTTGTTTATGGCAACGGTTGGATTAGAAGCAAGTAGTCAGGCTAGGCCTTTATGGTTATTAGCTGAGCTGACGTATCGCTGTCCGTTACAGTGTCCATACTGTTCGAATCCGGTTGAAATGGCTAAATACAAAAACGAGCTGAGTACTGATGACTGGATTAGGGTAATGCAACAAGGGCGGAAAATGGGGGCAACACAACTTGGTTTTTCAGGTGGCGAACCATTAGTTAGGCGCGATCTTGAAGATCTAATAACAGAAGCACGTCGTTTAGGTTACTACACAAATCTAATCACTTCGGGTGTTGGTATGGATGAATCACGAATACTTGCATTTAAAGAAGCTGGTCTTGATCACATACAAATAAGCTTTCAGGCAAGTAATGAAGAACTTAATAATTACATTGGTAAATCAAAATCGTTTCAACACAAATATGAAATGGCAAGACTTGTAAAAAAATATGAGTATCCAATGGTATTAAATATTGTATTGCATAGAAAAAATATTGAACAGATAAGAGATATCCTGGATATGACAGTTGATCTGGATGCAGATTATGTCGAACTTGCTAGTACACAATATTACGGGTGGTCAAGAGTTAATATTGATCAATTACTACCCACAAAAGAACAATTGAAAAAAGCTGAGTTAGTTGCCCGTGAATATCAAGAAAAAATGAAAGANAAAATGAAAGTTATCTATGTTATTCCTGATTATTTTGAAAACCGTCCAAAAAAATGTATGAACGGATGGGGAAATATTTTCTTAACTATCGCACCTGACGGAAGTGCTCTTCCTTGTCACGCTGCTGGACAGTTACCGGGCCTCGAATTTCCAAATGTAGTAGACCATGATCTTGAATGGATATGGGATGANTCGCCCGATTTTAATAAATTTCGCGGGACATCATGGATGAAAGAACCTTGTAAATCTTGTGATGAAAAACATAAAGATTTGGGTGGATGTCGCTGTCAAGCCTATATGCTNACGGGTGATGCGACAAATGCTGACCCAGTCTGTGATAAATCAGAGTTTCACACAAAATTACATGATGATGTTGAACGTATTGGTAAATTAGCCGGGGATGAAAAGTTTGAATCTAAACCTCTCATATTTAGAAATATGAAAAATTCTAAGAATTTTACCGATAAAAAGACGCCCGAAACGGTCTAAATATAATCAAGAGTTAGTAAAAATCTTTTATCGCCAGTCGAGACTTGTGGTGAGCGATGCACTAATCCGGCGTTTTCATTTCCTTCCCATAGCTCGCCTTTTAACAACGCAACATCACCGATCTTTAATCTATTAATATTTTCTTCGCTTTGGAAAAGTCCTGAATCTGCATCTGGTTGGCCGTTATTTCCTTCACCAAGTTTACTTCGATCTACTAAGTCATGCGGCAACCATTCTGAAGTAACTCCGGAATACGTACAAACTAATCGACATGGTACTCTATCTACATGAAATCGCGGACACATGGCCCTATCTAAAACTGTTAATCGTAAACCCACTCGCTCAATATCAAGCAACACACAAAACATTTCTACTAGTTCATAAATGTCTTTGCAAAATGCCTGTGCATTAACAAGTGCATTTTCAGACTCAATCAATTTATTAATAACAGTATCAGGCTTTACAATTAAACTAGTTTGATAATTACTATGTGATTGCAGGAATTGATCGATACANCTTTTTGTATCGGTAGCTAAATCTCGTTCCCAAATTGCAATATTAATATTCTCTTGATAAATGTCAGCAAAGACTGAAGGGTGATAATTAACTGCAGCTTTNCGGGAAGTAAAGCACTGTATAGCTTCTGTCGTCACAGATGATACAGCACTCATGTATTCTCCCATTTAGGAAATGGATCAATAAGTGTTGCCCAATATTCCTTTCCTTTAAGAACTTCATCCTCATTTAAGAGACAATTATCTAATGCCTCAGTTATCGCACTCTGATCTAAATTTTGGCCTATGAACACAAGCTCTTGACGCATATCTCCAAATGGCTCCACCCAACTCTCAGCAATCGAATCTAAATAATCCTGATCTGTAGGCCAATTTTCTTTGGGGACTGCCTTCCAAAACATACCTGCAAATCCATATTCACAAATGCCCCCTGCCTGGCTCCAGTTTCCGGCAAAGTGCGGGCGAGTTGCTAACCAAAAATATCCTTTGGAACGAATCAATTTGCCATAGTCTTCAGTACTATGAAGAAATGTATAAAATTTTTCAGGATTGAACGGGCGTCTTGCAACATAACTGAAACTACTAATCCCATATTCTTCTGTCTCAGGGATATGCTCACCTCGCATCTCTTTAAGCCAACCTGGAGATTCTTGCGCTTGTGCGAAATCAAATAAACCCGTATTCAATACTTCATCAACCTTTATTTTTCCATTCATGATAGGAATGATATGAGCTTTGGTGTTTAANGTTTTGAGAATAGCGGTAAGACGATTTACATCAGAGGATTCAACTAGATCAGTTTTACTAATCAAAATTACATCGGCAAATTCGACTTGATCAATGAGTAAGTCTGAAACACTTCGCTCATCCTCATCACCAAGAGACTCACCTGTTTCTTTTAATGATCGCGCTTCTTCATAATCCTTCAAGAAATTGACTGCATCAATAACTGTAACCATCGTATCTAATGATGCCACGTCCGATAATGAAACCCCGTCTTCATCTGCAAACGTGAATGTTTCAGCCACAGGTAATGGCTCAGATATACCCGTAGATTCAATAACTAAGTTATCAAAACGCCCATCTTGTGCTANCTTNCTTACTTCAATTAGTAAATCCTCACGCAATGTGCAGCAAATACATCCATTACTCATTTCAACTAGCTTTTCCTCGCTATGATTCAATGTCACTTCATTTTTTATAATNGATGAATCAATATTTATCTCACTCATATCATTAACAATAACCGCAACTTTTTTACCTTCTCGATTATTTAATATATGACTAAGTACTGTTGTTTTGCCGGCGCCTAGAAAACCTGATAGAACCGTAACTGGTAGTTTGTTCTGTTTATCCATAGATCTCTCAATTCATTAATAGCTAGAGTATTTATTTAATTAATACTGAGAATACGTTAAAACATAATTAGTGTTGTGACGTTACATTTTGACTTAACTTTTCATGACAAGAACACTCTATCTCAATGCAAGTTTGATAGTTTTTAAAATGTGCAAATACAACGATAGTTGAACCAATTAATGTTACTAACTTTTCTCCAAGTTCACCTAAAACTCTTTCGCCCAATACTAATGCCAAAATGAGAATAATTAGGCCCGTTATACCTAAAATGAAAAAAGAAGATTTTTTATGATTCTTAAGGCCTAATGTTAATGCAAAAAAACTAATCGGTACTGTCATCAAAAGAAATAAGAAGTGTATTAGCTCATTGTCGTATTGAATATATTCAAAACTCGAAAACAGTACCAGAAAAACTGGTACAAAAAAACAATGTATTGCACAAATAGCTGATAAACTAATAGCAAATTTATCAGATATTTTTTGTGTTGCTATCATTTAAAGAAATTTTCACTTAAGTTGTTTTAAAAATTTACTTGAAAACCAATCATCAGTGATCTACCCATGATAGGTGCGCGATCCTTTATAAATGATGTATGCAAACGACCATCCTCATCCATTATATTCGTTGCTTTTAAAAATATATTTAAATCTTGTTTGCCACTTAGCAAATTGTAATTTGCATTTATATTTAAAACTGAGTAGCCGTCAGTATCTGTTTCAAGACTACTGTTATCTTTCTGCGCAAAGACATTTGTGAAGTCAATACCAGTACTTAATTTTTTATAGCTATAATTAAGTCCGCTACCAAATCTTGCTGGTGATATTCTTGCAAGATTACCTTCATCATCGAGCTCAGCTCGAACATAATCACCAAACAGGTTTAAATCTAACCGACCATTGTTACCTTTATAAAGATTGATATCGAGGGAAGCCTCTAAACCATACATAAAAAGATCATCTTGGTTATATTGAAGTAACTGAAACTCACCTGATCCAGTATTTGTTTCATTAACTTCATCAATCGCACCGTCACCATCAAGATCTTGACCCTGTAGAAAGACGAAATCTTCTGCGTAGTTAGTAAATAAAGTTAGATTCAACTCCAAATTTTCATAGGTTTTATTTAGTATAAGATCAAGACTGTTAGTTGTTTCAATATCTAGTGTTGAAACACCTATCTCGAATGTACCTGTTGCGACATGGGGTCCATTAGAAAATAATTCTGCTGCTGTAGGTCCCCGTTGGCTTCGACCGATAGTTATACCTACTTCAGTAGTTTCATTAACATCCCATGCTAAGCCTGACGAGATACTATACATATCATTAGTAATTTCTGAGGCATTACTTGGGTCGTTTGACTCATGATCAAAACGCCCACCAATATCTAGGTGAACCGAATCAGTAATATCAGTTTCTTCTAAAATGAATACAGCTATATTCTCAGTTTTGGTTTTTGGAAGAAATGCCTCTTCACCAACAGCGCTCAGATTTTTATAACCAAACTGTGTTCCAATTACACCATCAAACCTTCCTAATTTGACATGCTTTAGTTCAATACGAGTGTCAAATTGCTCGTTATCAAATACTGTTCCAGCCTCACCTACTGACTCAAACTCAGTATGAGTATAATCATTATAGCCAACTTGTAGAGCTGCGGTTTCTATACCAGGTAATAATGGATTATTAAATTTACCGGCTATATCAATGCGGTCCTGTTCTGATTCTAGAAAGGGAAGTTCAGAGGGATCGTCAGGATTGATTGGAATTCCGTGTAACGAATCGAAATGTCCGTAAGAAATACCAAGAAAACCCCAGGTATCAACATAAGATGTCCCAAAATTGAAATTTAGTGTGTCATAAAAACTATTATCGATCTGACCGGTTTTACTTTCATAGCTTCTAGCATCTCGTCTTGTGAAATCAAAATGAAATGCTAATTTGTCATGGCCGCCTTCTGTTTGCATTGAGACTAATTTCTCAAGAGGGTTAACGCCGTAACTAGAATAAAAACTGCCACCAAACTCAGGAACATATTCTGGGATACGGTTGGTCAAAACATTTATCAACCCCCCTGTCGCTTCACTACCGTAAAGTAGAGTTGCAGGACCCCTTATTATTTCTATTGCTTCAGCTTGAATCGGTTCAATTGTTGTAGCATGGTCTGCACTAATCGTAGTTACATCCATTGCCCCTACCCCATTTTCTAAAATATGTACTCGTTTTCCGCCAAGCCCCCTAATTACCGGTCTGCTGGCAAGCGGACTAAATCGGTCTGTTGTTATACCTGGAATATTTGAGAGAGTTTCTCCTATCGTAGAATCTTGTCTGCCACGAAGTTCCTCGCCATCTAAAACAGTAAAGGGCGCAGCACAATGCTCCAGACTTTGTAAGCCGATTGGGCTTGCAGATACAGTAAGTTCTTCAATTTTTTTTACTTCTTCAGAATAAACATTCTGAATAAATCCACCGATCAATATAAATGTGGAAATTGTGTAAAATTTCATACTAAATTACTCCTAATTATTTTATAAAAAACACGAACAATATGACCTAATATTATTTGCATAATAATTTGATATTTTTTTTGATTACTTATGAATTACTAAATTTTTAGTNNTCTTGGCAATTACCGCATACCCCNAGTACTTCAATNCTTTTACTTCCTATTGAGAAACTATTTTCTTGTGCAGAATCGTGAATTTCTCTATTTATTAACTGACTATCTATTTCTTTAACACTCTCACATTCAGTACAAATTAAAAATTGCCCAGTTGCGCACTCTCCTTCTTCATAGCACGCAATAAACCCATTCTTCGTAGATAAACGATGAACAAGGCCGAGGGCCATAAGTTTTTCGAGTGAGCGGTATATCTGTACCGGTTGAACACGTTTTCCCATCTCTGATATTCTTTCAGCAATATCATAAGCACTAAATATTCGGTGATTACTTAATAAAAGATTCAGCACTGGTTCGTCGTTTGTACCAATAGCCTTTCCCATTTNTCTNAGTCGCTCAACAAATCGAGTCTTTGCTTTTGAAATACAATGGTTGTGTTGATGAGAAGCTGGCAAATCCTGCTGTTGAGGTGTATTCTCTATACTCATTATGTAATGTTATTACATAACATAATTGACGTCAATTTATGTATAATCTATATTATAAAATCCCTCAAAAAGTTAATAAATCTGATATAAATTAAATAGTTAAGGAGTATTTAATGAAAAATGTATCTCATTTACTGATAGGAACATCTATCGCCTGTTTACTCGCTGTATATTCAGCTCATGCTGATGAAGATAGTCATGGTCATTCGGATCATGCTGATGAAGATAGTCATGGTCATTCGGATCATGATGGGGAAAAACGACAGCTTGATAGCCACGAACATGGTGTAAGCACGCTGAAAATTGCTATTGAGGGTCAAAATGTGCAAATGGAACTGGAATCTCCAGGTAATGATATTGTTGGTTTTGAGCATGCCCCCGAAAATGATAACCAAAAAGCTGATGTTGAAAGTGCGCTTTCACAGCTAAAAAATGAAGCTGGGGTTTTTATTCCGTCTTCCGAAGCAAACTGTAAAATTAAAGAAAATTCTGCAGAATTTGAAATCGAAGAAGGAGATAGTGAAACCCATTCAGGATTTCATGTTATATGGAAGATGAAATGTTCAAATCCTAGTCAATTTACAAATCTGGAAACTACCTTCTTTCAATTATTTCCAAAAGCAAAGGAGATTGAAGTAGAGATAATTTCTGAATCTGGTCAAAAAGCAATGGAATGGGAAAGCGACACGAAAAAAATTAAGCTTCCAACATCCATTAAATAAAGATAAATTGACAGTGATGCTGTCCGAGCAAAATGATAAACCAGCTATACACCTATCAAAAATAGATTTTTGCTGGGGATCTGTAAGCTATGATTTTCGAATAAGGGTTAAAGATTTTCAGCTTAAAAAAAACGAAAGCGGGATTCTGGTTGGCCCCTCCGGTGCAGGGAAATCAACTTTGCTCAGTCTAATTTGTGGAATCTTGAGGCCACAAAAAGGTATTACCCAAATACTGGGAGAGAATATTGAAAGCATGCCCGATTCACAGAAAGACCGTTTTCGGGCAGACCATATGGGAATTATTTTCCAACAATTTAATTTAGTACCTTACCTATCAGCAATTGATAATGTACTTCTCCCCTTGTATTTTTCACCCGACCGTAGAGAAGCATCCGGCGAAATACAATCCAAAACCAATGACGAGGCAAAGCGATTGCTTGATGCGCTAGGTATTGCTAGCAAAACACTTGGGATGCAGAAAGCTGCTACATTATCAATTGGTCAGCAACAACGTGTTGCTGCTGCCCGGGCATTTATTGGTTCTCCTGAGCTTATTATTGCTGATGAACCAACCTCCTCATTGGATGAAAAAAATCAGACTGAATTTCTAGATCAACTATTTAAACAAAAGGACGCAACTGGCGCATCCTTACTAATGGTAAGTCACAATAAACATATTGCTAAAAGATTTGATCGGATAATTGAACTTGAGAAAATTTGTGATATCTCTGTAAAGAAGGAAAAAGTCAAATGATTATCCTACGCCTCGCATGGCAGAGCATAATGAATCGTAAGTTCACGACTATACTAACCATTCTATCTATTGCAGTTTCCGCAATGTTACTTTTAGGAGTGGAGAAAGTTAGAACATCGGCACGCACTAGTTTTATTAATACAATATCTGGAACAGATTTGGTGGTTGGCGCGCGTACTGGAGGTGTACAACTACTACTCTACTCGGTTTTTCATATTGGTGATGCGACAGCTAATGTCACATGGAAAACAGTTGAAGATATTAAAAAGCGTGATGAAGTAAAATGGATCGTGCCTATTGCCCTTGGTGATTCACATCGAGGTTACCGCGTAGTTGGCACAAGTAGTGAATACTTTAAAAGATTTCGGTATCGTCGGGATATTGCTCTTCAGTTTGTTGAAGGACAAAAATTTTCTGATTTATTTGATGCTGTTCTTGGAGCAGATGTTGCGCGCGCATTGAATTATAAAATTGGTGATAAAATTATACTAGCGCATGGAACCGGTCCTATCAGTATTGGTAAAGATCACGGCGACACACCTTTTCGAGTATCAGGTATTCTTGCATCTACTGGGACACCAGTTGATAAAGCTGTGCATGTTAGTATGGAAGCTATCGAAGCTATTCATATTGGATGGGAAACGGGTGCCTACACTGGTCAGGATAATAAAAAATCAGTTGATGATTTACGCAACATGGATCTTAGTCCTAAAGCAGTTACTGCAGCTTACATTGGGCTTAAAAGTAGAATGTCAACATTCTCTCTGCAAAGGTGGATTAACACTTATCCGCAAGAACCTATAACAGCTATTCTTCCAGGTGTTGTTTTCGGGGAATTATGGTTGATGATAGGTAATGTAGAAAAAGTATTACTTATTGTCTCCGCCATGGTCGTCTTTACGGCTATACTGGGAATGATTATTTCTATACTCGCTTCTTTAAATGAACGTCGTAGAGAGATGGCAATCTTACGTTCAATTGGTGTCAAACCAATTCAAGTCTTCGCGTTGTTTACTGCCGAGGCCACAACTATTGCATTTCTGGGAGTAATGATTGGTTTTTTTGGGCTTTATAGTATTCTTTTTCTTATCCAACCATTTATCGAGAACCTTACTGGGCTTTACATGGATATCACATTACCCGGGTGGAATGAGATAAAATTCATGGTCATGATAATGGGTGCTGCAGTTCTAGCGGGAATAATACCAGCATTACGGGCATACAAGACGTCACTTTCAGATGGACTTATGATTCGAGGTTAAATATGAATGAATGCTTGACTAAATTTCTCTTGGTATCTTTTATATTTGCTTTTAGCAATTCAGCTCTTGGAGAACCTGCCCAAATCACATGGGAAGACCTATCTCCAACAAAAGGCCAGGAATTCAAAATAAATCTTGGTGATAATGCAGACATCATAGGTATACCTGATATATCAGAATTTGATGGTTCAAAAGAAAGATTAGATATTTTCCTTGATGATATGCAGTTCATGAAAGAGATGCAGGGCGAAGGTGGGTTCATCAACATGAATCTAAATAATAAAAAAATAAAGATTGCTGGCTATATCGCACCAATAGCTTTTGATGGTGATAATGTAACAGAATTTTTATTAGTTCCTTACCGAGGTGCTTGTATTCATGTACCTCCGCCACCAGCAAATCAAATAATCTATGTTAAATCAGCAAGCGGTCTAAAAGCTGAAGAGATCTGGTATCCAGTTTGGATTACTGGCGTACTACATGCTAACTCCGTCTCCACCATAGTCGCCGACGTAGGTTACACAATTAAAGAAGCGTCAGTCACTCCATATAGAACCGGTTTGGGCTTATTTGATTAAGCATAACAAATGAAACAAAGTAGAATTTGGGCGTGAAAAACACTTCCTCCCACACAATTATTTAATCGCTCTACATCATCGATTGAGAATAATTTTGCAAACCAACATTATCGATTAGATCAAGTTGAGTTTCTAACCAATCAACATGAGTTTCTTCATCCTCGAGTATTTTGTCGAATAGTTCACGTGTAACAAAATCACCGTTCGATTCGCAATATTTAATGCCTTCAATCAAATATGCATGGGCCTTTTGCTCAATCATAAGATCATTCTTCAGCATCTCAGGAACATTTTCTCCGATAAACAACTTACCTATATCTTGAAGATTTGGTAACCCTTCAAGAAATAATATACGTTCAATTAATTCATCTGCATGCTTCATTTCATCAAGCGACTCTTTGTACTCATGCTCATTGAGTTTATTGAGTCCCATATTCTTGTATATTCTGGCGTGTAAAAAATATTGGTTAATTGCTGTCAGTTCATTTTTCAAAACACCATTTAAAAATTCAATGGATTTACTATCTCCTTTCATAACGTTTCTCCTGGAGTTAAATTTGAAAAACTATCATTTTTCACAATGAAATTTGTGACAAGTATAACTAATCTCTTTGGTACATCAACATATAAGTACTTGTAATATAAAGAAATTTTTAATAATAATTATTATGATTAGTATTTACTTATTTAGTCTAATTGACAATCATTCGTATTTGCGTTTAACTGTTCTTTAAATTGTTATAAATTTATATTGGTGAATGAAAATGTATGTTTGTGTATGTAAAGCAATAACAGATAAAGAGTTGCGCCTCGCTATTGAAGAAGGTGCAAAAACGACTCGAAGTCTTCGCGAGAAACTTGGTTGTATTAACCAATGCGGCATGTGCGAACAGCAAGTTTGCGAAATCAGAGATCAGGTAGTTAATAAAAACTTTGAAACAGCACTACCCTGCTAACAAAAAGATATTAAATTTTTAATCCCTTTCTAATCATTACGAATACTCTAAAATTTCCCAAGCTGTATTTGCTGCTTGCCTGTTAGGCATCACGTCGTGAACACGAAATAATTTTACTCCTGCCAATACGCCTAATACTGTAGTGGCTGTCGTAGCCCCTACTAATTCTGATGGATGATTAACGCTAGTAATTTCACCCATAAATCGTTTTCTACTTGCCCCTAATAGGACTGTATAACCTGTATTTACAAAAGCATTTAAATTATTAAGTAATGTAAGATTATGTTCGCTGGTCTTACCAAACCCTATACCTGGGTCAATAATGATATTATTTTTATCAATACCTGCTTTTATACATTTTTCAGCTTGTTTTTGAAGAAAAAGTAAAATCTCGGAGACAACATCGTCATACGTTGGATTATTTTGCATTGTTTCAGGCGTCCCCTGCATATGCATAATAATATAAGGACATTGTTTATCAGCACAAAACTCAATAATTTCAGGGTCATCATTTCCGCCTGATACATCATTAACAATTTCAGCGCCGGCATTAATAGCCGCTTCTGCCACATTAGCTTTTGTCGTATCAATACTAATTTGAACACCTTTAGGTTTTGTTTCTGAAATCACTTTTATTATATGTTCTACCCTTTCAATTTGTTCATCACTACTAACTCTAGCAGAACCAGGACGTGTTGATTCACCACCAACATCAATAATATCCGCCCCTTCATTAATCATTCGTTTACCTTGTTCAATCGCATTATCTAAACTATTAAATTCTCCCCCATCTGAAAAACTATCAGGTGTTAGATTTAAAATACCCATAATTTTAGGTTTATTTCTATTTAAACTACTCATTAAGCAGATCCACCATCTCATCAGTTGCTTGAATTAGAGCATTAGTTATTCCGGGTTCTCCTGCAAGATGCCCTGCGTTAGAAACAAAAATAACTTTTGAATTTACTAGTAATTTACTCAGTAAATATGAGGATTCTGGTAAACAAGTTAAATCGCTACGCCCATGAATGATTGTAATTGGCACTTCTGGAATCTTTTTTAAATTATTAATAATCTGATTTTCATTAATAAAATAATTATTTTTAGCGTAGTGTACTTCTACCTTAACATCGTTAATTAGTTTATTTTCATCTTCGTCTTCATCTAATTCATATTCCTCTTCAAAACAGTGTGTGACAACTCTGCCAGCCCATAGTGACCATGCTTTTGCTGCTTCCAATTGTGTCGATCTATTATCAGAAAAAATATGGTTATGCATTGATTCTAATAAATTATTTTGTTCACTTTCATTGAAGATTGATAGGTACTCAGCCCAGTAATCAGGATAAATTCTATTAACACCATTATTAATAAACCATGCTAAATCTTGTTGTCGGGCTAAAAATGTTCCTCTTAATATTATTCCCGAGACATTTTTCGGATAGTATTCAGCATACAACAACGCTAATGTTGCCCCCCATGATCCGCCAAATAAAACCAATTTTTTTATATCTAATTTTTTACGAATTTCCTCAATATCATTAATAAGATCCTGTGTGGTATTATTAGTTATATCTCCGTTAGGTAAGGAGCGATTGCACCCACGTTGATCAAATAGAATTATTCTATATTTTTCTGGATTAAAATAACGACGGTGATTTTCATTACACCCGGAACCAGGCCCGCCATGCAAAAATAAAACTGGGATCCCCAATTTGTTTCCCGCCTGTTCAACATAAACATTATGCGATGATTCTGTTTTAAGGATAAAATGGTCAAAAATATTTATTTCTGGATATAGTTCTTTTAACATAATTAATCCCTTATGAACTCAGATAAACCATCAATTAGTTCAGGTATAAATTTTTCGTAATTTTTCCATCTTTGGTTTGATGTTTTATAAATGGGCTGCTTAACTTGCCAATTACTGGCGGTATTAATTGTCCGCTTTGATTTATGAAATTGTAAACATTCGTCTTGCCACTCTAAATTACAGTAACTAATTATATCTCTTACAATTTCTTCTGTATTATTTATTATACTTTCGTAATTGACTGTTAATATTTTCTCGTCAAATAACGATAGCCAATGGTTCATTAGTCGATCATACTCCTTATACCATATGACAAGATTATCTAGGTCAAATGCATATTTATGGCCAGAATGAAAATTCTGAAAAAATATAGACAGACAAGTATCTATTGGGTCGCGCTTTGTATTGATTACCTTGCAATTGGGAAACATTGAAAATATATAACCTAAATACTCATAGTTTCCAGGCATTTTATCAGTAATTATTATTATATTTTTATCATCAATAAATTGCTGAACCTTATTTAAATAAGTTTCTGCATCATTTCTTACAAAAGACAAATCTTCGTCAGTATTATCTAAAAATCTTTCTGGATATAATTTCGTTTTAACATTATCGGAATATTTACCTGATGCAATATGCTTTATATAACCTAATTCTCCCCCGCCAAAAACTTTTGTGTGACTACTTAATATTTGTTCAACAAGAGTTGAGCCACTTCTTGGCGCACCCAATATAAAAATAGGCTTTATAGGAAAATTATCCTCAGTTTGTATTTTCGTAATAAATGACTTATCAAAAATCTTAATAATTGAGTTGATTCTTTTTTTATATTGTTCTTCATTAAATTTTACTCTTTTATTTCTTAAATGATTTCCTTTACGATAATAATCAATTGCCTTCTCAAAAATTTTTAAATCATCATATATTTTTCCAAGGGCAAAATAACCAGTCACATCTGGTTTTTTCAGAATAATCTTCTCCATATTTTTAATAACATCTGCATTTTTATCTGAAAATTTACTACAATTGGATAAACCTGAATATGCAACTATATTATTACTATCTCTTTTAATTATATCTTGATAGATTTTTTCTGCTTCTTGAAAGTTCCCTACTAAGCGGTGATTATTGGCTATCCCGTTTAATGCAATTAAATTGTTTTTATCATTTTTAAGTATTTCGTTAAATATTTTTGATGCCTTTTCTAATTCACCTGTCTTCGCAAGGCAATTTGCATATTCGAGATTTATTTGTTGGAAATTGGATTCTTTTTTGATGATTTGCTCATATATTTCCTTTGCCTTTTCTGTGCTATTACGCTCAACGTGTAATGTTGCAAGTGCTCGATAAGCCTCTATTGAATTTGGATTTTCTGAAATAGCTTGACGTAAATAATCTATTGCTAATTGCATATTGTCCTGAATATTTAATCTTGAAATTGCAATTGCTAATGAATGGTATTGATCGGGCGAGCTTGGTTTAAATGCCATAATCAGATCGATTGTTTTTTTAGCATCTTCTGTTTTATCTAGATTTTCTTGTACACACAGTAAGTTGAATAAAGCTTTAATATGTTTACTGTTATACTGAATAACTCGTTTATACGCATCTTCAGAATTATTCAGCTCGCCAGTATCACTATAAATACAACCTAAATTATACCAGGCTTCAGCATTATCAGATTTTAGTTTAATAGACTCCAGTAAGAGATCTATTGCGCTCTTATAGTCTTTTTTATAATAAGCGAGTAATGCGTAATTATTTAAATAGGTTGGATTTTTAGCTAGCTCAATTGACTTCTTATAATTTATTTCTGCTTTATCTAAATCACCTTTTTGAAAAAAAAGTAAGCCTAAAAAATGTATGCAATCCGGATTATTTGGAATATCTGTAAGTATTTCTTGATAGGTTTTTTCGGCTTCATTTAGATGCCCTGTTTGTTGTAACCTTTGGGCTTTCTGAAATTTTTCTATGTGTTCTCTATTAAGATCTTTTGTTTTTGATTTCTGCATACATTACTACTAAATATCATTTAGTATTTCTGTTCTTTTTATTTCATACTCACTATCGGAGATCAGTCCCTTCTCTTTTAAAGATTTTAGATTCTGAAGACGATCCTCAACGCTTTTATCACCTGTTGCATTTTTATTTTGTTTCATCTCTTGACGAATTCTAGCCATTTCTAATCTCATCTCTCTTCTCTCTTTTGCTAACCTTGCATCTTCGAGTGATTTTTTTAATTCATCATCCGATAATTTTTCATTATCTCTACTCTTAGCAATCACTCGTTTAGTCTTTTCTATGTCGATAGTAAACCAGTCTTTTCTAGTTTTTTTACCGATTTTTACATTCTCTATTCCATCGACTTTTACCACATTATCTTTAAACTTTTTCGATGCTTTTGCTCTTTTGGCCATTGGGAAATGATAATGTACTTTCTCATTACCGCCAGCGTAGACCATTTCTTTCAATTTATCACCGGGATGATCGTATTCCCCTATAATAATATTTAATTTTCCATCAAGATAAAAAACTCTGCCAGTTTGGTATCGTGCTTCTTGCGCACCAAGCGATACTACTTTTTTACCTGCCAAGGTATATATAATATCTTGATTAGGTCTGGCTTCTTTTAGGCCTTTGGCTATATGTTCAGCAATTAATCTACTTATATTAATAGGAAATACTCGATCAAGGTCTTTTCCTTCGTAATAATCTTTTGACCAAATCTTAATTAATTCGATCGCTTCTGCGATATCCTTTTGCTCAAGTTCAACTGGGTGACTATTGGGAGGCGTCTTTCCTGACTTACTTTTATCCTGTTCCGTAAGTTTTATAAATAGATTCTCTCCTGAAATCCATAAAACTTCATCGGCAAATGATTGAAATGAGAAAACAAACATCAATAAAACTAATATCAGATATCTTGTTGCAACTATCATAAAACTCCCGTATTTAAAGATAAAAAATTAAATTAATCGTGATTATACAGATAATTTTTGTCAGATTGTTTAAAAATTAACTAAAAAAAAAGCGCACCGAAGTGCGCTTTTTCTAACAACTTTACGCGATTTACCAGAAAATAAATCCACCAAGTGAAAGGTGATCATTTTCCTGTGCGCCTGATTGCATATTGTATTCAGCAACAAGCTTCAACCACGAATTAACATCATGATAAACACCAACTGTGGTCAACTCATTAGAATCCAGTGTGTTACCAGCTGAATCTACATCTTGATTTGACTCACCATAGGATAAACCTACGTTAGTAGCGCCATTCATGTTGTACATAGCTTGAATGTAGTAGCCATCGTTGTCAGCCTCGGTACAGTTTGCGCCTGAGCACGTGAACGCGTTACCTGAAAAAGAATCTAGCGTTCTGATAGTACCAATTGCTTCACCGTCGAACCAACTACCTACTAGTGATAAACCACCAGCAGAAACTTTTGCGCCAAGGTTAAAACCAACAGAGGTTACTTCACCGCCTGCTGTACGTTCCATCTCTTGATGCAGACCACCAGCCCAAACCATTACACTACCACCGTCAAATGACGTGCTGTAGCTTGCTTCCATTTGGAATTGTGGAGTATCAGTTTCAAAAGAACCGGCAGTATTTTCATCAGGATCGAAAATACCAACTTCAATACCGAAGCCACTCATATCTGGAGATTTCCACGTCATACGTGAATTGAACTCAGGATAGGTATAACCATAACCAATACGGCCAAGAGTTGTACCACTACCTTCAGTTCCAGAGAACGCACCAACACCAAATAAAGTCATATCATTTAAGATAGCTTGACGTTGGAATAGTGACAAAGTAGTACCGATGCTGATGGTACCGAATGATCCATCTACTGCGAAGAAAACTTCACGCATATCGATCTGGTTACCATTTTTAGCTTGGTCATCAGTTTTTGCTCTAGATGAATCTGGTGCAAAACTGATTTGTGCGGTACCGGTTAATCCATTAGTAGCAGGGCTAACTGCCTTCATGGTGTGAAATGCTGGGAGTAAACCTTCATTCATATGAAAGCTGTCTAGTCCGCCAGCAACATCGTTATTTATCATATTGGCAAATAAGTTAATTGTACCTGTGTAACTTACTTCCCAATCACCAGCCGACCATGTAGCAGCACTAGCAGGTGCACAAACAGATGCAGCAAGCACGGCGGTGGCTAATTTTGATTTCTTAAATTGAGTCATCATTTCCTCCTACTCTCATTTAAGTTTCTTAAAATTTTAATAACTTAAAACTCTAGAAATTTAAGTCCTCCCTTAAAGTTCTACAGCGACCTAAAACTAGATATCCGCAAATCCTTAAAGGAATATATGCCCAGGCAAAGCCAAGGCAGGTGGTGAAATTACTACAGAAATTACGGTGTTGCAAATAGTTTTTGTAAAAAAAACAACAATAATTATTTAAATAAAAATATGTGTTGTTTTAATCCAACAAATTCAAATAAGAGTATATTTTTCAGATACTTAAACTGTACTAAATAGAAATATATTTAATCTACTATCTTAATATTTTTTTTCTATTTTGTTGTTTATATACAACAATAAATAAATCTAGTAAAATACAATGACTTAAAAATAATTAAGCAACATTGGAAAACGTTACCGGTTTAACATGCTTGAGTTCCTCGTCGGTAAAAATCCGTGAAATAGTCATAAATCTTAACCCTAATGGAATCTCAAGCGAAAAACTCGAACCACGTCCTTTTGAAACGTCGATATTGATATGCATATTTTTATAATATTCAAACTGGTCTGATGCCATATAAAAGGGACAGCCATGTATCTCCCCTAAACATACGTCCCTACTTCCAACTAAAAAATCACCTTTTTGAAAACACATTGGCGCTGAGCCATCACAGCAACCGCCGCTTTGATGAAAAATTAACTCGCCGTGCTTATCTCTCAATTTATCAATGATTTGCCTTGCTTTTAATGAAATTGAGACTCGTTCTACCTTCATCTTTTTTAATGCTCCGAAAAAAAATGGGCGATCCTCTCGAACCACCCATTAGATCGTAATGAACTGACGTCAGGTTCTAGAAGAATCCTAGTTTATTCTTATCGTAAGACACTATCACATTCTTAGTGTGGCGGTAATGATTTAACATCATCCGATGAGTCTCGCGACCAATACCTGATTTTTTATATCCTCCAAATGAGGCATGGGCTGGATAATCGTGGTAACAATTACACCAAATACGGCCAGCTTCAATTCCGCGTGCCATTGACTGCATCTGATGAATATCACGTGTCCAAACACCTGCGCCTAAACCATAAAGAGTATCGTTGGCAATCTCGAGAGCTTCAGCCTCATCCTTAAAAGTTGTGACACTCACGACTGGCCCGAAGATTTCCTCTTGAAAAATACGCATTTTATTATTTCCTTTAAAAATGGTCGGTTCAATGTATAAACCATTCGGGTGAACAGGATTATCAAACTTTTCACCGCCAAGTAAAAGTTCCGCCCCTTCCTGTTTGCCCACATCAATATAATTCAGTATTTTCTCATACTGATCATTCGATGCTTGTGCGCCCATCATTGTATTCATGTCTAGCGGATCGCCCATAACAATCGCTTTAGTACGCTCCAAACATCGCTCTATGAACTGATCGTAAATATTTTCCTGAATTAATGCTCTTGATGGACAAGTACATACCTCGCCTTGATTAACTGCAAACATCACAAAACCTTCAATCGCCTTATCCATAAAGGCATCATCTTGCGCTGCCACACTATCAAAGAAAATGTTGGGTGATTTACCGCCCAATTCCAGGGTAACAGGTATAAGATTTTCGGAAGCATACTGCATAATAAGACGGCCTGTGGTCGTCTCTCCTGTAAATGCTACCTTCTTAATGTCTGGATGAGTTGCTAATGGCTTACCCGCTTCTGGACCAAAACCGTTAACAATGTTTACGGTGCCCGGAGGTAGTAAATCAGCGATAACCTCAATAAACGTATGAATAGAAATTGGTGTTTGCTCTGCGGGTTTAATGACAACGCAGTTACCCGCCGCTAATGCTGGTGCCAATTTCCAAGCTGCCATCAAAATTGGAAAATTCCAAGGAATGATTTGAGCTACAACCCCTAAAGGCTCATGTACTTCCATGGAGACTCTAGTTGCGTCAAGGTCAGAACTCTCTCCTGCCTCAGAACGAATTGCGCCCCCAAAATATCGAAAATGGTCAACTGTTAAAGGTAAATCAACAAGTGATGTCTCCCTGATAGGTTTACCGTTACCCCAGGTTTCAATCTTTGCCAACATATCAATGTTTTCTTCAATACGATCAGCAATTTTCAAAAGAATATTGCTGCGTTCAGTAACCGATGTTTTGTTCCAAGTCTCCGCTGCTTTCCAAGCTGCTTTAACTGCTAGATCAACATCTTTTTCATTAGATTGTGATATTTTTGCAAGGACACTACCGTCAATTGGTGTAGTATCTTCGAAATATCCCCCGTCAACCGGTGCTACCCACTCACCACCGATATAGTTATCATACTTTTCCCTGAGAGTAGGCTTTTGACTTGCTACTTGATCTGGATTTGCTGCCATAACTCTGCCTCCTGTTTATCAACTTATACAACGCTTTTTTTAAGTTTTAAATTTTCCCTAATATCTTTTCGTGAAAAGTGACTTAAGTAATTGTTTTTTTTAAATTTTGTAATCTGGTACTAAAATCATTTACCAAGAATGCTAAACGTCCTGTTCTATTAGTAGTTATTATTGTATTTTTATCGATTATAGACAGAAGTTCTTACAATATCACCCACTAAATAGGATCTGAATTTTACAGATAATTCCCTTTATAATTATAGGATTACGAATAACTAACAGATGAATATCTGACAAGAAATGTTAAAAAACAAAGATACTATACAACACCCAATACTCAAAAATTGAATTTACTCTTTATCGTAACGTCTAAGAATTATAATATAGCTAGAAAGGAAAAATTCCTATTGAGTTTCATACAGATAAACCGATATGCTCATACTTATTTTCGCTAGTATTGATATCAATATGAATAAAAAGGTAACTACTAATGTCACTTAAAAAATCCGGTTATTTATTTTGTGTGTTATTTTTATCATCAATAAATATTGCTAATGCAGTTACTGAGGTAGATTTTATCTACATTGGGGATAGCGAACATGATTCACTTTTGGGTGTTAAACAAGGTATAGATGAGGCGAATCTCCAAGGGGAATTTCTAGGTCAAAAGTACAATTTAGAGATAGTTTCAAAAGAAAAAATAGAAGAGTATGATTTTTCAAAATATATAGCTATTTTGACATCATTAGATTCAAAACAACTAATAAGCTTAGCAAAACAGTTGAATAATACTCCGGTATTCAATCTTACAGATGAGAGTGATGATTTAAGGCGTAATTGCATAGCAAATATTCTACATATTGCACCAAGTAATAAGATGAAATCTGACGCTTTAAAACAATTAGAAATTAAGAAACCAGCCTCAAAAGCTAATGCTCAAGCTTGGCATTATAGTTTTGTTAAATTTGCTGCACGTGATCTTAATAAGAGATTTAAGAAAAATTTTCAGGTAAAAATGAATGATCACTCTTGGGCTGGATGGGCTGCTGTAAAAATGACTTCTGATACAGTGGCAAGAACGCAAATAACAAGCCCGGATGACATGCTAAAATATTTAAAAAATGAATTAACTTTTGATGGACAGAAAGGAAGCGATATGAATTTTAGAGTTACCGGACAACTGCGGCAACTAATAATTTTGGTAGAGAATGATAAAATAATTACTGAGGCACCAATTAGAGGGATTGCCAAACCTCCATCGCTCGATAGTCTCGGTATATTAGAATGTATGAATTAGAATTTAAAAAAATTAAGGAGTTTGATAAATGAATTTTCTTTGGATTAGATTAGTAACAATAGCAATCATCTTAACCCCTTTTGCAACTTATGCAAAAGATCGAATTTTTGTAACTAACGAAAAAAGTAATACCATGTCAGTCATCGATGCTGAGACACTTAAAGTGGAACATACTATCGATGTCGGTGATCGCCCAAGAGGAATTGGACTGTCGCCAGATAGTAGCGAGTTATATGTCGCCATTAGTGAAGAAAATAAAATTGTCGTTCTTGATCCTAATTCTCTAAAAATTCTAAGAGATTTTGAAGCAGGATCAGATCCTGAAACCTTTGGTGTTCACCCTAATGGAAATATTTATATATCGAATGAAGATGATGCCAAGGCAAGCGTCTTCGATCCAAAAACTGGTAAACAACTTGCAGAAATTAAAGTTGGGTTAGAACCAGAGGGCGTAGCAGTTTCTCCAGATGGAAAACGTGTCATTGTTACGAGTGAATCAACAAATATGCTTCACGTTATAAAAGCACCAGAAAATGTGATTGAAAGTAATATTCTTATTGGTTCGCGACCNCGAGCTGCGGTTTTTACTAAATCTGGTGATATAGCATATGCAACAGCTGAAATTAGCGGTGAGGTTGTTAAAGTTGATATGAATAAAGCCAAAATTTTAAAAACTGCATCGCTTGGTGATGCCAAAGCAAAACCAAAAGATGTCATCCTCGCTAAAGATGAAAAAACAATTTACGTTGCTGGNGGTAGAGCCAATAAAATAATAGTTATGGACGCCGATACTCTTGAAATTATTAAAGGTATACCAGTTGGAAAACGTGTCTGGGGTTTAGCAATGTCCGGTGATGGTCAACGTGTTTTTACTACCAATGGTGTAAGTGGCACAGTTTCTGTGATTGATACAGGCAAAAATGAAGTCATTAAAACCATTGAGGTTGGAAAATTTCCCTGGGGAGTAGTGGTAAAAGATAACTAATCTCCNATAGAATATAGTAATTGCATAATTAGATTCTGCTTAGACATAGTAACAATTGATAAATTTTTATGGACAAAAGGAATCTGAATGATGAATTTGAAAAGGCATTACATATTCATAATCAGGGGGACCTAATACAGGCTGAAAGCATATATAAAAAAATCCTAATTGATAGACCCAATCATGACGGCGCACTACATGGGCTAGGCTTAATCGCGTTCCATAACGACTCACTGAAAGAAGCTATAGAATTTGTAAAAAAAGCAATCTCAATCAATCCTAAAAAAAATAATTACCATGCAAACTTGGGTAATATATTGTATGAAGCCAGAAATTTTTCAGAAGCCATTAAGGAATACAAAAGAGTACTCAAAAATGACCGTAATAATTCACTAATACATAATAATCTTGGTCATGCCTATCAAGCAAATTCACAAATAAATAATGCTATATCATCATATAAAAATGCCATTAAAAACGATACAAGTAACCTAGAATATCGTTTTAATCTCGCAGTTTGTTTGCAAAATTCTGGTGAATTTTCATTAGCAAAAAAAGAATACACAATGATGATAAAAGAAAATCCAAATAATCCACAAATTCATCATAACCTTGGAATTCTTTACTTAGAGAATGATAAAGCTGAAAAAGCAATCAAATATTTCNAAGAATGTATAAAACTTAACCCATCTTATGTGCTTGCGTATAATAGNATGGGATCNGCTGCCGCGAAAAATGGAAATACTAAAAAAGCAATAGAACAATATAAAAAAGCTATAGAAATTGATCCTAACTATTTTGAGGCAATTATTAACTTAGCAAATTTATATGAATTATCAAATACTCAGGAAAAGATAAATAAATATTTTAAAATCTCAAAGATTATAAAATTATATAAAAACGCACTTAAAATAAATAAAAATCATGAGAAAACACTTAATAGTATTGCTTGCGCATATGAATCAATAGGAGATGTTAAAAAATCAAAAAAATATTTTAAAAAACTATTATCAATAAACCCCAATAATATTGAAGCTAATTATAATTATACAAGATTAATTGATAAAAAATATTATGATAATAAATACATTAGAAATTTAGAAAAATTAATCAGTAATAATGCAAATGAAACTAAAATATTCTTATTATTTTTTTCGTTAGCTCATATATATGATAAAAAAGGAGAATACAAAAAGGCAGAATACAATTTTACTTATGCAAATAATTTGAAAGATAAAAATAATAATTATAATAAGAAAAAAATAAAAATAACTGCTCTAGAAATTATTGATTCCTATACTGAGGAATTATATCGTCAATTTAAAAATAAGAATATAAAACAGACTGTAAAACCTATTTTTATATTAGGTATGCCTCGATCTGGTACCTCATTAATTGAACAAATTATATCAAACCACGAAGAAGTTCACGGAGCCGGTGAAATAATTAAAATGGCGAAAATTGAGGACATATATAAAAATAAGTTCGCAAAAAATAAAAAATACCCATCGTCAATTAAATTTATTGACGATAAAATTATAGATGAACTTAGTAATGAGTATATCCAATATTTAACTTCTTTAAATTCTAAGGTAAAAATATTTACAGATAAATTACCTGGAAATTTCATTCGTATTGGTTTCATCAAACTACTTTTTCCGAATGCAAAAATAATTCACTGTAAACGCCATCCTTTAGATAACTGTCTGTCTATATTTTTTACAAATTTTTCTAATAATATCGATTATTCATTTAATCTGGATAATATTGCAAATTACTATCTAAGTTATACGGAGATCATGAATCATTGGAAAAAAATTTTTAATAATGATTTTTACGAAATATGCTATGAAAGTCTTGTAATGGAACCTGAAAAAAATATCCGTGGTTTTTTTGACTACTGCGAATTAGACTGGAATGAAAAATTATTAGATCATCTAAACAATAAGCGCCCTGTACAAACAGCGAGTGTAATGCAAGTCAGGAAACCAATATATAAAACGTCAATTAGAAGAGCTAAAAATTACAAAGAAATTACTAAAAAAATACTATCTATTTCTGATTTTAAATTACTATCAGAAAACTATAATTTTTAAGCTTTAATAATATTTGTTCTTATCGCTATTCTAGCGATATCAGCTACAGTAGAAGCATTGAGCTTGCTTTTTATNTGTGTACTATAATTCGCAGCTGTTTTATAGCTTATATTTAATTGCTTGCTAATTTCATTTGTATTTAAGCCCTCCGCTAGCAAGCAAAAAATTTGAAATTCTCGTGCTGATAAATCTGACAATAANGCATCACTATCCCTCGATTTTTCATGTTCATAGGTCATTTTTTGTTTTAACTCATCATCAAGATATTTTTTACCTTGCGCAACCTGACTGATGGCTTCTGACANCATTTNAGGATCGGTGCTCTTNGTCATATATCCAATTGCCCCTGCCTGTAAAGCTCTCTCTACAAAAATAACTTCTTCATGCATAGTGAAAACAAGTATCTTAATATCATTATTATCTTTGACTATTNTTCTTATAGCCTCAATACCNCTCANNCCAGGNAATGATAAATCCATTACAATAACATCAGGATTATGCTNGCNGGATAANNTAATTGCNTCTTCGCCNGTATTTGTTTCTGCGACAACACTAATATTTTCAATATTACTTAATAAAATTTTATAGCCTGCACGTACAACAGCGTGATCATCAACTAATATTACTTTTATTTTCTCCATTGTAGATTGATCCTTAATTTCCTACAGGAATGGTTATATGTATTTTTAAACCATTGCCTGATTTACTGAAATAATCAAAAACTCCATTATGCATCTCAACGCGTTCTTTCATTCCTAATAGTCCGAATCCAGATGTTATTTTATCTTTTTCTAAACCAATACCATCATCTTCTATTTTTAAGTTAATTTGCTCTATATTGTTATGTGTATTTTTTTTAATTNTTATTATAACTTTGCTTGCTTGAGAATACTTTAAAACATTAGTTAGGCTTTCTTGAATAATTCTATAAAGACTTATCTTTAGTGAATCTGATAAGTTATCTGGAATATTAGAGAAAGTAAAATCACAAAAAATTTCATCTTGGTTATCATTCCATTCGTCAATCATATTTTGCAAAGCCTTTATTAATCCNAATTCANCAAGAATAGAAGGTCGTAATCTACGCATCATATCTTTTGCAACTTGATAAATATGATCTGAATATTCAACAATAGTTTTGATATTTGAATTAACAAATTTTTTTTCAAGTACTGCTTTATTTGAGATTGAGACCGCAACTGCTTTAATAGCAGTGATTGTTTGCCCTAACTCATCATGTAGTTCTCTAGATAATAATCGCCTTTCCTCTTCTTGTATCTCAAGCAAACGTTGTTTTAAAAATTGGTTTCTACTCTTTGTGTCAAATAATACTTTTGCCATATGATTAAATTGTTCTGAGATTCTGTCTAACTCAGGTAAACTAAAACGTGGTAATGATAATTTATAATTACCTTCTTCGATATCAGCAAGGCCGCCTAATATTTTTTCAACGGGAGACAAGTATATACCTATCATTATATATATAAGGAAATTCGCGAGAATAATAAAAATAGATAAAAATATTAAAATATTTCTTGTCTCAATCCAACTTTCATAAATTTCATCTAATGGATCAGGTTGGATAAGAATATCAATTGGTTTTGTTACAGGCGTATATATCCATCTACGAATTTCAGTCGATTGAGGTTGGACAAGATTAATAAACCAGTCTGGCACATCACTTTCTTCATATATAGTTTCTATGTTAGTTGGTATATGAATGTCNGTAGGACTNCTTATCTCAATATGAAGATGCCTTATCATTTTAAGCTCTGTCAGTTTACGCAAAAAATTTATATGACTTTGATCNCCGGCTTCAGGTGATGACGAAGTCGAGGCTGCCTGAATTAGTTGTAGGGCAAGTTGCGTGCTTGACTCAACTTCGCTTTGTACAGAAAGACGTGCATGGGTAATCATGTAGAAACTACTACATAAAAATAAAATGACCAATAATGTGGTAATTAGAATATTAAGCCTGATTCTAAGGCTCATAGATGTATTTCACCTCTCTAATAATCAGTTTATTTGCTATAAAGCATATCAAATTGTCATATAAATATGATAAATTTCAATCAAATATATTAAAATTCCCATGTAAAAACTTACTTCTTAATTTACAATACCATTTATTCGATTAGAACTATATAAAGAACAGGGAAAAATTCCTAATGGGAAAATGCATCAAATATTTTTTAACTAAGCTTTCATTCAGCATTCTGCTTGTAACTATTGTTTATGCAGCACCAGAAACATCTGAGTCTGTTGAGCAAGAAACTGCACCTGCTCCCGAAGTAACTCCAGAGTCGGAAAATGAAGAAACTGCCGATTCTAGAGAAATTAAAAATACGGATTCTGAAATAGCTATAGAAAATGCAATAGAAAGCCCTGAACCTACAAATAATCCCGATACAGAAAAAATTCTTGAGGATGCTATAGAAACAAAAATTGAAGCGCAGGAAGAAGCAGTAAAATCACAGAATACAATCGACCAATTAACAGATGAAACAAGAGATATGGTTCTCGATTATAGAAACGCAATACGAAAGACAGACAGTCTCAGCGCTTACAATCAACAATTAGCAAAGCTAGTAAAACAACAAAAAATCTCTCTAAGTTCTATTCAACGACAACTCGAAAATGCCGAAGAAACGCAACGAAGTATCGTTCCGTTTATAAACAAAATGATAACGACTCTTGAGAAATTCGTAAGACTTGATCTGCCATTTCTTCTAGAAGAAAGGCGTCAAAGAATTTCCACGTTAAAACAAATTGTAAATCTTCCTGATATTACACTTCCAGATAAATATCGACGCGTAATGGAAGCCTATCAAATAGAAATTGAATATGGGCGAACAATAGAGGCTTATAACGATACGATTCAAGTTGATAATAATGAATACACTGTTGAGATATTACGTATAGGACGTCTTCTAATGACATTTCAAACATCTGATGGAGAACTCAGTGGTATATGGAACAAACACTCCAAAGCTTGGAGAAAATTACCTTCAGAATACAACCGTTCAATAAATCAGGGATTGCTTATAGCAAAAAAACAAGCCCCGCCCGAATTAATTAAATTGCCTGTTACGGCGGTCGGAAAATAATGATGAAAAAATTAATTTTATCGAGTTGTATTTTTTTCATATCTCCGCTTTACGCCGAAGAACCTAATGATTTAGATGAATTATTAGAACAAGTAAGAAATGAAAGGACATTGCAAAAAGAACAATTTTTAGAGAGAGAATCAAAATTTAAAAATGCACATAGTAAGCAAAAGGAACTATTAGTTGCAGCGGAGAAAAAACTTAAAGAAGAAGAAGATAGAAGTGAATCATTAAAAGCAACTTACGAAAGTTATGATAGCGAAATAAAAAAACAAAAAGAAATTTTAGAAGAAAAAATGGGCACGCTTGGTGAGCTCGATGGAATTGTTAAACAGATTGCAGGTGAACTAGATTCAATAATTGATACCTCACTGGTCTCAGCACAAAAACCAGATAGGGACAAAATACTCGATATATTATCAACCAGAAAAGAGCTCCCATCATATGAAGAACTCGAAGAACTCTGGCTATTAGCAATGGAAGAAATGGTTGAGTCTGGAAAAGTAGTCAAATTCCCAGGAAAGATTGTCACCGCTTCTGGAAATGAAGTTGAACAAGAAATTACCCGCATAGGTGTTTTCAATGCGATTTCCGCAGGACGTTTTTTAAGATCACTCCCAGAATCAGGTATTTTGATGGAACCAGGCAGGCAACCGGGGCAACGCTTTCTTGACATGGCCAAAGAAATTGAAAATGCAGATACAGGAATACACCCCTTCCCAATTGATCCGACACGTGGAGCAATGCTGGCATTACTAGTTCAAGTTCCTGATCTTAAAAATCGTGTAGAACAAGGTGGTTTAATTGGATATGTCATTTTAATTATAGGATTTATAGGTGTTTTGTTAGCAATAGAAAGACTNGTTGTTTTATTTTTAACTAATAAGAAGGTNCAAAAACAACTTGAAAATGATGAACCAGAAGATAACCCGCTAGGGCGAATAATGAATGTTTATAAAAATAATCCTGATACAGATGCTGAAACACTTGGTCTGAAACTTGATGAAGCTATTTTGAAAGAAATGCCTGTATTACAACGTGGGTTATGGACAATCGCACTACTTGCAGCCGTCTCACCACTACTAGGACTACTTGGTACCGTTACCGGTATTATCGAAACTTTTCAATCCATAACGCTTTATGGAACTGGCGATCCTCGCGTTATGTCTGGTGGTATATCACAGGCACTCGTTACAACTGTTATGGGCCTACTAGTTGCTATCCCACTACTAATTTTTCATGGATATCTTTCTTCGAAAAGTAATGCATTGATTCAGATATTAGACGAGAAAAGTATGGCGTACGTAGCATTATTAGCAGAAGAAAATCGTAAAAAAGTTTTTGGGCAATCGCAATTTCAAAATGTCAAAAAAGAAGAAAAAAGTACCGGAAGCTCGTCAAATGACGAACCCGAATTTTTTATACCTGAGGAAGAATAATACTTTANAGACAGTAAACAATGTTTGATCAAATTGAAATGATGAGAGATTTTTTCACTAGAGGCGGTCCAGTCTTAGTGAGTATATTTATTTTATCAATAATTTTATGGATATTAATTCTGGAGAGGTATTATTTTCTTTATAGAATTTGCCCTAACCAAGTTAATAACATTGTTAAAAAATGGCAAGAGCGACAAGATCACTCATCTTGGTATGCACTAAAGATAAAAGANGGGTTAGTAAGCGAGGTATCAACTGCTCTAAAACAAAATCTAATACCAATACAAACATTAACCGGCATATTACCTCTACTGGGTTTGCTAGGTACTGTAACGGGAATGATCTCAATATTTGAAGTTTTGAATGTTTTTGGGACGGGTAATGCTCGTGGTATGGCAGAGGGAATTTCCAGAGCATTGTTACCAACAACAGCAGGGTTAGCAACGTCTATTGTCGGAGTTTATTTTAGCGCTGATTTAAATAAACGTGCTGCAACCAGAGAAATGATGGCAAAGGATGCATTAACAACAGAAAAATCTACAAATAAAATTCAAGATTTATTAACTCAATAATAACTATGAGAAAAACACACTCCAAACAAGAATCCGAAGTCGAAAATATAAACTTAACACCGCTTATTGATACAGTATTTATTTTACTAATATTTTTTCTTGTTACTTCTTCATTTACCAAAGAATCGGGGATTGATGTTGATAGACCAACTGCTAAATCTGCTGTTAGAGAAGAACAAGGGAGTATGATAATAGCTGTAAATAAAGAGGGTGAAGTATGGATTGAAAATAATAAAATTGAACTTAATGCTGTACGTTCTCATGTTGAGCGTGCACATGCACAAAATCCTGAAGGAACAATAATCATTTTAGCTGATCAGAATTCGAGGACAGGCATCACTGTAGAAGTACTTGATCAAGTGCGACTTGCAGGTGTGACTAATGTTTCGATTGCAGCATCCAATGAAGAATAAAAAATTCATGTCTTATTATGAAATTACCCAAATTAAATATTCTAGAAAGCACAAAAAATCCATCGATAGTAGTGCTTGCAATAATTCTAAATATTGCCATATTTATACTTATCCAAAGACTTGTAAGTAAAGAACATGATTTTGATATAAATTTAATTGATAGAAATTTTCTTGATTTCACACGTGTGATTGAAAAACCCATACCACCCCCAGAAAAAATTGAAGATATTGAGCCACCGCCTGAAGAAGAGGACCCGCCTCCCCCGGAAATGCCAACACCTGAAGTTGAGAGGCCTCAACAAATGGATATCGAATTATCCACTCCCGAGATTGATGTGCCAATGTCCATGGCGGGTGAACCATACTTAGGTGAATTTAGTGATGGTTCAGGAAATATGGGTGGATTAGGTCGGCCAGGAAAACCTAATATTGATAGTAACGTTGTTCCATCACTAAGAATACCGCCAAATTATCCTAACCGAGCACTGCGTAGTGGTATTGAAGGAATTGTAACAGTCGAATTTACAATTACTACAGATGGTTCTGTAAAAGATGCAGAAATTATTGAAGCAGAACCCCCTAATATTTTTGATAAATCTGTTTTAAGAGCTATTGCTAAATGGAAATTTAATCCCGATATGGTTGACGGACAACCAGTTGAAAAACGTGCAAGACAAGATATAAAATTTACACTAAAAAAATAATTTCACTCTTTGATAATGAATATTAAAAAAATAATATACATCCTTTTATTAACCCTATTCATATATGCAGCAAATGCTGGGAATAGCACAAGTACACTACAAACAGGTACATATTCTGTTCTTAATAAAGTACAAAAAGATATAGAAGAAGGAAAAAATGAAGAAGCCTTACAAAAATTAAAAAAAATAATATCATCAGGAAATATTAAGGATTATGATGCTGCTGTCATCCATCAAACATTAGGATTTGTTGAAAATAGCACAGGAAACTTCAAAGCAGCTGCAGAAAGCTATTTGAAGGCCTTGTCATATAATGCCCTTCCTGAAGATATAACACATGGTCTTTATTATACTGTTACACAACTACTAATATATGTAGAGAGATATCAGGAAGGGATTGAATATATCCTTAAGTGGTTTGCCAAAGAGGAAAAACCTAAAGCTGAAGCCTATATACTTGCTGCGACTGCATATTATTATCTTGAGAACTATCCAGAAGTCATTAGTTATACAAGTAGAGCATTGCCTTTAATCAAAACCCCACCGCTAAATTGGTATGAACTTTTATTAGCGGGATATTATGAAACAGAAGATCTAGATAATGCTGCAATAGTCCTTGAAAATATTGTTGTCAAATACCCAATGAGAAAAAAGTATTGGATACAGCTTGCAGGAATATACCAAAGATTAGGAAAAGATAAAAAAGCACTAGCTATATATGAACTAGCATATTCAAAGGATTTCTTAAAAAAGAAACAAATAATGCAATTGTGTAAAAATTATTTATATTTTGAAATGCCTTATAAAGCAGCATTAGTCTTAGAAAAAGAAATGGCTATAGGAAGAATTGATAGTACACTAGAATCACTCAATATGCTGGTAGATGCATGGATACTAGCTCAAGAAAGTGAAAAAGCTGAGTCAGTTTTTAATGAAATAATCAATTCTTATAATGATGAAAAATCTAGATTAAGATTAGGTCAACTCCATATTGAAAATGAAAAATGGGAAAAAGCTGTTGATATATTAAATATTGAACTCGAAAGTGAAGATTTAACACTAATATCTAAAATAAATTTATTACTAGGAATCGCGCAATTTAATACCGAAAATATAGCTGAGGCTAGAATATCATTCACTCAGGCACTGTCAGATAAATCAACAAAAGAACAAGCTGAATGGTGGCTAGACCATATTAAACGGAAAGGCGAAAAAACATAAAATATCAAATGATATATTTTTATACTTACAAATTAGATATAAGTTTTAATAATATTACTTTTCAATGAAATACATTCAATTTTTTCTATTTTATATACTTACAATTCATAATTCTTTATTCGCAAATGATGATATTGAAAATTTATGTAAAAAATTTTCAATACACCTTCAACAATCAGAAATTAGTTTAAACATCAATGATGATACCTCTTTTAAATCGGGTGTTTTATGGAAAGTTATTACACCAAGAAAAAAGACTAATTACCTCTTTGGAACAATCCACTCGCAAGACTACACTGTCAGTAAAATTCCAACCGATGTAAGTTTTGCGCTTACTAAAAGTAAAAAATTAATACTAGAAATAATTCCTAATAATGAAGCAAATTTAATTTATTTGAATGAAATGTATTTTAAAAATGGTGAAAGGCTTGATAAGCTTTTAGAAAAAACATTATTTAGGAAGTTTGTAGAACAAGCTAAACAATATAATTTAAGCAATAAAGAATTAAATAATATCAAATATATGAAACCATGGGCAGCATTTAACTTAATTGGCAGACCAAAACCTACTCGCGCACCTACTCTTGAAAGTAATTTATTAAAATTTGCAAAGCAGGAAATGATGGAAATAGATTCTCTTGAAAATATGAGCGATATTATATCTTCACTTGAAAAATTACCTATTGATGACCAGCTTAATATTTTAAAAGATACAATATGTAATCGTAAATATATAACTAACGATACAAAAATGTTAATTAATTTTTATATAAACCGTGATGCTATAGCTATTCTTAATCTGACTAATAAAAAGCACTTTGACGAATCTGTGTATGATCGATATATGCAAGAAATGTTGCATAATCGTAACAGTCAAATGCTAAAAAAAATATCCGGAGAATTTGAAAAAGGTAATGTATTTATTGCAGTTGGTATTTTGCACCTGATTAGTAAGCATGGTTTACTAGAGAAATTATATAACAAAGGGTATGTTATTGAGGAAATTTATTAATCACGTTGTTTTTTTGAATTAAATATTTCTTTTTGTGCTTCACTCGCTTCTTTTTGATATTTATTTTTCCATTCTGGATATGGCATACCATAAATAATCTCCCTAGCTGATTCGTAATCAATTGATATTCCTCTTTCTTCGGCTTCTGACCTATACCACTTTGAAAGACAATTTCTACAAAAATCTGCTAAGTTCATAAGATCAATATTTTGCACTTCTGTATGCGCCCTTAAGTGCTCCACCAACCTTCGAAATGCAGCAGCCTCAATCTCTATTTGTTTATTTTTGTCTATTTCTTTCATATTTATCACAAATTATATTTTTTTATTCGATAACGTAAAGCCATTCTTGTAATTCCAAGCTCTCTTGCTGCCTTCGAAACATTACGATTTGTACGTTCTAGCGCTATTTTTATTAAACGTAATTCTGCTTCACCTAATGTAACATCATTAATAATTTCTGCTTCATCATTAATTCCATCATTTTTATCCAGACCTAAGACTTTAATGTCTAGAGTTCCGCCTCCGTTTAATAAAACAGCCCTTTCAATAAGATGTTTTAATTCTCTAACATTCCCATGCCATGAATATTCTTCAATCTGTTTAAGGGCTTGCTTTGTAAATCCGTCAAATGATAATCCATAACGTTTTGATGTTAAATTAGCAAAGTAATTCGATAATAGTACAATATCATTATCTCTATCACGTAATGAAGGCATTTTAATTGTCATTACATTTAGGCGGTAATATAAATCGGAACGAAATTCTCGATTTTTTACTAATACCTCTATATCTCTGTTAGTAGCAGCAATTATCCATGCTGCAACTGGAAGTTCTTTTGTTGAACCTATCCTTCTCAACGATCTTCTTTCTAAAACTGCTAAAAGTTTTGATTGTAAATCAATTGGTATTTCAGCAATTTCGTCTAAGAATAAAACACCATTTTCAGCAGCCTCAATTAAGCCAGCTCTGGCAACATTTGCATTAGTAAATGCACCTTTTTCATGGCCAAATAATTCAGATTCAATTAAATCTTTAGGTAAAGAGGCGCAGTCCACGTGAACAAATGGCCTATCATTTAAATTACTTTTTGAGTGTAACAAACGTGCAACTACATCTTTACCCGTTCCTGTTTCACCTAAAATTAAGACTGTTGGGGGTATGCCTGATTCGGACTGAGTTAATGACGCAATCTTCTCAACTTGTTCACGTATTAAAATAATTTGTTTGCATTCTCCGAGGAAATTAACATCTTCGAAGGCATGTTGTTCGCGTTTTGCAGAATAATCTAGTTTTTGCGTTAATACATTTTTATCAATAACTTTTTTTACATTTATATATAGTTCTTCGAGATCGATAGGTTTTTTTAGATAATCAGAAGCTCCTAATTTCATAGCAGATACTGCATCATCAAGTTCGCCATATGCTGACATCACAAGTATTTCGGCACTTGTATTCATTGATTTTATTTCTCCTAATAAATCAAGCCCTGAACCATCGGGCAAACGCATATCTAGTAAAATAAGATCTGGAATATTTTCTTTTAAGTGTAGATTTGCAGATTTCAAGTCAGATGCTAAATAAATCTCATACCCTTTACGTGATAAGTGTTTTTTAACTGCATTCGCAAAAACAGTTTCATCTTCGACTAAAAGAATCTGTTTTTTAAGGATAGGTACCTCGTTTGACATTGAATCATGCATTATAAAATTTCCTTATCAGAATTAATTGGAGCNGCAATAGTTACTTTTGTTCCTTTCCCTTCGATTGTTTTGAAATCAAGTTTCCAATTATGTTTTTGGCAAATTTTAAATGCAATTGGTATTCCTAATCCTGTTCCATAACGCTTAGTTGATGGTCCGGGTTCGAGATTTCCAGGTTTTGGCTCAAATGGTAAACCAGAACCATTATCTTGAATTTGTATCTCAATTTTATCCTTATAATTTGTTATACGAATATTTAGTTCGCTTGAAATTGGACTAGCATCAATCGCATTTGCTAATAATCCATACATTGCTTGCTCCATAAGATCTGGATCCACATTTAGTAGAACCGAGTCCTCCCAACCATGTTTTACTACTCTTATCTTCTTTTCGCTAATTTTTGTATCAAGCACCTCTAGNGCAGCATCTACTATCTGAGCTGCCTGTATATTAGTTAATTTTGGTTCTAAAGGATGCAGGTATGAAACTAACGCACTAACCCAACGCCCTAAACGATCAATTGTATCTATTATGGCCTGTTTTGATTCTTTAATATCTGCTTTACTATCTGCATGTTCGAGTAATTGTGCGCTTGCTCGAATACTTGCTAATGGATTACGTACATTATGAGCAACAACAGGAATTAATGAACCAAGTGCAACTTGTCTTTCGTTTTCTAAAAGAGCTTCTCTGTTACGCGATAATTCACTAGCCATTTTGTTAATTGTGTTTGCTAATTCAGAAACCTCTTCAGCGCCCTCTTCTTTAATTTGACAACCCAATTGACCATGACTGATTTCACCAGCTCCCTTCATAATATTAGCAATAGGCACAATGAATTGTATTTTCATAATATATCGAGTATAGAAAACAATAATAAACGCGATAATCAGAGGTATTGGTATTACAAATGGAGCAAATTTTGTCCATATCTCAAGCGTTTTATCTAATTTCTTGTGTTTATCGGTCAATAGTGATTTAAATGAGTGATAGCGATTCTCGAATTTTCCAACCATTTGCTGTGAAAAAGTTGGGTTAAGAATCTGAATTTTTGCTAAACGATCTGCAATATATGGATTACTAAAAATATTGTTCATATCAACTTGAATTTCACGATACGAAAGGTTTAGTTCTTGGATTGCCAGGTCCTCTTTACGTGATCTTGACTGTCTTCTTAACTCGTTAAATAACTCAGATATACTTCGGGAATATTCAGGGTATGTCTCTAATGCGTGTGTATCTTCGAGTATACGAGCACGAATCATTTCCTGAATTTGAGCGTAAAGCTCGCCTCTTATCTGCTCAGTAAGATAGAACATTGCGTTTATGCGAACAGATTCTGACGAATTTTGTTGCCAAAAAAATGCCGATACCCCGCCAATTAACCCCATGATAGCGACTAAAAACAAGATTGCGATTTCGTGACGAAAAATAAGATTTTTTAGAGACTTCGGCGAAAAAAAGGACATAGGTATAAGTATATCTTAAAATTGGTTCAAATGAACCATTATTTTGGGCGAAATTAGCCAATAATTGCTTATTTATTCATACCTAATATATCAATATTTTATATTATCTTATTGTTTTTTATAGAAATAGTTACTATATATTTGAACTTGGCACGAAATCTGAATGTCTATTTAATGCATACATACGTATGCCCCGTTCTCATCGGGTATTTTTAACAACTAACTATTCTTAAGGAGAGTTAATATGAAATGGGAAACTCCAGAATATAGTGACATCCGCTTTGGCTTCGAAGTCACCATGTATATCAACAACAAATAATTGTTGACTTAGCTTAAGCAAAAAAGGAGTCTTTTGACTCCTTTTTTTATTTAATTTTGATCGTTTCTATTCTAGTCAAAACCACATTCTCTTAAATAAATGAAATTGCTTCTTGTGGAGATGATACATCGCTCCAGCAACATGAAGTAAAATAAGTGCACCAAAAAATAAAGCGCTAATCTGGTGAATTGTCGTAAATAATTGATTAAGGTCTGGTGACTTCCATCCCCAGTGCGGTAGAGGTATCCCCCAGAATTTTGTTTTATACCCGGCAAAAGATGACGATATATATCCTGAAATGGGCTGAACAAACATCATTATGTACAGTAAATTGTGCGTTGAAATTGCCGCTTTTTTCTGTATAGAAGTAACATCATCGGGCAAAGGTGGTGATACTGAAATAAATTTCCATAATAATCTAATAAGAGCAAGTAGCGCGAGTGTTAAACCCATTGATTTATGTAGCGCGAAAAACCAACTACGCTCGTCACTACCTTTTGGTAAGTCAACCATATATATGCCCAAAATAAACATACATATTAGTAAAATTGCCATAAGCCAATGTATAGCAACTGCAATAGAGTTGTAACGTTTAATACCCATTCGTTAATTGCTCGTGATAATATAGTATTATTAATAACTTTTGTTCGTTCATGATATTAAAATAAAAAAAATATGTCTAAAAATTTAATAATATTTTGTATTTTCACTATAATTATATTTACCCCTCTGTCAATAAATGCAGAGGGGTATCAGGTTATAGTTCACAAAAATAATAAAGAACTTATACTAAAAAAATCAAATGATATTGTAAAAAAATATCATATTGCAACAGGTAAAGGAGGAAAAGGAACAAAAAGAGAGCGCGGAGATAGTAAAACACCACTAGGCGTCTACCGCATTTCGAAATTAAATAAAAGCAATCGTTTTTATTATTTTATACAGCTTGACTACCCAAATTTAATTGACGCATGGTATGGATTTAAAAATGAAGTTATAGATGGAGGTGATTTTAAACGTATAGCCAATGCGTATAAAAAACGTGAATTTCCGCCACAAGATACGAATTTAGGAGGTCAAATTGGAATACATGGTATCGGTAAAACAACGAAAAAAAAATTAGCAATACATGAAGATCTCAATTGGACTGATGGGTGTATTGCATTAACAAATAATGATATAAAAGATCTTATGAAATATATTAAAGTCGGAACGACTGTTGTTATCACAGAATGATAGTAATTCCTTATGAATAGTAAAAAAAAGATTAAATTTCAACGAGGAATACACATAAAGGATTTCTTATATGGATTTTTCACATTATTACTAATCTTTTTTTTATTATTCATTTTCAATATTATTACTATATCATCAAATTTCTCGAATGAACTATACAAAATNTCTACAAAGAAAAACTATGATGATACTGTCCAGGATATTGAATTTGCTATCACTGAGAGTAATTTTCGTATAGTTAATAGAATAAATATTGGCGAGTCAATTCAAGAAAGAAAAAATAATAAATTCCCAAAAAATGAAATAATACTATTTTGNAATTTAACTATCGCAGAAGAAATGCTAAAAATTGAATCGGATTATATAAATTACTGCCCATATAAAATAACAATTACAGAAAATGATAATGAAGTAATAATTGGGACACGTCTTTTGCCGACAAATTCAAAATCATATGATATAAATAAATTCTCAATTAAAATGAACGATATTCTTCGTAAAATGGTACAATATTCCGCATCGGATGATCCTTTCATTCTTGACCTAGACAAATAAAAATATATATATTTTATGAGAGAGCAACCTGAACATAGTCTGCTACTTAAGTGGCTTATATTAACCGGCCTTATACTTTTTTCCGTGGTTACGGCATGGAATGAAGGAATTATCTCATTACTCTATGATGTTGATAAAAGCCATATTTCTATGGCTATAACTTTAATCTANCTTCTTGTAACTCTTCATTGTGCCCGNCGAATTTATACAATTTCATTGGAAACAAATTTATCAAAAAGAGTTGAAAATATTATTAAAAATGAAAATAAAATAATTATTAATATAAATGATGAGCAGGTCTTTATTAATNCAAAGATAAAATTACCAGAATGTTTAATGACTGAATATATAAAAGACCTGTGCTTTCGTAATGGTAAAGTTTATGAATCCGAAGATAATAGCTCATCATCCGATCTTAACGATGTTTATAATTCTAGACTTAAAGGTCCGCAAGAAATTGGCTGGTTTGTTTCTGATATGATGTTAAAACTTGGTCTTCTAGGCACGATTATTGGTTTTATTTTTATGCTTGGTTCTGTTGCTAATATTGCAGATTTTGATGTAAGCAACATGCAAAAAATATTACGACACATGAGTAACGGAATGGGCACTGCGCTTTATACAACACTAACAGGTTTAGTTTGTAGCGTTTTGTCTGCTATGCAATATCATATGATAGATAGACACGCTGACGAATTAATTGAACTGACTCGACATACAACNCAAGTTCATGTTATACCAAAAATAATTGGNAATTAAAAATGCGCACCAAAGATCGTTTTCGCTCTGATCCATTTACTGATTTACTCTTTAATGCCCTTCTTGGGTTTACCTTTCTGTTTCTTGTTGCAATTATGTTTATGAATCCTGAAGCAAAAACAGGTATTATTGATCCGAAAGCAGAATATATACTTACAATTACATGGGAAGATAACAGTCCTGATGATATTGATGTTTGGGTCGAAGACCCGGAAGGACANCTTGTTTATTTTCGAGCAACGGAAGCTGGGNTACTACACTTGGATCGTGACGATCGCGGGTTAATTAATGACACCATAACAATTAGTGGNGAAGAAGTACAAAACCCATTAAATCAGGAAGTGGTAACATTACGCGGTGTTGTAAAAGGCGAATATGTTGTCAATCTTCATTATTACGCTTCAGAAACAAAAAAACCTGTCGATGTTAATGTGAGGCTAGCAAAAGTTAACCCAAAACTTGAAATTGTTTACTACGGAAAAGTTAATCTTGAAAAAAAAGGTGCTGAAAAAACAGCGGTTCGTTTCAGTATTACGCGTGATGGCGAAGTTTCGGGTATTAATTTTCTTCCCAAGTCTCTTGTGATTGTCAATTAAAAGGAGAAAATATAAATGACATTAGGAATAACAGGTATTATCTCAGCTTATATTTTACTAGCACTATTACTTCTTAGTATTAACCTCTATTCAAAATGGTCATGGCAAATAAAAGCTGCAACTATCGTTCTTACGTCNGTTTTTTATGTTGTTACTTACTACTCGTTACCAGGATTACTTGGATGGCCAACATCTCAAAATCCTCCTGCACAATTTAGATTGCTAGCTGCGCATGTTGAACAACCGAATAAAGAAAAAAATACAACTGGAGCTATATACCTATGGCTATCAAAAGTTATTAACATGACGGAATTAACTAAACCTAGGGCTTATGAATTCGACTATTCGGCTGAATTGCATGAAAAAGTTATTAACGTAAACGCAAAATTGAATAAAAATATCGACCAGATTGGAGAATTCAAAGAGCCAGATGATGTGATGAATGAAGTAAATGAACAAAAACGTGGTGTAAAATCTATAAAAATTGAATTTTATGATCTGCCTGATCCTTTATTTCCAGACAAATAATTTTAAAACATTAGTACATAATCTTTGACATATTTATATAATGATTAATAAGCTTAATTATTTCAGGTTTAGATAATTTAGATTTAGAATTACCGAACCATTGCTTTTCATTTTGAATTATTTTTTCGGCAATGAGTTTTGTATCACAAATACCATGATTATCTTTACATTTTTCTGGTGAATTTATCAATAACGATGTAGTTGCACCTAAAATAATTTCTTTATGTAATTGGTATATTTCATCTCCTAGTTTTTGATTGTTATTAAGACTATTATCGTCAACAACTTTTACAGACTGGACTATAAACGTCATTAGGGCATTAAATTCATCTGGTATATTAATTCTACTGACTGTAGCCCACTGATAAAGGTCGATTGGCCTTACTTCCCACTCATTTTCTGGTTTATCAATATTAATTACTGATAAGAGATTTTTATTAACACAATCATTAGCATGGGATTTTAAATTGTTAATTTTTTCTAATAAATTAGTATCTAAGGTATCGCTACTAGATGGATCTATAGAAAATAATAATAATAATGCTTCATTTTGCAGTAACCACTTCTCTTTTTTACACCATTCTTCATAAAGTTTTTGTTTATTAATTTTTTTTTCGCTATAGATCTTATTAGATTTAAGATTGTTTTCTATTTTAATATTTTTATTAAAAACGAGTAAGTATAAGTTTTTTAAAAAATTGATCATCGCATTCTGTGCTACTGTATAACTTTAGTATAGCCTGACCAATATATATCTAATGATTTTTCATCTTTTGATGCAGAATATTTTTTATCGACACAAAAACCTGGAATTACAGCTAATTCTTCATTTATATAAATAAGGGGGATTCTATCTCTTAACCATGGTAAAACACCGTTCTCTTGAAATAATTGTTTGACAGTTTTCGAGTGAGATGAACTATTTGTATAAATTTTTTCACCGCCATGCCTATATCGAATTGTAATTCTAGCGTCTTCAATGATTGATTTTGAAATCCCTTTACCATGAGACTCCTTGGCCACCAAGGTCTCTCCCTGTATTTTTAGAGGTGACTTCGTATTCCAATTTATCTCTATATTTTCATCATGTTCCTGAATTGATTTAAATGCATACAAATGATCTCTGTATTTCCTAATTTCTGTATCCTTCCAATTTACACATGGACATTTGTCATAACCTGAGTTAATAAGAGTAGATACAATCTGTTCCATGTGTTTAGACCCGGGTTTGTCGAGATTTAAACTATCTAACCAATAAAAGATGAGATTTTTTTGTCTTGCGACACTTAGTCTTCTCAATATTTTAACATCAAGATTTATTAAATTTTTACATAAAGTTTTTTCCATATCCTCTAGTGCAATTTCATTAAGAATTGTCATTGATTCTATTTGGTGATTAATAGACTTTGAAATACTGTGACAATAGGAAGGCCAGGCTACACCAAAATAGGGTAATACACTGTGCCTTAGATAATTTCTGTCATATCGAGTATCTGAATTAGATTCATCTTCTTGCCATTTTATATTATTTACATTTACGTATTCTTCTAGTTCATGTCGTTGTATATTTAAAAATGGTCGTACGTGAAATCCATTTTCAAACTTCTTAATTACCGGCATACACGACAATCCGCGTGGTCCAGAACCTCTAAGTATTTGCAGAAAAAAAGTTTCAACCTGATCGTCCATATGATGGCCTGTAAGTAGTATGTCATTCTTATTCATTTCTTTTGAAATTATTGAATAACGTTTATTTCTGGCCCAACTCTCAATACTTACACCATTAGGACATTTTTCATTAATACTAA
>PBJS01000002.1 GCA_002721165.1 Legionellales bacterium | reverse complement strand
ATGAACGCTCGCGATGCCGGTGCGAATAAACGCACAGCGAGAATGACTGTTTTAAAAAGCGCTATGTCTGACCTGTTGTCAACGTTGGACAATGTTAACGTTGGTTTAGCACGTTTCAGTAATACCGGTGGTTCGGTAATTTTCCCAATTAGCCCGATTAATGGTAATGCTAATATTATTGTTGGCGAGTCAACATCGGTGCAAGCTTTAGAATTTAAAGCATCTTTAGTTAGTAATACTGATGATGCAGAAGAGAGAGTCTCAGGCAATAGTACGGGCGAGGTCTTTTTGCATGATGACACACTAGAGGCATTTGATTTTGGTGGAACTACTGGTCAAAGCGGAACAACAACAGTTCTAGTTGCATCCGCTAGTGATGATATTTCAGAATTTAATAGAAACGGTCGTATGTTAAATACTAACTTTGCGTACATCCATCAGGTGGTCTCACTGGGGTTGCGTTTTCAAAGTGTGAATATTGCCCAGGGTGCGACAATACAATCTGCTTTTCTTGAATTTACTAATGCATTTCGACAAACAACTCGCACCAACGCTGTTATTTCGGGTTTAGATATTGCTAATACAACAACATTTAGCACCTCAAGCCGTGATTTATCGAGTCGTGCAACAACCAGCGCAACAGTTGCATGGGATGGTATTCCGGGCGGAAATAGAAATACGAAATTTACATCACCAAACATCTCATCTGTCGTTCAGGAGATTGTCGACCGGTCTGATTGGCAATCGGGTAATGCTATGGGTTTTAAAGTCAAAACCAGTAGGGGCGCTCGTTTTCCACATTCACGTAATGCTAGTAGTACATTGCAGCCAAAACTTCGTATTCAAATGCAGGCTGTTGCTGGTTCTGAAGGGGATGATCAATTGCTTGCCCTGCGTTTTGAAGATGTTCGTATTCCACGAGGCGCAACTTTAAATTCGGCAAAATTACTTGTTACAAATTCCGCGGCTGGTGGTTCAGATTCTGTGGTTTGGCAGATTCAGACAGAACAAGTCGATGATTCTGCAGCGCTAACTTCAACGGCTAATAATCTGAGTTCACGTAAGACCGGGGGGTCTGTGATTAACTGGACTGTTGATAGTTCAACTTTAAATACAGCGCCTTCATCAACTCAGTGTTCAGTAACAACATCAACAGGCCAGGCAAATACCTGCGCTGATCAATTTACAAAAAGCACCAATGAACTTAAGTCTATTGTTCATGAAGTGACCAATCGTTCCGGATGGTGTGGTGGTCAGGCAATTACATTTTTAATTGACGCAAGCAGTCCAACTGCTGATCAAATACGTAAGTTATATAGTAAAGATAGCGCTGAGGCTGCCCTTGCACCAAAATTTGTATACAGTTATATGCCTCAGAAAGGATGTATGACTTCTTTGGATGTTTCTCAAATCGCATCAAGTGGTGATGATGCTGAACAATACGCTGATAGTTATTCCGGCAGTAGAATTGACACTGTAAGTGATGACCTTGTGCTAGGTGAGGACAGTAAGAATGGTAATCAAACTGTCGGTCTTCGCTTTACTGCAGTTGAAGTGCCACAAGGTGTGACAATAAAAGAAGCGCATATAGAATTCATAGCCAAAGGTACCTCAACTGGCGATGCAAGTTACACAATCAAGGCTGTTAATGAGGGAAATGTAGGCCCAATTACGAATAGAGCTAATGCTATATCCACACCACCAACAACATCAGCGTCTGCTAGTTGGTCACTATCGAGTGCAACCGCTGGAGATGATTGGGATACAGCAGGTGCTGAACACAGTAGCCCTGATTTAGCGGCCGTTGTTCAGGAAGTTGTTAACCGTAGTGATTGGAGTAGTAAAAATAATATGGGTTTTGTTATTACGGGTACCGGGACACGTATTGCAGAGAGTTTTGATAGCGATCCTTCAAGAGCCCCCCGTCTCGTTGTTAAATATGACGACTCAAAAACTGTTCCTTTCAAATCGGTACGCGAAGTACTAAAAGAAAAAGTAAAAGAATTACCTGCAAGAGGTGGCACACCCATTGCAGGCGCCATGCTGGAAACTGCCAAATACTTCCGTGGTGAAACTATGGTGCATGGTAAACATCGCGGTTCATATGGACAGATTAGCCATCCTGGAGCCTACTGTATAGCTTCTGGTAATTGTCCGGGCGCGACAGCTACAAGAGGTGGTGGTGGATACTATGGCAATAGCGGCACTACCGATGAGTTTTTTGTTTTAAATCCTAGCGGTTGTAATAAAAATAATTTGGGAAGTTCTCGTTGCCGTAATCGGAAAATTAATGGTAACCCAAAATATCTTTCTCCTGTTAAATCAGATTTGGAATGTGCTGCTAATCATCAGGTTCTTTTAACTGACGGTCAGGCAGGTGGACGCGACGACACCCGTATTAAGCAATTAATAGGTAAGAGGTCATGCCATGCAGATAACTCGAAGTTTAAGGAAAAAGATCATAGACTTCATAAGTATACTAGTAATAGTTATTACGGAAGAGGCGTAACTTCTGAGTCTTGTGTTCCTGATTTGGTGGAATATATGGCCGAAGAAGATCAAGTTAAACAAATAAAGGGCGAACAGAATGTGAAAACGCATACGGTCGCCTTTGCATTAAAATCAGCAGGGCCGGTTCAATTTTTAAAAGATGTAGCAAATCTTGGCGGTGGCGGTTTCTATTCTGCTGATACGGCAGGTGACCTTCAAGAAGTATTTAAGGTAATACTCTCTGAGGTTAGAAGTGCCCCGACTTCCTTTGCTGCACCATCACTCGCAGTGAATGCATTTAATGAAGTAAAAAGTCGTGAGACTCAATACTTTGCAATGTTTACACCACAACTTACCCAAAAGTGGAATGGTAATGTAAAAAAATTCGGAATCTGTGCTGGTAAGGAAGGTCAAACTTGCAAGGTAGGTGAAACTCTTGACGTGAATAACAATCCTGTCGTTGATGCCTCCGACCCTAACAACAAAGTATTTAGATCTGATACTCAAAGTTACTGGTCATCTTCAAAAGATGGTAATAACACAACACGAGGTGGTGCGGGCGGCGAAATTATTGATCATACCGAAGTAAAGCTTTTTACTGACAGAGCATCAAGCAACCCGGTCGAACAGAGCCGTGGTGTAGTATTAGCTAGTGAATCAGGATTTAACATGGATTCAACAAATTGGAATGATAATGCATTTGCAACAATGCGCCAGGCAATCTGTAAAACAGACTCGACAAATAGTGGCAGTGAGTGTGAAAAACGTATGTTGTGGCTGCTAGGCAAAAAACACATTACCGAAGCTGATAGTGATCTCAATGCAGATACACGTTGGTCTGTACATGATGTCGTAAACAGTAAGCCAGTCGTAATAACTTATGGCGGCGTCAAATCAACTAACCCAAATGTTAGTGATACATTTTTTGATAAAATTGTTTATGGATCAAATGCGGGTATGCTACATATGGTCAATGGAGAGACCGGTTTAGAAGAATGGCGTTATCTGCCAAGTGATTTCTGGTCCATGCAACGACAATTATTTGATAACCGCCAGGATAAACATCTGTACGGTTTAGATATGCCACCCACAGTATGGAAGTGTGATGTTGATAACAATAAGAAAATTAACCCCAGCAGTGGTCGAGACATTGTTAACAATGGAAAGGGAACCTGTTTTACTGCAGATTCTGATTTTGTAAGAGTGTTTCAGGCAACCCGTCGCGGTGGTGGTGATTCTGGTTTCATTTATGCGCTTGATCTATCAGAAAGTGTATCTAATCATCAAGACCGTGTAGAACCTATCTTTATGTGGCGTATTGCCGGCGGTAATACATCAGGAGACTTTCGTCGTTTAGCACAACCTTGGTCGCAACCTAAAATTACAACGATTATGGTTGAAGACATCAATGGCATACCTAGTCCGAAAGAAGTATTAATCTTTGGTGGTGGTTATGATAGTAAACTCGATGACCCAGCTATGTATTCAGTCGCTGATAATGGTGGTAACGATTATCTTGGAAACGCAATTTATATTGTAGATCCAATGGATGGCAGAAAGATTTTATCAATCAGTGGTAAAGGCAGCGGCGCAGATATCACAGTTTCTAAGATGAATTTTTCAATCCCCTCCGATATTGTATTTAATGACTCTGATTATGATGGTTTGACTGACAGACTCTATGTTGGTGATTTAGGCGGACAAATGTGGCGTGTTGATCTTGCAGAGGCAGTGCCAGAGACCGGAACAAGAGGTACAGGAACGGTTGTTGGTCTATTAGCATCAATTGGTGGTAGCTCCGCAGCTAATCAAAGACGTTTCTTTGTGAAACCTTCGGTTACTCAGGTAAACGATTTCGACTTTTCAACATCAGAAGCATATGATTTGATATTGGCTGGTACCGGCAGTATTCCTGATCCATTAGGGGAAACTGTTAAAGATAGATTTTATGCATTTCGTGATTATTTTGTTGGTAGAAATACACTTCAAGATACAGATGGTGATAATGTTGCAGAACAAGGTGATGGGTACCCTAAGCAAAATAGTCAAGCTTATTCACATTCGGATCCTAAAAGTTTGTTAAACATCACAACAGATAGTATTGCCTCTCAGTCAGGTAGTGATCAAGATTTGGTAAAACAATCTGATGGTTATTACTTTGATTTTTTTGAGGCAAATGGAAGAGCCGGCGAGAAAGCCTTTACGAGACCAATTGTAATTGGCGGCAATGTTTTATTTTCAACCTTTGATCCGTCTTCAGGCACATCAGCTGCTTCGGCAAGCAAAAAAAATCCATGTTCGGCGGCACCTAATATTGGTCTGGCACGTGCTTATCATTTCAATGTCTTAACAGCTGAACCACCAATAACTAGTACGCTAGGTGGTGGTAGGGGTGCGAATAGGTTTAGAGGTACAATAGGCAGCGGCATACCTTCTGATATTGTCCCCTTCTTTACCGATTCCGGCATTGTTGCGATTCTACAAGCTGATGGTTTAGGTATTAGTTTAGGAAATGTAGCAGATGCTGCGCCAATAAAAGCATATTGGAACGAGTCAGTCGATTTCTAATTGAAATATACAACGATAAATAATTTAGGAAATATTTTTTCGAGATGAAATTAACTATTAATAAAAAGAAACAAACATTTGGTTTTACTCTCATTGAGTTGATGATTGTTGTCGTAATTATTTCGATACTTGCTTCAATAGCAATTCCTGCATATACCCAATATGTGCAAAGAGGTATACGGGCTGAGGCCAGGGCATTACTGATGGATGCTTCCTCAAAAATGGAAAAGCATTATAGTGATTGCAATGCTTTCGGTACTGCAATTGCCGCCGCAAGGGATTGTAACGCCGGTAATGTAAATATATGTGGTGCAGCTCCCTGTATTAGCGAGACAAATAGATACACATTAGGCTTTCAGGCCGCTACACCAACAGCATATACCCTACGTGCAACTGAGATTACCCCGCGCGATGCTGATTGTGGTGATTTTTTACTCACATCCACTGGGATAAAAGGTGTTAGTCCTGGTGGCGCAAACACTTTCTCTACTGATAGTGCCGCGGCTGCAACTTTAATTATGGACTGTTGGGGCCGCTAAGCGTTAGACCTGACTTTTTAATATCAATCGAGTGTTATAATTAAATATGTTTTTGCATGTTAAGTACTCTAGTATTGTTTTTTCACTCTTCCTATTTTCGGTAAATCACGTATCTGCAAATAATGAAAGTACCCCCGATTACGATCAATTACGAGAAAAAATAACGTTCGGCAAAGCTACCTTCGCAGAAGTGAGACAAGCATTAACTGAACCTAATGTTGTCAATCTCACGAATACATTGCACGCGCTGTATTCAATGCGTTGGCATCGAGCAGTACTTCATCTTTATCAAAATATTTGGGATAGAAAACGAGAAAAATATCCAGAGCTAGCGTGGGATTTATTAGAAAAGATTCCTCCTCGTATCGCCCTTGCAAGCACAATTAATCGAGTCAGAATATTTAATACTGAAGAATTCAAAGCACTTATTCGTTCATACAAATATTCCGACCATGAATTTGTTCGTGCGCAAGTTGTGGTATCGCTTGGTTTAAACGGTGACCCAGTAGATATTGAATATCTGGTTAAAATGGTTGAGTCAAGCAATCACTACGTAGTTCAAAGTGCGATGACTAGTCTTGCATTAATGGGTCATGTTAAGGCAAAAGAGGAAATGATTTTACTTGAAGAAAAATATAGAAGTGGGCCTAGGGGAGAATTATTGAGGGAGTTGTTAAAAACAGCATATAGATGGGAGCGATAAGTTATACTTTAATAACTACACGCTTTTTTAACTAACTCTTCACTTTTTTTCAATCCTGCTTGTCTCTCTTCTTCACCAAGCGCACGATACGTACCATCTGATTCTTTAACATTTACTTTTGGATGTTGGTAATTGGCTAGCTGTTTTTTTGCTTGCTCACAGCGCATTATGTTTTCTTCTAGTTCTTTTTTTTCATTAAGGGCGTCTGTTTTTTCTTTTTTTCGTTCTTCACTACGATCATTGAGCGATTTTGATTTTTTGTTAAGAGCTTCAGCCGCACGCTGCGTGTCTACATTATCTCGAATTTTTATAGTCTTAACTTTCTCTTTAGTATTTACACTTGGTGGTTTTTCTCCATAGTGAATATTCCCTTCATCATCGACCCATTTATATATTTCAGCCGAAACCGATAAAGCAATTGAGCTTAATACAAGAATAGACAAGTGATAGCCTATAAGACGTGTTATTTTTATACTCAAAATAGATTAAACTCCATATTCTGCCCGTTTTGGTATATGATTTTAGTACTATATTTGTCGCCAATGAAGCAAAACTCTTGGTTATTTTCAATGTCAAAGTAGTAATATTATGTTTTTTTGAATAGGTTGAAATAATTATGGTTGTAACAATAAGATATACCTTATTTATATTAATTTGCATGTTATGCCAGTCAGCTTTCTCGGCAGTTGATATTGTCCTTTGTGAGGATAGTGACGGTAATCAATCATTTCAAAAAAGATGTCCTCCCGGAACACAACTAGTTGAAAAAAAGAAAATAAGCGTGGGCAAGGACGCATCCAGGGAAATAAGCTTAAGTAATTTAAATGTCGTTTTATACTCAATACCGGATTGTGTGACTTGTGAAGAAGTCGCAATTTATTTAAAAAGTCGTGACATTTCTTATAGTGAAAAAGATGTTAGTAAAGATATTGAATTGCAACAGGAGCTTACTAAAAAAACTGGCAAACTAAGTGTACCTGTCACAATTATCGGGGAAGAAATTGTTTCAGGCTACAATCGTGAAAAAATTGGGGCTATTTTGGATAGTATTCTCTCACCAGAATAGTTTTTATGACTATATAAAGCTGATTATTTTTAAATTGAATACAAAAATATTACCAAGTGATGAATAAATTTAATATAAAATTTCTTTTTTCAATGACTCTTTTGTTATGTTTTATTTACCCACTTTCATCAGAGGAGATACCCAGAGAAAATCTCAAACCTTTAGATGGTGAATTATTATTACCCGAGGGCTATAACAATACAGCAGAAGAAAAACAATGCATTACGATATGCAGTCAGTGGGGAGAAGAATGCATTCTCAATATCAATCCTTCTGCTACCGGAGCAGGAGCAAATAGAAAATGCAGACGGGTTTGCAAATCATTTGCAGAAACGTGTTTTTAAAAGTAGATTGTATTTTTAATAGATTATCAAAAGTTTTAAACTTCTAAATAAATCCCATGCGAAAGTGGCGGAATTGGTAGACGCGCTGGATTTAGGTTCCAGTGCCGCAAGGCGTGAGAGTTCGAGTCTCTCCTTTCGCACCATAAAATAAGGTATAAGCGTCCTTTTTTTGGTGAATTAGAGTATAACTTAGCGAGCCAAAAAATCGGATTTTTTTTATGTTAAATCTAGGTTACAATTACAAATAACTGATTTTATTAGTTTAACTGAGGAATCTAATAATATATGCAAGTGTCAGTTGAAAATACAAGTTCTCTTGAACGCAAAGTTCATGTTGAGGTGCCTGAAACAAGGATCACCACAGCGGTAAGTGAACGCCTACAAAAGATGACAAAAACAACTAAAGTGCAGGGCTTTCGTCCAGGTAAAGTCCCATTGAAAGTTATCGACGGACGTTACGGAGAGCAGGTAAGAAATGAGGTTGTGGGTGAATTAGTCCGGACAACATTATTTGAAGCAATAAATCAGGAAAAGTTAAAGCCTGCAGGTCAACCACAAATTGAAAAGGTTGATGCTTCTGCTGGTAAAGCACTTTCTTACACAGCAACCTTTGAAGTATACCCCGAAATTAAACTTAAGCCTGTCGATAAATTAAAGTTTGAAAAACCTATCTGCGAAATATCTGAAGATGATATGGACGCGATGATTGAAAAATTACGTAAACAACATGGTAAATTAGAGGTTGCAGAAAGACCTGCAAAACAAGGCGATGTTGTTAATGTAAATTTTGAGGGTTTTATCGATAATGAACCTTTCGAAGGGGGTAAGGCTGAAAATTACAATCTTGAATTAGGTACAAAAAGTTTTATAGATGGTTTTGAAGACGGATTAGTTGGTAAATCAGCAGCGGAAGAAGTCTTGCTTAAATTAAAATTTCCAAAGGATTATGGCAAAGAGGAATTGAAAGGTAAGCCAGTTGAATTCAAAGTAATAGTTAATAGTGTAAACGAAACTAAGCTTCCGGATATTGATAAAGATTTTATAGAAAAACTTGGAATTAAAAAAGGAAATGCAGAGGCGTTACGAATTGAAATTAAGAAGAATATGGAGCGAGAGGTCCGATTGACATTGCAACGGCAGCTTAAAGATATAGTACTTGATAGGCTATTTGATGTGAATAAAATTGAATTGCCTCAATCACTTGTTACAGGCGAAAGTGAGCGTCTGATGAGCGAATTAGAAAAGAATATTCAACAACAAGGTGGTGATGCAGAAAAAATTAAATCAGCGAGTAATGCAATTATCGAAGAACAGGCTAAGAAACGTGTCTCACTACAATTAATTCTTGCTGAAATCATTAAACAAAACGATCTGAAAGCAGACCCAAAGAAAGTTCGCGAGATGGTTGAGCATGCGGCCTCTGGTTATGAAGATCCACAAGCAGTTATTAATTGGTACTATTCTGACGAGAAAAACTTGGCAGAAGTGGAAACACTCTCACTAGAGGATAATGTTATTGATTGGGTTATGGAGCAAGCGAAGGTTACCGATAAACCCTGTACTTTTGACGAAATTATGAATAAAGGGCAGACTGTTACATAGGACAAAAATAATTTTTAAAAAAGACAATAATTATGGATAAAAACCACATAAAAGCACTCAATTTAGTGCCAATGGTTGTTGAGCAAACATCGAGAGGTGAGAGAGCTTATGATATCTACTCACGCCTTTTAAAAGAGCGTGTTATTTTCTTGGTTGGCCCTGTCGAAGACAATGTTGCTAATTTAATTATTGCGCAATTATTATATCTCGAATCAGAAAATCCTGATAAAGATATCAATCTATATATCAATTCACCTGGTGGATCTGTCTCAGCAGGTCTAGCTATTTATGATACGATGCAATTTATAAAACCTGGTGTTAGTACAATGTGTGTCGGGCAGGCTGCGAGTATGGGTGCACTATTACTTGCTGGCGGAGAAAAAAGCAAACGTTACTGTTTACCTCACTCTCGTGTCATGATTCACCAACCGTTAGGTGGGTTTCAAGGCCAAGCATCAGACATTGATATTCACGCACGCGAAATATTACAAGCACGTGAACGCCTAAATAGAATTTTTTCTGAACATACCGGGCAATCACTCGAAACAATAAAGAATGATACAGAACGTGATAATTTTATGAGCGCGAATGAAGCAAAAGAATACGGATTAATTGATGCAGTTCTAGATGAAAGAGCAAATGAAACAAAAGATTAACTAAAATTTACTTGACGTAATACTATTATACATACTAAAAAGGCAGATATTGAAAATTAAATCTTACTGAGGTAGGTACTCTATGACTGATAAGAATCAAGGTAAAAATGGCGATGGAGAGCGATTGCTCTATTGTTCTTTTTGCGGAAAAAGTCAGCATGAAGTTCGTAAGTTGATAGCTGGCCCATCAGTTTTTATTTGTGATGAATGTGTAGCTCTATGCAACGACATTATAGAAGAAGAAGCTCTTGAGAAAACAGGAACTGGAGATATCAGATCTCTACCTACACCAAAAGAAATTAATATGATTCTCGATGAATATGTTATAGGTCAAAATAAAGCGAAGAAAATTCTTTCTGTTGCAGTCTACAATCACTACAAACGTTTAGAGCAGGGCATAAAGAATTCAGATGTTGAGTTATCAAAGAGCAATGTGCTTTTAATTGGCCCAACAGGAAGCGGTAAAACATTGTTAGCAGAAACAATGGCACGATTACTTAACGTTCCTTTTACAATTACAGATGCAACTACCCTAACCGAAGCAGGTTATGTTGGCGAAGATGTCGAAAATATTATTCAGAAATTACTTCAAAAATGTGATTACGATGTTGATAGGGCGCAGACAGGGATTGTTTATATTGATGAAATAGATAAGATCTCACGTAAATCAGATAATCCTTCAATAACCCGGGATGTTTCGGGAGAAGGGGTACAACAAGCACTATTAAAATTAATAGAAGGCACAATTGCTTCTGTACCGCCTCAAGGAGGCCGTAAACATCCTCAGCAAGAATTTTTGCCTGTCGATACTTCGAATATATTATTTATTTGCGGCGGAGCGTTTGCCGGCCTTGATAAAATTATTTTAGAACGATCCGAAAAGGGAGGCATAGGATTTTCGGCAGAAGTAAAAAGTCAAAACGACAGAAAAAGTATTAGCGAACTATTACAAGGTGTAGAACCAGAAGATTTGATAAAATATGGCCTAATACCAGAGTTTGTCGGTAGGCTTCCCGTCGCTGCGACACTTGATGAACTTGATGAGGACCAGCTCGTCAAAATTTTAGTTGAGCCAAAAAATGCAATAACAAAACAGTATGTTCATTTATTTGAAATGGAGGGCTGCGAGTTAGAATTTCGTGATGACGCACTAAAGGCTGTCGCTAAGAAGTCAATGGAACGTAAAACCGGAGCAAGAGGGTTGCGTTCAATCATGGAGAATATCTTACTCGATACTATGTATGATTTACCGTCAAGCGAGGATATTGTTAAAGTCGTTATTGACGAGGGAGTTATTAATAATGGCACCGATCCTTTGTTGATTTACGAGACGTCAGACATACAAAAGGTAGCCACAGAATAGATTGTATTTATTATTATCGGCATATAAGCAAGATTATCTTTGCCAGTGCTATTGAAAAAAGTTAGTTTGGCTACAATATTAGGAGGTAATATGCGAACTCTTATAAATGTTGAGAACCTTAATTTTCTATTAGAATTAGACAATTATGTCAGTTGAAACACAAACACTACCAGTATTGCCGCTACGTGATGTCGTTGTGTATCCGCACATGGTAATACCACTTTTTGTAGGACGTGAAAAATCAATAAAAGCTCTCGATAAAGCAATGGAGGGCAACAAGCAGATATTACTTATCGCACAGAAAAGTCCAACTGATGATGATCCTGGTGAAAATGAAACCTACGATGTAGGGACAATGGCAAATATTCTTCAATTACTAAAACTACCAGACGGCACCATCAAAGTTCTTGTCGAAGGAACATCGAGAGCATCAGTATCAAATTACAAAGAAACAGACGGCATGTGCGTGGCGGATGCTCAGTTATTAGAGGCAAGTGTTGCAGATGAATATGATATGGATGTACACATACGTTCAGCAATAAACCAATTTGAACAATATGTGAAGTTGAATAAAAAAGTCCCCCCAGAAATTATATCTTCACTTGTTAGCATCGATGATTCTAGTCGCTTAGCTGACACAATTGCTGCTCACATGTCAGTGAAAATTGAAGAAAAGCAACAAGTCTTAGGCATTATCGATATTAAAGAACGATTAGAGTATTTGATTCAATTAATGGAATCAGAAATTGATTTATTACAGGTAGAGAAAAAAATTCGCGGTAGAGTCAAGAATCAAATGGAAAAGAGTCAACGTGAGTATTATTTGAATGAACAGATGAAGGCAATACAAAATGAATTAGGTGATATGGAGGACGCTCCTAACGAAATTGACGATCTTGCAAATAAGATTCAAAAAGTAGGAATGCATAAAGAAGCTAAAGGAAAAGCCGAGTCAGAATTAAACAAATTGAAAATGATGTCACCTATGTCGGCTGAGGCAACAGTTGTCCGTAACTACATAGATTGGTTAGTTAACGTTCCATGGAAAAAACGTAGCAAGGTTTCTAAAGACATAGTAAAGGCAGAAGAAATCCTTGAGGCGGATCATTATGGGCTTGAAAAAGTTAAAGAACGCATTCTAGAGTATCTTGCGGTACAGCAGCGTGTTAAGAAAATGAAAGGGCCTATCTTGTGCCTTGTAGGTCCGCCGGGTGTTGGTAAAACTTCGCTTGGACGTTCAATCGCGCGGGCAACAAACCGTGAGTTTGCCCGAATGTCTCTTGGGGGGATTCGTGATGAGGCTGAAATACGTGGGCATAGACGTACATACATTGGCTCAATGCCTGGGAAAATTATTCAGGGAATGTCAAAAATTGGCAAAAAAAATCCACTATTTCTTTTAGATGAAATCGATAAAATGGCGATGGATTTTCGTGGCGATCCAGCCTCTGCATTACTTGAAGTATTAGATCCAGAGCAAAATCATTCGTTTAATGACCATTACATGGAAGTTGACTACGATTTATCTGAAGTTATGTTTGTAACGACCGCTAATAGCTTAAATATTCCTCCTCCTTTGCTGGATCGAATGGAAGTTATTCGCTTATCTGGCTACACCGAAGATGAAAAAGTGAATATCGCTAAAAAATACCTCATTAAAAAACAATTAGAACAAAATGGATTGAAAAAGGATGAGATAACAATACGAGATAATACGATACGCGATATTATTCGATATTACACTCGTGAAGCTGGGGTTCGTAACTTAGATCGTGAAGTAGCAAATATATGTAGAAAAATTGTAAAACGTATTTTACTTAAACCTATAAATAAAAAGTATATTGTTACTCCTAAGAAACTAGAATCGCTATTGGGTGTTAAACAATATCGATACGGAATGATGGAAGAGGAGAATAGAGTCGGGCAAGTTACAGGGCTTGCTTGGACTGAGGTTGGTGGTGAATTATTAACCATTGAAGCTGCGATTGTTGATGGTAAAGGTAAGATTACTCGGACAGGGAAATTAGGGGATGTTATGCAAGAATCAATAGAGGCCGCGATGACTGTTGTCAGAAGTCGCAGTGAGCTTTTGGGGATAGAGCATGAATTTTACAAAGAGCATGATTTTCACATTCATGTACCTGAAGGTGCAACACCAAAGGACGGCCCAAGCGCTGGCGTCGCTATGTGTACAGCAATGGTATCGGCGTTATGTGGTATACCTGTTAGATCCAATGTTGCAATGACAGGCGAGATTACTCTTAGAGGCGAAGTCTTACCGATTGGTGGGTTAAAAGAAAAATTGCTTGCAGCATTACGTGGTGGTTTACAAACNGTCTTAATTCCAGAGGAGAATGAAAGAGAATTAGTAGAAATACCAAAGAACATAAAGCAGAATCTAGATATTCGTCCAGTTAGATGGATCGATGAAGTTTTCGAAATTGCGTTAGAAAAAATGCCAGAACCCAACATAAAAAAAGAATCTAAATCAGATGTTACTAGCGATAAAAGTGAAGAAAAAAATGATTCAATTAGACCTCACTAGAGACAATACTTTAGGCAAAGTCTAGATNACAAATATAAAAAAGCTCAAAAAATCCTCGAATACCATGAAACCTTTGCTTGACGCGGTTTTCAGCAGTTGGTATAAAATCCTCAGCAGTATGCTTATTTAGAAAAAATGCACAAAACAGAATTTTTTGATCGACGATCAAAACGAAAACGAGTAATCCTATTAACCCAATTAAAGAGGAATAATTATTATGAACAAAGCTGAACTTATCGATGCTGTTGCTGATGATTCTGATCTAACTAAGGCTTCGGCAGCAAGGGCATTAGATTCTGCAATCGAAAATATAACCAATGCTTTAAGAGGGGGAGATAGTGTAACCCTTGTTGGGTTTGGAACATTTACAGTGCGTCAACGTGAGGCCCGTATGGGACGTAACCCAAGAACAGGTGAAGCTATTCAGATTAAGGCATCGAGAGTTCCTGGCTTTAAGGCTGGAAAAGCACTCAAGGATGCCCTAAACTAGCGCGCCCTTGGGTGCTTAGCTCAGTTGGGAGAGCGACGCCCTTACAAGGCGTAGGTCGGGGGTTCGAACCCCTCAGCACCCACCAGAACAACTTCCCGGAGTGGTAGTTCAGTTGGTTAGAATACCGGCCTGTCACGCCGGGGGTCGCGGGTTCGAGTCCCGTCCACTCCGCCAATTTGATTAGATAAATAAAATCTAACGGGCGTATCATCTAAACATGGTACGCCCGTATTAATTTTAAAATTTGAAAAGTGTAGAATAAATTATGTTAGCAATGATCAGAGATAAAGCAACAGGATGGATAGCCGGGGTTATTGTTGGGCTATTAGTCATTTCATTTGCTTTTTGGGGGGTTAGCTTTTACAGCGGTCAGGCAGGTGAAATTAATGTAGCAAAAGTAAATGATGCCGATATTCCCTATCNATCATTTCAAAGATCATTTGCCCAATTGAGAAAACAAATGCAGTCAGTTTTGGGCGATTCACTTTCGCTTGAAGAAGAGTCTCTAATTAAAAATCAAACAGTTGAAAAGCTAATTGAATCAGAATTAATAAATCAACTTGTTATTGACACTAAATTGAATATAACAAGTGATAAGCTAATTGAGGCGATCAAAAATATAGAGTTTTTTAGAGGTGAAGAAGGCTTCGATCGAGCAAAGTATGAACGAAGCATAAACAGTATTGGTATGCCTTCTACAATCTTTGAAGCACAATTNCGTATGGATTTATTGTCTGAGCAACTACAAGCTGGATTCTCTGAAACTACTTTTGTGTTAAAACCCGAANTAGATAATATATTGAGATTAGAGTCACAATCACGCGACATCACTTTCACTATTCTTGGTTTGCCTTCATTTATTGAGGATGGTGAAATTAGTGAATCTGATATTCAGGCTTATTATCAAGCTAATCCAGTTTTATTTCGTAGTGACCCTCAAACAAAAATTGAATATCTTGAGCTCAGCGTAAAAGAATTAGCAAAAAATATCGAAAGTNACGAAGAAATTCTAAGAAATTTTTACAATGATAATAAAGCTGATTACGATATAGTCGAACAACGTTCGGTAAGTAAATTATTTGTAAATACAGGTGAAAAAGCCCCCGATGAAATTATTGCCAAGGCAAAAACAATTATTACGTCAGCACTCGAGCAAGTTAATAATGGGGATGATTTTGAAGAAATTGTTGAACGAGCACCAGAAGAAAAAGAAGTAATACTTGAATTTAGTGAACATTCTTTCATGAGTAAGGGAATTATGGATAAAGAACTTGATGAATTCCTATTTAACTCGGAAGAGGGTGCAACAAGCGAAATTATAGAAACTAAAAATGGATTTAATATAATAAAAGTCGTAGAGATAAGAGGTGGCCCTGAGAATAAATTTGAAAAATATGCAAAAGAAGTCGAAGAAGACTACAAAACTAAGCAGGCGGAATTACAATTTTTTGAATTATCTGATCAATTAGCAACAAAAGCTTATGAAAATTCAGATAATCTTGAAATAGCAGCAGAGGCGATTGATAAAGAGATAATTGAGACCGATTATTTTACGCGTGATAACGATTTAGAAGGATTATTATCTAAACCTGCTATTATCCAAAAAAGTTTTGATGCTGAATTAATTAATTCGGGAAATAATAGTGATGTAATAGAAATATCAGATAATCATATTATTGTTTTAAGAGTATTAGATTACAAAGAAGCTTATACAAGACCTTTAGAAGAAGTTAGCACTGAAGTTATTGCAAGTATTAGACTTAAGCTTGCAACTAACAAGATTAATGAAGTGGGCGATGCAATTGTTGCTGAACTTAAATCTGGAGTATCGCCAGAAGAGATAACTAGTTATTCTGGTATTGAATGGACAACCGCTGAAAAAGTAAAACGAGATGATGTTTCTGTAAATAGGGCAATTTTACGAAGTACATTCGAAGTAGGTAAGCCAAGTGCAGACAAACCTGTTATTACAAGTCAAAATCTCGGCAGTGGTGATTACGCAATAATTATTGTATCAAATGCATACGATGAAATATCAGAAGTCAATGAAGAGCAAAAGAAATCAACAGATTTAAAGTTAAGGCGTCTGCTTAGTACAGGCGAATGGCAGGATTTATTAAGAGATGTAAGAAAGAACTCCGATATAAGAATACTTAATGAAAATATCTAATTATTATCTTGGGTAGTCTCTACCGGAAGATAGGGTTCGACAATAGCAGCACCAACAGAATCACCCCATACATTAACCGTTGTACGGAATCTATCTAGTAACCAATCAACTGCTAAAATCAATCCTATACCTTCTGTAGGCATATTTACTGCATTTAATACTATCAGCATTGTTACTAATCCCGCCTGAGGAATCCCAGCTGCTCCTATTGCCGCTAGTGTTGCTGTGATAAATATAATAACTTGTTCTCCCATACCCATAGTAATGCCATACGCTTGCGCAATAAACATTACAGCAACAGCCTCATATAGCGCGGTACCATCCATATTAATTGTTGCGCCAATTGGTAAAACAAATTTAACTGAACGCTTGTCTACCCCTGCTTCAAGAGCACATTTCATCGTTAATGGTAGTGTTGCTGATGAACTTGCTGTACCAAAAGCAGTTAGCAGAGCACGTAATAATTTAAATAAATATTTTCTTCCGTGTTTACTCAAGATTATTAAGATGAAAAATAATAGTAAAAAATGACAGGTTAGCCCGACGATGACTGTAAAAAAATAACTACCAACCGCTATAAGTTCATTCTTGATTGCAGCACCCCCGCCAACTTTCCCAAATTGACCAGCAACAAGACAAAATATTCCTATTGGGGCAAAGATCATGATCCATATAACAAGTTTCATCATGACTTCATTTAGACCATCAAAAAATTTGACCATCACTGATTTTTTTTCGCCNAGCGTAGTTAGTGCCGCACCAAACAGAAGACAAAAAANGATTACAGGAAGTAACTGTGTATTCGAGGCTGCAGTGATAATATTAGGGGATATTAAGGATTGAACTAGTTCTGCTATACCAACACTATTTTTCTCAGTCACAGCTTCGGAAGCCGTTGNACCTTGATAACTAATGCCATTACCTGGTTGAATGATATTAACAACAATCAACCCAATTAGAACTGCAAAAGCAGTCGTACTTGCGTAGTAAAGTAGTGTAACACCACCAACTTTACCTAATTTACGTATATCACCTAGAGATGTAACACCACTAATTACAGCACCTACAATTAATGGAATAATCATCATTTTTAGAGCATCTAAAAATAAATCGCCCAACCATGCCACAGCCAGCATTGCGGGACCAAATAACCACCCGCAAATTATTCCTGCAAGCCCAGCAATTAATATCGCAATGACTAATTTATTTTCACTAAGGGACATTTTTTTTGTGAATTATAATAGTTTGTCTAGGACATACCGATTGTGCTAAATCCNGAGTCCACATAGGTAATTTCGCCAGTTACGGCAGATGCATAATCAGAACATAGAAAGGCGGCTACATTACCCACTTCTTCAATAGTAACATTTCGTCTCAAAGGGGAAACATTTTCAACGTGTGTTAAGAAATCGCGCATACCACTTATCCCGGAAGCGGCAAGTGTTCGAATAGGACCCGCCGATATTGCATTGACCCGAATTCCCTCAGGACCAAGATTAGCAGCCATATATCGTACATTAGCTTCGAGACTTGCCTTTGCAAGACCCATGACATTGTAATTAGGCATCGAACGAATTGCTCCAAGGTAACTAAGCGTTAACATTGCTCCATTTCTACCCTGCATCATCTCTCTCGATGCATTAGCAAGAGCTGAGAAGCTATAAGAACTAATTTCATGAGCAGTCAGAAAACCTTCTCTTGTTACATTTTTAAGGTACTCGCCNTCAAGTAATTCTCTTGGAGCATATGCGACCGAATGAATTAAAATATCAAATTTATCCCAATATTTTTTCAAATTATCGAAAACAGATTGGATTTCTTCATCATTACCAACATCGCAAGGCAAAGTTATCTCTGAATTAAGCTCAGCAGCGAATTTCTCTACTCTACTCTGGAGTTTATCGTTTTGATAGGTAAATGCTAAGTCAGCGCCTTCACGATGCATTGCTTGCGCTATTCCCCAAGCTATTGAACGGTTGCTTGCTACACCAATCACTAGGGCGCGTTTATTATCGAGTAATCCCATCGGCTTATCCTTCTAATATACGGTTATTTGAATCTTTTCGATTTTGAAGTATCAAAGTGTACAGAAAAACGATCATGTTTATAATGGACTAGTGGCCAGAAAACTCATAAAAATTAAAAATAGGCTTATATTGATGANCAGATGGAGACCATATTTATTGATATGGTTATCGCTTTTTTGCATTTCCTGCGACTCAGTATGGAATAACCCCTATCCTCGTCAGGAATCGAATCAATTGGTTTACTACGACTCATTTTCTGAACGTCCTAAGCATCTCGATCCGGTTAGTTCATATAGTTCAAATGAATATGTTTTCCTAGGCCAGATATACGAACCCCCATTACAGTATCATTTTTTGAAACGACCTTATGAGCTTGTGCCACTTACTGCCGCACACCTGCCAGNAGCAATATATTTGGATAAGAATGAGCAACTATTATCTGAAGATTCAAAGCCAGAAGATATCGATACTGTTAGATATACGATATCAATTAAACCGGGAATCCTATTTCAACCTCACCCCGCTTTTGCAAAAGACAAAAATAATAATTATTTCTATCATAATCTAGATATTACTGATTTAAAGAATGTTAATACGTTAGCTGATTTTGATAAAACAGGAACAAGAGAATTACTGGCTAGCGATTACATATATCAGATAAAAAGAATGGCCCATCCACGTATTCATTCACCAATAGTTGGTTTGATGGAAAAATATATTCTTGGGTTGGATGAATTTTCTGTAACACTAAAAAATATATTTAAAACTAAATCTGATAAAGAATTTTTAAATCTGAACGATTATACGTTAGCAGGTGCAAAGTTAATTGATAAGTATACATTTGAAATAGTTTTAAAAGAGAAATATCCTCAGTTCTTATATTGGTTGTCGATGTCGTTTTTCTCTCCTATGCCATGGGAAGCTGATCTTTTTTATTCTCAAGAAGGTTTAGCGGAGAAAAATATTTCTCTTGATTGGTATCCTATTGGAACGGGTCCTTTTATGCTTACAGAAAATAATCCAAATCGTAGGATGGTGCTTGAACGCAATCCTAATTTTAGGGGTGAGTTATTTCCTATTACCGGAGAAGATACAGATATTAATATGGGTTTATTAGAGGATGCTGGAAAAGAAATGCCTTTTATAGATAAGGCAATTTATAGTCTTGAAAAAGAGTCAATACCTGCATGGAATAAGTTTCTTCAGGGNTATTATGATACCTCAGGTATTGTTTCAGATAGCTTCGATCAAGCTGTTCAATTTAGTGCGCAAGGCGATGCTCAATTAACAGAGGAAATGCAGCAAAAAGGAATCAAACTATTAACAGCCACAACAACATCGACTTACTATATGGGATTCAATATGGCTGATGACTTAGTAGGCGGTGATAGTGAGCGAGCTAGATTATTAAGGCGTGCTATTTCAATAGCAGTTGACTATGAAGAATACATCTCTATTTTTGCAAACGGCAGAGGAAGGCCCGCGCAAGGCCCGATTCCGCCTGGTATTTTCGGACACACACCAGGTAAGGCTGGAATAAATCCTTATGTTTATTATTGGGAAAATAACAGGGCTGTTAGGCGTCCAATTGAACACGCAAGAGANCTAATGCTGCAGGCAGGNTATAAAAATGGTATTAGTCAAGTAACTGGTAAACCTTTAGTGCTTAATTTAGATACTCCAGCTGCCGGTCCCGGCAGTAAAGCTGCATTCGATTGGCTGCGAAAACAGTTCTCGAAGCTTGGTATAAATCTTGTAGTACGCGCAACCGACTATAATCGTTTTCAAGAAAAAATGAGGAAAGGTACAGCACAAATATTTCAGTGGGGGTGGAATGCGGACTACCCAGACCCTGAGAATTTCTTTTTCTTACTGTATGGCCCAAACGCAAAGATTGATCATAATGGAGAAAATGCAGCTAATTATAAAAATGAAAAATTTGATTCATTATTTGACCAGATGAAGAGCATGAAAAACACGCCAGACAGGCAAAAGCTTATTGACCAAATTGTAGAGCTTGTTAGGTATGATGCGCCATGGTTATGGGGATATCATCCTGTTGGTTTTTCGCTACACCATGAATGGTATAAGAATGCGAAACCAAATTTAATGGCAAATAACACATTAAAGTATAAACGCATTAATCCAGAGCTCAGGAAAGAGAAAAGAGTTATTTGGAATAAGCCAATTTGGTGGCCAGTAGCATTAGTTTTTATTACTATGATAATTATCTTACTACCTGCATTTATTTCCTATCGTCGTAAGGAGAATGAATTAATCTCATGATAAATTATATTTTACGGCGAATTATTTATGCTTTGCCTATTTTAATTGGCGTAAACATTATTACATTTGTTTTATTTTTTGTAGTTAATACCCCCGATGATATGGCTCGTATGCATCTTGGAATGAAACGAGTAAGTCAGGACGCAATTGTCAAATGGAAAGATGAGCGTGGTTACAATAAGCCTATATTGATAAATCAAGAAGCAGATGGAATAAAAAAACTAACCAATACTATATTTTTTGAGAATTCAGTTAAGTTATTTGTTTTTGATTTTGGACGATCAGACAGCGGTCGCGACATTGGTTACGACATTAGTCAGAGAATGTGGCCAAGTTTAGCAATTACGGTACCTAGCTTACTTGTTGGTTTGCTAGCCTATATTACGTTTGGTCTAATACTTGCCTTTTTTCGAGGGACCTATGTCGATATAAGTGGTGTTGTGTTGTGTGTAATCATGATGTCAATATCAGGGCTATTTTATATTATTGGTGGCCAGTNTTTGATTGGTAAATTTCTTCATTTGGTTCCTATATCAGGTTATGACACAGGATTAAATGCGTTCAAATTTATAATATTACCTGTACTAGTCGGTTTAATAGGAGGGATAGGTGCTAGNACACGTTGGTATAGAACAATTTTTCTAGAAGAAATGAATAAAGATTATGTGAGAACCGCAAGAGCAAAGGGTCTATCTGAATCAAGAGTATTATACAAGCATGTTCTCAGTAATGGACTTATACCAATCTTGACTGGTGTTGTTGTAATTTTACCGTCACTTTTTATTGGTAGTCTTATTGTAGAGTCATTTTTTGCTGTCCCTGGCTTGGGAAGCTACACAATAGATGCAATTAATCGACAAGATTTCGCAATTGTAAGATCCATGGTATTTTTAGGCTCGGTTTTATACATCGTCGGATTAATTCTCACTGATATTTCTTATACATTAGTCGATCCAAGAGTTAGGTTAAATTAATTAAGCTTATGCCTGTAATATTTATTACTGATTTTTTTATATTTCTACTTCTTTTTGTTGTAGTTGGATTTTATTTCTATGCAAGAAAGCAGGAACATTTATCTTCTCCATGGAGGGATGTAAAAAAACGACCTCTAGCAATGTCTTCAGCGGTAATTCTATTATTTTTTATCACTATTGGCCTGCTTGATTCAATGCATTTTCACCCAAATATAGAGACAAATAAATCTAGTCAAAAAATTTACTCTAATGAAATTTTAAGCATCCTGGATGTTTTTTTAAGCGATCTAAGATTAAAAAATGAAAAAACATACTCTGCACCATTAGCGAGTTATTCATTTTCTAAGGAAGTTATTGAGCGGGATGATGGTACACAAATTAGAGATTATCCTAGATTAAAATATGGCGGGGCTACGCTCGAGAACCCTAAATCTGAAAGCGGAGCTGATATACTTAAACGTATTTCAGTTGGATTCTTATATGGAATATTACTTAGCGTAATCAGTATTAGTCTGATGGTTTTTATTTTGTCAAAGATGTGGCGGATTAACTATAGAAAAGCCTATGTAGATTGTATGCAAAATAAATCAAGCACCCATTGGCTATCAATTTTTATCACGACAACTGTAGTTCTTATAACTGCCTGTATTATATATAATTTATCCCAAAACTATCATGTTTTTGGTACAGACAAAGTAGGGCAAGATGTTCTTTATCAAACACTAAAGAGTATACGTACCGGTCTCGTAATAGGCACATTAACGACATTAGTAATGTTACCTTTTGCAGTAGTTATGGGTTTGATGGCAGGTTATTTTCGTGGATGGATAGATGATGTAATCCAATATCTTTATACAACACTAAATTCTATACCAGGAGTTTTGCTAATTGCAGCATCGATTCTTTTATTGCAAGTATATATTAGTAACCATGCAGATGATTTCAACAGTATTGAGCAAAGAGCTGATTTAAGGCTTTTATTTTTATGTATCATTCTGGGNATTACTAGTTGGACTGGTTTATGCCGTCTATTAAGAGCTGAAACACTTAAGTTAAGGGAGGTAGACTATGTACATGCTGCAAGAGCTTTTGGTGTTAAGAATTTTAAAATAATGTTTAAGCATCTACTTCCAAATGTTATGCATATAGTTATGATTTCAATTGTTCTTGATTTCAGCGGTCTTGTTTTAGCAGAAGCCGTATTGTCTTATATTAATATTGGCGTTGATCCAAGTATGTACAGTTGGGGGAATATGATTAATAGTGCACGATTAGAGATGGCACGTGAACCAGTTGTTTGGTGGTCGCTTGCAGCNGCATTTATTTTTATGTTTATATTAGTATTAGCTGCTAATCTCTTCTCTGATGCAGTCCGAGACGCCTTTGATCCAAGACTACGTGAATTTTAATTTATTTTAAATATAACTAATATTGATGAGCGAAAATATTTTACAAGTTAAAAATCTAACGGTCTCCACGGGAACCGGGACTAAAAAGACAGATATTGTTAATAATATTTCTTTTACCATTGAGCGAGGAGAGACTTTTGTTTTACTAGGTGAGTCGGGCAGTGGAAAGTCAATTACTGCTTTATCTATCATGAGATTATTACCTGCTGCAATAAAAATAAGCGATGGAAGTGTTATTTTACATACAACAAACCTATTTCAACTACCTGAAAATAAAATGCGTAAGATTCGTGGCGCTAAGATTGGAATGATATTTCAAGAACCTCAAACATCTTTAAATCCAGTGCTTACGGCTGGCCAGCAAATTAGCGAAACATTACGTCAGCATGATAATTTATCGAAAAAACAATGTATAAAGCGAAGTATTGAATTACTCGATGCTGTTGGTATTCCGGATGCTGAAAGACGTATAAATGAATATCCTCATCAGTTCTCTGGCGGCATGAAACAGCGAATAATGATCGCAATTGCATTAGCGGGTAAACCAGATTTACTTATTGCAGATGAACCAACAACAGCATTAGATGTGACAATTCAGGCTCAAGTTTTAAACCTTTTAAGAAAATTACAAAGTGAAACAGGTATGTCGATTCTTTTTATTACACATGACATTGGTGTTGCATCACAAATGGCCGATCATATTGCTGTGATGCAAAACGGTTCAATTGTTGAACTCAAAACTAAAAAAGAATTATTTTCAAATCCTGAGAATTCATATACTCAAAAATTATTTGATGCTATTCCAAGCTGGGAAAAACGTACGGAAGAAAATGAAATTGAAGAAATTGAACGTNCAGAACGCACGAGTTTATTAAAAGTTAAAGATCTCAAAGTATATTATCCGATTAGAAAAGGTATTTTCAAAAGAACAATAGGACATGTTCGCGCAGTTGATAGCGTTACGATTGATTTACATGCGGGAGAGACAGTAGCTATAGTTGGCGAGTCTGGATCTGGTAAGACAACGATGGGTAAAGGAATTTTACAATTATTGGAAGTAACATCTGGAGATATCACCTACAAAAAAACAGATTTAAACAGATTAGATGAACCGTCGCTTAGAAAGCTGAGATCAGATATTCAAATAATATTTCAAGATCCGTACTCATCAATGAATCCAAGGATGATGGTTAACGATATTATTCAAGAAGGAATGTTAGCACAAGGCGTGGGCNAATCAAAAAAAGANCGTGATGAACATACTGTTAAATTACTAGAGCAGGTTGGATTATTACCAGAGTATCGTTTTCGTTATCCACATGAGTTTTCTGGGGGACAACGACAGCGTATATGTATAGCAAGAGCACTAGCAGTTAAACCAAAATTAATAATTTGTGATGAACCGACAAGCGCACTAGATGTTTCAGTACAGGCACAAATATTATCACTTCTAAAAGATCTTCAAAAAGAATATCAACTAGGATATTTATTTATAACTCACAATATAAGTGTTGTTGAATATATTGCTCACTATGTTGCAGTCATGTATGAAGGAAAGATTGTTGAACAAGGTGCTGTTGAAAAAATTCTTAAAAATCCTAAAAATCCATATACGAAAAATTTATTATCAGCAGTACCGCGCATAGAACTGCAGTCAAATTCATTATAGGAATTATTTCGAGTTTCTCATCGTAACAAACTCTTCAGCTAATGTTGGATGAATGCCTATAGTTGAATCAAATATATCCTTTGTTGCCCCAGCTTTTATAGCAATTGCAATTCCTTGCATAATTTCTCCAGCATTTTCACCCACCATATGCGCCCCAATGACTAAATTTGTTTTTTTATTGGTNATTAGTTTAATAAAACTCTTTTCATTNNTTTGTGTTAATGTCAATTTTAATGGTGTAAACAGAGATTTATAAACTGTAATATCTTTATATTTTTTTCTAGCTTCATCTTCTGTTAAGCCCACAGTAGCTATATTAGGCTGACTGAAAACACAGGTTGGTATATTCTCATAAGANGCTATTTTACTAGTATTATTAAATAAATTATTTGCGACAATACTCCCTTCAGCTAATGCTACNGGAGTTAAATTTATCCTATTTGTAACATCACCGACTGCATAGATTGAAGATATGTTTGTTTGATAATTAGAATTAATTTCTATTGCACCATCTGCATCTAGTTTGAGTCCGACTTCATCAAGACCAATATTTGAACAATTAGGCCTACGCCCAGTTGCAAACATTACTTGATCAGAGATTAATTCTTGACCATCATCTAGTTCAGCACTTATTTCCGTATTAATTTTTTTTATTTTTTTTATATCTTTGTTAAATATTAGATTGATACCTTTTTTTTTCATTTCATTTGATAATACTTCTCGTAAATCTTTGTCAAATCCCCTTAAAAATAAAGGACCACGATATATAAGGCTTGTCTCAATATTTAATCCTTTGAATATACTTGCAAATTCTACTGCAATATACCCACCTCCAACGATAATTATTTTATTAGGTAGTGTTTCAAGAAAAAAAGCCTCATTAGATGTAATTGCAAGTTCTTTTCCTTCAATATTAGGAACATAAGGCCATCCACCAGTTGCAATCATGATATATTTTGTAGTTATATTCTCATTATTTATTTTAATAGTATGTGGATCGATAATTTTTGCATGCTCTTCAAAAACCTTAACATTACTATCATCAAGTATTTTTTGATATATACCATTGAGACGTTTTATTTCTTTATTCTTATTTTTAATTAAATCATCCCATNCAAATTTANTATTATTGTAATACCAGCCATAACTCTTAGCATGATTAAATTCTTCTGAAAAATGGGATGCGTAAAAAAATAATTTCTTTGGGACACAACCTACATTCACGCAGGTACCACCAAGATATTTTTCTTCTGCGATAGCAACACGCGCACCAAAACTAGAAGAAAGCCTAGCGGCGCGTATGCCGCCAGAACCCCCGCCAATTACAAATAAATCATACTCATAGCGAGACATTTTTCTATATTCCTACGAATGATTAAATTTATNNGGTAGTCAATTAAATACCCAAATACTATATCATTTTGTTGATGTTAGGACTTCATAGACTCGAGTATTTTTTGAGGAGATGATATTCCATATGGATCTTCTTCGTGATTATCTGAGAACCCTGGCTCTTCCATCCATGCTTCAATATNNCCATCATTTATAATTGCTGCATAACGCCATGAACGCATACCAAAACCGAGATTATCTTTTGCAACAAGCATACCCATTTTTCTTGTAAATTCGCCTGAACCATCGGGAATCAGAGTAATGTTATTGATTTTTTGAGATTTACCCCAAGCATTCATGACAAATGCATCATTAACGGATATGCAATAAATTGCATCTATGCCATTTTTAGTAAATTCTGGATAAAGTTTTTCAAAATCTGGCAATTGATAAGTTGAACAAGTCGGGGTGAAAGCACCTGGCAATGAAAATATTATAACTTTTTTACCCTGAAAATAAGTATCACTTGAAACATGCTCCCAACGATATGGATTATCACCATCAATGCTTTCATCGCGTACTCGCGTTTTGAATATTACATGTGGTACTTTTTTATTTAACATTATAAAAACTCCTTAGTATGAATCTAAAACTAATTGACAATATATTTATTTGAGAAAAGTACTGTGCGTTTATTTAAAATATAACTAATTGTATTAAGACATCCAGATGGTAGATTTATTTTTAGCCCAACACTTTCTAATGAAGTTGCAAGATCAATGAGGTTTGGGTATATAAATCTTGCAGTAGCTCTAGGCACCCAGACATCAATTAATCTTTTAGCAAGTTTAGTTTCGTTAGACTGGGTTAATGCAATAATAATTAAAATTAATTCTTCAATTTGACCTAAGGAATCACAAGAGCCAAATAGTTTTTTTGGATTATCATTCAAGGATATGGCCAATGACGACAAAACATCGTCTAATATTAATGGCGCGGTGTTTACACGATCTAGCAAATTTGCAGCTCGAAAACCTTCAATAAGACAGGGAAATGGATCAATATTTTTGCTTGTTGCATTTGCCCAGTGATGAATTGCACAAACAAGAAAGGCACCGCCAGTATCCAACATGTCAACAGATGTATGATTTTCCATGAAAAAAAGATAAAAGTTCTAAATATTATGAATTTTTTATGATTTATTNGAAGTATACATATAACCATTATTTATGTAAATGATTATCATTATCATTCTTATTTAAGTAGGGTATTATAGATATTAATAGGAGAAGGTTGAGTTCATTTGATAATATAGGTATTTGATATTAAATATTTTTTTAAGGGAAGTATAAGATGAAAAGAGCTTACTCTTATGCATTGTTTTTATTTATATGTCTGGGTGTTATGGCTGCAGATTTTACAAATCCGACCGAAAGGGTTAAGGATTCTGTTGGTAAGGTACTAATAATTTTAAAGGATGAATCACTACAACGGGAATTACGCTGGGAAAAGATCGGTTCTGTGATTGATCAAAGTTTCGATTTTAGAAGTATGTCNCAAAGCATACTAGCAACAAATTGGAAAACTGCGACACCATCTGAACGTGAAAAATTTATTGAATTCTTCTCTCAGTATCTAGAAGAAACATATCGAGCAAAGATTGAAGCTTATACGAATCAGAAAGTTGAATATATTGGTGAAACAATAAACGGGAAGAGGGCTGTTGTTGAAACATTAATTATTACTGATAGTACAAAAATTCCAGTCAATTATAAGTTAAAAAATAATGATGGAATCTGGTTTGCTTATGATGTTGTTATTGAGGGTATTAGTTTAGTCAGTAATTATCGCAGTACATTTGCGGCAATCGTTAAAAATGACGGAATGGATGGCTTGATAAATGATATTCAGTTAAGAATTAATANGTATAAATCTTCTGATGAGTCTTCATTCGATTCAGATACTACAGAAGATAGCTAGCTAGATATCAAATTATTTACCTGATTCAAAAATATACTTGCTGATTAGTTCTTCAAGATTAATAGATGGCTCGGTTTCCAAAATTATCATATTAGGCTCAATAATATTATCACTTCCACCTGGTGATATTTTTAAGAATTTATCTCCGATTATTCCGGATGTTCTGATGGAAGCTATGGAATCGTCAGGTATTTGAATGCTATTCTCAATAGCAATATGAACTTCTGCTAAGTAAGTCTCAGGATTAAAAATAATATTTGTTACTTTACCAACACTAACACCAGCTATCTCAACATGAGCCCCTTTTTTTAAACCGGACGCTGATGTAAATTCAGCTTTTATTATATACTGTTGATTATTCAGTAGCTGAAAATCTCCAATGCGTAGCGCAAGAAAGGTAATCGCAATGATGCCGATTAATAAAAATATACCGACAAGCATTTCTGTATGTTGTTTTTCATTCATAGCTTTAGTTTACAGTATCAAGGCACTGAGTAAATAATCACTAAAAAGTATAGCAATTGATGATAGTACCACGGCCTCAGTTGTTATGCGGCTTACTCCTTCAGAACCAAAAGCACCAGTTTTATCAAGATGGAGATTGAAGCCTTTTTCACAGGAAATCCATATTATTAGCAGACCAAATATAATTGATTTAGTTAACCCCATAATTAAATCACGATTTATTACTGTATCATTCATATTTTGAAAGTATGATCCTGCACTTACATCAAATAAAATNACGCCTACAAAATAACCACCAAATATTCCTACAACGATAAATATTGCGGTCAGTATTGGCACACAAATAATACCAGCTAAAATTCTTGGTGAAATTAAATACTTTAAAGGATTAATTCCCATACATTCTAAGGCATCAATTTGATTATCAATTCTCATGATAGCAATTTCTGCACACATTGCTGAACCAGTCCGACCAATTACCATTAGCGCTGTTAATACTGGACCTAGTTCTCTAATAAGACTTAATCCAACGGCTGATCCTAGTAAACTTACCGAACCAAAACGAACAAGCGTGTCATAGAATTGGAGTGCCACTACCATACCAACAAATAAGCCTGCAATTACAATAACTAAAATTGAACGCGCTCCTACAAAAAGAATTTGTTTTAGTAGCAAATCAATGGAATAAGGAGGGGTTAATATCGAACGAGTTACTTCATATAAAAAAATACCAGNAGCACCAAGACGGAGTAATATGCTGTTCAATATTATTTTTTTTAACACTTTTAATACCGCATTTATTTTTTTGTTAATCTGTTTAAATATTCTTCTGCATCTATTTCATTTTTGATTACACGACGTTTTAGCATATTTATAATTCTAGGATCATTTGATTTTTTTATTTCTTCTTTACTCCCAGTTAAAATAATTTCACCTTTATCTATAATCGTTATTCTATCGGCAATTTTAAATGCACTTTCTAGTTCATGTGTTACAACAACGATTGACATATTTAGAGTATCTCGTAATTGTAAAATCAAATTGTCGAGATGTGCNGAGGTAATTGGATCTAATCCAGANGAAGGNTCGTCAAAAAAAAGTAATTCAGGATCCATTACNACAGCTCTTGCTAAGCCTGCTCGTTTTANCATTCCNCCTGATAATTCTGCNGGCATTANTGATTCAGTTCCGCTTAATTGCATTAACTCAAGTTTAAGTCTNGACATTATATGAATTGTATTTTCATCAAGATTTGTATTTTCACGTAATGGAAGTTCAACGTTTTGACCTACTGTCATAGAGTTAAATAAAGCGCCGCTTTGAAATGCAACACCGATTCGTCTACGTAATTTAAATAGCTCTTCTTTATTGAGTTTCCCTATCTCTTTACCCAATAATTTTATTTTACCAAGTTTTATTTTTTCNAANCCAAGGATGTAGCGTAGTAGNGTACTTTTTCCAGATCCGCTGTGCCCCATAATCACCATAATTTCATTATGCGAAACATTTAAATTAATATTAGTGAGAATTTGTCTGTTACCGTACCATGTATTTAGTCCGGAAATCTCTAGGACATTTTGTAAATTTCTTTTTATCATAATTAATATCAATATGACTTGAGTGTGATAATAATACAAGAATATAACTTATATGTGTTAAAATTGGGTTATGTAACTATAATTATTAAACAATGACTAATAATACAATTAATCCTACATCTCAATTAGATGCGTTGATGCAGAAGCCTGGAATTATAAAGATGCTGGGTGCGCATGATGTTTTAACTGCTGTTATTATCGAGCAATGTGGCTTCGATTCGGTTTTTATTGGTGGTTTTGGTACTAGCGCAAGTCTTTATGGGTTACCAGATTTAAATTTTTTAGGAATGACCGAAATGGTTGATGCAACACGTAGAATGACAAATAGATTATCAATTCCGGTTATTGCTGATGCTGATACCGGCTATGGAGATTTACATAATGTAATGCGTTGTGTTAGAGAATTTGAAGGCGCAGGCGCCGCTGGTATTATTCTCGAAGATCAGGTATTTCCAAAACGTTGNGGACACTTTGGCGNCAAGGAAGTTATTTCTGCTGCCGATATGGTTAAGAAATTTAAAGCTGCTGTTGATGCGCGCACAAGCAAAGATTTTTTGTTTATAGCCCGAACAGACTCAAGAGAAACTGATGGTTTGGATGTTGCTATCGATAGAATCAATCGCTACTGCGATGCTGGTGCCGATATTGCATTTATTGAGGCGCCTCTATCAATAAAGGAACTAGAAGAAATATGTAAACGTGTAGAGTACCCAAAATTTGTTAATATGCTTGCATTTGGGAAAACACCAATACTAAGTGCTGCTGAACTAGAAGAAATGGGATTTAAGATGATGGTAGCACCAATCGATTCTATTTTGCTTATAGCATGTGCTATGCGTGAGATGTCAGAGGTTTTCAAACGAGATGGCCATACCAAAAGTATAAATGACAAAATGGTAGGCTTTGATGAGATTAAAAGTGTTCTTGGTTTATCTAAATATCTAGAAATAGAAAAAAATCTAAAGTAACTCTTTTTTAATTTTTGTTATGAAAAAGCATTATTGGATAATTGCTATTTATATTTTTTTTGCTGCCATCGGTATACCCTGGTATTGGCCAGATAATATCAATTATATTGTTATTGGTTTTCCGCTCTGGGTTCTTGTATCAATCATCGTTTCTATTATCGCTTCTTTTTTTACTGCATTTATCTTATTACGTTATACATGGGATAAAGAAAAAGACTTAAATGAATAATTTTCAGGCACTTGACCAAACTGCCTTTACATTTATAAGTATTTATTTAAGTACTTTAATCATAATTGGTTTTTTTGGATATCGTGCAAGACAAGAAAATACATTAAAAGATTTTTATCTTGCAGGTAATGGGTTTGGATTAGCTGTAATTTTTCTTACTTTTTATGCTACGCAATATAGTGGTAATACGTTATTCGGTTATTCGGGAATGACTTACCGTATTGGCTATGCTTGGATAATGTGTATTCATTTTATGACTGCTATTATTGCATGCTACCTAATCTTTGCGCCAAAACTTTATCAAAGAGCACGGCGTTTTAACTATATAACTCCGACTGACTACTTACAGCATAGGTTTTGTTCAAATTCAATTAATATAATAGTTACAGTAATTATGATATTTGTTCTGAGTAACTACTTGCTTGCCCAGCTAATGGCAATGGGAAGAGCAATGCAGGGATTGTCATCAGCTGACCCAAGTATTGCCTACCAGCAGGGTGTTATTCTACTAACTCTAATTATGGTTATTTATGGGACTCTTGGTGGAATACGTGCAGTTGCGTGGACAGATGTTATTCAAGGTACAATTTTGATTGTTGGGCTTATTGTTTTGTTGTTTGTGTTGTTTAAACAATTTGGTCCAATATCATTAGCGACAGCGGCTATCCAGGAAACGCAAGATTTTTCTAAAATTGATGTTCCTGACGCAAACAGAATTCGTGAGTGGATTAGCTATATTATTATTGTAGGTTTTGGTTCTACGTTATACCCGCAAGCAATACAACGTATTTATGCGGCACGTTCTGAGAAGATATTACGACAAGGGCTTGCGTTTATGGCTTTTGCACCTCTATTTACTGCACTAATTGCTGTTATAGTTGGTATCTATGCTCTTGCTTATGTGCCGGGACTAGAAGGCAATTCTTCAGACCAAGCCTTAACAAGGATCCTTTCAATAATACAGCAGAACTCTATTCTGGGTTACTGGCTTACAATTATTTTATACGCAGCTATTCTCGCCGCGATGATGTCAACAGCAGATTCAGCTTTGCTCTCAATCTCTTCAATGTTAAGCAAAGATATTTATAATCGTTTTTTCGATGTAAACGCTAGCGAAGCAAAATTAACTCTTCTGGGTAAGCTATTTTCTTGGTGTTTAATTATAGTTTTGGTGTGGTTAGCTATTTATTTGAGTGATAAAGCTTCTCTTTTAAAATTATTGGATAGGAAGTTTGATTTGCTAATTCAGTTGGTACCTGCATTTATGCTTAGTATCCATTGGCGTGGATCACAGGCTTTGCCAACGCTTATTGGTATTATTGTGGGCGTGTTTATTTCTCTATGGTTAGCCTATGGCAGCTTTGATTTTGTTCATGAAGGTAAAATATATGGTTTTCATCCAGGTTTAATAGGGCTAATTATCAATCTTTTGATAACAGTTTTTGGTTCAATTTTTATTAATCGCTGCAAATAGTTTTTATAATAATTTTATATCAACTATTTTTATTTAATTTAAATATTTTTTTAACTATGATGTTATTTTTATTATGTGTGTGAAAAATACTTTGTCTATGCCCATAAGGTTTCCACGCAGGCGAAATTACATTAGGCATATCTGTTCGATTTAATAAATTAGCCGGCGCCAATGTAAATTCCCCATAACGTTTGTTAACATAATCAATAGTTTTATTTAGTTGGTTACGTTTATTATTATCTTTACTAAATAGATCAATTTGCCCCTTTTCTTTTTGCGGATCTAGTGCAGTAATTTGTACTTGATATACGCTTTCACCATGCCAGTATAGACTTAGTGTTTTTTTACAAAGAGCTGTGATTTGACTACCATCATTTGTAGGAAACAGTGCCTTTATTTTTTTGTTACCTATCCATCCTTTATTTGTTTTTAGCCCAATAAAAAAATTTTGAGCAGATAAGGCATTTCTTCTTAACCGCTGAGCAACTTTTTCTGACATATGAACTAGGTATATGTAAATAATATCTTTTGATCGTGTATTTGGTGGCATTACTTTTCCATGGCCAATAGTCTTAGGTGTTCTAACATTACTCTTAACTTTTTCAGGATCTTTCCCTTGACACATATACCATATTCTTCTTCCGAGGTTGCCAAAGCGTTGCCCCAAAATCCCTATTGGTAGTTTTTTAACTTCACCACATGTAAAAACACCTCTTTTAGCTAGGAACGATCCAATCCCAATATTAATACCGCAGAGCTCCATTACAGAAACATTTTTTAGTACATTTTCAGCATCCCATGGATTAATAATTGTTAGGCCATTTGGCTTATGAAGTTTTGCTGCATATTTTGCTGTAGTTTTATCACCACTTATGCCAACTGAGCAATGCACGCCAGACACACTAAATACTTTTTCCTTTATTTTTTTACCAATACTTTTTGGGTTATCCCAAATTTTTTTACAATATGTCATGTCAAGAAAGGCTTCATCAACTGAGAAGATCTCAATATCAGGAGTTATTTCATAAAGAATATTCATAATATTAGTTGATATTTTGGTATATAAAGCAGGGTTAGATGGAAGCTGGATAAAAGCCGGACAAAGTTTTTTAGCCTCATTGACGCGCATACCAGTATATATCCCATATGATCGTGCTTCATATGAGCATGTAATAATACAGCTTCCTTTTATTCCATTGGTAATCCCAATAGGTTTTCCGATAAGATTTGGATTTCTTGCTTGTTCAATGGAGGCAAAGAAGGCATTCATGTCGACCAGCGCGATAACACGAGGCCAGTTTTTTATTGTCATTTTTTCTCCAAAACGAGCATTTATTATAAGAGAACATTTAGAGAAAATACAAGGTGAAATTAATTGATTAAATTTGTATAAAAAATTTATAAGTAACTGATTTATTTAATATATTTACTATTAATACTGGTCTGCTATCGAGAAATAAATTCTCCATATGCCCTGCATCCTTCTCCAACCTGAATTTCAGTAATGACCTCAAGGTTAGAAATATCAATTACGGAAACTATATTATCAAACCAATTTGCAACATAGAGGTGAATATTATTCGGATGTAAATCAATACCCTCTGGGTACTCTCCAACATTAATAGTTTTGACATTTTGCATTTCAATTAAATTTATAACAGAAACAGAATTAGAACGTTGATTAGTTACGAATAGTCGATTAGCAGTATTATCAATTTCTATTGCGTAAGGAAAGCTACCCACTCTGATGTTAGTTATTTTTTTTGTATCTAGTTCTATAACACTCACATTATTTGAACGTACATTGGCACTATATAACTCATTTCTTTCTAAATTTAATGCTAACCCGAATGGTGCTATACCTACTTCTATAGTATCAACAATTTTATTTTCAAAAAGATCAATAATCATAATCGTATTCTCATCACGATTTGCAACATATAAAAATTGATTATTGGGATCAACTACTAAACCAGAGGGGGAATCACCAACTTTAATTTTATCTCTTATAGATAATGAAGTAGTGTCAACTATAAAAATACTATCCTCATACCAGTCTGCTACATAAACTGACTGGTCATCTGGACTAATTGCAATTGCAAGTGGGCCACCACCTATTTTTATAGTTTTAATATTTTTTAACGTTTTTGTGTCTATAACAGAAATATCTTTGCTTTCTGGGTTACTAACGTAAACACGCTTACCATTATGGCTAACGACAACACCAGCAGGTCGATGTCCAACAGCTATTGTTTGAATAATTTTATTCGTATTTGTATTAATTACAGAAACAGAATTATCGCCCTGATTTGTAATGTAAGCATACGAAACAGCATAGGTTCCCTGAACCCAAAAAATGATAAGAAAAAATACTATGTAACGCACAAAATAAATTTCTCTTTTTTTTACTCTTTGTTATTTTTCAGCAATATTTTTCAGATTTTCTAAACCTGTTTTATAAAGCTTTGTAACAGCTTTAATGCATGCTTCATCTGTTAACTCAGGAGGAGGTTGTTGGCCTGGAAATGAACGGTAAAAAGCTCCTTTCCACTGTACTTTTGATTTACCTCCATTTTCGCTAATTGAAATAGTGGAGCCATGTGTAGCTATCGGCAGCCCCTTTATGACGCGACCTTCTTCTAGTTCCTGCATTCCGTACTGGATTTTTTTGCTCTCTATATCATACTTAAATAATATCTCGTTTATTTTTTCGCCGTTTTCTAATTCAATTGTACGAATAGATTTAATTTCAGAGCCATTATCGGCACTACATTTAGTGACACTGGGATGCCAATCTTGTATTGAGCAAAAATTTTCGATAATTTTCCATACCTTATCTGCACTGGCGTTAATCTCTATTTCTTGAACAACTTTTTGTCTAGATGGTCCATGCGCCATGACAAGTACGGGTATTAGTAGCATATTAAGTAAACATAGTTTAAGGTATTTCATTAATTTCACTCTCCATTTGTACAATTATTTTAATTTTATGTTCTTATACTTATATCTTTTGAGTCCATATAGTTTAATAGCTTCGATTAAATATGGCTATTCTATGTTTGTCCAGATATTATATTTTTCTAAAATACAGTTGTTCGGAGGGCATATCTGTGAAAATTATTCTCGCTCCTGATTCATTCAAAGGAAATTTAACTTCTTTAGAGGTTGCTGTGGCTTTTGAAAAAGGAATTAGACGTGTTTTACCTAATGCTAATTGTATTAAAGTACCTATGGCTGATGGCGGAGAAGGAACCGTCCAATCGTTAATCGACGGTATTGGCGGTAAATTTATTCGTAAACGTGTTATCGGGCCGGATGGAAAGACCGTTTCTGCACGATATGGTTTATTATCCGATGGTAAAACTGCTGTAATTGAAATGGCAGAGGCATCAGGATTACCACTTCTAAGTGATAAAAATAAGAATCCAATGAAGACAACAACATTTGGGACAGGCGAGCTAATTATAGATGCTGCAAAACGAGGCGCAAAAAAAATTATTATAGGGATTGGTGGCTCTGCAACAAATGATGGCGGTGTTGGCATGGCACAAGCAATAGGCGCATGTTTTTTTGATAACAAGGGTAAAAAAATTACTGAGTATGGGTCTGGTGGCATGCTAAAAAAAATAGCAACTATTGATATAAATGAAATAAATCCTATTTTAAACAAGATAAAAATTATTGTTGCATGCGATGTTAATAATTCATTATGCGGAAGATCAGGTGCGTCATATATTTTTGCACCGCAAAAAGGAGCGACACCTAAAATGATCAAAACGCTAGACGATAATCTAAAGCATCTCAGTAAAATTATTAAAAAGTCGTTAAAGAGAGATGTAATCAAACTAAAAGGTGGAGGAGCAGCAGGCGGATTAGGCGCAGGTTTAGTTGCATTCACAAAAGCTAGTATGAAAAGTGGGATTGAAATAGTAATTGAAGCTTCAAATATTCGTAAGCATATGAAGAATGCTGATTTAGTTATAACTGGAGAAGGGAGAGTTGATTCACAAACAGCTTTTGGTAAAACCCCTTCTGGTGTTGCGAAAACGGCCCATAAATATCGCATTCCAACAATTGTAATAGGAGGAGGCATAACGGATGATGCAAATGATATTTTTGTTTATGGAATAGACGGGTTGGAAAGTGCTTGCGCACGTGATATGTCACTTGAAGAGGCAATAAAGAATTCACGTAAACACCTTGAAAACGCAGCAGAGAGAGTTATTCGCCTAGTTCTTATCGGAAAAAAAATTACTAAAAAGAGATTAAAATAGCGTTAATAATTTAATATTTATATTTCTAATCTTTGCTAGTACAAGTATAAAAAATGAAATTTTCAAAATTTGCATCCCGTTTTGATAAAAATTCTGGCATCGTTCAGCTTATGGATGATCTTGGTAATTCAATGTCGGGTAATAGCGATCTATTAATGTTAGGCGGTGGCAACCCCAGTCATATTCCAAGCGTACAGGAATGTTTTCGAGAATCTTTATTTCGATTGATAGAGGACTCATCTTTGTTCTCACATGCCATTGGAAATTATGAATTACCGCAAGGCAACCAAGATTTTATTAATGCGATAGTCCAAATGATGAATAAAGAATATAGTTGGGGAATTGAATCAAATAATGTTGCTTTAACTATAGGTAGCCAATCAGCGTTCTTCTTTTTGTTTAATATGCTTGGAGGAGAACATGATGACGGAATACATCATAAAATATTATTACCTATCACTCCGGAATATATCGGGTATTCCGATGTTGGGCTTACGAGCAATTTATTTTATTCGTATCAGCCTATAATTCAAAAGCTTGATAACCACTTTTTTAAATACCATATTGATTTTGATAAATTAGTTGTTAAAGATAATACAGCGGCTATTTGTGTTTCAAGGCCTACAAATCCTACAGGGAATGTCCTTACTGACGAAGAGATGAGAAAGCTTCAATTAATTGCAGAAGAGCACGATATTCCATTGATTATTGATAATGCATATGGAGAGCCATTTCCTAATATTATTTTTACAGAGACAAAACCTTTCTGGAGTAAAAACACTATTTTTTGCATGAGCCTCTCAAAAATTGGTATGCCCGGTACCCGTACAGGTATAGTCATAGCTGATAAGCCAGTCATTGATTCAGTGCGAAATATGAATGCCGTGATTAACTTAGCAACAGCTAATTTTGGAGCAATGATAGCAAATGATTTAGTAAGATCAGGAAAAATATCGCATTTATCAAAATCTGTTATAAAACCTTTTTATCAAGAGAAATTAAAACATACTGTAAAAACAATCCACAAAGAATTCGTAAATATTGATTATTATATTCATACACCAGAAGGAGCGATATTTTTATGGTTATGGTTGCCTAGTTTACCTATTTCCTCGGATCTTTTATATGAGCGATTAAAATTGAGAGGTGTACTTGTTATTTCGGGCTCTCATTTTTTCCCGGGATTGAAGGATGACTGGGAGCATAAGCAACAATGCTTGAGAATAACCTATTCAATGAATGAAGAGGTTGTAAAAAAAGGGATAAAAATTATTGCAGATGAGATTAGAATAATTGCAAACGAGTAAATCGAATAGCTAAGATAACAAATCGAAGAGTCAATAACGCATTTTATGAAACTGATTACTAGATAAAACTTTACTAATAATCAGATTCCAACCTTCATTTCTGTGACTTTTTTGCCACAGTTTTCATAACGAGAGTATTTTTTTATAAAGGGGTAACGTTTTCTGCTTGCGGCCCTTTTTCACCATCAGTAACGCTAAACTGTACTTGTTGGCCTTCCGCTAGTGTTTTAAATCCAGTGCCATTAATTGCGCTAAAGTGTACAAAAACATCAGGTCCTTGCTCTTGTTCTATAAAACCAAAACCTTTTGAATCATTAAAAAATTTAACTTTACCTGTTACTAAATCAGACATATTCTATTTCCTATTCAAGTTTATTATTCATGCCAAATAAATGGCTTTTTTGCCAAAAAAATACAGTTATTGCTGATGGGATTGAACGAAAAGAAACAGAAGAATGTCTACTCACGCAATCATTAACAAAACTCATTTCCAAGCACGGTGTTGATTATACGCAGTAGTTTTAACTAGTAAAACAATATTTTATGAATCTTTGGGTATAATTTTAATATTTATTATGTTTTTAAAAAAATAATCAAGACTCCCTCATAAAATACTTAATTTATTTAGTATTTTAAGGATTTATTTAGTACTTTCTTGACGACGTTGTATAACCTCGACAAATGCATTTGCGACACGAGGCACATGCTCAAAATAGTGAGTAAGACTAAGGTAAGGAGCACGTAATAATTCGCTTTGTTTACTAGCTTTGACCGATGCTGTCCTTATTCCGCCTTGGAAATAACCCATTTCACCAATTGTTTCAATTGGGTTTACGTATGCAATATGGACATTCTTACCATTTTCATCTTGAGTGAAAACTTCTAATTTTCCTTCGACTAGGATGTATAACGTAGGGTCATTGTCGCCCTCAGTAATAAATTGTTCGCCACTATTAATACTAATTTCAATGAAATGATTGCCAATTGCATGTAATTCTGCGTTTGTTAGGGAGCTAAAAACAGGGCAAAGTCCAATTCTATCAGCACGTTGACGGCGAAGAGCATTTTGAAGCTCTTCCTCAGTAATTATTCCTAACTCAACTAAAAACTCTCCGAGTCCTTTATTATTGTTTCCACGTTCCAAAGATTCTAATTTTTTTTTAATTGCCATAACGATTGAGCCTCGTGAACATGTTAAATATTCACCTAACCGTCGNGGTACAATTTTTTCTGGTTTTTTATAATCTTCAGCCATGTAAATTTCTCTATTTTATTTCNTGCCAATAGAAATGTTAGGAGATACAGCGCCTAATATCAAAAACTTATTTTAAAAATTTGACTATCTATTGTACGCATTATTTTTTAAAATACTGATATATAATAGAATTTTAGCAAAAAATTAAAATTTCACATGAAAAAATACTTTTTAAACGGCTTATTATTTATAGCTTTACAAACAAATGCACAAGATTTGCCAGGGCGTCATCAGCTAACTAAAAATGATTTAGGCGAATATTATGTAATAAATCATGAAAATCTTACAATGATTGAGCCTTCAATTTTGAAAATAGGTTTCAGTGGTAGATGGATTCTTGCATGCATAAAAAATAAATCTATTGATAGTGATCTCAAACGTTGGGTCTTCGTTGATATAAAAAGCAGAGGTGCGTATGACTCCATTGATAAAAAAAAATGGATTTATTTTAGTGATGAAGCCTTTCCAGAATTAAAAGATATAAAGCTAGAAAATTTAAGTGATGAGAAATGCCCATAAAATTTTTAAACAATACAGGTAATTAGGATAATGATTTAACGAGCATTATAACTCCACAAAAGAACATTATAGTTGTAGTGTAATATCTGAATTGATTTATATCTATTTTTTGCAGATGATTTTTAGCTAGATAAATTCCAATTACCGCACCAATTCCAATCATAATACCATAGCCTAATATTTCAATTGTAAGGATTCCAAAAAAACCATATGCGATTAATTTTGTTATTTGCATAGATAAAGAATTCACGGCTTTTGTCCCTATGAGATATTCTTTTGTAATTCCATAATTAATCATAAATGGATTATGTATAGGCCCAGTTGCGCCTATTAAACCGGATAAGAATGAAACGATTAAGCCAAGCGGAAAAAACCACTTTAATTTCATTTTAATTATATTCTTTGTGATTTTTAATTTATTTTCTATAGCAAAGCTCATTAAAAATAAGCCAAGAATTATTTGTATTGTTTGTGTGTCGGCTCTCGAGAATGACCAAGAGCCAAGAACTGCACCAACTATTGACCCAGGTAATAAGTAGAATATAACTTTCCAATCAATAAACTTTCTAAAGGCATAAACTCTTGTTGGATTTGCAATTATTGCAGCAACTGAAATTATAGGAGCAACCATTTGCGCACCTAAAAACAAAGTAATAATTGGAATTAGTATTGTCGCGGCACCTCCGGCTGCAACTGTGCTAAAAAACCAACAGACGAGTCCTAGAGTAAATAAAAAGAAAAGTACCATGGTATGAATTAAAAAAGAGCTGAGTTTCTCAATTGCTTAACTTAATAGCCTCAATTTTAAGAAACAGATTATATTTATTTTATAGCTTTATTAGCGCCTTGTTTCTTTTCTTTAATTTTGACTACAGTTGATTCGCTTTTTACAGCCTTAGATTTATTTGCTTGTTTGATTTTCATTGCGCCACCAGCCAAGTTTCTTACATAATACATAATAGATTTCTCCTGTTCTATTTGTTAACGCACTGGAAAATTACTTGCAAAACGGTTTATCCATTCCTCCGTTAATTTTTCTTTACTTAGAAACGGACCTTCTTTGTAACGCTTATCACTTAGATAGAGCTCAATGTGGCAAATTTGTTCAACTATTCGCAATTTAGGAACGTCTTCCATATTAAGAAGCATCATGCCTATTTCATAACCGTTGTCTGAACCTATGACGAGGACTACTTTGCCTAAAAAAAGACTATTTTCATTCATAGTGGGGATAGATACTTCTATCATATCACCAGGTTTTTGATATTCTTTAGAGAAAAAATTGAAACCAATATCCGTTGTGTTTGTGTATTCCTTTTGCAAACGTTCCCAAAAACGTAAGCGTCTAACTTCGATGGGAAATCGTTCAGGATGCTTAATAAATCCCTCTAGAAAGTCGTTTTGAAAAACTTTAGGGATGTCGGGTAGTTCTGGTGTAAAAACAGTCCTTACATGATTTTGTTTAGAGATATATCTTGGCTCTACATTATCAAACATAATGATCTCCCAAATAATCAATGACTTATCTATACTCTTTTTAGAGCAAAATGATTAAAAAATCAAGTAAAATTATATAAATATCACATAGTTATATTAATAATGTAATAAATTTATTAGAATTATTTTCTATTTAATTAAATTAACTTATTGATTTATATGAATTTTATTAATATATTATGCAAAAAAATCTATAACTATCCAAATAAGTCGGGGTAGCATTATATTAATTCTATCGAACCAAACGCATTTGGACTGCATCAAATGTGAAACAACTATTTTTTTATACAAATAATTTAATTGGAGTAAAAAATGAGGTATTTACTAGGCTTAGTTATTACGGTTCTTGTTGTCACATGTTTTATCTTATTTTGGCCTACTGAAGATACCAATAATGATAATACTGGAATACAAAANTCATCTTCGGAAACAATCCAGAGCCAGNTAGCAAATTNGGATCCAANAGAAAAAAGTGANGATCAAAGAANTGANATTATGCTTGCTGAGTACAAAGTTCTAGAAAAAGAAAGNAGNGCATTAAAGCAGCGNTTAGCCCGATTAAAGCATTATATGTGGGGATTAAAATTCGAAAAAGATAAAGCAAAACANATGAATGAAGTTTTATTGAATGCACATAAACTNATTAAAAATCCAGATATGTTAGGTGCTTTTTCAGATGTTAAAAATATAAGAGATGAAATTATAAAAATAAAGTTTATAAATAAATCNCTTGATCAAGTGACTNAAACAATTAAGCAAAAAAAGGGTAATGAGTAATTAAANAATATTATTACTCTATATGTTCAGCGATACAGTGATTAGAGTCTTCAGATAAATCAATAATTTTGATTTTTGTAATTTTATTTTCTAGATTACNNTGNTTATTTTTTAGCTCAACTTTAAGATAATTATCTGTATACCCGCACCAGTTATTGTTTTTGTCTTTCGTCTCCCAAAGAACAGAATATTCATTACCAATCTCATTATTAAGAATTTCTTTACGCATTTTTTCTGTAAGTTTATGAAGTTCTTTACTACGTTCTTTTTTTACTAAATTTTCAACTTGATTATCGAAATTTGATGCCTTTGTCCCTTCTCTTTTAGAGTATGTAAAAATATGAATATGTGAAAAACCAATTTCTTTAATAAATTCAAGTGATTTTTGCCACTCACCATTAGTTTCCCCAGGAAATCCAACAATGATATCTGTTGTTATATTAAAATTTTTTATCTGAGTTCTCGCTTTATTAATTATTTCCTTGAAGTCATTTGTTTTGCAACGTCTTGCCATACGTTTAAGCACGCTATTACATCCACTTTGTAATGGTAGATGCATATGAGGCATTAATCTTTTATTGCGAAATAATGAGAAGAATTTTTCATTAAGGTCCCATGGCTCAACAGACGCAAGACGTATTCTTGGGATAGTTGTTTCTGATAATATTTTTTCAATCAGCTGGTGAAGGCTAAAATTAATGTCACCACCATATCCGCCAACATGAACACCAGTAAGTACAACTTCATGAACGCCTTGCTGATGATATCTATTTATCTCATCAGTTATACTATCTATTTTTCGACTCCGTTCATTACCTCTAGCAATTGTTACAATACAAAATGTACACCTATGGCGACAACCATCTTGAATTTTAATAAAAGCTCTATTTCTGCCGCGTTTAAATAAACTACTTAATCCAGGTTCAGTGGATAAACTAGGCATAGCCTGTAGATTTAGTTCTCTTAGGGATATATCTACTAACTTATCTTTTTCTGAATTATCTATTATGAGATCTATTCCTGATATTTCATTAATATTTTTTTTCTCGAGAGTTGGATAACACCCGCTTACAACAAGCTTTGCCATTGGGTTATCCCTATGTGTACGCCTTAAAATTTGACGTGATTTTTTCACCGCTTCTTGAGTTACTGCACAAGTGTTTACCACTAGAAGATCTGCAGATTTTGGGTCTGATGTTAATTGATGACCTTTTTCTTCAAACTTATTGGCCCAAGATTCAATTTCAGCTTCATTTAGGCGACAGCCGAGTGTTTTAAGATGTATTTGCATGAATAGGGTTGTATTATGAAATTTGTTTAATATTATTAAAGTTCTAAAGAGCGAACTATAGTCAGTTTCTCTATTTGCATATCTTCAAATGTAAAAGGGATTCCTCCAACACCATATCCAGATTGTTTTAATCCAGCAAAAGGCATCCAGTCAACACGGTAAGCAGTATGATCATTTACCATTATTGTAGCTGCATCAATTCTTCGATTACATCGTAAAATAAAATCTAAATTTCGTGATAAGATTGAGGCTTGAAACGAGTAGGGCAATGAGTTTGCTAATTCAATTGCTTCGTCGACTTCATCGTAACTATATACACAGATCGCCGGCCCAAATATTTCTCGCTCACTTATACGTACATTTGAAGGAGGATCTAAAAGTACAGTGCAAGCATAAGTAGTGTCAGATAATCTTTTCCCACCTGTTTGGCATGTTGCGCCAGCTGTTTTTGCTTCTTCAATCCATTCGCTTACTCTATCAACTTCTTTTGTACGAATAAGCGGACCTACTTCAGTTTTTTCTAACGTCGGATCGCCAATTATCATTTTCTCGCCAAGTTCAGCTAACTGTTTTGCAACATCATTAGCCATCATTCGAGGCACAAATACTCTTTGTACTGATACACAAACCTGCCCAGCATGATAAAAACCACCTTTCGCAATCAAAGGTAAGGTATCGTCCAAATCCGCAGTTGAATCAATAATAACTGGGGCGACGCCTCCGTGTTCAAGTGCACATCTAGTCCCTGGCGCTAATTTAGAGCGAAGCATCCAGCCCACTTTACCGCTACCTATAAAAGTAAAAAAACCAACTCGTTTATCACAAACAAGTTGTTCGGCAACTGAGAGCTCATTAACTACTAGCGCTTGGCAATATTCAATTGGTAATCCAGCTTCATGCAAAATTTGCACAAAACGAAAACAAGATAAAGGTGTGTCTTCAGCCGGTTTGATTATAACCGGACACCCACTGGCAACAGCTGGACCGACTTGATGAACAATTAAATTAAGGGGGTGATTAAAGGCACTAACAGCGACGACTACGCCAATCGGTTCTCTACAAGTGAACGCTAAACGATTTTGTGAAGCAGCGTTTAAGCCCATTGGAATTCCTCGCCCAGTTTCATTTCGAATACATTCGATACAATTCTTTATTCCATCAATTGCCCTGGAAACCTCAACACGTGAATCAATTAAGGGTTTTCCACCTTCACGTGCAGCTTCTATAGCTAATTCTTCAAAACGTGATTGCATTATCTCAACTGTTTTATCGAGAATTTCAATTCTTTTATATGGGGCTAACCAACGATCTCGGTCTTTAAAAATTGTATGAGCATTTGACAGTGCAATTTCAACTGCATTGCTGTCAGCTACTGGCACGTCACATATTACAGATTGGTCCCATGGTGCAGTTACAGTCAACCTATCTTTCGATGGTGTTGAGTTTGCAACTAAAAAAGGAAAATCATTCATAAAATTGGCCTTTTCGTTAGAGAGCTATATTAACTTTTTATATTAATTTGAAGACATCTTAATACAAGGTTTTTACTTAGTAAAAGAAGAAGTAATAATAATGCCAATATATTTGCTTTTAATCATCCATAAGACTTTAACCGAGTAAATCTATATGGATTTTAGTTGTTTAATAACGAGTTCAGGCATATTTTTGTAAGCGCCTATAGGGGGGCATAATATAAATTTACAAGAAGGGTGCTTCGCACGTGCGTTTTCTATGATATTGGGAATATCAGTTGTTATATGGACCCCTGAATTTAGAAAATAGGGAAAAACTGTAATTTCAGATACGTTTTTTAAAATTATCTTTTCGACCAAATCAATAAGAGACGGTTTAGTAACTTCTAGGAAAGCACAATCAACGATTTCAAATTCTTTTCTAGTAAGTTTTTTAACTTGATTACTTAATTTCTGCACTTCTAGATTCGACTCTTTTCGACGACTGCCATGCGCCAAGATTATAAGTGCTTTCATAAATATTTTTGTTTATTAACAGTTTTAGTTTAGGTTAGAAATCACTAAAGAGGTGTATTTTTCTGTAGAAGCAGAACCCCCAAGATCACTTGTTCTATTTTCTTTATTTTTTAATGTTTCACGAATAGCCTTTCTAAGGCTATCAGCCATTTTTTTTTCATCAACATGATCTAGCATCATTGCAGACGCTAAATATAGTGCAGTTGGATTTGCAGTTCCCTTACCGACAATGTCCGGTGCTGTTCCATGCACAGCCTCAAAAATTGCAACATCATTACCAATATTCCCACTAGGAGCAAGCCCTAGTCCTCCAATTAGACCAGCAATTTCGTCAGATAGAATGTCACCAAACATGTTGGTTGTTAGTATAATATCAAATTGAGATGGATTGATTACTAGCTGCATAGCCGTGTTATCAACAATTCGTTCTTCAATTTCTAATTTACCTTCGTATTCTTTCCCAACATCTAATGCTGTTTCGAGAAATAGCCCAGTAAGAGCTTTAAGAATATTTGCTTTATGAACAATAGTAATTTTTTTTCTTCCAGTTTTTATTGCGTAATCAAATGTAAATTTTGCGATACGACGACAGCCACTGCGAGTTATAATCCCAGATGCTTCTGCTACAGCTTTAGGATCATCATCAATTGGAATAAAATGCTCAACACCAACATAAAGGCCTTCCGTGTTTTCTCTTATGAGAACTAAATCTATTTTGTCTGTATTTCTTCGATCATGAATAAATGAAATTGCTGGGCGAACATTTGCATAAAGCTTGAACTCTTCCCTTAAACGAACATTTGCGGAACGAAAACCTTCTCCAATTGGAGTCTCAAGAGGGGCTTTTAACGCTAGTTTGGTTTTATGTATGCTATCAAGCATTTTTTTAGGTAGAGGATCCCCTTCTTTTTTAAATGCTGACATTCCAGCTTCGAAACGATGCCATTCGAATTTAGCACCTACTGCATTTAAAACTTCAATGGTTGAGTCGAGAATTTCAGGGCCGATACCGTCACCCTCAATTAATGTCACTGGNGTTGTTTTGATAATAAGTTCCTTTTTTTATTAGTTTTCTTGCCTCATGTTTATCCATATTAGTTACATGAGAATTTAGAACTAATTGATTTTTTGTTAATAATTTAGTTTTTTAAAGCCTGTACAGTCCTTATATCAATATTCTTATTTGGTATAATCAAGTCATTTAGTATTTCAGCAGCTTCATTTAGTAATACATCTATTTGTTCATTTTTTTCATCATCTAAAGCTTCAGATATATTTTTAGAGCTATCTAACGGAGGCAAACCTTTTTCTTGGCGCATTATATTTTCTATATCTACTTTCGTTTCTTCATTTTTTTCTCTTTCTAACTTACGTTCAGATTCTAATAATGATATTTCTTTTTTAGTACTATTTTTTTGTTTTGAATTTATATCATTTAAGATTAGTTGAAATAGTTTATTTTTTTTGATTCTGCTCTCATGTTGTTTTTTTACATCATCAAAGATTTCGGTAGGAGCATTTGTAGTATAATATTTTGCTGGTTTAACCTTATCCCATGGCAATGCATTTTCATAAGCTCTTTCACCAAGGTTTTTATCAGAATATTCTGTAGTTGGAAACATTATATCCGGGACAACACCTTTATATTGGTTACTACTACCACTTATACGAAAAAATTGAGCAATTGTTGTTTTTAACCGGCCATAATCTTCTTCGTCTTTTTGGATGAAACGATTTAAGTCGATAACATTTTGCACAGTTCCTTTACCGAAGGTAGTTTCACCAATAATTATTCCCCTTCGGTAATCTTGTATGGCACCAGCAAAAATTTCAGATGCAGAGGCGCTATCTCTATCAACTAAAACAGCAAGAGGGCCAGGGTAAACTATGCCTGGTTGCGGATCATAATTGATCTCAATTCTGCCGGTCGCATCCTTTGTTTGTACAACCGGGCCTTCGTCTATAAAGAAGCCTGTTAATTCCAGCGCCTCAGCAAGCGACCCACCACCATTTCCTCTCAAATCTATAATTAACCCATCTATTTTCTTTTCCATCATTACGCTTATCAATTTTCGAACATCACGAGAAGTGCTTTTATAATCATTCTGACCAGCAGCTTGTGCTGCAAAATCGATATAAAACGCTGGTAATTCTATAACACCTATTTTGGTATTAGTTTCTGGTATATTGATAATACTTGAACTAGCATCTTGTTCTTCAAGCTTTATCTTATCTCGCGTTAGAGTAATTATTTTAGTAGGACCTTCAATACCTGAACCTTTTGGAAGCACCTCAAGTTTTAGCATAGTATTTTTTGGGCCTCGAATAAGATCAACAACGTCATCTAAACGCCAGCCAATTACGTCGACCATTTCTCCGTCAGTATTTTGCCCTACACTAATAATTCGATCATCAGCACCCAGTCTTCCATCTAGATCAGCAGGCCCACCAGTTATAATTCTGACTACTTGAGTGTACTCACTTTCTGCTCGTAAAACTGCTCCAATACCTTCCAGAGATAATCGCATACTAATATCAAAATTTTCCGAAATTCTAGGTGAAAAATATGCTGTATGAGGTTCAATTGAAGTCGTATATGCATTTATAAAAGTTTGGAAAACATCATTTGAATCAAGCTGGAGAGTCGTTGATAGAATTCGATTATAACGTTCGGATAATGTTTTTTTTATTTCCTTTGTATTTTTACCTGCTAATTTTAAATTTAAGACGTCATTTTTAACTCTTTTTCGCCATAACTCATCTAAATCAGAAATATTATTTAGCCAATTATCATCTCGTCTATCAAAACGAAACGATTCTTCAATACTGAAATCAAAATTATAGTTGACTATTTCTAAAGCGAAATTAATTCTTTCTTCAACTCGGTTTCGATATTTTTTAAAAATTTCATAGGCGAGAGATATATCTTTATTTTTGATTGCATCATCGATGACATATCTAAATCTTTCGAATCTTTCTATATCAGAATTAATAAAATAATTTTTATTCTGGTCTAAATTATCAAAATAGTTTGTAAAAATTGAACTAGATAACTCATCATTCAATTTTGTTTTCTTGTAATGGTAAGTTGTTAGTATATGTGTAACTAATTCAGTAGCTTTAATATGTCTATCTAGTGCTACAAGATCAGAGGTTGGCACAACCCGAACATTTGCATTTCCGTTCAAAGTCGAAAAAACTAGTACAAAGAAGAGTGTTAGATTTTTAAGTTTCATTAGTAATTATTCAAATAGTAGTAATATTGATAAATTTTTTTAAATATTATCCTTTAAGTGTATGTTTTGTATATCTATTAGTCTACAAAAGTTGATGACTTCATAAATTTTACGTCTGTTAGTAAATTTGTTGGCCTACACCAGTAGTTTTAATACGGGCCATTTATTGATTTTTTGAATGAATTTCTTTTATCCTGTTATTGATTTTATTAGCTTTTTTGCTACTGCCCCCAAGAAACACAGGAGCCTCAAGGTAGTATTTTACTAAATCATGAAGAATTTCAATGTTATCTGCATCTAATTCTGCGGCTAACTCGAGATGAAGTAATGTTTTTTTTGCCAATTTCATGGCTTTAAACCAGATAGATCCTTCGGCTTGTCTACCATAACTCTTAGCAAGAATATGGTGATATTTAGCAATATTAGGCTCAAGTTTTACGGCGCTTTCAAGTTTTTCAATTGAATCTTCAAATTTTCCTTTTTCAAATAAATCTAACCCAGATAGATACAAGTATTCAGCTTCTGTAGTTGCGTTTACTATATTGCTAATTAGCAGCAAACAGAGAAGTAGATTTAAGAATACATTTTTCTGATTGTTTAAGTAAATCCCCATTTACTTATGAGCCAATATTTAGCATTTTGTTCTGATTAAATTATTAATTATGAAAAAGTACCTATGAATCAAGATATTTTTATATGCGAAATATCATTTGATACTTATTAGTTCAATATCGAAAAGCAATGTTGAATTTGGGCTTATTACTCTTCCAGCTCCTCTATCTCCATATGCTAATTCAGAAGGAATTACAATTTCCCATTTTGATCCTACAGACATTAGTTGTAGTGCTTCTTGCCAACCTTTAATAACTTGATTTAGATTAAGCTCTATAGGCTCTCCCCTCGAATAAGAACTATCAAATTCGGTACCATCAATTAATGTACCTCGGTAATGAACAACAATTCTGCTATCTTCAAGTGGTTTTTCTCCTTCAGAATTTTTAATTATCTTATATTGCAATCCACTAGGTAAGGTTATAACACCTTCCTTGTCTTTATTTTCAGCAAGATATTTTTCACCTTTGATTTTATTGCTATCCGATTCAGCTGCTCTTTGATCTTGTTCCATCTTTTGGTATGTGCTGAGTATTTTCTTCATTTCACCATCAGTCATTTTCTTTTCAGCATTATTTAGTACATCCTCTACAGCCTGCATAAAGGCCGGAATATCGATTTCCATTTCCTGACTGTTAACCGTTTGTCCAAAATATATTCCCATTGAATAACTAAGTTTTTCTAGATCAGTTTCTATTTTTACTGCATAAGTATTTGTGATTAAGGAATAGAAAAACACAAAAACTGATATTTTAAATAAGTTCATAATAACCTCTATCTATTATATGTATTTATAAAATTTAATAATCCCACAAAGATAGTTTTCGCCAATTTCACTTAAGACAAGTATATTTTTGTGTAATTAATTAAATAATGGTTTTAATTATTTCATCAAAAAAATGAAAATTATTCTTTGGTACAACACCAGAAAGCATCTGACGATATTTGCGAGCGCCTGGCTCTCCTTGATAAAGCCCTATTAAGTGACGTGTTAGATTCCTAAGATTTACTCCCTTTCTCATTTGTTGTTCTGCATAATTTTTATATTTTATCAGAATATTTCGACGTGTTTCATTTGTTTCATTACTGTTAAAAATTAAATTATCTATTTTTGCTAATAGGAAAGGGTTCTGATAAGCGGCCCTTCCAATCATAACACCATCAACATATTTTAATTGCGATTTGATTTGATCTAGTTTTGTAAAGCCGCCATTGATTATAATATTTAAATGCGGAAAATTTTCTTTTATTTTATACACTCTTTTGTAATTGAGCGGAGGTATTTTTCTGTTTTCCTTGGGAGATAAACCTTGCAATATCGCTTTTCTTGCGTGAATTATGAATGTTTCACATCCAGCCTTACTTACTACATTGATAAATTCTTCTAAAAATTCGAAAGAATCATGATTATCTATACCAATTCTAGTTTTAATACTTACCGGAATTTTTATGTTATTTGAAATACTGTTTATACATTCAGCGACTAATTCTTTTTTAGCCATTAAGTATGCGCCAAATCCTCCATTTTGTACTCGATTACTAGGACAACCGATATTGAGATTAACCTCATCAAACCCTTCATTTTCAGCCATCTGTGCACATTTAGTGAGATCTTTCGGGCTATTACCGCCTAATTGTATTGCTATCGGATGCTCTTCGGGATTGAAATCTAGAAATTGTTTATGGTTGCCGTGAATTAGCGCACCAGTTGTAATCATTTCAGTATAAAGGACACTATGTTTTGTTAATAAACGCATTAGATAACGAAAATGTTTATCAGTATGGTCCATCATTGGTGCAATTGATAATCTTCTGTCTATCATAGTTGAAATTTTAACATTTACTAAGATAATGTTTCTATGATTGATTTTTCAAGGCACTCAAATTTTAGGGGATCAGAAATCACATTATTTTCGTAATTTTGTATATAAAAAATATCTTCTACACGTTCTCCAAAAGTTGCAATTTTCGCGCCCTGCAATTTAACTCCACATTGTTCCATCGCAGCACCGATATACGAAAGAATGCCAGGCCTATCAATCGTTACTACTTCCATAATTGTACGATTATTTTTTTTATCAGTTTCAAAAAAAACTTGTGTTTCCATTAAAAAACTTTTTAATTGTCTTTTTTGAATTATTTTATTTTTTTTAGGAATCTTTTTAGATGAATTCAATTCATTTGATATTTTATTTTCAATTTCTTTGCAGCGCATTTTTGAGCTAATAATTTTTCCATTAGCTTCTAATACCAAAAAAGTGTCAAATGTAATATTTTCTTTATTAGTTATGATTCTTGCATCTAGAATAGTTAAGCCTATGTCAGCAATAGCTTTTGTTATGATAGCGAATATATTTTTTCTATCTTTCATATAAACAAAGATAAGGCTACCGCCTCGACTTGATTCTTTGTTGACCATAATAAGTGGTTTTTTAGAATTATTATGCTTATAAATTCCCTTCGTATGCCATGCAATTTCGTCTGGATTATGTCTTAAAAAATAATCATCACCAATTGATTTCCATATTTTTTTTGTTTGACCTTCATTAGTACTATTTTTTAATAAATGCAATGCATCATGTTTAGTATTTTTTATTCGCGCTGTTTTAAGTAACGGTTTTTCACTACCACGTCTTAAATGATGAAGTGTCTTATGGTACAGTGTTGCAAGGAGTGACGCTTTCCAGCTATTCCATAGTTCTGGGTTTGTTGCGCATATATCAGCCACCGTAAGTAAATAGAGATAATTGAGGTGTGTTTGATCTCTTACTTTTTTTGAGAATTTAGAAATAATTTCTGGATCGTCAAGATCTTCACGTTGAGAGGTTTTACTCATTAATAGGTGTTTTTCAACCAACCATGCAACAAGTTTTTGATCGTACTCACTTAAACCATGTTTTTTACAAAAAACAATAGCATCTTTCGATCCAAGACTTGAGTGATTACCCTTGCGTCCTTTTGCTATATCATGAAATAACCCAGCCAAATATAGTAATTCAAGTTTAGGGATGGTTTTTATTAATGGATAACAAATTGGATACTTGTTTTTATACTCATCTGTACTAAATAGACGTAAATTTCTAATGACTCTTAAAATATGTTCATCAACGGTAAAAATATGAAAGAGGTCAAATTGCATAAGTCCTTCTATTTTGGAAAACGATGGCAAATAAGCCCCAAGAATTCCATATTTATGCATCAACCTTAACTTATGCCCGACAAGGTTTGGTTGCCTGATAATTTCTAAAAATAAGCTCTTGTTTATTAAATTATTTCGGAAATTATTATCAATTAGGTAAAGGTATTTTCTTATAAGACGTATAGTACTGGCTCTAACTCCAACTATTGAAGGGTTTTGCTGCATAACTAAGAATATTTCAAATAATGCATAAGGATATTTTTTAAAAATATTCTTATTAGTTACTTCGATCAAATTATTTCTTTTTTGAAAACGAGAATTTATTTTAATAATTTTTTCTCTATGATTTTTATATATGATCTCTTCTTGAAGATTTTGTAATATTATTTCATTTAAACGATTAATTTCACGGATCGTTTTAAAATACATTTTCATAAAATTCTCAATTCCTTGATTATTCTTTTCTTTAAAACCGAAAAGTTCAGCTATACTTCTTTGGTATTCGAAAAGTAATCTATCCTCACGCCTTTTTGTCAACATGTGCAGGGCAAAACGTACTCCCCATAAAAGGTTTCTTCCTCTTCTTAAAACTTCGTATTCACTACTTGTAATAAATTTATGTTTAACAAGATTTTTCAAATCGATATTATCAAAATGTCGTTTTGCAACCCATCCTATCATTTGTATATCACGCAGACCCCCAGGAGATTCTTTAATATTTGGTTCGAGTTTATATGCAGTATCATTGAATTTTTTATGACGATTTTTTTGTTCCTGTATTTTTTTTTCAAAATAATTATCAGTTGACCATATTTTTTTAGGCGATGTTAATTTACACATTTCTTCAAAGAGTATGTCATTACCAATAATACATCTAGCTTCCATTATATTTGTCATCGTGGTTATATCTTTTTTTGCTTCATACTGGCATTCCTTTATTGTTCTTACGCTGTGCCCAACCTCTAACCCAAAATCCCATAAAAAAGTTAGAAAATGTTCCAATTGTTTTTTATGTTTATTTTTTTTACGGGGTTGTATAAGAATCATTAAATCAATATCTGAGCCAAGTAATAATTCAGATCGACCATACCCTCCAACTGCAACTAAACATAATTCGTCACTATCAAAAAAAATTTTCCATGCGGAAGTGATTAATTGGTCAACAAACCATGTCTGTTTTTTAACAAGGAGTTCAATATTTTTGCCAGGAATGAAACACTCGGTCAGATAGTGGTAACCATCCTTTAATATTTTTTTAAATAGTAATAGCGGTTCTTTTGTTTTTTTTAGTTCATTTCCAAAAGCCTTCTTGTCGAAAAGAGACTTATCATTTATTGTATTTTCCATTTGATATTAGAAATCTTCATCTGGTCTTTTAGTTAATACTTCAAAGCCATTTTTTGTTACGAGTACTGTATGTTCCCATTGCGCAGAATATTTTTTATCTTGGGTTTCTACTGTCCAATTATCGTCACACAGTTGCACAAATCTTTTACCTAGATTTATCATTGGTTCAATAGTGAATATCATGCCCTCTTTCAATTCCATTCCTGTATTAGGTTTACCATAATGTAGCACTTGGGGTTCTTCGTGAAATATTTTTCCGATTCCATGCCCACAGTACTCTCTTACTACAGAGTAATGATTGTTTTCAGCCAGTGTTTGGATTGTATGACCAATATCACCCAAACGTTTACCGGGGCGAACTAAAAGTATTGCTTCTTTCATACATTCATAAGTAACTTCCACAAGCTTTTTTATTTCTTTATTTGTTCTTCCGACAAAGAAAGTTTTGCTAGTGTCTCCGTGGTAGCCATCTTTTATGACGGTAACATCAATGTTGATAATATCACCGTCATTAAGTTTCTGTTTATACGAAGGAATACCATGACAGACAACATGATTAACTGACGTGCATATTGATTTTGGAAAACCATGATAATTTAGTGGAGCGGGAATTGCTTTTTGTTCGTTCACAATGTATTCGTGGCAAATTCTGTTTAATTCACCTGTTTTTTGACCCACATTTACCATTGGGCTAATCATTTCCAGAACATCTGCTGCAAGTCTTCCGGCAATTCGCATTTTTTGAATTTCTTCACTTGTTTTAATGGTTACAGACATAAAATTGGCTAGTTCTCAGTAATCTCTATATGTTAAGTATTTGTTGTAGAGGATATTCTATGGTATAAAGCGCCCGCTGTTTACGCAATATTATTAACGTCACACGCATGCTTTAACCATATATGGGGTGCCTAAAATTTAGGTTGATATATGGGGGGTGCGGAGGCTTAACCCTAATAGGAGATTTTAACATGTCAAAAGTCAGCATGCGTGAAATGCTGGAGGCTGGCGTCCATTTTGGGCATCAAACTCGATACTGGGATCCCGGTATGGCACCATATTTATTTGGCCAGCGCAATAAAATACATATCATTAATCTTGAAAAAACCTTACCTCTTTATAACGAAGCTGTTAATTTTATCAGTAAGTTAGCATCAAAAAAGAAAACAATTTTATTTGTAGGCACTAAACAATCAGCTCAATCAATTGTCTTAGAGGAGGCAAAACGCTGTGAGATGCCATACGTAAATCGCCGTTGGTTGGGAGGGTTACTTACTAACTTCAAAACAGTCCGCGGTTCAATAAAGCGTTTGAAAGAAATTGAAGCAATGCAAACTGATGGTAGTTTTGAACATATCAATAAAAAAGAGCAGTTGATGTACGCTCGTGAATTAGAAAAACTAGAAGTTAATTTATCAGGAATAAAAGATATGAAGGGTATTCCTGATGCTCTATTTGTTATTGATGTTGGATATGAAAATATCGCAGTAAAAGAAGCTATTAAACTTGGTATACCTGTCATTGGTGTTGTTGATAGTAATAACAGTCCAAAAAATATTGATTACGTTATACCGGGTAATGATGATGCAATCCGTTCAATTTCTCTTTATACAAAAGGTATGTCAGATGCAATTATTGAGGGGAGAGCCTCTTTAGCATATTTGGATGAAACCAAAGATAAAGATGAATTAGTTGAGATTGACGACTCAGGTGAGCCAGTTACAACAACTAAAGGTGAAAGAGTAAAAGTTGTAAAAAAGAAAACAAAAAAGAAAGTCGTTAGCTCCAATATTTTAGTTCAAGATGACAATAATAAAGATTCTGAAAAAAAAGATTCTGAGAATATTGTTGTAACCAAGAAGAAGGTAACCAAGAAGAAGGTGGCTAAGAAGAAGGTAACCAAGAAGAAGGTGGCTAAGAAGAAGGTAACCAAGAAGAAGGTGGCTAAGAAAAAAACATAGTTTTTAAAGGAAATATTTATGAATATTACTGCTTCATTAGTTAAAGAACTCAGAGAACGTACTGGCGCCGGTATGATGGATTGCAAAAAAGCGCTAAGTGATACAAAGGGCGATATTGAAGCTGCTATTGAAGTAATGCGAAAATCTGGCGCAGCTAAAGCCGCAAAAAAGGCCGGACGAATAGCTGCCGAGGGTATCATTTCAATCAAACAAAATGAAAGCGATCTTGTTGTCCTTGAAGTCAACTGCGAGACTGACTTCGTTACTAAAGACGAAAATTTTCTTTCGTTCGTAGAAACTATTATTGAAGCAATAATTAATCATGATATAGATGATGTTAATGATTTGCATAAATTTAATATTGGAAACCAGACTATTGAAGAAATGTGTCAACAACTCATTGCAAAAATCGGTGAAAAAATCACGATTAGACGTTTTGAAAAACGTGTATTCAAAAATCAGGTTGGTTTATATTTGCATGGAACGCGTATTGGTGTTGTTGCAGAAATAGAAGGCGGCAATGAGGAGTTGGCAAAGGATATAGCAATGCATATTGCTGCAAGTAAACCTCTTTACATTGATGAAAATAATGTAGCTGAGGAAATTTTAGACAAGGAAAGGGAAATCTATATGGCGCAGGCACAAGAAAGTGGTAAGCCGGCTGAAATTATTGAGAAAATGGTTGAAGGAAGAATAAAAAAATATATTAAGGAAATAACATTATTAGGCCAGTCATTCGTAAAAGATCCTGAACAATCTATTGAAAAAATATTGAAATCAGCCGAAGCAAAAGTTATATCATTTGTTCGATACGAGGTGGGAGAAGGTATCGAAAAGCGTAGTGATAATTTTGCGGAAGAAGTTATGTCACAAGCAAAAGGCGACTAACTTTGTATGTCTAATTTGCCCAACGAACTGAAATATCAACGGGTTTTATTAAAACTTAGTGGCGAAGCTTTAATGGGTAATGAAGCTTATGGCATTGACCCTGAGGTTATTGACCGCCTTGCAGCTGAAATTTCTGAACTTAATAAAAGAGGCGCAGAGGTTGCTTTGGTTATAGGTGGCGGTAATATATTTCGTGGTACTGGACTTGCAGCAAGAGGTATTGATCGCGCCACTGCAGATCATATGGGTATGCTAGCTACAATAATGAACTCTCTTGCAATGCAGGATGCTTTGGAGCGTATTGAGATACACGCTAGAGTTATGTCAGCACTAAAAATCAACCAAGTTTGTGAGGACTATATCCGCCGCCGTGCAGTCAGACATCTAGAAAAAGGCCGTGTCGTAATTCTTGCAGCAGGTACAGGCAATCCTTTTTTTACAACAGATTCAGCAGCAAGTTTGAGAGCAATAGAGATAAATGCTGAATTATTAATTAAGGCTACTAAAGTGGACGGTGTATACTCTTCTGATCCTGTTAAAAATAATGATGCTATTCGTTACGAAACATTGAATTATGATGATGTGATTGAGCGTAAATTAGGTGTTATGGATACAACTGCAGTTGTTCTCTGCAGGGAAAATAAAATACCTTTAAGAATATTAGATATGACAAAACCTGGAGTACTACTAAGAGCTGCCATGGGAGAAAATGAAGGAACTTTGGTAAATTAACAATTAGTTTTATGCAGGAAAATTATGACTGAAGATATTATTAATGATACAAAAAATCGTATGCTTAAAAGCATAGAGTCACTTAAAAGTGAGATGGCAAAAATAAGAACAGGCCGTGCACATCCGAGTTTACTTGAGCATGTAAAAATCAATTATTACGGAACAGATACAGCGCTTAATCAACTGGCTAGTATTAATGTAATGGATGCAAGAACACTCGCTGTAAATGCATTTGATAAAGGAAGCATACCAGATATAGAAAAAGGTATTATGAATGCGGACCTTGGTTTAAATCCTGTGACAGCAGGTGAGGTTATTAGAGTGCCACTTCCATCTTTAACTGAGGAATCACGTAAGGATCTGATTAAAGTTGTTCGTGCTGAAGCTGAACAATGTCGCGTAGCGATTCGAAATATAAGGCGTGATGCAAATTCTTCATGCAAAAATTTAGTGAAAGAAAAAATTATTTCAGAAGATGATGAGCGCAAGGCAGAGACACGAATTCAAAAATTAACTGATGAGCATATAGCGCTTGTTGAAAAGAGCCTTGAGAAAAAAGAGGCTGAAATGCTAGAAATTTAACATCATTATCAATTTTGTCTTTCCCAAAAAAAATATTGATTATTTTTCTCTGATTCATAACATAATTTACTATGAATAGTAAATCCTCTAAACCCAAGCATATTATTATTATAATGGATGGGAATGGCAGGTGGGCAGAGCAGAATGGCCTATCTCGTTCTGCGGGACACAAAGCCGGTGTAAAAACACTGAGGAATTTAATCGAACATGCCATACAACTTGAGTTAACCACAATAACCGTCTATGCATTTAGCCGTGAAAATTGGCAGCGTCCAAAAAAAGAAGTTCAATTATTATTAGAACTGTTTATATCTTCAATAGAGTCTGAAGTTAAAGATTTGCATGAAAATAATATAAAACTAAATTTTATCGGAGAAACAGATAAATTTTCCGGTAAACTAAAAAAATCTATGCATGAGTCTGAATTGTTAACTTCTGGTAATTCAAAGCTGACTCTAAATATCGCATTAAATTATAGCGGGCGTTGGGATATTCATCATGCATTGTTATCAATAATAGATGAAGTTGTTTCTCAAAAAATTAGTGTAAAGGAAATTGATGAAGAGTTAATAAATAAAAAATTATCACTCGCAGATTATGATGAGCCGGATCTTCTAATTAGAACTGGTGGTGAGAAAAGATTAAGCAATTATTTATTATGGCAGATAGCATATACCGAATTATATTTTACTGATGTTCTGTGGCCTGATTTTAATCCGAATCAATTTAATTTAGCTTTGGAGTGGTACGCAAAACGGCAAAGAAGATTTGGTAAGACGTCTAAACAAATCGAGAAAAACGAAAATGCTTAAGGCAAGAATAATAACAGCATTAATTTTAATACCTCTTGTCATATGGCCTACTATTTTTCTTAATAAATTTTGGTTTGGGGTTATTCTATTACCGGTTATTCTTGCCAGTACATGGGAATGGAATCAACTATTTAATTATAGATACCAAATTTTTTCAATAGTCTTAACTATTGTCGGATTTATATTCTATATGTGCTTTATAGTTACAGAACCATTTATATACGAAACACAAACATTAAATTACGGTCTAAGCAAAAATATTTTTGATGGGGATTCTTTCTATTGGCTTTTTGGAGTTATGAAGCAATCTATCGCAGGAGTATTTTTTATTTTTTGGTTCTTTATTGTTCCGTTAATTATTAGTAATTACCAAAAAAAATCGCACTCGCAGAGCTTGATACTAGAAGCACCATTAATGAATTTCCTTATATTAACTTTCGGTTATTTTGTATTATGGGGAATGGGGATTATTTTACTCCTATTACAAAATGAAATGTACTCTCTATTACTTCTCTTTTTTATAATATGGAGTGCCGATATAGCTGCTTATTTTTCTGGGAAAAAATATGGAAAACATGCGCTTGCAAGTAAAGTTAGCCCCGCTAAAACCTGGGAAGGTGTATTTGGAGGAGTAGTTGCGGGCATCATCACAGCTTTTCTTGCGTTACATATTTTTAGGGAATTTCTAGAGGTTGATACTTTGTTTGTTATTGAACTATCTAAAATATCATCAATACAAATAATTTTATTGTCTTCAGTGACAGTCATTTTTTCAATAATCGGAGATCTTTTTATAAGCGTTGTTAAAAGATACGCTGGTAAAAAAGATACCGGCACATTACTTCCAGGCCATGGAGGCGTTCTAGATAGAATTGATAGCTTAATCAGCGGTTCTTTTGGTTATATAATGTGTTTAATTTTTATTAGCAATTTTGCCTGGAATTAATACATGAAGGAAATAACAATATTAGGATCAACAGGCAGCATTGGTGTTAATACATTAGATGTAATCTCCAGTCATCAAGATAAGTTCAATGTAAGGGCATTAACAGCAAATAAAAATCTGGATGTTCTAGCTGAGCAGTGTTTTAAATATCAACCTGAATATGCAGTGATTACTGACGAATTATCTGCATCAAAATTGGAGGAAAAATTAAAAAAGAAAGCTCCAGATATAAAAGTTTTTACAGGCATTGATGGTTTGGTGAAAGTTGCGGAACTCGACACAGTTGATTATGTCATGGCTGCAATAGTTGGTGCAGCCGGATTATTACCAACACTAGCAGCTGCTAAGGCAGGCAAGCGTGTATTACTTGCTAATAAAGAGGCACTTGTAATGTCTGGTAAATTATTCATGGATACAATTGCCAAAAGCAATGCTGAATTAATACCAATCGATAGTGAACACAATGCAATTTTTCAATGCATTACTAATACAACCAATAAAAAGAGCAGCGCAATTAGAAGTATCATGTTAACTGCTTCAGGTGGACCATTCCTTAATACTCCAATTGAAGAACTCTCTTCAAAAACACCTGAACAAGCATGCAAACATCCTAAATGGAAAATGGGCAGAAAAATTTCAGTCGACTCAGCAACAATGATGAATAAGGGTTTGGAAGTTATCGAAGCATCATGGTTGTTTAATATAGAGTCAGATTTAGTTGATATCGTAATTCACCCACAAAGCATTATTCATTCATTAGTCGAATATAAAGATGGGTCAGTGTTAGCTCAATTAGGTAATCCTGATATGCGTGTTCCTATATCTTTTGGGTTAGCATGGCCAGAGAGAATTGAGACAGATGTAGAGCGACTAGATTTGTTTGATATTGCTCAATTTGATTTTAAAAAACCAGAAANNGATAGNTTNCCNTGTTTAANACTNGCACGNGAAGCAATCAAACANGGAGGNACCNGNAGNGCNATTTTGAATGCTGCAAATGAAGTAGCCGTAAATGAATTTTTAAATAAAAAGATAATGTTTACTGATATTGCAANGATCATTNAATCTGTTATGAGNGATGTAACACAAAATGANGCNGATAGTATCGAAAAAATTCTTAAAGATGATGAATTAGCAAGAAAACGTGCGATAGAAATTATAAGAGATATGAATACATGAATGAAATATTGCTTTCCATAATTGCTTTCATTATCTCGGTTGGCCTATTGATTACTTTTCATGAATTCGGCCATTTTTCGGTGGCACGTTTTTTTGACATTAAGGTACTACGCTTTTCAATTGGATTTGGCCGTCCAATTTACACCAGGCATTTCGGTAGGGACCGCACAGAATTTACCATATGCCTTTTGCCTNTTGGCGGTTATGTAAAAATGCTTGATGATCGTGAAGGGACGGTTGTTCAACAAGAAAAAGCAAGAGAATTTAATGGTAAGCCACTTTGGCAAAGGTTTTTAATCGTCTTAGCCGGGCCTTTTTTTAATTTTATTTTTGCAATTATCGCATATTCACTTATTTACACTATCGGCATAAATGCCCTAAAACCGATTATTGGTCATGTTGAAACAACATCAATTGCTTCTAGTTCAGGTTTTGCAGAAGGCCAAGAAATATTATCGATCAATGGACTCAGCACACCCACATGGCCTACCGTTATTGATTCACTTGTTAATCATGTAGTCTCTGGAGATGTTGTGGATATTCAAGTAGTAAATAATTCTGGAGAAAAACAAGTTCTCAGTCTAAATCTCTCTAGTATTTCAATTGATGAAATGGCTGATGGTAAATTATTGAATAAATTAGGATTAAATATAGTTAAACTTAAATTACCTCCAATTATAGGTGAAATTGAAAAAAATGGACCTGCTCAGTCAAGTGGATTGCTACAAAATGATAGAATAATTGCCGTTAATAGCAACTTAGTTGATTCTTGGCAGGAGTGGGTTGAGATTATTCAAGAAAATCCGGACAAATCTCTCAACGTTGAGTTATTGCGAGATGAAGCATTAATAAACATAGAGTTAAGACCAAAAAACTATGAGATAAACGGAAAAAATATCGGACGTATAGGAGCAAGACCGGCAGTAAATGATGATTTATATAGCTCATATTTCGCATTAGAGCAATATTCATTACATTTAGCTATTTTAAGGGCGTTTGATAAGACATGGGAAATGTCAGTGCTAACTCTTAAGGTACTTGCTAAAATGATCTCTGGCGATGCATCCGTTAAAAATTTAAGCGGACCAATAAGCATCGCAAAATATGCAGGGCAGTCGGCAAGTATCGGGGCGACAGCACTACTAACCTTCTTAGCGATTGTCAGTATAAGTTTAGGTGTGCTTAATTTATTACCGATACCATTGCTAGACGGTGGACATTTGGTCTATTACGTTATTGAGTTTTTTACAGGGAAACCCGTATCAGATTCTGTACAAATGACAGGGCAGCAAATTGGGATAGTTTTGTTATTTGGGTTGATGGGGCTTGCCTTATACAATGATTTTGTTCGATTATTAGGGTAATAAATAATACATGATGTCTAAAATATATAAATCTTTATATATATTAATACTCTTAACTCTTTTTGTTTCGGTAGAGGCTGTAGATGAATTTGTCATTGAAGACATACGTGTTGAAGGCCTAAAAAGAATTACTCCTGGAACAGTTTTCAACTATTTACCGATGAAAGTTGGTGACAAATTTAATGATTCAATTTCGTCAGACGCCGTTAGAGCATTATTTAAGACAGGTTTTTTTGATGATGTAAAAGTAGAAAAAGATGGCAATGATTTAGTGCTTATTTTCAAAGAACGTCCTGCAATTGGAACGATTAGTATCACAGGGAATGAAGATGTCAAAAGCGATGAATTATTGGACAATCTCAAGCAAATTGGTTTTGCTGAGGGCAGAGTATTTTTACAAGCCCAATTAGATATGGTCGAAGCAGAAATGCAACGACAATATTATTCATTTGGTAAATATGCAGCAGAAATTACATCAACAGTTACTCCNTTAGATAATAACAGGGTCGCAATTAAAATAGATGTTTCCGAAGGAATCGTTGCAAAAATAAAGAAAATAAACATTGTAGGTAATAGTATTTTCGATGAAGAAGACTTACTTAAGGTATTTAATTTAAGTACATCAACAATGTTTTCATTCTTTTCAAAAAATGACCAATATTCCAAGCAAAAATTATCTGGTGATTTAGAATCTCTAAGAACATTTTATCTCGATCGTGGATATTTAAATTTCGCTATTGATTCCACCCAAGTGACCATTACCCCCGATAAAAAAGGTATATATATAACAATTAATGTAACTGAAGGTGAAATATACAAAGTATCTGATGTTAAGTTAGGTGGAGATTTAACAATTCCGCAAGATGACTTGCTAAAATTAATTACAATTAAACCTGGCGAGCTATTTTCAAGAAAAAAAGTCACAGGAACTACAAAAAATATTACTGATCGTTTGGGTGAAGAGGGCTATTCATTTGCGAATGTAAATTCGATACCAAATATAGATAAAGAAGCTAAAACCGTTTCGATTACATTTTTTGTTGATCCTGGAAAGCGTGTATATGTTAGACGTATAAATTTTACAGGTAATACAAAGACAAAAGATGAAGTATTAAGACGTGAAATGCGTCAACAAGAAGGGGCGTGGATATCAACTTCACAAGTTGAAAGAGGAAAATTACGTTTACAGAGGACAGGTTATTTTAGGGATGTCAATGTTGAAACACCTCTAGTCCCAGGTGTATCAGATCAGGTTGATGTTAATTATGCAGTAGAAGAGGCACCAGGAGGCCAATTTGGTATTGGTCTTGGTTTTTCACAAAATTCAGGTCTAATTTTAACGACAAGTNTTTCTCAGGATAATTTTCTTGGCAGTGGAAAGAGGATTTCCTTTTCATTCAATAATAGTGATGTTAACAGCCGTTATAGTTTAGGGTATTTTAATCCATATTACACAATTGACGGTGTTAGTAGAGGGTTTAACGCATTTTATAGAGAGACGAATGCATTTGATGCAAATTTATCGGATTATGATTCTAAAAATGTCGGAGGCGATATAGCTTTCGGCCTTCCGATCTCTGAAAATAACTCAATAGATACTGCATTCCAATATCAAAAAACAGATATAAAGCTTGGCACACTAGCATCCACACAAGTTACAGATTTTGTTAACACAAATGGCAGTGAATATGACATTTTTAGTTGGAATGTAGGTTTTCGTTACGATACAAGAAATAATGCAATATTACCGGACAAAGGAACATATCATCGTATTGGCTCAGAAGTAGTGCTGCCAGGCTCAGATGTTGAATATTATAAATTAATTTATGAAACAAAATGGTTCACAGATATTTATGAAGATTATATTTTGACTCTTGGAGCCGATTTTGGCTATGGTGATGCATATGGCGATACTTCGGAATTACCATTTTTTGAAAATTTTTATGCCGGAGGCCCACGTTCAATTAGAGGCTATAAAGAAAATACAATAGGCCCGAGAGATAACACTCGAAGAGCTATTGGAGGATCGACTAAGATTATCGGAAATGCCGAACTTATTTTGCCAGTTCCATTTTTGGAGGATTTCAAACAAGCACGTATCAGCGGATTCTTTGACGCAGGGAATGTTTATGGACCGGATGAAGATATTGAATTTGATGATATAAGGTATTCTACTGGCATTAGTGCAATCTGGGTATCGCCTTTTGGTGCAATCAGTGCAAGTTATGCTGTACCATTAGCTGAAAAAAGCACAGACCAAACACAACATTTTCAGTTTACTTTTGGTACAACATTTTAGTTATATGGAGCAATCAGAATGAAGATCATATCTAATTTATTTTTAACATTTATCCTTATTTTCTTATTCACTTTTAGCGTTAGTGCCGAAGAAACTTATAAAATCGGGGCTGTTAATGCTATCCGTGTATTAGAAAAATCACCTCAAGCTGATTCTGCAAGGAAGATGATTGAGGATGAATTTACGTCTCGCGACAAAGAATTAATAGCAGAACAAAAAAAAATTAAGGAGCTTGAGGATAAATTTAAGAAAGATAGAGCAATACTAAGCGAGCAGGAAAGTTCAAAACTCGAAAGAGATATTATTTCTAAGAAACGCGATCTTAAACGAAAACAAGATGAATTTAGAGAAGACTTGAACTATCGACGCAATGAAGAAATGGTTAAAATTCAAAAACAAATAATCGAGTCAATCCAGCAAGTAGCAGAAGATAATAAGTACGATTTAGTGTTGAGCGAAGGTGTATTATACGCGAGCCCTAAAGTTGATATGACCGGATTAGTTATTGAATATCTTAAAAAAGAAAATAATCCTTAATTATTAAATTTAACGAGTACTTTTATGCCAGCAACACTTGGTGAATTATCTCAAGTAAGTGGTGCAAGATTAGAAGGCGCATCCGATTGTAGTATTGTATCTGTCAATACATTGAGACAAGCAAAAAAAGGTGAAATCGCATTTTTATCAAATCGTCAATATATAAAAGATCTTCCTACAACTAAAGCATCAGCAGTTATTTTATCAGAAGAGGATTTAGAAAAATGTCCTACATATGCGTTGGTTAGTGATACACCATATTTAGCTTATGCAAAGATTGCTAATTATTTATACCCAATAGCGAACAAATCTTTTGGAATTGCTGATAGTGCAATTCTTGGAAATGATTGTAATATTGATAATAAATCTACAATCTCTGCAAACGTGGTTATCGGAAATAATGTAATTATCAGTTCAGGTGTATATGTAGGCCCCAATTGTGTTCTTGAAGATAATGTCAGAATAGAAAAAGATAGTTTACTAGTTGCTAATGTTACGTTATGTCATGATGTTGTTGTTGGAAAAAGTGTCATTATTCATCCAGGAGTTGTTTTAGGCGCTGATGGCTTTGGTTTAGCCCAAGAGAATGACAAGTGGATTAAAATTCCACAAATAGGTTCCGTCCAAATTAAAGATAGTGTCGAAATAGGCGCAAATTCAACTATCGATAGAGGTGCAATTCAGGATACGATTATTGAAGAAGGAGTGAAAATTGATAATCAAGTTCAGATTGGGCATAACGTCATAATTGGGGAAAATACTGCAATCGCTGGATGTACGGGCATTGCTGGCAGCACAATTATTGGAAAGCGATGTATGATTGGTGGCGCATCCTCTATAAGCGGACATATAAAAATTACCGATGATGTTATTATAACGGGCATGTCAGGAGTTTCTAATTCTATAAAATCATCCGGTGTTTATTCATCTGGCTTACCTGTGACAGAGAATAAAATTTGGAAAAAAAATATTGTTCGTTTAAAAAATCTTGATGCGACTATAAAAAAAATAATGCTTAAACTGAAATAAAAAAATATATGAAAAATATACCAAAAATAATTGATATTGAAGAAATTAAAAAAATTCTACCACACCGTTACCCTTTTTTATTAATAGACCGTGTTATAGAAGTCAAACAGGGAGACTATATTAAAGCTCTAAAAAATATCACTTATAATGAGCCATTTTTTCATGGNCATTTTCCAAATAAATCAGTGATGCCTGGTGTATTAATTATTGAGGCATTTGCTCAGGCGACTGCCTTACTCGGCGCTTATGGATTCAATGAGGTTAGAGATTCTGACAACGAGCTTTATTATCTATTAGGAGTAGATAAAGCACGATTTAGAAAACCTGCAGGACCTGGAGATCAAATAATTATCGAAGTTAAGTTTATAACGGTAAAAAGAGGGATATGGAAATTTGATGCCCATGCATNTGTTGACTCTGATGAAGTAGCCTCAGCAGAANTATTAACAACAATCATGGAGTAATTCCATGATTGAAAAAACCGCTATTATTCACCCAACAGCCAATGTACATGAAGATGTTTGTATTGGCCCATATTCAGTTATTGGTCAAGATGTATCAATTGGCTCAGGCACGATTGTTGGTTCACATGTTGTAATCAATGGACCAACATCAATAGGCTCAAATAATAAAATATATCATTTTAGTTCGATTGGCGACGATCCCCAAGATAAAAAGTTTAATCAGGATACCGATTCCTCTTTAGTTATTGGCTCTGGCAATACAATTAGAGAGTATGTTTCTATTAACCGGGGTACTACTTTGGGTGGTGGTCAAACAAGCATTGGAAATGATAACTGGATAATGGCCTATGTTCATATTGCCCATGATTGCAACATTGGGAATAATTCAACTTTTGCTAATAACACAACTTTGGCTGGTCATGTAAGTATAGAGAATTTTGTTACTCTTGGAGGTTTTACTGGTATACATCAATTTTGTCGTATTGGTAGTTATAGTTTTTCTGCTATATCGTCTGTTATTGTAAAAGACGTCCCGCCATTCATATTAGTGTCTGGTAACACCGCAAAGCCATCAGGACTAAATCGGGAAGGCTTAAAAAGAAATGGCTTTGATAACGATACAATTAACTTGCTAAAAAAAGCATATAAAATTATTTACCGCAGTGGTTTACCTCTCTCTGAGGCACTGAGTAAATTAGCAATATTGTCAGATGAATCAAAAAAAATTGAGGATTTACACTCATTTATTTCCTCCTCAGAAAGGGGCATTGTAAGATAATGAAGTCATCTTTAATTAATAAATTTGAATAATCATATGTTGCGTATAGGTATTGTCACTGGCGAACCATCGGGTGATATGCTTGGTGCCGGACTAGTCCAAGAATTAAGTAAAAAGGTAAAAAATTTATCTATTGAAGGTATAGGCGGTGAAAAACTAGCAAAAAAAGATATGAGTATATTATTTCCGATGGAAAAATTATCTGTAATGGGATTTACAGAGGTAGTTGGAAGATATTTTGAATTAAAAAGAATACAAGGAGAATTGATAAGGCATTTTATAAAAAATCCACCTGATATCTTTATTGGTATTGATGCACCAGATTTTAATTTATTTTTAGAAAAGCAATTACGTAAAGCAGGGATTAAAACAGTTCATTATGTTAGTCCTTCAGTGTGGGCATGGAGGGCCGGTCGAATAAAGAGAATTAAAGAATCTGCTGATTTAATTTTAAATTTATTCCCATTTGAGACAGATATTTATAATAAATTTAGTATACCTAATGAGTATGTAGGACACCCACTCGCAGATAAATTACCAACGGAACCAAACACCCAGTTAGCAAGGGAAAAGTTAAGTATCCCGCTCAATAAAAAAGTCATTGCACTTCTTCCTGGTAGTCGTTTAACAGAAATTAAGAGAATCGGTGTTCCGTTACTTAAAGCAGCATTAATTGCACAGAATAAGCACAACGATCTTTTTTTTGTAAGCTCATTAGCCGATAAGAAAGCTTCAAAAATTTTTAAAGAATTAAAAATGAAAGTTACGCCAAAATTGAATATTAGTATATATTCAGAAAAAACTCACCGCGTCATCGAATCAGCAAATATAATTTTACTCGCATCTGGTACTGTGTCGCTTGAAGCAATGTTACTAAAAAAGCCAATGATTGTTGCGTATAAACTTTCGTGGCCAACATATTTCATAGTAAAATTATTATCAAAAATACAATATGCCTCATTACCTAATATACTTGCTGGTGAGAATATTGTACCTGAATGTTTGCAATTTAACTGTAGAGCAAAAGTTTTAGCGTCAGAACTAGATAAATTATTAAATTCTGATAAGTATATAAAGAAAGTAACAAATCATTTTACAAAATTGTCAATTGGACTCAGAAAGAAAGCTGATTATAAAGCAGCAAATGCAATCCTAAAATTGGTAGAAAGCAATAATGCTAATCGATGATCTTGAAGTTAATGAAACTGATTTAATTGCTGGTGTCGATGAAGTCGGTAGAGGCCCCTTAGCAGGACCAGTAGTCGCTGCGGCAGTAATCCTAGATCCCAAAAAACCAATTGACGGTCTTTGCGACTCAAAAAAAATGAGTGCTAATAGAAGATTGGAAATGTCAGATAAAATTAAATCAAATTCGCTTGCTTGGTCATTAGGTAGAGCTGAGGTAAAAGAAATTGATGAAATAAACATTCTACAAGCAAGTTTGTTAGCTATGAAACGTGCTATTGAGTTACTCAATATTGAGCCAGACATTGTATTGGTAGATGGAAATTATACACCGAGCGTAAATTTTAAAAAAAAAGCAATTGTTAAGGGGGATTCTCTTATATCAGAGATTTCGGCAGCATCAATAATTGCTAAAGTGGAGCGTGATAATGAAATGATTGCTTTAGACGAAATATATCCAGGCTATGGTTTTTCTTCTCATAAAGGATATCCAACAAAACAGCATATTGAATCTTTAAAAAGACTAGGTATTACCGATATACATCGTATAACTTTTTCTCCCGTTTCTAAATATCTTTTGAGTAATTAATAAATGAGTTTCATCCATTTACATTTACATACAGAATATTCATTAGTTGATGGATTAGTAAAGATTGATGATTTGGCAAATATGGCAGCAAGTATGAATATGCCAGCAATGTCTGTTACTGAGAAAAATAATGTTTTTTCTTCAGTAAAATTTTATCGGGCTATGTGCGAACAGGGTATCAAGCCACTAATTGGAGCAGATATAAATTTAATAACTAAGGATAATGACAAATTTTCAAATATTATTTTACTCTGCCAACATATCAATGGTTATAAAAATTTATCGAAACTAATTACTAAGAGTTATATAGAAGGCCAGCATTTAGGAATCCCTTTAATACATTTTGATTGGCTTAAAGAATATAATGAAGGATTAATAGTTATAGATAGTGCGGAAAACGGCGATCTTTCTAAATCATTTAGTCTAAGTGATAGTCAAGATATTGAAGAAAAAATAGAAAACTGGTTAGCAATATTTTCTAATCGTTATTACTTCGAATTACAGAGAATTGGTAAAAATAATGAAAATGATTTAATAAAATATACGGTAAATTATTCTCAAAAATATAATATTCCTGTTGTAGCAACGAATAATGTGCGATTTTTAGAAGAATCAAGCTTTGAAGCTCATGAAGCCCGAGTATGCATTAACGAACGTTTTACTTTAGACGACCCAAGACGTCCAAAAATATATACAAATCAACAGTATTTGCGTAGCGCAGATGAAATGGAGAATTTATTCGAGGACATTCCTGAAGCTATTACCAACACCTTCAATGTTGCTAAAAGATGTAATGTTGAATTTACTCTTGGTAAGAATTTTTTACCTCATTTCCCAGTTGATGGAAATCAATCTCAAGATGAATGTTTAATTAACAATGCAAAAATAAAGCTAAACAATATTTTAAGTGAAAATAAAAGTGATCTAGAAAATAAGTCAACAATATATCATCAAAGATTACAGAATGAGCTTAACGTTATAGTCAGCATGGGATTTTCAGGATATTTTTTGATCGTTGCTGATTTTATAGGTTGGGCAAAGGAAAATTCTATACCCGTAGGGCCGGGCAGAGGTTCCGGCGCAGGCTCATTAGTTGCATATTCTCTGGGTATTACTGAGCTTGATCCAATTAAATATGATCTTCTGTTCGAACGTTTTTTAAACCCTGAACGTATCGATTTACCTGACTTTGATATAGATTTTTGTATGGATCATAGGGATGAGGTTATCAATTATGTTTCAAAAAAATATGGCAATGATCATGTTTCTCAAATAATAACCTTCGGTACTATGGCGGCAAAAGCAGTTGTAAGGGATGTCGGCAGAGTTTTAGGTTTCCCTTATGGTTTTGTGGATCAAATTGCAAAACTTATACCTTTTGACTTAGCGATGACAATGACCCTCGACAGGGCTTTAAAAGAAGAAAAAGCTCTTAATAAACGATATAAATCCGAAGAGGATGTTAAATTATTAATTGATTTAGCAAAAAAACTCGAAGGTGTNACAAGAAATGCTGGTAGACATGCTGGTGGTGTAGTGATCGCACCAGAACCATTATTTAATTATATGCCTTTATATTGTGAGCAAACTTCACAAGCCATAGTCACTCAGTTCGATATGGGTGATGTAGAAGATATAGGTCTTGTCAAATTTGATTTTCTAGGATTAAGAACATTAACTATTATTGATCGTGCATTGAATGATATTAATAGAATTAGAAAAAATAATAACGAGGAGCTTATAGATATCCAGAAAATTCAATTGAATGATTCACTAACATATACCTTAATTCAGAGTACAAAAACGACAGCTGTTTTTCAGTTAGAGTCAGATGGAATGAAAAAATTAATCAAACGTCTTAAACCTGATAAATTTGATGATTTGATTGCACTTGTCGCATTATTCCGTCCTGGGCCTCTACAGTCGGGGATGGTCGATGATTTTATCGAAAGGAAATCTGGTGCCTCTATTCGGTATATGCATGATGATCTAGAACATGTATTAAAACCTACATATGGAATAATTTTATATCAAGAACAAGTTATGCAAATTGCTCAAATTTTAGCTGGTTACACACTTGGCGCTGCTGATTTGCTACGTAGGGCAATGGGTAAGAAGAAACCTGAAGAGATGGCGGTACAAAGGGAAATTTTTACAGAGGGGTGTTTGGCTAGAGGAATTGATAAAAATCAATCAACAAGAATTTTCGATTTGATGGAAAAATTTGCAGGTTACGGATTCAATAAATCGCATTCAGCGGCATATGCATTAGTTGCTTACAGAACAGCTTGGCTAAAAACACATTATCCAGCTGCCTTTATGGCTGCAGTGTTGTCATCTGACATGGATAATACAGATAAGATTGTCATATTATTAGAAGAAATTAGGAGAATGCAGATTAAAGTGCTGCCTCCTTCGGTTAATTCTGGTCAATATAGTTTTACTGTTAAAGATACTGAAACTATTTCNTATGGTTTGGGGGCAATAAAGGGTGTTGGATTGTCAGCTATTGAGAATATTGTAAAAGCAAGAGAACATGGCGATGATTTTCATAGTTTGTTCGATTTTTGTAAGCGAGTTGATCTACGTAAAGTCAATCGACGTGTACTCGAAGCTCTGATTCGTTCTGGGTCAATGGATCAATTCGGAGTAAGTAGAAGTACACTTGTACATAATCTATCTGGCGCAATTTCGTTAGCTGAGCAGCATTTATCTAATTATGCGAGCGGACAAAATGATATGTTTGGACTAGAAATTAATTTAAATGAAGAAAATCATCATGACATATCTAAATATACGATTGTTTCTGATTGGGATGATAAAGAGAGGTTAATTGGGGAGAAAGATACATTAGGCTTTTATTTAAAAGGACACCCAATTAATCGTTATGAAGATGAATTACAAGATATCATTAGCTCAAGGTTAAGCGAATGTAGAATAGGAAGTGTTTTAGTTGCTGGTTATATAATGGGTATTCGAACACGAACAGGGAGTAGGGGACGTATGGCGGAAATTAGATTAGACGATAGAACCGCACGAGTCTTAGTTAATATATATTCTGATGAATATCAAAAATATAGAAATCACTTAATAAAGGATCAATTAATTATTGTTAAGGGAAAAGCGATTGAAGATGACTATATTGAAAGTGGACTATCAATTCGTGCTAAACAAATTTTTAGTCTTGATCAAATTAGAAAAGAAAGGTCGTCATTAATTCTTAATATCGAAAAGGAATATCTGACTGACGGGGGATTAGAAAAATTAAAAAAGGTTATACTACCCTATCGCCACGGAAGCTCGAAAGTATATATCCGTTATAGTAATGGACAAGCAATTGCAGATGTAAACCTTGGCGAAGAATGGAATCTGACAATAAATGATGACTTATTGGATAAATTATCAGCATCAATTGGTAAAGAAAATATAAAATTAGATTATAATACTTATCATATTAATTAAAGAAAGTTACTCATAATGTATTTTTTAGATTTTGAAAAACCGATTGCCGAACTCGAAGCAAAAATTGATGAATTACGAAGTGTTGAGAGCGAGCAAGATGTGAATGTCAGTAATGAGATAGCAGCGTTAAAAAAACGCAGCGATGATCTGACCCAATCTATTTTTTCAACTTTGACTTCATGGCAAATATCTCAGATATCAAGGCATCCAAAACGGCCTTACACCAGAGATTATATTGATCGAATTTTTATAGATTTTGAAGAATTGCATGGGGAAAGATGTTTTGGTGATGATCCAGCAATAATAACCGGTATTGGGCGTCTTGGTAAACAATCTGTAGTAATCATAGGACATCAGAAAGGAAGAGATACTAAGGAAAGAATAAAGCGTAACTATGGAATGCCAAAACCAGAGGGATATCGTAAAGCTTTACGTGTAATGCAGCTAGCCGAAAGATTTAATATGCCTATTTTGACATTTATAGATACACCTGGCGCATACCCTGGGATAGAAGCAGAGGAGCGAGGACAAAGCGAAGCAATTGCTAAAAATTTGTTAGTAATGTCAGAACTTCAAACTCCAATAATTGCAACTGTGATAGGTGAAGGTGGTTCGGGCGGTGCATTGGCAATAGGAGTTGCTGATCATTTATTAATGCTTGAATATAGTACATATTCTGTTATTTCACCTGAAGGATGTGCTTCAATTTTATGGAAAAGTGCGGACAAAGCAAAAGAAGCTGCTCAATCAATGGGCATAGATGCAAAAAAATTAAAGGAACTTGGACTTATCGATCGAATTATTGATGAGCCTTTAGGCGGGGCGCATCGTGACTTCGATGAAACTGCAAGAAGAATCAAGCAAACAATAATTGAAGAGCTTGAGCAGCTATGTGTTCGGCCTGTATCACAAGTTGTCAATCAAAGGCAGGAAAAGCTTAGGAGTCTTGGTAAGTTTAGAGAAGACTGATTACTAAANATTTTCTAAACTGCTGTGCAAGCCANATAATAAATATATGAAAAGTACATTTTTTAATCTCAAAATTAAGGAACTTCTTGATTCATTTTCAGAATCAAAAAAAATAATAGTCGCCTACAGTGGTGGCATAGATTCCAGCGCTTTACTTCATCTTCTAAATTCAATAAAAAATGAATTAAAACAATCAATAGAAGTAATTTATATTAATCATGGGCTACATAAAAAAAGTCTTGATTGGGGGAAGTTTTGTGAGAATGAATGTAACGAATATAACATACCATTTAAATTAATTAGTATTAATGAAAAATGTCCTAATGGTGTAAGTATTGAGAGTTGGGCCAGAAATAAACGTTATTCAATAATTTCAAAAGAAATGAATAAGAATGACATACTACTTACTGGNCATCATATGGATGATCAAGTTGAAACTTTTTTTCTGCAAATACTTAGAGGGTCTGGACCACGTGGATTGTCGTGTATGCCGGCAATTAAGAAATTTAAAAATGGATTTCATGTACGACCATTTTTAAATATACANCGAAATGAACTAGAAGAATATATAAATGCAAATAATATAAATTGGCAAGAAGATGAATCTAATTCAGATACTCGATATGATAGAAATTATCTAAGGCACAGTGTATTACCATATTTTGGTGTAGCATGGCCTTCCTATTGTCAGAGTATTTCAAAGTCTATTAATCATCAAATAGAATCAATGACAATTCTTAATGAAATTGCATTAGAGGATATGGAAAAAACTTTATGTAAAAATTTAATAAATCTTAATGTTAAAATATTNAAAAGACTAAGTGTCGCAAGACAAAAAAATCTCATCTTTTATTGGCTGGATAGTTTAAATCTCGATAAACCCGGGTCCAAACATATGGAGCAGATTATATCNACTCTTATTAATTCAGGTTATGATAAATGTCCTTGTGTTAATTGGAAGAATACAGAAATCAGGAAATACAGAGATCATTTATACGCATTTAAATCAATTCATGAACATGATGAAAATATAGAGATAAATTGGAATACAAAGTCACCTCTAAAAATACAGGGAGAGACCTTGGTGGCCAAGGAGTCTCATGGNAAAGGGATTTCAAAATCAATCATTGAAGACGCTAGAATTACAATTCGATATAGGCATGGCGGTGAAAAAATTTATACAAATAGTTCATCTCACTCGAANACTGTCAAACAATTATTTCAAGAGAACGGTGTTTTACCATGGTTAAGAGATAGAATCCCCCTTATTTATATAAATGAAGAATTAGCTGTAATTCCAGGTTTTTGTGTCGATAAAAAATATTCTGCATCAAAAGATGAAAAATCATTAGATATATATTGGTCAGGCTATACTAAAGTTATACAGTAGCACAGAATGCGATGATCAATTTTTTAAAAAACTTATACTTACTCGTTTTTAATAAAAATATTAAAATAGAAAACAATCTTAAATCTAATAAGATCTATAGCGAAAAAAAAATTAATAAACAAAAACTTTATGAAGAATGGTGTAAAAAAGAGAAGTGGTTGCTGCAAAATGAAGCATTATTACTATTATTTTCTATAGATCCATCTAGTAGCGATACCTTAGATACTAATTTATTAGAAAAAATTAACAATTTAAAATCCCATGCTAATGATTGTGTTAATAAAAATCTCTTATCAGTAATTAATATTGATAAACCAGAAAATGAGTGGGAAGTAAGGCCAATCGACCTTTATCAGTGGGCTACAGTCAGTAGAATTAATATACCAGATGAATTTAATGCCCTAATGACGTTTATAGTCCAGTCTGTAAAAGTTGTTGACGATAATAGTCTTAATAACAATCAAAAACTAGGAGATGAAATATACCAATTACATAAAGAAATTATTTTAGGTGCAACTACATCGTTATTGATAAATTCACCAGAAAAATGTAAAGATAATCATGGTATTTGTGATACAAAACTCATTGCCGAAAAAATAATTCAAAATGAAAAGCAATGGTTCGGTAATTCTAAATCTAAATTATCTAAACCTGAAATAATTAAGCTTATTAATCATTATATAAATATGTCAAAGATTATGTACTAATGTTTTAAAATTATTTGTCTGGAAATAAAGGATCAGGCAGATCATAAAATTCAATTTTTATAGATTTTACACCACGTTTTTGTTCATTTACTTCATTCATTACATCATCTGGCTCTTTGAATTCTCCAATCTGGTCGATATTTTTATTCAATTTTGCGTTTACGTTAATAACTTTTTCATGCAATTCAGCCGAATAGTCGAATTCATAAGCCCTAGGTTTAGTTAATTCCGTCATGTTAATAACTTTTGATAGCCATAGGTATATAGCTCCAGTTGTATTTTTTTCTTTATTCGGTTGTTCAACATGCGCAGCTAGCAATCTAAATTGTGCAGGAGGATTTTGAGATGTTGGCCATCCAAGTAATCCTGGTAACGAGTAGTAAGTAACAACATAAAAAACAGACGTAAGAACGATAGTTGCAGCTTTTATTTGCCATGACCATTTTGAATAGAGGTTAATACTAAGAAGTAATAGTGCTAGTAAAATATAAGCTGAGATAATACCTGTTATTCCTAATGTCATTTATATTTTCTCCTTTTAATTGACAATCACAAGAGACTTGGGAAGAAAATTAATACCCGAAACTTCGCCATCACGCGTAATACTGAAACGAACCGCTGTTTTTTCAGCACCTTTTTTTTCAAGATTAACTTTTCCGTAGTAAACAATTTCAAGTTTTGGGTTAACTTTTGCTAGCCTCACATTAACATCGACAGGTTTTTTTGTTTCTGAAGCGTAATAATGAAGATTGACAACATATTCGCCTTTTACAACACCGCGTAATGTTACCACTTCCTGATTTAATGGGTTTTGTACTTCTTCGCCACTAATTGTTATGGTGTCATTAATTAACCCGCGATCGTCACGATCCAAGTGTAGTAACCCAGCTTCCGTTGCTCGAAAATAAACAAGCTGTCCTTCCGGGTCTTCGACCCAAACATCAATATCATCAGGACTGTTATCTTCCCATGTAATTGTAAGTATATATTCTGCTTTCGGATCAATAATACCTGTTTTTGCTTCAGGATTCATAAACATAATTGCAACAAGAAACAGAAAGGTAAACCCAAGAAGGGCATTAAAGAGTAAATCAGTAAATGGATCAGAGCGAAAACGATCTTTGGTGCGCATTTTTAATTACCAATTATTTTTGGTATAACATGAACTTGGGTTGTATGTCGAGTCAGTTCAATTAATTCGTCAGCGTGTCTATCTATCATATGATATTGCATAGCAGACAAAACGCTACAAACTAAACCTGTTAGTGTTGTATAAAGAGCAGTGCCCATACCGTTACTCATGTGCCGTAATATTTTTTGCATGTTGCTTACATCAAAATCTGCAATATTAGCAACAGAACCAAGCATAAAAATAAAACCAATAATCGTGCCTAGAAGACCAAGTTTTAACATCATATCAGAAACAAACCAGCCAATTTCTTGCGGGCCTTTAAGTCTAGAATTATAAACATCGTTAAGATCGGATGATGAGCCATTATCGTCGGCTTCATAAACTTTACCATTACGAAAGCACAGGTCTTTTATATATTCAGTCATTAAACATTCTGGTAATTTTATCTTTGTATTAATAAAGACCTGCTCATCATTTATATTAATAATTATTTTATTTTCATTTTTAATAATATTTTCAACTCTTTTTGATAAATTTGTTTCCAATGAAATTGTATAAATTCGACGGGCACAATGAAGAGTTACAAGAAGATAGATTAAAGTTATAGCCATAGAAATATGGCTTTTATCAACATCATAGAGTAATGAGATAATTCCTTCATTCCATGCCGTAACCACGGAAAAAAGTATAAGGCCGGTTAATATAAGCCACTTAAGTAGCAGACTATGTTCAGGTTGCTCTCTCATAAAATATATATATTTTTATTTGTCTAGGTCAAGAATGAAAGGATCATCCGATGCGGAATATTGTACCATTTTACGAAGAATATCGTTCATTTTAATTGAGAATTTATTTATATCATATGATTTTGAATTTGTCGGCAAAAGACGTGTCCCAATTATTACTTCATTATCATTTTCTGTAATTGTTATTTTATATGGGCAGTAATTTATATAATCCGATTCAATTTTTAGCATTTCTTCTGCGATAGTTAAATTACAAAATAGTATTATTTCATTTTTTGGGAATTTATTATTTTTTCTTTCTTGAATTGACTCGCCAATATTTATTCTATTAACTATACGAAAATTACTCTCAGTGATAGCAAATTCAATATCCTGGACAGTATCATCATAGTTTTTCTTTGTAGATGTTTTGTATAGTTCATTCGAGAAATTTGATGATATAGTAATAATATTGAAAATGAATAATAAAAAAAAGATTAGTAATAATGTGAAAAATCCATATAAGAAATCCTTTATGTGTATTCCTCGTTGAAATTTAATCTTTTTTTTACTATTCATAAGGAATTACTATCATTCTGTGATAACAACAGTCGTTCCGACTTTAATATATTTCATAAGATCTTTTATATCATTATTTGTTAATGCAATACACCCATCAGTCCAATTGAGATCTTCATGTATTGCTAATTTTTTTTTCGTTGTTTTACCGATACCATGTATTCCAATTTGACCTCCTAAATTCGTATCTTGTGGCGGAAATTCACGTTTTTTATACGCATTGGCTATACGTTTAAAATCACCTCCATCTATAACTTCATTTTTAAATCCATACCATGCGTCAATTAAATTTGGGTAGTCAAGCTGTATAAAATAATAAAAACGATTGCTTTTATTTAATTTCGAAATGCGGTAGACGCCTAGTGGTGTTTTACTATCTCCGCGCTCTCTTTTTGTTCCTTTTCCTCCTTTACCTGTTGCAATATGATATTTTTTTACAATATCATTTGATTTTTTTAGTATAAGTTCTTTATTATTTTTGTGAACTATAACCTGATACCCCTCTGCATTTATTGACAGAGGGGTAAATATAATTATAGTGAAAATACAAAATATTATTAAATTTTTAGACATATTTTTTTTATTTTAATATCATGAACGAACAAAAGTTATTAATAATACTATATTATCACGAGCAATTAACGAATGGGTATTAAACGTTACAACTCTATTGCAGTTGCTATACATTGGCTTATGGCAATTTTACTAATATGTATGTTTATTTTGGGCATATATATGGTTGACTTACCAAAAGGTAGTGACGAGCGTAGTTGGTTTTTCGCGCTACATAAATCAATGGGTTTAACACTCGCGCTGCTTGCTCTTATTAGATTATTATGGAAATTTATTTCAGTATCACCACCTTTGCCCGATGATGTTACTTCTATACAGAAAAAAGCGGCAATTTCAACGCACAATTTACTGTACATAATGATGTTTGTTCAGCCCATTTCAGGATATATATCGTCATCTTTTGCCGGGTATAAAACAAAATTCTGGGGGATACCTCTACCGCACTGGGGATGGAAGTCACCAGACCTTAATCAATTATTTACGACAATTCACCAGATTAGCGCTTTATTTTTTGGTGCACTTATTTTACTTCATGTTGCCGGAGCGATGTATCATCTCCACAAGAAGCAATTTCATTTATTTAAGAGAATGTGGTTTTGACTAGAATAGAAACGATCAAAATTAAATAAAAAAAGGAGTCAAAAGACTCCTTTTTTGCTTAAGCTAAGTCAACAATTATTTGTTGTTGATATACATGGTGACTTCGAAGCCAAAGCGGATGTCACTATATTCTGGAGTTTCCCATTTCATATTAACTCTCCTTAAGAATAGTTAGTTGTTAAAAATACCCGATGAGAACGGGGCATACGTATGTATGCACTAAATAGACATTCAGATTTCGTGCCAAGTTCAAATATATAGTAACTATTTCTATAAAAAACAATAAGATAATATAAAATATTGATATATTAGGTATGAATAAATAAGCAATTATTGGCTAATTTCGCCCAAAATAATGGTTCATTTGAACCAATTTTAAGATATACTTATATCTATGTCCTTTTTTTCGCCGAAGTCTCTAAAAAATCTTATTTTTCGTCACGAAATCGCAATCTTGTTTTTAGTCGCTATCATGGGGTTAATTGGCGGGGTATCGGCATTTTTTTGGCAACAAAATTCGTCAGAATCTGTTCGCATAAACGCAATGTTCTATCTTACTGAGCAGATAAGAGGCGAGCTTTACGCTCAAATTCAGGAAATGATTCGTGCTCGTATACTCGAAGATACACACGCATTAGAGACATACCCTGAATATTCCCGAAGTATATCTGAGTTATTTAACGAGTTAAGAAGACAGTCAAGATCACGTAAAGAGGACCTGGCAATCCAAGAACTAAACCTTTCGTATCGTGAAATTCAAGTTGATATGAACAATATTTTTAGTAATCCATATATTGCAGATCGTTTAGCAAAAATTCAGATTCTTAACCCAACTTTTTCACAGCAAATGGTTGGAAAATTCGAGAATCGCTATCACTCATTTAAATCACTATTGACCGATAAACACAAGAAATTAGATAAAACGCTTGAGATATGGACAAAATTTGCTCCATTTGTAATACCAATACCTCTGATTATCGCGTTTATTATTGTTTTCTATACTCGATATATTATGAAAATACAATTCATTGTGCCTATTGCTAATATTATGAAGGGAGCTGGTGAAATCAGTCATGGTCAATTGGGTTGTCAAATTAAAGAAGAGGGCGCTGAAGAGGTTTCTGAATTAGCAAACACAATTAACAAAATGGCTAGTGAATTATCGCGTAACAGAGAAGCTCTTTTAGAAAACGAAAGACAAGTTGCACTTGGTTCATTAATTCCTGTTGTTGCTCATAATGTACGTAATCCATTAGCAAGTATTCGAGCAAGCGCACAATTACTCGAACATGCAGATAGTAAAGCAGATATTAAAGAATCAAAACAGGCCATAATAGATACAATTGATCGTTTAGGGCGTTGGGTTAGTGCGTTAGTTTCATACCTGCATCCTTTAGAACCAAAATTAACTAATATACAGGCAGCTCAGATAGTAGATGCTGCGCTAGAGGTGCTTGATACAAAAATTAGCGAAAAGAAGATAAGAGTAGTAAAACATGGTTGGGAGGACTCGGTTCTACTAAATGTGGATCCAGATCTTATGGAGCAAGCAATGTATGGATTATTAGCAAATGCGATTGATGCTAGTCCAATTTCAAGCGAACTAAATATTCGTATAACAAATTATAAGGATAAAATTGAGATACAAATTCAAGATAATGGTTCTGGTTTACCATTTGAGCCAAAGCCTGGAAATCTCGAACCAGGACCATCAACTAAGCGTTATGGAACAGGATTAGGAATACCAATTGCATTTAAAATTTGCCAAAAACATAATTGGAAAC
>PBJS01000001.1 GCA_002721165.1 Legionellales bacterium | reverse complement strand
GTTTCAAAAGACTCTCTAGACCCAATTATAAGAAAGGCTATTGAAGATATTGGTTATGACCAAGAAGGTTTTAGCTATAAGAATGTAGATATTGATATTACGCTTGATCAACAAAGCATTGATATTGCATTAGGCACCGATAATTTTGGAGCTGGTGATCAAGGAATGATGTTTGGGTATGCATGCAATGAGACTGAAAATTTAATGCCTAGTCCAATTCATTATAGTCATAAAATTACAAAAGCATTATCAAATGCAAGACATAGTGGCGAAGACTGGCTGGGGCCAGACGGGAAAAGCCAGATTACATTTTTATACTCAGATATTAATAAACCTGTTGGAATATCAAATATTATTTGTAGTACACAACATGATGCTAAAATTGAAATTGAAGAAGTAAGAAAAAAAGTAGAAGAAATTATTAAGCCAACTGTAGAAGACTATGATACATCGGAGACAGAATTTCTAATTAATCCAACAGGACGATTTGTTATTGGTGGTCCAGCTGGAGATACTGGATTAACAGGGCGAAAAATTATTGTGGATACCTATGGCGGATATGCTCCACATGGTGGTGGAGCTTTCAGCGGAAAAGATTGTGTAAAAGTTGATCGTAGTGGAGCCTATATGGCACGCTACCTAGCAAAAAATATTGTTGCAAGCAATATTGCAAGCAACGCAACAGTACAATTAAGCTATGCAATTGGTATACCAGAACCAACATCTCTATATGTTTATGCAGATGGTAAAGTAAGAACAGATATTGCAGACTGGTTTATCAATAATATTGATTTAACTCCATTAGGAATTATCAATAAATTTGATTTATTTAATATAAAACTAACGGATACAACTAATTATGGTCATTTTGGAAAGAGTACACTACCTTGGGAAACAATAGATTTAACTGATGAGATTAAATCATTATGAGTAAAAAATATAAAATTAAAGACATTAAACTAGCACCGTTTGGTAGAAAAAAAATTAGTATATCTGAAAAAGAAATGCCTGGTTTAATGGAATTACGTAAAAAATATGCTAAAACAAAACCTTTAAAAGGTTTGAGAATTACTGGGTCGCTTCATATGACGGTTGAAACAGCGATATTGATTGAAACGTTAAAAATGCTAGGTGGTGATGTTCGTTGGGCAAGTTGTAATATTTTTTCTACCCAAGATGAAGCTGCAGCTGCAATTGCAAAAACCAATACACCTGTATTTGCTTGGAAAGGTGAGACATTAGAAGAATACTGGCAGTGTACACTTGCTGCATTGCATTTTGGTAAAAATTTAGGCCCACAACTCATTGTAGATGATGGTGGAGATGCAACTTTATTGATACATAAAGGCTATGAACTAGAAGAATATTATAATCAACATAAAAAACTACCTAAGATTACAGCAACTGTTGAAGAAGAAATTATTATAGAAAAATTATTACGAAAATTTCATAAAAAAAATCCTAACTACTGGCATACAATAGTGCCAAAAATTATTGGAGTTTCAGAAGAAACCACTACAGGGGTATTAAGATTAGAGCAAATGGAAACAAAGGACAAATTATTGTTTGCTGCATTTAACGTTAATGATTCTGCAACAAAATCAAAATTTGATAATTTGTATGGATGTAGAGAATCGCTTGCAGACGGGATTAAGCGTTCTACAGAAATAATGTTAGCAGGAAAAACTGTAGTAGTTTGTGGTTATGGAGATGTTGGAAAAGGATGCGCACAATCAATGAAGTCTTATGGATGTAAAGTAATAATCACTGAAATTGATCCTATTTGCGCATTACAAGCATCTATGGAAGGTTTCCCGGTCAAAAAAATTGAAGATACTTTAAGTGAAGGTAATATTTTTGTTACTGCTACAGGGAATAGAGATGTTATAACCTTAAAACATATGAAAAAAATGAATGATCAAGCAATCGTATGCAATATTGGTCATTTTGATAATGAAATTGAGATGGATGCATTAAATAAATCAAATGCAAAAAAAGAAGAAATCAAACCTCAGTATGATTGTTACACATTTCCAAATGGAAAACAAATTTTTGTTCTTTCAGAGGGTCGATTAGTAAATTTAGGATCTGCAACAGGTCATGCAAGTTTTGTAATGTCTACTTCTTTTTCAAACCAAGTATTAGCACAAATATTCTTAGCAAAAAATAGACCGGAGATTGGACTATATAAGATGCCAAAATATTTAGATGAAGAAGTAGCTAATCTACATCTAAAACATCTAAATGCTGATCTAACAAAGTTAACAAAAAAACAGGCTGATTATATTGATGTTGATATCAATGGGCCTTTTAAAAAAGACGATTACAGATATTAGAAATAGTAATAATAATTGTTTTAAAAATAATTTTAATATCTAAAGTAAAAGAATAATTTTCAATATAATATTTATCTAATTTTACTCTCTCAGTAATTTTCTTAATATCTGTACCTCCTCTATTTCCTTCAACTGCAGCGTACCCTGTAATTCCAGGTTTCAATTCAAATCTATCATTATAATTAGATATATTTTTTTCAAAAAATTCATCTTCATTTAAATCATGAGGTCTAGGCCCAACAATTGACATATCACCTATTAAAACATTAAAAAATTGAGGAATCTCATCCAGGTTAGTTTTTCTCATAAAATTTCCTAAATAAGTTATCTTTCTATCTTTTGGATTTAAATGATTTGACATAGATCTAAACTTAAAACATGTAAAAATTTTATTGTTTTTTCCTTTCCTTAATGCTCTATATAATATTGGAGATCCATCATTGATAAAAATTAAAGTTCCTAAAAAAAGATAGAGCCATAAAAAAATTATTATAAAAAGAAAGGAAAAGCTTATATCAAAAATTCTTTTTCTAATCATTTTATAAATTTGATAAATTTTTGAGAAATGTTGGAAAGATTAAAAGTTGTTTCTGCATATTTTCTTGCATTTACTGAAAGAGTATTGCGCAATTTAGAATCATTCAATATAACATCACAACATTTTAGAAATTGATTTGAATCGTCAGGATTACAAACCAATGCGGTATTATATTTTTTGGCAATCAATGCAGCTTGATTATCATCTTTTATTGATAGTATAATACCTCTTTTTGAACACATATAACTTAGAAATTTTGATGGAATTGCTGCATCAGCGACATCATTGCTAACAACACATATAAGACAGTCTGAAGATGCCATCATCTTACCAACATCACTAAATGGTTGAAATGGGAGTATATCAAGGTTATGTAATTTTTGTTTTTCCTTTTGTTTAATAAGCCATTTTGCACCTATAGATTCAGAAACAACCACAACTTTAACATTATCATTATTAGCATATTTTTTGGCCAAATCAACAAAAAATTCGGGACCATGCTTCATTCCCATGGTCCCAGTCCACATAAATGTAAATTTATCATGATATTGATTTTTTAAAGACCAATCATTTACTTTGTCTATAACAGGATAATCATCTAGTGTTGCCCAATTATGTATTAACTCAATTTTTGTATCTTTTACTCCCCACGATTTAAGAATATCTATATGACTATCCATCGTAATAATTGTTTTATAGGATAGTCGAGCAACTGTTTTCTCAAGAAAACCAAAATATGTATTTATAATTAGTCCTAAAATTTTGCTTTTTCTTTTAATAATATTTGAAGCAGTAAATGTAATCATATCTTGTAACCAAAAAACAAATTTAATTCTTCTAAATTTGCAATATAAAAAAATAATAAATTGAGCATCTAATGGAGTATTAGCAGACATGACTAATTCTGGATTAATTTTTCTGATTTTTTTTAAAAGTTTAAAACCATAAGTTAATTCTTGGAACCATCTTTTAACGAAAGAAGATTTATCAATAGTGGATGATAACTTTACAGAATCAATATTAAAAGTTTCTAAATCAGAATCATTTTTATCAGTTCTACCTTGCGGAGTAGTATTAGAACCGCTATATAAATGTGTAACATTATATTTTTTTGCCAATTCTCTAGATAAATCAATTTGAAAAGGATGGCCAGCATAATCATGAATTAATATTTTTTTCAAAGATAAATTCCTTATTACTATAATCGTTTATGTTTCATTTTCTGATATAGCTCTGCCTTTTAAATGCTCCCAGTCTTTTTCCTGTCTATCAACATTAATATTTCTTTCCCAAGAAGCTTTTAAAATATAAGATTTAACATCATTTGAACTAAACTGATTAATAAGTGATGCTAGGTCTTTTGGAAAACATGCACCTCCAAAACCATTTTTGCCATCTGGTCCAGGTACACCCCAATGTGAATTGCCTAACCTTTTATCCAGAATAGCAGCTTTAACTACCTCATCATAATCAACATCTAGCTTATCACAAAGTGTTTTCATTTCATTTGCAAATGAAACTTTAACAGCTAAAAATGAATTTGTAAAATATTTGACTGATTCTGCAATTTTTGCAGATGTTTTTATTATAGGAACACTTGGAAAAATTTTATCATAAAATGCTTCTAACTTTTCAGAATTGGATATTGATCCTCCAATTAAAATTCTATTTTGATTTTCAAAATCATCAATAAATGTAGCTTCTCTCAAAAATTCTGGATTAAAAACTATATCAACATTATTAAATTCTTTGATAAAATTATCAGTCGAACCAATAGAGATTGTTGATTTGATAACTACTAATTTTTTATTAATCTTATTTGATGAAGAAATATAATTAATTTCAGAAATTACTTCTTTAACTATTCTAATATCACAACTACCATCATTCTTCATTGGAGTAGGAAGACAGAGAAAAATAATTTCTGATTTATTGACCAATTTTTCTGTTGAACTAACACTGCAAGGTTTATTAATATCAAAAGTTTCAACCGTATGTACACTATTATTTTTTTTAAATACATGTTCTAGTGCAGTGCCAACATAACCTAAACCAATAATGCCTATATTCACTATTTTTTCTGCCTCAATTGATCTTCTATCCAATGATAAGTTTTTTTCAGTCCTTCATCAAGTGGGTCTGATGGTTTCCAATTTAATTTGTCAAAGATTAGTTCATTATTAGAATTTCTTCCTCTTATCCCTTGTGGACCGTCAATATTATTGATATATAAATTTTCTTTTTTTGATATTTTAATAACTTTTTCAGCTAATTCATTAATTGTGACCATTTCATCAGAACCAATATTAACAGGTCCTGTAAAATTTGAATTCACAAGCTTGTTAATACCTTCAATACATTCATCTATGTATAAAAAAGATCTTGTTTGTTTGCCGTCACCCCATACTTCGACAGCATCATTTGATTCTGCTACTTTTCTGCACATTGCAGCAGGTGCTTTTTCTTTACCATCATTCCAACTTCCTTCAGGACCAAAAATATTATGTAATCTTGCTATTCTAACTTCTAAATTATAATTACGTTTAAATGTCATATATAATCGTTCACTAAAAAGCTTTTCCCAACCATATTCACTATCTGGGTTAGCTGGGTATGCTTTATCTTCCTTGCAGTCTTCAACCCGATATACACATGCAGATGATGAGTAAAATACTTTTTCTGCATTTCTTTTAACACATTCAGAAACAATATTCAAATTAATTAATGCAGAATTATGAACAACATTTGCATCATTATCTCCAGTATGAATATAGCCCGCACCTCCCATGTCAGCTGCGAATTGATAAACTCGATTAAATACTATAGAATCATTATCGTTTAAAAAAGATTTTTCACAAACATTTTTTTCTTGCAAATCACCAATAATAAAATCATCAGCTTCAGTTTTGGCAAATTCAGGATATTTTAAATCTACTCCACGAACCCAATATCCTCTTTTTTTTAGATTTTTCACCATATGAGAGCCAATAAAACCTCCTGCGCCTAATACCAATGCTTTTTTCATTCTTTAGTTTTCCTTTTTGAAGATTTAAAGATTTTAAGATAAGAAGTTTTCAAGTAAAGATTCAAGCCTATCAATATCTTGATTAGTAATTAAATGATTATTACCGATAAAGAAACCATGAAAATGTAAATAATCAACTTTAGGGTTTCTATTTAATTTCAGGCTATAGTCTTTCAAAAAAGGTTGTCTCAATAGATTGCCACTACATAATGGCCTTGTTTCTACTCCATTGTCTTCAAGATAATTCTGAAGTTCTTTTTTCATTTCTTTGTCTTTTAATATGAAAGGTAAACAAAAACTACTATTACCTTCAAAATTTGGAATATCAAAAATATCTTGATATTGATTTAAAAAATTTTCAAACCAACTACATATCTCAATCCTTCTTTCAATCATCGAATCAAGCCTAGAGAGTTGAGATAAACCAATTACAGCACCAAATTCAGTATTTCTAAAATTATAACCATCTGTAACAAACATAAATCTTTTATCAATATCAGGGTATTTTTTAATATAGTTTTCAAAAACATCAGGTGAACATTCTCGAGCCATTCCGTGGCTTCTCTTTGCTCTCATTAATTCATATAATTCTTTATCATTTGTGCTGACAAATCCTCCTTCAATTGTCGTCATGTGATGACCAAAATATGAACTAAAAGTTGATCCTTCTGAAAAAGTTCCTATTTTCTGATTATCAATCTTTGCACCATGTGATTCACAACAATCTTCTAAATAGATAGCATTAGGAATTATTTTTTTAAAATCTTCTATGGGTGCAGGTATACCAAATAAATGGGTTACAAATACAACTTTTATATCATTGTGTTCTTTTGCAATTTCTTCTAAATGTTCCATATCAAAACCAAAATGATTTGGATCAACATCACAAAAAATTGGTTTCAATCCTAATTGAATTACAGGGCCAATATTAGTAACCCAAGTCATTGCAGGAACGAGGACTTTATCGCCTGGTTTCAAATTATATTTTGTTATTATAGCAGAAAGCAATAGAGAGTTTGCTGTGCTACCAGATGAAACAAATAATGAATGATTTACACCTAACCAATTGCTCCACTGTGATTCAAATTCTACAACTTTTGGCCCATTAGTATATCTATTACTATTTTGTATAAAATGAAGTAACTCCTTTTTATCTTCATCAGTAAAACAATCTTTCATCAATGGCCAAAACATTTATAATCCCTATCTATTTAATAAATTTCTGGATATCCAGTGTTTTTATATTTTTTGTCTGTGAAATTCATAATATTATAAACTTTAATTAGTTCATCAATACCTTGAGCAAGGTCTATGCTAACATTGAAACCTAAATTATCTAACTTATCATAAGAAACTTCATAATCTCTATTATCTTTATCATAATCATAATCATTATAATGAACATAGCAATCAGTTTTTTCTTTTATCAACTCACAAATATCTCTTTTAGAATAATTTAAATTGTTAGATCCGCAATTATATACTTCGTTTTTCATTTTATCATGATTTTCTATAGAAAATAAAAAACATTCTGCTATATCTTTTACATGTATGAATGTTCTCATAGCATGTGACTGATATATAACCAAAAAACCATCCTCCATTGCTTTATAGACTAAATCATTTACTAACAAATCCATTCTTAAGCGTGGAGACACTCCAAAAGCAGTTGCAAACCTGAAGGCTGTACTATTATTGCGATTCATCACTAAACGTTCTGCATCAGTTTTCGTAACTCCATATAATGTTGAAGGATTTAATGGAGTTTCTTCGGTACAAATTCCATCTACTTCTCCATAGTTAGAGCCCGTCGAACCAAAAAGAAGATATTGATCATCATTCATTAATTCTATTACATTTTTTGTACCAGATACATTGATATCTTTTGTTAATCTTTCATTCTTCAAACATGCGAAATATCCAACAATAGCAGCAAGATGAATAACTACATCTGATTTAGCAATTGCATTATTTAATGAGGGTTTATCCATGATATCACCTTTGATAAAGCTGAAATTTTCATTGGAAAAAAATGGAATAAGAATTTTGCTATCATACATTAAATTATCATAAATACAAACTTTGTATCCTTTTGATAGTAATAATTCAGTAATAACAGTTCCAAGATAGCCTGCTCCTCCAGTAATTAAAACATTTTTAGGCATTTTTATTTCCCTTTCCCCAAGTTTTTTCAAAAAATTTTATTATCGAATATACTGTTTTTTAGGTGAAATTCTAAATCATATCGCTCAAATAAATGTAATTCTCCACCAACTGAACAGTTAACAATATTCAAATGTTTTTTTTGATCAAAAAAATTTTTTACAAAATCAAAATTATAATTTAATGCATGGTAATTTGGTAGTTGCCATACAATACCTTTACCAAAATAGTTTTTATCAAAGTGATCTTCATCGCTTTTTTTTGACTTTATAGCCTTATCAGATGGTCCTGAATTTTTAAAATTATTATCAAATCCAATAAGTATAATTTCACTAAAGCCAAAATATAAAGCTAATTGGATAGCTACAAATGTTACTGAACCACTATACGCCATATATCCTTTTTCGATATTATCAAAATATTTTGACCCAAATGGTGTGGCAGTAATAAAGCTAACATTATCTTTATTTTTGATTTCTTTTTTAAACTTGTAATTAAAAAATTTTTTACAATTAGTTTTAAGCATTTCATCTGAAAATTGTTCTATAACATATCTATTAGTACTCACAAGAAAATCGGTTTCAAATCCTAATCGATCGAAGAGTAAATATATTCTATTTAAGCCAAAAGTATATTCATTTTTAAGCAAACTTAAATCTGTTTTATTTAAGCTTGGACCATTTCCAATTATCACACATCTCTTACCTTGAAACGAACCTTTTAAACCTTTATTTTTTTTTATAAAGTTTTGACTACCATATTTCTTATCCTTTTTCCATTTAAAATAAAGAGGTATTACTCGAACTTTTTCAACAATCAAGATTAATGGCAATGGTAGGCTATTTCTTATAAAAGCTTTGGAATTTATATAAAGATTTTTAAATGATTCCATAAACATTGCATGGTGCACTGTCAATTTTTTCAAAATTAAAAGGTGCTACTAATATATTTTTAATATTATTTGTATAATTTTCCAAATTCATATCTTCTATGATTAAAATCGGCTTTTCATTTCCCAAAAGTAACTGGTGAGCTTTTTTCCCCTCATCTTTATTAATTGGAGATGTTAATGAAATTATATCAAAACCAATAGTTCGCAAATTTACACACTCTTTAATTAAAAAACATACAAACTCTGATGTAAAAACTGGATAATCGTTAATATATTTTTTAGAATGACGATATTTACTAAAAAAAGTTCTAAATAATATAATATCAGCATTTTTATTGATCTCGCTTAAAATAGTTTTCGAACTAATTTCATTTTTTTTTGATAAATCAACATCTATAATCTGTGGATTATTAAATAACAAATCATTAATACTATAATCAGTTATCTTTTTTCCTGAATTAAAAAAATGATTAGGACAATCTATATGAGTACCTATATGATTATAAAAATGTACCTTGTATGAATTAGCTGTATTGCCATTCTTTATTTTTTCAAAGGGCTTTATAGATACTTTGTGTCTTCCACCATAAGATGGAGTATTTTCATTCATATTATAAGACAACTGGATAAACTTCATGACAAACTTTTGATTAAATGTGCAAGTTTAAAATCTTGTTCTGTATCAATATCAACAGATTCAAAAAAATCAGTTTCATAAATATAGGGTTTAGTTCCAATTCTATTTTTCTCTTTTAAAAAAGAGTCTTTTGAAAAAATATAAATACATGAATTTTCCATAAATAAAGGATCAATTTCTTGTGTGGGCTGAAGATTTTTGTAGTCATGATTAATCGAAGAAAAATCTTTATGATAGAATCTCTTTTTAAATGATGTGACAGAAAATAAAGAATCATATTTATCAATATTATTAAAAAAAACTTCAATAGAATTATCAATTGTCTGTATGCTTAAAAGAGGATTAGTTGAATGAGTCTGAATATAATATTCAAAGGAAGATTTCGATAAATCATAATCAATAATAGCATTTGCTTCATTTGTATTGATTTCATCTAACCATTGTGGACGTTTATGAATTTTTAAATCTAAATCAGAAGATTTATCAATAATTTTTTGTGAAGGGGTATTTAAAATAATTTGATCGATATATTTTGAATTTTTTAATGTTTCTAGTATTATACGAAATAATGGCTTTCCATGAAAATCTCTTAAGTTTTTATTAGTAACCCTTGACGAATATTCTCTAAGAAAAATTAGAGCTGCAATTTTCTTATCTTCATACACAATTTGATATATCCTTATTTACAACATCAATTTGTGTTTTAAATAGCAAAATATCAGTGCTATATCCAATAAAATTATACCCTGATTTTAACAATCCTTTTAGTTTTTTTGAATCAGGAAATGCCATATGGTAACCCATATCTTTTTTTGTTTTTAAACATAAAGATTCAAATTTTTCTATAGCATTTTTAAATTTTTTATTTTCAAAGTCTCCCGGTTTTCCTAAAGATGCACTTAAATCATAAGGCCCAATAATAAAACCGTTAATAGCATCATATTGCAAAAAATCGTGGAAATTGTCTATTGCATCGATATGTTCAATTTGAATAATTATTTTGGTATTTTCGTATGATTCCTTGATATAATCTTCTAATCTATCTCCATGTTCTTGTGCTCTAAACAATCCTGTACCTCTCGAACCTAATGGAGGATAATGAGCAGCATCAATAATATTGTCAATTTCATTTTTATTTTTCACCATAGGTAAGATGATACCATCAGCACCAAAATCTAACACTCTCTTTATATTTGATTGACTCAAGTCACTCATTCTTACAAAACATGATTTATTAGATGAACTTTTTAGATAAGATATAATATCAAAACACAAATCTAAGGTCATTGCTGAATGTTCTAAATCGATTGTAAACCAATCAAATTTTGAATTTTTTAAAATTTCAAGATTAATAGAATTATGAGAACAAATCCATGTACCTATACTTTTTTGTTTTTTCACGATTGATACTCCTCAAAATATTTTTGCAAATTTCCTTTTAGATTGCTATTAATTTCAATCATTGATTTTTTTAATAAACCAGGTTTTTCTATCAAGATACAAACTACATAATTTTCAATATTTTTTTTATCTTTAATTAAAGCATCATAAAAGGAATTAAAATCAAAAGAGTTAAAATTAAATTCAGGGAAATTTTTAGAAATTAATTGATGGTTCAATAAAAAATCAGATTTGCTCATTAATTTTTCTTTCATAGAAATATACATCGATATTCCCATCCCAATAGTTACTGCTTGACCATGATTTATTTGATAATTAGTCGCTGTTTCAATAGCATGACCAAAAGTGTGCCCAAATTGAAAATTGTTTCTAATCCCTGTATCAAATTCATCTATTTCGATAACATTTTTTTTAATTCTTAAAGATTCTTTTATGAAAGGAAGAATAGATTGTTTTTTTGTTACTAATTCATCATAATTAGCAAAAATTTCTTTTAAAAAAATACTATCTTCAAAATAGAAATAATGAGTCATTTCTCCTATACCGCTTTTAATCTCAACACTTGGTAGTGATTCTAAAAATTTAATATCAATAATTACTTTTTTAGGCGGATAGAAATTTCCAAGAACATTCTTGTATGATCGAAAATTAATTGATGTTTTGCTACCTATACAACTATCACATTGTGCAAGGAGTGTAGTAGGGATAAAATTCCATTCTATCCCTCTATAAATTATGGAAGCTGCGAAAGCAGTTAAATCTTGCAAAGTACCTCCACCTATTGCAATTAAAGTGTAATCTTTTTTTATCTTTTTTTTAAGTAATTCATTTAATATTGTGGTTGAATATTCAAAACTTTTTGATTTTTCAGATGAGTCAATTACTAAAATATTTTTTTCGAGAAAACTTGTAAATGATGATTGGAAAGATTTATAGATAGTTTTATCTATCACTAAAATTGTTTTTGCATGATCAGTATTATCTAAAAACTCTTTATGGCTACTAAAATCAACCAAGTAATTTCCAAAGGTTGATTTTACTTCAAAACATTCATTAGACAATTGAAAATCCCCCATCAATCATAATATTTTGACCTGTTATATATGTATTTTTTTCGCTAGCTAGAAACAAGATAATTGATGCTATCTCTTCTGGATCTCCAAATCTTCCAATTGGAACAGATTTAGATAAATCATTCATTTCTTTTTTAGATAAAATTTTTCTTGTCAGGTCTGTATTAATAAATCCAGGTGATACCGTATTAGTTAAAATACCTTTTTTCGATAATTCCGCTGCAAGAGCAACTGTAAGACCATGTAATCCAAATTTTGACATTGAATAAAGAGATCTTTTTTCTTTAGATAGTTTACCAAAAATAGATGAAATATTGATTATTCTTCCAAAATTATTATTAAGCATTTTATGTACTATTAATTTGGAAATCTGATAAGGTGCATAAAGATTAACAGAGTGGATATTATGATAATCTTTATCTTTTGTTTCGATAAAATTATCTATTTTGTTAATGCCTGCATTGTTAATCAGAACATCAATTGTTTTGTATTGATCTAATTGACTAGATAAATCTTTTATAAAATTTTTATCAGTAAAATCACACTTAACTGCAACAAAATCAGCATTGTTTTTTAAATTAATATCATTAATTCTTTTTGAATTAGTTCCAAGAACTATCACTTTGGCTCCGTGACTATAAAAAGCATTTGCTATATGTTGGCCTATTCCTTTTGTGCCACCAGTGATTAAAACGTTTTTACCTTTAAATTCCATTCTCTTAAATTTCATTTAATAAATTTTGAACAGCTTGCATTTCCATTTCTTCTCTGCATATTTTTGTATATGTTGAAATATGTGGAGTAAGAATTGCATTATCAAGTGTTATTAAATCTCCTTTATATGGTTCTTCTCTAAAAACATCAATCCAACACGATGATACTTTTTTACTTTTTAGGTTTTGAAACAGAGCTAATTCATTTATATGATATCCTCTACTGCTATTTAAAATAATAACATTATCTTTCATTAATTTAAACTCTGCATCTCCTAGCAATTCTGATTTTGAACTTGAATGAATGCTTATAATATCAGCTTGAAGTAATCCTTCTTTAAACTCAATTTTTTTGAAAATATTATCTATATTTTTACTTTCAATATATGGATCGTAATAGCAAACTTTAGATCCAAAAAAACTAAAATATTTTCCTACTTTTTGGCCAATTCTTCCAAATCCTATTATAAATACATTTCTATTTTTCAAACTATTACTTACTGATTTATTCCAATGTTCCATGTGTAAATCTTTATTATAATTAATTAAATTTCTAGATAAAGATAAAGCAGCAGTAATAGTCATTTCAGATACTGCATCAGTTGGGGGATCTGGAGTGTTAAGTACTTTGATATTATTATCACTAGTATATTTTAAATCGATATTATCTAAACCAATTCCTACCCTAGAAATAACTCGAAGATTTGGTAAATGAGAAAGAATATTACTACTTAAATCCTCTAAACCTGCGATTGAATATTGAGTATTATCATAAAAATTTACTACATCAGAACTGGGAATTTTTTTACCAGTATTATTGATAACAATATCATCAAAATATTGTTTTAATTCTTCCAAAGGCTTAGAACTAACTTGACCAAAGCTAGATGGAGTAATAACTACTTTTCTTTTCATCCTTAACTCGCACTATATTCTGCTTTTCCAATAATTGAATCACATACGGATAAAAGCCAAATTTGGTGTATCATTTCTATAATATTATAAGCTTTACTATCAACCCAAAAATTAATATCTCCAATAGCTTTTAAAGGATTATTGATATCAAAACCAGTGAATGTAACAACACTAATTTGATTTTTTCTAGCATAATTTGCAGCATTAACCATATTTTGAGATTTTCCACTTGAACTGATTAGAATTACCATATCTCCATCTTTAGCATACATCTCCAATGTTTTAGCAACCCATTGATTAAACCCATAATCATTGGCTAGGCATGTAATATGATCATATTCGTTGAAAGTCATTATATTGGTTTTCGCATTTTTTGAAAAATCAACCGCAACATGGCTCGCTATTGCAGCACTACCTCCATTGCCAAAAATAAAAATGGAATTTTCTTTTGCTTTCTCCTGTATTTGTTTTTTAAGATCTATTAATTGATTTATTATTTCATCATTTAATGATAAGCCATCATAAAGTTTAAAATAATCTTTAAACCATTTACTTTCCATCTTCATATATCCTTTCAATTAAATCTAAAATCTTAAATGCATCATTTGAATTACACATTTTTGGTTTTTGTTTATTATTAATACAATCAAGAAAATATAATAATTCTGTTTCCCAAAAATTATCATTAAAACTAATTTTTTCTTCATCTTTCCATGTGGCTGCAGGTGGAGTGGATCTTTTTTGTGCAATCGATAAGGTTTCTTCTCCATATGTACCACTACTTGTATTAAGTCCATTGATGACTAGATAACCTGATTCTAGAAAAATTTCTAATGAAAAAAGATGTCTCCACTGTGTCATTGTTGAATGTAATGAAGCTGAAATATCGTCTTGAGAATTTCTCAAAAGTGCAAAAACATTATCTTCGATATCAGAATTCCAGTAAGAATTGGAAACTAAAGATTTAACAATATCAAAATTATCACAAAAATATAAAAATAAATCAAGCATGTGAATTCCTTGATCCATTAAAATTCCTCCACCAGATTTATTTAAATCTGATCTCCAATTGTTCAAAAAAGATTTATCTACGCTTTTTCCATACCTTCCTCGAATCCATAATATATCTCCATATTTTTTTTCAGAAATAATTTTTTTACAAGCAACAATACTTTGGTGGTGGCGGTGGTTAAATCCATACATTAGAATTGATGATGATTCTTTTTCATAAGATTGAATTTCAAGGACATCTTTTGATTTTAGAGCCGGAGGCTTTTCACAAAAAACATGTTTATTGTTTTTAATACATTCTATCGTTAAGTCTTTATTTAAATAATTTGGGGTACAAATAAAAATAACATCAATATTTTCATTTTCAATTATTTCTTGTTCTGAACTAGCCAAAAGTGAATTGCTAACTATATTTTTATTATTCGGATCATAAATTTTGACAACATTAAATCTATCGATTAAATCACAAGTTTCATGTCTAATTTGACCCATAATACCATAACCAATTATTCCACAATTAATCATATCGATGAATACTCCCTTTTGCAACTTTCATAAGATAAAAAATTCTTCTAAATATATATCTTAAATATGAAGGCATTGATAAAAACAATTTAGAAGTTTTAGTAGTAACAGAGAAAGCTTTAGATTCTAAAGAGAGTTCCAAAATATTATTTGAAAGATAAAGTCTTTTCATCCATTCAACATCCTCAGCTTCAGTCCAAGCAATTTTTTCTTCTAACATATTTTCATAAAAAATTTCTTTTTTTGCAATCAAACAAGCTCCATCAGCACATGGAATAGCATTTTTCATAAAAGATAGATATCTATATCTATTATAATCTTTAAGAGTTGGAGCAGAAGTAATATATTCAAAACTTTTATTCCATTGATAAAATATTAAATCATTATCTGGTACAATAAAATCTTTGTTTTTATAAAATATTTTTGGAACAATAACATCAAAGTGATTTGGCATATTGTATAAACAATCTTTATCTAAAAAAATTCTCGAATGCAATACACAACAATTACTATATTGCATTTGTCTTATTAAATGGTTTTTTTTCTTATTTATTAGAAATCTGTTATTATTTTTCTCATTGTAATCAACATACTTTATACTAAAATTTTCAAACTTTTTTCTTTCTATAGATGGTCCACAAACTAAAACTTCTAATTTTGCTTCTTTTTTCAGTGTTAGATTTTGAAGAACATTAATTGAATCAACTACTTGATTAAATTCTTCGGAAGATCCAGAAAACATAACTCCTATAGACCAATTATTATCAAATGGAATATTCTCTTTTATAATCTCAATTTCTTGATTTTTTTTATCAATACTAACTTCCATATCAAAATTTCTCATAATTGATATAACTTTGTGTATTAATAATTTAAAATCATAGGAATGAGGAATTAGTTTATTTTTATAGTGCTTATTTGAATTTTTTATTAATACAATTCCATTATCTTTTACAGACCATAAAGCAAATTTGATTGCATAGTTTATCAGTCCTGAGTACTTAAAATTTTTAGTATAAATAATTACTTTATCTAGATTCTCTTTTTTTCGAATCTGATAAAGATCTTTAATATATTTTAATTCCATAAAAGCCTTTTAAAATTTAAAAAATATATGAATGCAGTTAATAAATAGACTAATGAAATATTAATCAATATGATTTCCATATTAAGTGACACCAATGCACCATAGAAAAGAGAAATTAAGATTAGCAAGTTTGAAAATACATTAATTTTTAAACAAGTTTTGAAATTATTGCCAATTGAAAACAAATAAGTTCCAGCAATATGATGAAAACAATTAGAAAAAATTGCAATTATTAAAGCAATTTTAAGGAACGAATTAAAATAATTTTCTCCTACCCAAATAGTAAAAATTAAATTATCATAAAAGATAAATGGCAAAATAGTTAGCATAGAAATTGGGATACTATAAAAAAGTGTACGAATAACAGTTTTTCTAAATTTTATAATATTTTTATTATGAAAATAATCTGATGCTAAATGAATTGATATATCAGCTGGTATTCTAGCAAACAAGACTATTGAAAGATAAATTTTATTAAAAAGACTGTATTTTACTATATCTCCATCTGAAAATTCCAAAGAAGAAAAATATATAAATCCATAATTATAGTAAAAAACTTCTAAAACAGTTATAAAAAAGAAGAATAGAGCATTAGATTGGATTTTTTTAAACCAAAAATGATGTGATGTATAATCAATAAGATTTGAAAAATTAATTTGAAAAATTTGATTTAATTTATATACAAAAAACAGTGTTAAAAAAATATTCAAACAGATTAAAGATATAGAGAAATAAATTATTCCATTGGGAAGTAAAAAAAATGATAATGCAAATAAATTAAATAAACGTTTTAAAAAAAGAATTTTTTCAAAAAAAACATACCTATCAATTGCTTGAAAAATATGTCGAAAATTATTTGTTGCAATGTTGGTTGAAAGCCCGATAGCAAAAAATATAAAACTGTACATATTAATATCGGGTTTTAAAAAATTAAAAACAAAAAATGCAAATATTGATGATACTAAGATTGTTAAAATAGATACCAAGATATAGAAAATAATAGAAAAAGAGATTGAAGATTTTAATTTATTATTCTTCTTGATGAAATATTCTCTCATAATGGTATAAAGAGGTTTACCAAAACCAGCATCTAGAAATGCAAGATATGAAAGCAAACCAGAAGTAAGCAAAAGGGCTGCAAAAGTTGTTTGGTTGAATATTCTTGAAAAGATTGCAGGATTTAAAAATCCAATAACAAAAGATAAGATAATTATTAATAACTTATAAGATACAAAACTTGGAATTTTATTTTCTTTAAACATTATACTAAAAATATCTCTAAAAGATATACCTCAATTTTGGCTCTGAAAAATTCTATAGTCTAATGTTTAATGTTATATGAATCATTGATAAATTTACTTGCCAACAATATTGGAGTTAGATATTGTTGTTCTTTTTTATGTAATCTAAATGGTATCATTCTTATAAAATGCAATCCCATATAAAATAGAGCCTTTTTAAATACTTTGTCTCTATCTTCATCCAAAATCTCACTCCAACAATCTAAACACAAATCCAATAATTCATTATTTACATCAAAATCAATATCTACCTCATAGTGATCTTCGGACTTTATTCTTAAAAAATCTTTAGTTTCATTCGCCCAAGATTCATATTTACCCATTAAAGATTGAAACATTTTTCCCAAATCCAATTCAACTGCATCAATAACATTGCCACCATCCATATCTATTAATTTAACATCATCTTTAGATCTATAAAGTATATTTTCAAATGTTAAATCACCATGTATCATGGATAACCCCGTAGGTGAATAAATTTCCATAACGGATTTATTATTTACTATTTTATTCAATATAGAAAATAATCCATTTAATCTCTGGCCGTTAAGGTATAAAATATCTGCATTTATAATATCTTTTAATTTTGATGGGAAATTTTCAAATTTAGAATATATTTTATTAGATAAATGTTCCATTAACCATCTACTACCATCTGTATATTGTACAGTTCTATTATTATAAAAAGCTTTTTGTAATTTAGGAAATAATACTTTCAATGAATCTAATCGATTTTGTAATTGATAATTGGATAATAACTGATGACCATCTAAATATTCCATATCATAAAAATATTCATAAGAATTTTCATCTTCTGCATATACCTTCGGAAATAAAGTTGAATCTAAATAATTCATTTTATTTAATTCTTGATATTGTTTTTTTAATTTTAAATATCCTAAACTTGAATCTATTTTTTTTGATACAATCTTTCTAATAAATAACTTATCATTTTTTTTAATTAAAAATGTATCTGCCATAGATCCACCTTTAAATCTTGAAATAATTTCAATATCTATTAAATTCAAATTTATCGTTTCCAATCCAGTATTTCTTTCAATTTCATGTGCAATTGCCATTTGATTCATTGGAAAACTTGGTTTTCTATCATTTATTAAGTGTCTTTCGTTTGATGGTAAATTCATTATAATCTGGTCATAAACAATTCCTTTATTTAACAACAATTTCTTTAAATTTTCTCTTTGTTCTTCTGGTCTTGCTGAAGTTAAAATAATTCTATAACCACTATTTTTCCAATTAGCTAATTTTTCATAACCTTTAAGTGTTTTCTTTTTATCAATATTATCATAATTAGGTTTATCTTCATGTTCAATAATAGTTCCATCTATATCACAAAATATCGTACCGCCTTTTGTTAAATTTCTCTTATCTATAGCGGTTTCTAACCTTGTTGGATCACCAAAAAACTCAGCATCAATTAATTCAACAGAAAGGATTGACCTTTTATCTTCTATATATTCTGAAATAATATCAGAGATGTAAGTATGATTATCATTGATAGAAGGTAATTTTTTAAAATAAATACATCCTATAACTCCCATAAAACGACCATTTGTATCTGGTAATGACTTTTCTGTAATACCAGTAATGATATCATTGTCCACAGATACGACACTCCAAGATTTTATATCTTCGCCCTCTAATTCCCAAGTTGGAACAATACAATCATATTCAGACATTTTTATCTTATCAAAAAATGAATCTAAATCTAACCAATGATCACAATCACAAATAATACAACCATCATCAATGATTCCTGAAACTGATTTCATCAATGTTTCTGCAGGTCCTTCTGTCTTCTTATCTAATACAATTGTTTCAATATTAATATCAGAAAATAATTCATTTAACTTATTAGAAACATTATGTTGCTTTTCTTGTTCTTTCAAATAAACAAAAATAATTTTATCTATGTCATCTAAATGATTTTTAAAACTTCCCACTGCTCTTTCTATGAAAGTTTCATTTTCTATTTTTAAAAATGGCTTAAACTCATAATCAAAGCGACTGCCTTGTCCAGCCATTGGTATTATTACAGTAACTTTCAAATTTTATATCCTGATTTTGTTGCATCATTATAAAACATGAGAACAGTTTCACGAGAAAATTCATGTAAATCTTTATTTTTGAATTTAAGTTTTGATAACTGACTTGGAGTGGCTGTAATTATATCACACCCCATCTCGTTAGCCTGATATAGATTAAATATTTCTCTTGGACTAGCCCACAATAATTTGATATTCTTTGAATGTGCTTTTATTAATTGTAATGATTCTTTCATTATTGGTAAAGGATCTCTGCCTGTATCAGCAACCCTGCCAGCAAAAACAGATATGATATGTGGAAGATTTCCAGACATACTTTCCAATATACCCCTAACTTGTTCAGTAGTAAAAACAGCAGTTACATTTAACCTTATATTCTGTTCATCCAATTCTTTAATAATTCTATAAGACATCTCACCTTTTGTATTCATAACTGGTATCTTCACAAAAACATTATCTCCTAAAGAACTTAAAATTTTTGCCTGTTCTACCATTTTATCCAGATCATCTGTGAAAACTTCAAAGGAAATAGGAAGATCTTTTACCAAATCTAAAGCATCTGATGCAAATTTCATATAATCTGTAACTCCAGCCCTTTCCATTAATGTTGGATTAGTAGTAAATCCTGCCACATAACCTTCCTGATTAATATTAGACATATCATTTAAATCAGCACCATCGGCATAAATGTCTATATTAATATCTTTTAATAATTCTTTATAATCTATCATAATTCTCTCCTGAAATTAATTATTTACAATATTTTTTTTTGAATATACTATTCTTTAAATGAAATTCTAAATCATATCTTTCAAATGTTCCCAAGTTGCCGCTAACTGAACAATTGATAATATTTAATTTTATATTCTCGCTTGATTTAAAATTTATTTTTTAACAATAAGCTACAAGTAACAAAAAAATAAGTCCAAGTATTCAATCCAGTTAATTTACCATGAGTAAAGCCCAGTATAGCAAAAACTAAAATTATAAAAATCCAATTTTGGACACCAAATGACTTAATAAGATTCATGGTTAAAAAAATAATTATAAAAGTACCTAACAACCCAAAGTAAATCAGATATTGTAATGTAGCGGCATGATTTTTATCTAGAAGTTCTTTCATAGATCGTGGTTTGAAATTAGGATCTAATTCTTGAAATTTTTCAATTACAATGTTTTCTATAGCTTCTTTTCCTGCAATACCAACTCCAAATAATGGAAATTCGCTTAAAACTTCTAATGTAACAAAAGTAGGTATAATTAATCTTGCATCTAAAGAACTATCATTGCCAAAATTGGCAAGGTTAATTCTTTCATTTAAAACTTGAATGCTACTAACAATTAAAACCAAGAAAAGAAAAAAAGTTGCAACTGCAGGAATCAGATTAATTTTTTTTATCGATACTCTCTCAAGGGTAAAAACTATCAAAAAATGTATAGGAATTAAAAATAAGATTAGCGGACTTCTTATAATCAAGAATGCAATGATTAATAATAACAAAAAAATTATATTCTTATTTCTTGATGATGTAGATAATCTCCAAAAAAGTAAACACATTGATACAAATTTTCCTAAATGAGAAGCTTCTGAAGTAAAAAATTTTGGTCTATAAAAAGCATATAACGATTCATCTCTCATTATCTTTTCATCATAACCTGCATAATACCCGTCTGGAAAAAGAGGTTGCATAATTTGATCTAAAATAAATTTAAAGGGAGTTAATATCTCGATAATCGCACCAAAAATTAAAATAGAAAAAAGAGCTAGAAAAAAATTGGAAAGAAGTTTTAAATCATATTTTTCAAGCTCAAAAAAAATTGCAACAGCAATAATTAATGAAGTAAACATTTGAACAAAACCTAAAAATCGTTCTTGTAATAGAAGACTGTCAAATTTATTTGGACCAAAAAAAACTGACAGGAAAAAAAATAAAATGATTAAATAAAAATATTTAAGATTTGATTTAAAATATTTTGGTAAATGTGTTATAACAAAAAAAAATCCGATGAAGAATGAAATAACAACTGGTACTAGAAGTTGATCTCCTGAAAATAATCTTATCTCTGTTAAAAGCCCAAAGGTGTATATAATCAATAAAAGATTTCTAATAATCATATGGTCTATTAAGAGTTCTATAAATCATCATAGAGATCGAAAATATAAAACCAAAAAGCAACCCGCTTATTAAATATAATGTTCGTTTTGGCGAAGATTTTTTTGGAGCAATACTTGGATGATCTAAAATACCAACAACAGGAGATATTTTAACTTTGTTCAGTTGAGCAATCTCAATTTGTTGGAGTAAAGTAATCATAATACTTTCTTTAAAAAGTAAAATTTGTTTTAAATCTTGGTATTGTCTATTGAGGGATGGCGATTGAAGATAATCTTTATTTGCTTCAAGAAAGAGAATAAGATTATTTTTAGAATCTTCAAGCTCTAAATCAACTAAATCTATTCTTTGATTTAAATATTGTATTTCTTTATCAGCAAGCGTAAAAATATTTGACGAAGAAAAATCTAATATAAAATTATTGATATAATTTAAAATCTCAACGGATAGTTCTCTATTCTCCATTGATAATGTAATTGTCACTAATCCAGTTTTTAAATTTTCATTAATTTTAATTCGTTTACTAAATTCTTCTAATGCTACAGCTTCAACTTTTCTATTTTTTAAATTAGATTTATTTTCATTATTGGAAAAGAGATTGGATAAAAAGCCAGGTTTATCTAGTTCCCAAAATTTCATTAGATTTTCATTCTTAGTATGTTCCCAATTATTATTAACTATTTTTTTAGACAAATTTTCTGAGAGTATGATATCTTTAATATCAATTTGTAGTCGTTCATTTAATGTATTATCAGATCCTCCAAGAATGCTACCAATATCCCCAGATAGTAGAGAAATATTATTTTCATTGATTTTGAAAATCGAAATAGTGGAGGTATATAAAGGAGTTTGCAAATATGATATAAATGTCAAAATAATTGCAAAAATTATTGAATTCTTTACTACAGCATTTCTTCCTTTATAAAGAAGTCTAATTAATTGACCTAGATCAAATTCTCCATCTTCAGTAAATAATTGATTATTCATTATTTTTAACTATATTTTTTATTGCAGAGTAATATAGTCTAAAACTACTGTAAATAAAATATTTTTACTAAAACAGGGCCCATAGCTCAATTGGTTAGAGCAACGGACTCATAATCCGCAGGTTCGGGGTTCAAGTCCCTGTGGGCCCACTTATGAGTACTCATTCTTATATATCAAATCCAAAAAATGAAGATATTTTTATTAATATTAATGGAAATTTATTGCATAGAACTGAAGCAAAAATATCAGTATTTGATAGCGGATTCCTACTTGGTGATGGTGTATGGGAAGGAATTAGGCTTCATCAATCTACACTTGTTTTTATTGAAGAACATATTAATAGGCTATTTGCAAGTGCTAAAGGGATTTCATTAGATATCCCTTTATCAAGACAAGATATTATCAATGAACTCAATAAAGTTTTGATAAAAAATCATATGAATGATGATGTCCATATTCGTTTAATTGTATCAAGAGGGGATAAGATTACTCCTTATCAAAACCCAAATGCAAATGTTGGAACAATAAATTTTGTTATTATTCCTGAATATAAAAAAACTAATCCTGATACATATATTCAAGGAATATCAATTGGCAGAGTTCCAAATACTAGACCAAATGAAAACATATTAAGCCCACAATACAATACGCTTAGCAAATTAAATTGTATTCTAGCAAGTATAGAAGCAAATAAGCTTGGGTATGACGAAGGAATTATGAATGATATTAATGGAAATATTAGTACATGTAATTCTACCAACCTGTTTTTTATTCAAGATAATCAAGTTATTACTTCTAAGGGAGAATACTGTTTAAATGGGATTACAAGAGGTAAGGTAATCGAGGTATGTCATGAAAACAATATTCAATGTAATAAAATAAATTTTACATTTAAAGATATAGAAAACTGTGATGAAGTTTTTGTAACTGGAACTTTTGCTGGTATTGTCCCTGTAGCCAAATTAGAGAACAAAGAATTAAAATCAACAAATCCATCTTCAATGGTAAATAAGATAAGGAAATTGTATAATAAAAAAATTGAGGAATACATTGGTTGATATCCGAATTGCTTGTTGGTCAGGTCCTCGAAATATATCTACCGCACTAATGCGATCATGGTCATCAAGAAATGATACATTTGTATCTGATGAGCCATTCTATGCATACTATTTAAGAGAAACTGGATTAAATCATCCAATGGCTGAAGAAATTATCAATTATTATCCTAATACTTACGATCAAGTAGTAAATAGTATTAATGAAAAACTTCCACAATTGAAAAAAATATGGTATCAAAAACATATGGCTCATCATCTGATTGATTTAAAAAATATAGAATGGGTTAAAAATTTTCATAATTGTTTCTTGATAAGACACCCAAAAGATGTAATCAATTCTTATATACGTAAAAATAAATTAAATCATATTGATGAGCTTGGTTATCCACAACAATGGAAATTAATAGAATATTTAAGAAAGAATAAAAAAGATACAATAGTAATTGATTCATCTATTTTATTAAAAAATCCTAGAAAAATTCTCAATGAGTGGTGCAAAAATTTAAATATTGAATTTCATGAAACAATGCTTAGTTGGGAAAAAGGTCCTTACTCTACTGATGGTATTTGGTGGAAACATTGGTATAATAATGTCATTAATACAGATCAATTTGAAATATTTGATAAGAAATCATATACTATTCCAAATGAATACCAAGATATTTATAATGAAGCCTTAGATTATTATGAAAAATTATATTACTTTGTAGTTCAATGAATTTGTTACTAAGACTTTGGAATCAACCCAATTGGGTAAAGTGGATTATTTATATAGGGATTATCTATATCCTTTTCTTAATAAAAGATGCTTTTGCAATTGTCTTATGGGTTTTATTCTGCTTTTTATTATACTATATTATTTTCGCAAAAAATATGATTCAAGGAACAACTTATNAAAGCAACCTGAGAAAAAGACATCGATTAANATATTATTTNTATTGTTAANAATTNTTGCTTGTCAAAACCCTAGACCACATGGNGGNAATGAAATCCCTCCATTAAGTAGAAATAACTATCTNATGGGTTTNCTCAATGAAAANCGTGCTTCATATGATGTAAGNTATTATGATATTAATATTGANTTTGATATTGNAAATNAATCTTTAGATGGATTTGTAACAATAAAAGCAAAAAGTTTAAATGACATAGAAAAATTACAAGTTGATNTAGNAAAAGATTTAAATATTAAAAAAATCACNCATAAAAATAACGAANTAGAATATAGTCGNGAAGAAGATGCTGTATTGGTTGTTTTTGAACAAACAATCCCTAAAAATAATTTGTTTGATTTTACTATATACTATGAAGGGGTTCCACAAAGCGCTGCTAATCCACCATGGGCAGGTGGTTTTACATGGTCTAAAGACAAAGAAGGCAGAGATTGGGTTGCCGTTTCTTGTGAAGGAGAAGGTGCAAGAATTTGGTGGCCAAATAAAGACCATATTACTGAAGAGCCAGATAGTGTAAGAATGGCATTTACAGTTCCATCAGATTTAATGAGTGTGGGAAATGGACAATTAAGAAATACCATAAAAGATGGGGGTAAAACGACATATGAATGGTTTGTAAATAATCCAATTAATAATTATAACATCTCAGTACAAATTGGACATTATGTTGCTGTACAAGATACTTTTATTAAAGACAACACCGTTCATAACATTAATCACTATGTATTGGATTATAATAAAGATGTCGCAGAAAACTACTTTAAACAAGCGAAAGAAGTGATTCGTTTCTATGAAAAGTATTTTGGAGATTATCAATGGTGGGAAGATGGGTATAAACTAGTAGAAGTTCCATATTTAGGCATGGAACATCAATCAGCTGTTACATATGGAAATGGTTTCAGCATTTATAATGGTGTGAGAAGTAGTAGTTGGGCCATGTATGGTGTTATAGATCCATTAATTATTCATGAGACAGGACATGAATGGTTTGGAAATAGTGTCACCGCTTCGGATCCAACACATATATGGATTCATGAAGGATTACAAGTCTATTCTGAAGCGCTTTATTTTGAAGATAAATTTGATAGTTACCCAGTAAGCATAGATTACTTAAAAAGTATAAAAGGCAGAATTGCTAACAAGATTCCAATTGTTGGAAACGAAGATGAAAATCATTGGGCTCTAAGTGGAGACACATATATGAAAGGTGCTTGGGTAATGCACACTCTAAGAAGCGCAATCAATGATGATACCATTTGGTTTGAAATCCTTAAAGAATTTATGATTGAAAATGCACAATCACATGTTAACACACAAGATTTCTTTAAGAAAGTAAAAGAAAAAACAGAAAAAGATTATTCATATTTTTCTGAACAATATTTTTATACCCCAAACCAACCTCATTTAGAATATTATCAAACAGATTCTCAGTTTTATTACAGATGGAATAATGTAAATAACAATTTTGTGATGCCGATTGATTTGCTTGTTAATGGATTGGAAAAGAGAGTGTTTCCATCTCAAGAATTTCAATCAATTGATATTTCAAAACATGCAACTATTGAAGTTATGGATTGGAAGTTTTATGTCAAGAAAAAGAAAATATCAAATAAATAATTTATTACAAAATTTTGTAATAATAACTTTTCTATCAAATACAATGCTATTTTCTCAAGAAAATAAATTATCCATGCAATTAAAAATTAATCCTGTAGATAGTGAATATTTCTGGCTCGAAAAAAATAACTACGGTATTAAGCCTTCTGATTTAAATATCTATACTACTTGGAAGTTAAATAATAAAAAAAATAACTATGAAATAAATATTGTTGGGTCAAATAAAGATGGAGGAAAGATATATATTGGAGAAACATATATTAAACACAATTTTTCAGATAAAACATTTTTACGTGCAGGAAAATATTATCGAGATTTTAGCACCTACTTAAATGACCAACTCAGTTCAGGAAATATGCTAATAAGTCATAATGCAGAACCAATGCCAAAAATTGGACTAGTAACATCGCAAAGTATAAAAAAATTTAGTAATCTTAGTTTTGATTTTGGAATATCTCATGGAATCTTCGATGATGATAATGATTTTTACACCAAAAAACCTTTATTACATGAAAAATTCTTTTATATGAATATTATCAAAGAAAAATATCGCATAAGTCTTGGGTTGGTACATGAAGCAATGTGGGCTGGGGGGACAGAAAATTTAGGTGAACTTCCAAATAGCTTTAAAGATTTTTTAAAAGTTTTTATATCAGAAGATGGACCATGGTTAGAAGGAGAAAGACACGCCAATGCTCTTGGAAATCATTTGGGAATATGGGATTTTTCTTTTCAAAAACACAATGAAGATCAAGTGCTAAAATTGTATTATCAACATTTTTTTGAAGATACTAGTGGATTTAGATTTAATAATAAAATTGATGGATTGTGGGGAGCAGAATTAAAAAATTATATCCCTAATACCACTATATTAATTGAGTATATTGACACCACCAACCAAGATTTGGAACCGCCTCATATTGATGCATATTATTGGAATTATCAATACCAAACAGGTTGGAGTTATAATAATTATACAATTGGTAATCCATTCTTAGATCATTCATTGATTATTAATCCTTTTAAAGTTTTTCATATAGGAATTAATGGGGAGATATCCTCAAATTATTATGAAATAAAACTTTCCAAAAGAATTGATATCAGTGATGATTTTAAATATAAAATTCAATTTGGTAAGATAATAAATAATAGACTTAGTTTTTCTGCTTTTATAGCAAATCAAAATAACAATCATGGTTTTGGAGTAATATTGAATAGGTCCATTTTCTAGTTGATAAAAAATATCAATTAGAAAGTAATGATTCTATTTCTTCAATAGTAGCAGTCGCGGTACCGCTTTTTCCAACAACAATAGCAGCGGCAGCATTAGCAATTTTTGCAGAAAGCTCTATGTCTTCAGTTTTAGCGTAGGCAAGAGACAATGCAGAAATAACTGTGTCTCCTGCTCCTGTGACATCCGGATTTTTAACAATATGCGGTTTAATATGTTTAACAAAATTATGTTCACCTACAATCGTTATTCCTTTATCACCTTTTTTTGCAACTACATATTCAATACAATATTCTTCAATTAATTTTTTGCAAGCTTTGATAATCGATTGATTATCATCAATTTTCATTTTAGTAGCTTTTTGAAGTTCATCTAAATTGGGAGTAATAATATTAACTCCATGATAATGATTAAAATCATCTTTTTTAGGGTCTACTATTATATTCTTTAAACGATTTTCATCAGAAAGTTGATTACTTGAAATTAAAGTAAGAAATAATTCAGGATTATGTAGAACTCCCTTATTATAATCTGATAATATTATAATATCATAATTTTCTACTATATCACCACCATCCTCATCAATTTCCCAATTTATTATCTTTTCTGTATCTAGCCTAGCAACCTGTTTACCATCTGAATAAATTCTTTGTTTTAATGTAGTAGGATGGTCATTAATTAATTCTATTCCTTCTGTTTTAATACCTTCATTTTTTAATATTGAAAGTAATTTTTTTCCCCAAATATCATTTCCAACACACCCTACGCACGTTACATCTGCACCCATTAACTTCAAATTTATGGCTACATTTCCTGCTCCTCCTGGTGTTGAATAATCTTTTTCAGGTATTACTACAGGAACTGGTGCTTCTGGCGACATTCTTGTAGATGCGCCTATGATATAGTGATCTATCATAAAATCACCAATTAATAAGACTTTAATATCTGAAAAATTTAAATTCATTTTGCTTTACCTTGATTTGCAACTACTGCTTGTTTTTCTTTTAATTTATTTTCATCAATTAGATATTCCTTATCAATAACATTAAAATTAGAATCAAATGTATATACCAAAGGCACACCTGTAGGAATATTGACGGATACGATTTCTTGATCTGATAATTGATCTAATATTTTTACAATTGCTCTTAAAGAATTACTGTGTGCCACAATAAGATGATTGCCTGGATTATCTTTAATATTTTTGAAATAGTATTTCCAAAATGGACTTAATCTTTCAATCACATTTTTCAAACTTTCCCCAATAGGTAATTCTCCATCAATATCTTTGAATTTTTCATTAAATTTTGGATGTCTTTCATCATCTTCTAACAACAGTGGTGGAGGAATATCATAACTTCTTCTCCAAACATGCACCTGATCTTCTCCATATTTAGTAGCAGTTTCTGACTTATTGAGTCCTTGTAATGCTCCATAGTGTCGCTCATTAAGTCTCCAGTGATACTGAATGTCATTCGTATTAAAACCAACAATACTTGAAACAATCTCAGCAGTATGAGTCGCTCTTATAAGCAATGATGTATATAGAGTACTGATAGAAATATTCTTTTTAAGAAGTTGTTCGCCTGAAAATTTTGCTTCATTGATTCCGTTTTCAGTTAAGCCAACATCAGTCCATCCTGTAAATTTATTTAAAAGGTTCCATTCACTTTCACCATGGCGCAAAAGAATTAATTTCATTGTAATTAATCGTTTTGATTGTCAATGATAAGAAATATAGCAGCAAGGTTAGCAAGCGTAGCAGCTAGATCTGAAATAAATGCGGTAATATCAAAGTCTTGTGGGTTTGGATCTACTGGCACAACAATTGTATCACCCGGTTTCACGATTGTACCTATCCCTTGGAAAAAGGTCACTTTTTTTATTCGACCGTTAGCACGTTTAACATATATCTTAGTCGAAAGAGTATTTGGTTTAGGGCCACCTGCAAGATTAATATATTTATTGACGGTTTTTGCTTTCTTGTATGTAACCAAACCTGGATTGTAAACATTGCCTTCTACGTTAACAACATTTTCTAGAGGCAACACATTAATAACGGAACCGTTTGTAGGTTCAAAATCTAGGGTTGCATCGTTTACTGTATTTCTTTGTTCTAACATATTACCATCATCATCAACGGAACTAAAAGTTTCTGTAACAGTGATAGCTTCTTCATTTGCAATAGGAGAAAATCCTTCTGCTAAATCAATAGCATCTTGAATGGTCATTCCAGATTTTAATTGAAAACTACCACGCTTGTTGACTGCCCCAATAACTGAAACTGTAAAAAGATTAGTATAAAAAGAATCTTCATAGACAAAAATTTTATCTCCAGGCATTAAATTAAATGCATTAGATTCACTATAAGGAATTTTAAATTCTAGTCCATAAAATTGATTGGCATCTTTTCTTATAACAACAATTTCATCATCACGAATGGATTCTCGGAATATAGGATCATTAAAACCGCCAGCTAGATCTAATACTTCTTTCAATGTTAAAGTAGAAGAATATGATCCAGGAGATTTCACTCTACCTAGAATTTGAACTTTAGTTATTACATCATCAATACCTCTAACATCTACAATATCACCATCATTTAATTTCGTATTTGAAGCTGTTGCAACATTTGTTACTATGCTTACTCTTGCATTATCATCTGAAAGACGTTCTGAAAGCGGAACTAATCTGTCTAGTGTAATGGTAGATGCTGCATTTGCTTCAAGATTTCCAGCATAACCAATTAAATCTGCTAAAGATTCACCATCAAGCAATTCAAAAAATCCTGGATTACTAATAGCGCCCTTAATTTGTGCACGTTTAGAAACGATTGGGATATGTATTACATCTCCATCTAAAATTCTTGTAGATGAAAAATTATTTTTCCCATCTATAAAAAAAGAGTAAAAATCAATAGTAGAAATTACTTTGTTATTTCTAATCACTTGTACCTGACGTAATGATCCTTCTTGTTTAACCCCACCAGCCTGAACTATTGCTGAAAACACATCGGAAAATGGATGGATAAGATTGATGCCTGGTCTTTCAATTTGTCCAGAAAAATAAACATTAATAGACTTAATTTTACCAAGTTCTAACATTAATTTTGTTTGATTTTCTTTATCTTTTAATGTTGAGTAAATACGGGATAATTCTTCTACCAACACTGCTTCGGCTTCTTTTAGATTCTTGTTAGAAAGATTAATAAAACCAATATTTTCATAATAAATTAATCCTTCTTTGTTAATAAGAAAATTTTCTCTCGAATTAGTTTCTCCCCACAGAGATAGAATGATTTCATCTCCTGGTCCTAATTTAAAATCAGGAGGGGTAGGTATATTATCAAAGAAATTAATAGTCCTTTTAAGATAATTATATCCAAAATAGCTACTCGCAGAAGGAGAAGGAGACTGAATATTAATAGTTGCTGGAGATGGTTTGTCAATATCAATATCTGAAGCGGTATCAGATAGAGCAGGTTTTGATGAAAGCTCCTGTCTAATCAGGTCTAATTGAGAATTGCTGAGCTTATTAATGTCACTCATTGAAATCTGTGCATAAGCAATGCTTATAAAACTTAAAAATATGATATATTTTCTAACCATCTGCCGAATTTAGGTTGAAATATGATGTTTGCAAATCTTTTATGTGATTAACCATCTATCGTTTTCTAAAGTCCATTGCACAACAGATTCTAATCTTTTGAAAGCAGACTCTGGTTCCCATCCCATATTTTTCATTTTAGTGCCATCTAAAGCATATCTTAAATCATGACCAGGCCTTGAAGAATGAAAATCAACCATTTTATATTTAAGATCTTTGTGTTGTGTTTTTGCAATGAATTGCGCTAATTCTAAATTATCAATTTCATCCTTGCCAACAATATTAAATTTTTGACACTTAGCTCCAGTTTTATCTTCTGGGATTGTAGAAAGATCATAATTATAAAGAAATAATAGTGCATCAGCAACATCTCCTGCATGAATATAATGCCTAGAACCTGCTATAGTTTTTTCTTTATTGGCATGCACTGTCACTGTTTCGTTGTCACGAACTTTTTTAATTACCATTGGAATATATTTTTCAACATTTTGTCGTTCTCCGAAAACATTCATTGTATGTGTTATGATAGATGGCAATCCATAGGTATTTTCATAGGCAACAACTAGTTCTTCTGCTCCTGCTTTAGTGGCCGAATAAGGATTAGTAGAATTGTATCTATCATTTTCCTTATAGTTAATACCTGAAGGTGCTGGTCCGAACACTTCATCTGTGCTAAAATAGGCGAATCGTTCTAAGTTATCGATTTTTCTTGCGTAATCTAAAATATGTGCTGTACCAACTACATTATCCATTACAAACTCTAATGGATATGATATAGATCTATCAACATGCGATCCTGCAGCTAGATGACTGATATAGTCTATTTTCCCAATATTAGCTATAATCTCTGGATTTAATTCTGCTTTTAAATCATGATGAATCACACGTACTCTTTTTCGTTCTGATTCAGGATAGGTATTTACAACTTCATTTAACCTATTGAGGTTTCCGCTAAAATCTAATCGATCTAATGTAATAATTTCCCAATCTGTACTAGACAAAATCTTATCAATCACATGGTGAGCAATAAATCCTGCACCGCCTGTTATTAAAATTTTTTTCATAATTTCATTATATCCTTTAATGTTTTTTTAGGGTTCATAAATTTACTCATAAATGGTACCTCACTTGATTCATTATCACCTTCTCTTCTTGGACCAAATTCTATTTTAAATTTGGGTCCATTTTCTTCTATGAATGCATTTATATATTCTAAAACTGTATAAGACTTACCAGAACCAAGTGGTTCATACTCAGTCATAGCTCCTGGTTTATAAATTGCTTTGATAATTGCATCACATAAATCATCGACATGTACATAATCTCTTACACATGTTCCATCCTTTGTATTATAATCATTGCCATGAATAGTAAATATTCCTGATTCACATGCATTGATTGTGGCTGCATACAATCCTTCAGGGTTGCTTGGTTTTCTACCACCAACATTAAAGAATCTAAATATTGTATAATCTTTACATTGATTTCGTACAAGCTCTTCTGCTATCACTTTTGATTTTGCATAAGGTGATGTTGGGTCAAAAGCTGCACCTGTAGAAGCAAAAATCATTTTAGCATCAGGAAAATGAGTGATTACTTTTTGGGTACCATTAATATTTGTATTATAATAATCCCATGGTTTTTTAACGCTCTCCCCGACTTT
>PBJS01000024.1 GCA_002721165.1 Legionellales bacterium | reverse complement strand
ATCAAATATTGATTGTAAATGTACGATATAAACTAGGCGGGTGTAGTTCAATGGTAGAACCTCAGCCTTCCAAGCTGATGACGTGGGTTCGATTCCCATCACCCGCTCCAATAAGTATTAATAGTATTGGGTATAGGATTAATTAGGTAATCAACGTGAAGAGAATTTTAAGTAGCAGCGAGAACGGGATTAAAGCTCATATAGCTCAGTCGGTAGAGCACTTCCTTGGTAAGGAAGAGGTCACCGGTTCAAATCCGGTTATGAGCTCCACTTTTGAATCTTATGATTATTTGTTTTAAATATATATATAAGTTAAATGAAAAATGAGGTGTAACTCTAATGTCTAAGGAAAAATTTGAACGCACGAAGCCGCATGTGAATGTCGGAACAATTGGCCATGTCGATCATGGTAAAACAACCTTGACGGCGGCGATCACAAAGACGATGTCAGAAAAACATGGTGGTGAATTTAAAGCCTACGATCAAATTGATAACGCTCCGGAAGAACGGGAACGCGGGATTACAATTGCGACGGCACATGTTGAATATGAGAGTGAAACTCGACATTATGCCCACGTTGATTGTCCCGGCCATGCTGATTATGTAAAAAACATGATTACTGGTGCTGCGCAAATGGACGGTGCAATATTAGTTTGTAGTGCTGCAGATGGTCCAATGCCACAGACACGCGAGCATATTCTTTTATCAAAACAAGTGGGCGTACCATATATTGTTGTATACCTTAATAAAGCAGATCAAGTAGATGATGCTGAATTATTAGAATTAGTTGAAATGGAAGTGCGCGAGCTTTTAGATTCTTATGAATTTCCTGGCGATAAAACTCCAATAGTTACAGGTTCTGCGCTTAAGGCTATAGAAGGCGATACCTCAGACATTGGAATTCCATCAATTGAAAAATTAGTAGCTGAAATGGATAGCTATTTCCCTGTGCCTGAACGTCCAGTCGATCAGCCATTTTTAATGCCAATAGAAGACGTTTTCTCGATTTCGGGACGCGGTACCGTTGTTACCGGTAGAGTTGAGCGTGGAATTGTGAAAGTAAATGAAGAAATTGAAATTGTCGGCATTAAGGAGACTCAAACGACTACATGTACCGGTGTAGAGATGTTTCGTAAATTGCTCGACGAAGGCCAAGCCGGTGATAATGTAGGAGTGTTATTGCGCGGGACTAAGCGTGAAGAGGTTGAGCGCGGTCAGGTTTTATGTAAACCAGGTTCAATTACACCACATACTTATTTTGAGGCAGAGGTCTATGTACTAAGTAAGGATGAGGGAGGTCGACATACGCCATTTTTTGCTAATTATCGACCACAATTTTATTTCAGAACAACAGATGTAACTGGTGCCGTTGAATTACCAGATGGAACAGAGATGGTAATGCCCGGCGATAACATCAAAATAAAGGTAAAACTAATTGCCCCAATTGCTATGGAAGATAACTTACGTTTTGCAATAAGAGAAGGGGGCCGTACCGTAGGTGCGGGTGTTGTCTCTAAAATTATTGAGTAAATAAAGGTAGCTTATTTTTTTTACTAAATAGGCCAGTAGCTCAATTGGCAGAGCGGCGGTCTCCAAAACCGCAGGTTGGGGGTTCGATTCCCTCCTGGCCTGCCAAATGTTGCAGAATTATGTTGGTATAAGATGAGATTTAAATAACTTATGAATTCGGAAATTGAAGCCGGTAGTCAAAAACTAGATACGTTTAAGCTCGGTTTAGCATTATTAATTATAGTGGCTGGTCTAGTTTGTTTTTATTTATTTGATGATTACTCATTGTTGTTTCGAGTTATAGGATTGCTTGTTGGTGTAGGTATTAGTGTTGCAATAGCTCTGCAGACTGTAAAAGGAAAAGAAATATGGGGCTATTTTCGCGATGCACAAATTGAGGTACGTAAAGTTGTATGGCCTACGAGACAAGAAACAATACAAACAACCCTGATTGTTATAGTAATGGTTATTTTAGTCGCGATTATACTCTGGTTACTAGATATGTTTCTTGGCTGGTCAATTGGTTTAATAATGGGGCGCGGCTAAGTAAATGACTCAGAAATGGTATGTCATACATGCTTACTCTGGTTTTGAAAATCAGGTAAGAAGAACTTTGCAAGAAAGAATACAAGAAAGCGGTCTTGATGATATGTTTGCTGAAATCCTCGTACCAACAGAGGAAGTTGTCGAGATGCGTGATGGTAAAAAACGCAAGAGTGATCGGAAATTTTTCCCAGGCTACGTTTTGGTAAAAATGGAAATGAACGAAGATACATGGCATTTAGTGAAGGAAGCCCCAAAAGTGCTAGGGTTTATTGGCGGTACAAGCGATAAACCAGCGCCTATAACTGATAAGGAGGCTGACGCAATCTTGCAACGTGTTGAAGAAGGTGTTGACAAACCAAGACCTAAGATTCTGTTCGAACCAGGAGAGGTTGTTAGGGTCAAAGAAGGACCGTTTACTGATTTTAATGGCGTTGTTGAAGAAGTTAATTACGAAAAAAGTCGTTTGAGAGTATCAGTTTTAATATTTGGAAGATCTACGCCAGTTGAGCTTGAATTTGGACAGGTTGAGAAGGAATAATTTTTAAGATTTGATTCCAAGAAGTTAATAGGGATTATTTATTTTAGGTGTATTAAAGACAAAGGGGAGCTGTAAAAAGCGTTTGAACCCATAGGATAGAGTGATGGCAAAGAAGATTGAGAGTTACATAAAATTGCAAGTACCTGCCGGACAAGCAAATCCAAGCCCTCCTGTTGGACCAGCTCTAGGCCAACATGGCTTAAATATTATGGATTTCTGTAAGGCATTTAATGCGCAATCGCAAAATTTAGAACCAGGGCTGCCCGTACCCGTAATTATTACTGTTTACTCTGATAAGAGTTTTACTTTTGTCAGTAAAACAACTCCCGCGTCAATTCTTTTAAAGAAAGCAGCAGGTATTACAAGTGGTAGCGGTACTCCAAACAGTGAGAAGGTTGGTAAAGTAAATAGATCACAGCTCGAAGAGATTGCTAAAACAAAAGATCCCGACTTGACAGCCGCTAGTTTAGACGCAGCTGTTAAAACAATAGCTGGCACTGCTCGTAGTATGGGCATTGAAACAGATCTTTAGGTGAAATTGTAATGGCAAAACTATCAAAACGTATTAACGCTTTCCGAGATAAGGTTGAACTAGGTAAATATTATTCTATCCAAGATGCCGTGAATTTATTAAAAGAAATTTCATCAGTAAAATTTGATGAATCAGTTGAAGTCGCGATAAATCTGGGGGTTGATGCACGTAAATCAGATCAACAAGTACGAGGTTCAACTGTCCTCCCAAAAGGTACCGGTAAAACCGTTAAGGTCGCAGTCTTTACTGAAGGAGAAAATGCAAAATTGGCTAAAGCAGCAGGTGCAGATGTGGTGGGTTTTGAAGATCTAGCAGAAACAATGCAAAAGGGAGCGGTTAATTATGATGTTGTTATAGCAACGCCCGATGCAATGCCGGTTGTTGGAAAACTTGGTAAGGTTTTAGGACCACGTGGATTAATGCCGAACCCAAAAGATGGTACTGTTACAAAGGATATCGAACAAGCAGTTAAAAATTCGAAAAGTGGGCAGGTACGCTATAAAACAGATAAGAATGGCATTATTCATTGCGTTATAGGTAAGGTTTCATTCGAAACAGATTCGTTAATAGAAAATTTACATACTCTACTAACTGATTTGGCAAAAATAAAACCCAGTAGCGCTAAAGGCACTTATCTAAAAAAATTAAGTTTATCGACAACAATGGGCCCTGGTTTACTAGTTGACCAAAGTAGTTTGTCGATTTAAATATATGAAGTTTGTAAATTAAATGATTTATACGAAATATAAAACACTATTTTCGATTATTCTTTATTTGTAGTGTTTAAAAGACTTTGTCATTGGTAGTTAGCTACCAGACGTCAAAGACCGTGGGTGACATGCTTGAATAGGGTGTCTTAAATGTAGTAAAAGTTTTGCCCACGCAGACGGTGTTATCAGATAACTGGATAAACTTTTATTTGTCACCGTGTACCGTCTATCGCTTGATTATTAGCTGATAGATTTTTAGTTAATGTATGTTATGTATATAAACTTGTAACAAAGGAGACAAAGAGTGGGACTTACTCTTGACGCAAAAAAAGCAATTGTCGAAGAAGTTAATAGTATTGCAGCAGCAGCTCCCTCGGCGATTGCGGCAGAGTATATCGGTTTAACAGTTACAGAAATGACTGAACTACGTAATGCAGCGCGTGAAGCAGGCGTATACATAAAAGTAGTTCGCAACACACTCGCTCGTCGTGCACTTGAGAATACACAATTCGAGTGTATGAGAGATGATTTAGTCGGCCCGTTGTTACTGGTATTTTCGAATAATGAGCCAGGAAGCGCAGCAAAAGTTGTTCGTAATTTTTCTAAGGACAATAAAAAGCTCGAAGTTAAACTCGTATCTCTTGATGGTAAACTTTTGGAGCCATCTGAAATTTCTAAGCTCGCTAGTCTGCCTTCACTTGATGAAGCACGCGCTATGTTACTCGGATTATTTTTTGCCCCGCTTACTAAATTTGTTCGTACTGTGTCTGAGCCTACTACTAAGTTCGCAAGAGTGCTCGGTTCAAAACGTGACAAACAGTAGATAATGGCAGAGGTTAATATACATAAATTTATGTAGTTTTTATTGGAGGATTATGAAATGGCAGTTTCTCGTGAAGAAATCAAAGAAGCACTAGGTAAAATGCCAGTGATTGAACTTGTTGATTTAATCAAAGAACTTGAAGATGAATGGGGCGTGTCTGCGGCTGCGCCTGTGGCAGTTGCAGCTGCACCTGCTGCTGGCGGTGATGCCGCTGGAGCAGAGGATGCGAAAACTGAGTTTGATATTGTATTGTCGAGTATGGGCGATAATAAAGTTGGTGTAATTAAAGCAGTTAGAGCAGTAACAGGTCTTGGGCTTAAAGAAGCGAAGGAACTTGTCGAAGGCGCTCCTTCAACTGTTAAAGAAGCCGCGAGTAAAGAAGAGGCAGAGGATATTAAGAAGAAGCTTGAAGAAGCCGGCGCATCGGCAGAATTAAAATAGCTTCACCTTAATTGTTCAAGTTCAGCAAATTAGAAATCATGATCAGGAGTTTTTTAACTTCTGTAGGTTTTTTGTGCGTGTTCAAATCACAAAAAAATTATTAACGAGGTAATCCAATGGCCTATTCATATACTGAAAAAAAGCGCATCCGAAAAGATTTTGGGAAAAGCTCTAGCATACTAGAGGTCCCCTATTTAGTTGAAACTCAACTTGCTTCATTCGGTAAATTTTTACAGCTCGATATTCAACCTGACAAAAGAAAAGATATCGGACTGCAAGCTGCGTTTAAATCAGTTTTTCCGATTGTTAGTTTTTCAGGTAATGCTGCTTTAGAGTACGTTAGTTACAAATTAGGCAATCCCGTATTTGACGTTAAAGAATGCCAACTTAGGGGTTTAACATACGCTGCACCATTACGAGTTAGTGTTCGTTTAGTTATCTATGATAAGGAAGCTGGACTCAATAATAAAGTTGTAAAGGATATAAAAGAACAAGAAGTTTATATGGGCGAAATGCCATTAATGACTGACACCGGAACTTTTGTTATTAACGGAACAGAGCGGGTTATAGTCTCTCAGATGCATCGATCGCCGGGTGTTTTCTTTGAACATGACAAGGGGAAAACACATTCATCTGGAAAATTATTGTATTCTGCACGTGTCATACCATATCGTGGTTCATGGCTAGATTTTGAATTTGATGCGAAAGATCTTGTTTATTGCAGAATTGATAGACGACGAAAAATCCATGCAACTATATTGCTACGTGCATTGGGATACACTACCGAAGAAATTCTTAATTTTTTCTTTGATACAGAAACTTTCGAAATTCCAAGTAAAGGCTTTAGTATTGTTGTTGACGAAGAAACAGGTGAGCCTGACTTTAGTGCTAAAGAGAGTTACATTATTACTCATTTAGTTCCAGAACGTTTACGCGGTCAAACAGCAGCTTTTGAAATTAAGAACAAAAGAACTGTTATTGTTGAAAAGGATCGTCGTATTACAGCCCGTCATATAAAAGAAATTGAAAAGGCAAAATTAACTTCTTTATCTGCTCCAGCTGATTGCTTGATTGGTAAAGTAATTGCTAAGGATATTATTGACGAAGAAACGGGCGAAATAGAATTCCCAGCAAATCATGAAATTACAGAAGAATCGTTAGAAGGAATTCTTAATCATCCTGGTCTTAAATTTGAAACAATCTATACAAATGATTTGGATCACGGTTCATATATTTCTGACACGCTAAAAGATGATTCAACAACTAATCAACTAGAGGCACAGATTGAAATTTATCGAATGATGCGTCCGGGCGAACCACCAACAAAAGATGCCGCTGAAAATTTGTTTAAAAATTTATTTTTTAATCCAGAACGTTATGATTTATCTCCAGTTGGTAGAATGAAATTCAATAGACGCGTAGGTGCAAAAGATGTTGTAGGTGAAGGGGTTCTGTCAAGTCAGGATATTATCGATGTATTAGGAGTTTTAATCGGTATACGAAATGGGAAAGGGAATATTGATGATATCGATCATCTTGGTAATCGTCGAATAAGAAGCGTCGGAGAAATGGCAGAGAATCAGTTTCGTGTTGGTCTTGTAAGAGTCGAACGCGCGGTTAAAGATAGATTGAGTCTTGCTGAATCAGAAGGCCTACTTCCTCAAGAGATAATTAATGCAAAACCAGTGGCAGCAGTTATAAAAGAATTTTTTGGCTCAAGCCAATTATCTCAATTTATGGATCAAAATAATCCCTTATCTGAAATTACACACAAACGACGTATTTCTGCACTTGGCCCCGGAGGTTTAACTCGAGAAAGAGCTGGTTTTGAAGTTCGTGATGTGCACCCAACTCACTATGGGCGTGTTTGTCCAATAGAAACTCCAGAAGGTCCGAATATAGGACTTATCAATTCTTTAGCTGTGTATGCAAGAACAAACGAATATGGTTTTCTTGAAACACCATATCGTAAGGTTTTGAACGGAAAAGTGACCGATGAAATTGAATTTTTATCTGCGATTGAAGAGGGTGATTTTATGATAGCGCAAGCAAGTGCGACTATCGATGGGAAGGGTAAACTGGTCGATGAACTAGTTTCTTGCCGATATAACAATGAATTTACCATGTCTACTCCAGAAAAGATCAATTATATGGATGTATCACCAAGGCAAATAGTATCTGTTGCCGCTTCTTTAATACCATTTTTAGAGCATGATGATGCAAATCGTGCGCTTATGGGATCAAATATGCAAAGACAAGCAGTGCCCACGTTACGTACTGATACTCCGTTAGTCGGCACTGGAATGGAAAGGAGGGTTGCAATCGACTCAGGCGTGACAGTAGTTTCCATTAGAGGAGGCATTGTTGATTCCGTAGATGCAAGCAGAATAGTTGTTCGTGTAAACGATAAAGAAACGGCGGAAGGTGAGCCAGGTGTTGATATTTATAATTTAACCAAATACACACGCTCAAATCAGAATACATGTATTAATCAAAAACCTTTGGTAAAACCTGGCGATAAAATTGAAAAAGGTGATGTGTTAGCAGACGGACCTTCGACAGATATGGGTGAATTAGCATTAGGACAAAATATGCTTGTCGCTTTCATGCCCTGGAATGGTTATAACTTTGAAGATTCGATTTTATTATCTGAAAGATTAGTTAAAGAGGACCGTTACACAACAATACATATCGAAGAACTAACTTGTGTAGCTCGTGATACAAAGCTAGGTTCGGAAGAAATTTCTTCAGATATACCAAATGTCAGTGAGAGCGCTCTTAATAAGCTCGATGAATCAGGTATTGTTTTTATTGGGGCCGAAGTGAATGTTGGGGATATATTAGTTGGTAAAGTAACCCCAAAAGGCGAGACTCAACTTACACCCGAAGAAAAATTATTACGAGCTATTTTTGGCGAGAAGGCATCAGATGTTAAGGATACATCTCTTCGTGTCCCATCAGGTATGAATGGTACCGTGATTGATGTTCAGGTTTTCATTCGTGACGGCGTCGAGAAAGATACTAGAGCACTCGAAATTGAAGAATCGGAATTAAATAGCGTGAGAAAAGATCTAAATGACCAGCTTAGAATAATGTCAGATGGAGTCTATCAACGTATTGAGAAGTTACTATTAGGTAAGATTGTACAAAGCGAATCATTCATATTAAAAAAAGATGAAAAGATAACTCAAAGTCATCTTGAACAAATACCTCGTGAGAAATGGTTTGAGATTAGCGTTAAAGATGATGCCACTAATAAACAACTTGAGCTTGCATCAGAGCAACTCGATCTTTTGAAAAAAGATTTTGATGGGCAATATGAAGAAAAAGAAAAGAAATTAACCTCCGGAGATGATTTAGCACCGGGTGTATTGAAAATGGTAAAAGTCTACCTTGCAGTAAAACGTCGTATTCAGCCCGGCGATAAAATTGCTGGAAGACACGGCAATAAAGGTGTTATTTCAACAATTGTACCAGTAGAAGATATGCCTCATATGGATGATGGAACGCCTGTTGATGTTGTACTAAATCCCCTCGGTGTTCCTTCTCGAATGAACGTCGGACAAGTTTTGGAGACGCACTTGGGCTGGGCAGCAAAAGGTATTGGCCTCAAGATTGGAAAGATGCTTGAACAAAAAGCTGAAGTTGTAGAAATGCGAAACTTTCTAGATAAAGTTTATAACGCTAGTGGAAAGACTGAAGAATTAGAATCACTAACAGATCGCGAAGTAATCGATTTAGCAAAAAATCTTAAATCAGGCGTACCTTTAGCTACTCCAGTTTTTGATGGCGCGAGTGAAGATGAAATCAAACTAATGTTAAGGCTTGCCGAATTACCGGAAGATGGACAGGCTTGGTTGTGGGACGGTAGAACAGGCGATCGCTTTGACCGAAAAGTTACAGTTGGTTATATGTACATGCTGAAGTTAAATCACTTGATCGACGATAAGATGCACGCACGTTCAACAGGGCCGTATAGTTTGGTAACACAACAACCTTTGGGAGGTAAGGCACAATTTGGTGGTCAAAGGTTTGGTGAAATGGAAGTATGGGCTCTTGAGGCCTATGGTGCTGCATATACATTACAAGAAATGCTCACTGTGAAATCGGATGACGTGAGCGGTCGAACTAAAATGTATAAAAATATTGTGGATGGTGATCATCATATGGAAGCAGGTATGCCCGAATCATTTAATGTTCTTGTCAAAGAAATTAGATCACTTGGAATCGATATAGATCTAGATACTTAATCGTATGAGCACAATGAAAATTGAAAAAATTAATAATTTATTGATTATGTTTTCGATAAATTTTTTGGGAAAAAATCATCGAGGAGGTAACCTTGAAAGACTTACTTAAACTTTTAAAGCAGCAGGGGCAAACTGAGGAGTTCGATGTAATAACGATTGGCTTAGCTTCTCCTGAAAAAATTCGTTCGTGGTCTTTTGGGGAAGTAAAGAAACCAGAAACAATTAACTATCGAACATTCAAACCTGAACGAGATGGACTTTTTTGCGCCAAGATATTTGGGCCCATTAAAGATTATGAGTGTCTATGCGGAAAATACAAAAGACTTAAGCATAGGGGCGTTGTTTGTGAAAAATGTGGTGTTGAGGTAACACTTTCAAAAGTTAGGCGAGAACGTATGGGCCATATTGAACTTGCAACTCCTATTGCTCATATTTGGTACTTAAAGTCTTTACCATCAAGAATGGGTTTAATGCTTGATATGACGCTACGAGAAATTGAGAGAATTCTTTATTTTGAAGCTTATGTCGTCATTGATCCAGGTATGACCGAACTTGAAAGTGGACAAATGTTGACTGAAGAAAATTATCTCGAAGCGCTTGAAAATTATGGTGATGAGTTTAAAGCAAAGATGGGTGCTGAAGCGATACGTGAATTACTACTTTCTATTGATATTGAAAATGAGGTTCAAACATTAAGAGAAGAAATTCCAAATACAAATTCAGAAACAAAATTACGTAAATTAACTAAACGATTAAAATTACTAGAAGCTTTTATGAATTCTGGCAACAAACCTGAATGGATGGTTATGCTGGTTCTACCAGTGCTTCCACCTGAATTGCGACCTTTAGTTCCGCTTGATGGCGGTCGTTTTGCAACGTCCGATCTTAATGATTTATATCGACGTGTAATTAATAGAAATAATCGTTTGAAACGTTTATTAGATCTAAATGCACCAGATATTATTGTTCGTAATGAAAAACGCATGCTACAAGAATCTGTTGATGCATTACTTGATAATGGCAGACGTGGTCGAGCTATTACAGGAACAAATAAACTTCCATTAAAGTCATTGGCGGATATGATAAAAGGAAAACAAGGACGATTTCGTCAGAATTTGCTAGGTAAGCGAGTTGATTACTCGGGTAGATCCGTCATTGTTGTTGGCCCAACTTTACGTTTACATCAGTGCGGGATTCCCAAAAAAATGGCTCTGGAACTATTTAAGCCATTTATTTTTAGTAAATTAGAAAGACGTGGTTTAGCTACAACAATAAAAGCAGCCAAGAAATTAGTTGAACGAGAAGGGTCAGAAGTATGGGATGTCTTGGAGGAAGTAATCCGCGAACACCCAATAATGTTAAATCGTGCTCCCACATTACATAGGCTTGGAATTCAGGCGTTTGAGCCGGTACTAATCGAAGGAAAAGCGATTCAGTTACATCCTTTGGTATGTACGGCTTTCAATGCAGATTTTGATGGGGACCAAATGGCTGTTCATGTTCCTCTATCTATTGAAGCTCAACTTGAAGCCAGAACATTAATGATGTCAACGAATAATATTCTTTCGCCTGCTAACGGCGAACCAATAATAACCCCAACTCAGGATGTTGTTCTAGGTCTTTATTATCTTACACGAGAATCGGAAAGAGCTAAGGGTAACGGGATGATATTTTCCGATATCAATGAGGTGCATCGTGCATATCAGTCTCGACCTCCTATATTAGATTTGCAAGCAAAGATCCAAGTTCGTATAAAGGAAGAATTGCCTGATGAGAACGGAGATGAAAAAATCGTATTTAAACGATACAAGACAACTGCCGGACGCGCATTATTATCTCGTGTTCTACCTAAGGGATTATCATTTGAACACATTAATAAAGTATTAGACAAAAAAACAATATCACAATTAGTCAATACTAGTTATAGGAAACTCGGGCTAAAAGATACCGTCATTTTTTCAGATAAATTAATGTATGCTGGATTTAAATACTCGACACATGCTGGTGTGTCAATCGGAGTGGAAGATATGATAATTCCAGAAAATAAAAGTGATATTATTTTTAAAGCTGAAGAAGAAGTGAAAAAATTTCAGGGGCAATACTCATCTGGGCTAATTACTGATGGAGAAAGATATAATAAAGTTGTTGATATTTGGTCTACTACAAATGATCAAGTTGCAAAGGCAATGATGAAAAAAATAGGGGAGGAAACCTATTTAGATTCAGAGGGCAAGGAAAAGAAAGAGACTTCGGGCAATTCAATTTTTATGATGGCTGATTCCGGAGCACGTGGTTCAGCAGCACAAATAAGACAGCTAGCGGGTATGCGTGGATTAATGGCTAAGCCAGATGGTTCCATTATTGAAACACCAATTACAGCTAACTTTAGAGAAGGACTTGATGTTCTGCAGTACTTTATTTCAACGCATGGCGCACGTAAAGGTTTAGCTGATACGGCACTTAAAACGGCAAATTCGGGTTATTTAACTCGTCGTTTGGTCGATGTTGCACAAGATTTAGTTGTTACCGAAGAAGATTGCGGTACTAATGAAGGTCTAAATATGAGTTCAATTATCGAAGGTGGCGACGTAATCGAGACCCTAAGAGAACTTGTTTTAGGTAGAGTATTGGCAGCAGATGCAATCAATAGAGATGAAGAAGTTATTGCTGAGGCCGGTACTTTACTTGATGAATCGTGGATGGATGTTCTTGATGAAAACGGAATAGACCAAGTTAAAGTTCGTTCTGCAATCACATGCGAAACTCGTTATGGAATTTGCCGTAAATGTTATGGCCGTGATTTAGGCCGGGGACATTTAGTTAATATTGGAGAAGCGGTTGGCGTTATTGCGGCTCAATCAATAGGAGAACCTGGAACTCAGCTAACGATGCGTACGTTTCATATTGGCGGAGCAGCATCACGAGCAGCTGCGATAAGTAGTATAGAAGCAAAAAACGACGGAACAGTAAAGTTTCTCAAAGTTAAAAAACTTAAACAAAAAGGTGGTAAAAGTATTGTTAATTCACGCTCAGGTGAAGTTGTGGTTCTTGATGATGCTGGTCGCGAAAGAGAACGTTATAAAATACCATACGGTGCTGATACAGAATTTGAAGATGGTGACCCGGTTAAATCAGGGAATCAAATAGCAAAATGGGATCCACACTCCCATCCTGTATTATCTGAGCTTGATGGCAAAGTTTTATTTTCGGATATTGAGGAAGGTGTGACAGTCGCTCGTTATACTGATGATATTACTGGTTTGACGGATACAATTATAATGGATCCAAAACAACGGCCTACAAGTGCAAAAGATATGCGACCCGTTGTTAAGTTAGTAGATACTAAAGGAAATGAGCTTAAACTTCCGGGAACTGATCACAACGCTGATTTTTTGCTTCCGCCTAAGGCGATCATAAATGTAAGTGATGGACAAGGAATTAATATTGGTGACGTAATTGCACGTATTCCTCAGGAATCATCTAAAACTAGAGATATTACTGGAGGTTTGCCAAGAGTAGCTGATTTATTTGAAGCACGTAAACCTAAGGAGCCGGCAGTGTTAGCCGAGATTAGCGGCACAATTACTTACGGCAAAGAAACAAAAGGTAAAGAAAGAATCGTTATAACAGGACAAAATGATGAGGTTCATGAAGAACTGATCCCAAAGTGGCGACACATTGGCGTATTTGAGGGTGAGCATGTAGAAAAAGGAGAAAGTATAGTAGATGGACCACCGACACCTCATGATATTCTTAAGTTAAAGGGCGTTATAGCTTTATCAAATTACATCAGCAGTGAAATTCAGGAGGTTTATCGTCTTCAGGGGGTCAAAATTAATGATAAACATATAGAGGTCATTGTAAGACAAATGTTACGAAAGGCTGAGATTACAGATCCGGGAGACAGCACATTATTAAAAGGTGAGCAATTAGAAAGGACACGAGTTTTAGAGGAAAATGAAAAACTCGAGGCCGATGGTAAAAAGCCAGCAGGCTGGGAGCCAATTTTACTTGGTATTACCAAAGCATCGCTACTAACTGAATCATTTATTTCTGCTGCATCGTTCCAAGAGACAACAAGAGTACTAACGGAAGCCAGCGTGAATGGAAAACGCGATCAGCTAAGAGGTTTGAAGGAGAATGTAATTGTTGGGCGTTTAATACCGGCAGGTTCTGGACTTGCCCATCATACTGAGTCAAGAGAGGAGCATAAGCAGCGTGAATCTGAGTCAGAAGTGGATGAAAATATGGGAGAATCTGAGGAAATAGAAATAACTCCGTCAGAAACGAGCTCAGAACCAGCGGAAGGATCAACAACAACTTAATTATAAGCTGTAATCTCCTTGACATAATACTTATCGAAGACATAAAATCTCGCCTCTTTGACAGGCTAGATGGTTATTTCTCGCCTGTCGTTTTGCGTTAAGTACTGGAAAAATAGTGAATTTTTTGTAAATTTGCTGACATACCAGATAGTGCCTCAGGATATCCGAAGAAATTTTTACGTATATCCGTACTGGAATTAATAAACATACATATATATTAGGTATGTTCAGTTCGGATGAACGAGGTAGTCTGCGCGTATAATAAATTGAAAAATATAGAGTTTTTATGACAACAATAAACCAATTAGTTAGAAAACCGCGAAAACGACAAAATGCTAAAAGCAATGTCCCAGCGTTAGAAGCGTGCCCTCAAAGACGTGGGGTGTGTACCCGTGTTTATACTACAACACCAAAAAAACCAAACTCTGCATTGAGGAAAGTGGCCCGTGTTCGACTTACTAATGGTCAAGAGGTAACTACATACATTGGTGGTGAAGGTCATAATCTACAAGAACACTCTGTAATTTTAATTAGAGGTGGGAGAGTTAAAGACTTACCCGGTGTTCGCTACCACACAGTAAGAGGTACGCTAGATACTTCTGGTGTTGGTGACAGACGACGTGGACGATCTAAATATGGGGCAAAACGTCCAAAATCATAGAGTACTAGACCGTAAACTTAAAAAATAAATTGAGAAAGATAGACAATGTCAAGACGAAGAGTTGCTGAGAAAACGATAATCCTACCAGATCCAAAATATGGAGACATGGTCTTGGCAAAATTTATTAATATCATTATGCGAAGTGGCAAAAAATCAATTGCAGAAAGAATCGTTTATGGCGCACTCAATGAGATCAATAACAAGGGTAATGCAGAACCAATCGAAATTTTTAACAAAGCACTTGAAAATATAAGACCAATTGTCGAGGTAAAGTCACGGCGTGTTGGTGGAGCCACTTACCAAATTCCAGTTGAAGTTAAGACCGCAAGAAGCATGACGTTGGCTATGCGCTGGGTTGTTGATGCTGCAAAAAAACGTAGTGAAAAGGATATGGGTTCACGTTTAGCTGGTGAATTACTGGATGCTTCGGAAAATCGCGGGACGGCAATTAAAAAACGTGAAGATACTCACCGAATGGCAGAAGCAAACAAAGCTTTTTCACATTTTCGATGGTAAGAGAGAAGTAAAATTAGAGAAAGCATCATGACAAGAAACACAACAATTGAACACTACAGAAACATAGGAATCATGGCTCATATTGATGCTGGTAAAACAACAACAACAGAACGCGTTCTTTTCTATACTGGTGTATCACATAAAATTGGGGAAGTTCATGACGGTGCGGCGACTATGGATTGGATGGAACAAGAACAAGAAAGAGGAATTACAATTACTTCTGCTGCAACAACGTGTTTTTGGAAAGGGACATCATCACAATTTCCTGAGCACCGTATTAATATTATAGATACACCAGGGCATGTTGATTTTACAATCGAAGTAGAACGTTCGCTGCGTGTTTTAGATGGAAGCTGTGCGGTATTTTGTGCTGTAGGCGGAGTTGAGCCTCAATCTGAAACTGTTTGGCGTCAAGCAAACAAATATTCAGTCCCCCGAATTGCCTTCGTAAATAAAATGGACCGGGCAGGGGCAAATTTTCTACGAGTTGTTACACAAATAAGGGAACGCCTAAACTCCAACGCTATCACTATGCAATTACCAATCGGCGCAGAAGACAACTTTGAAGGCGTCGTCGATTTGGTGAAATTGAAGGCAATCTATTGGGAAGAAGAAAATATGGGGATTAAGTTTGAAGAGAAGGATATACCCCAAGAAATGCAAAGTGAAGCTAAGAAATATTACGAAAAAATAGTCGAAAGTGCTGCTGAGGCAAATGAAGAACTTATGAATATTTATCTTGAATCAGGCGAACTTTCTCAGGAACAGATAAAAAAAGGTATACGATTACAAACATTAGCAAATGAAATTGTCCCGGTATTTTGTGGTTCAGCATTTAAGAATAAAGGCATACAGACAGTGTTAGACGCTATTATCGAATACTTACCATCCCCCATTGATGTACCTCCAATTAAAGGAATTTTAGACGATAAAAATGAAACAGAAGGTGAGAGAAAATCATCTGATGATGACCCATTTGCAGCATTAGCATTTAAAATCGCAACAGATCCTTTTGTTGGAACGCTGACTTTTTTTAGAGTTTACTCGGGTGTTCTAAATACAGGCGACACGGTGTTTAATCCTGTAAAAGGAAAAAAAGAAAGGGTTGGTCGAATATTACAAATGCATGCTAATAGTCGCGAAGAACTTAAAGAAGTTCGTGCTGGAGATATAGCAGCAGCAGTCGGATTAAAAGATATTGTGACGGGCGATACACTTTGTGACCAAAATAATATTATCACCTTAGAACGGATGGAATTTCCTGATCCAGTTATATCCGTTGCTGTTGAACCCAAAACTAAACCTGACCAAGAAAAAATGGGGATAGCCTTAGGTAAATTAGCCCAGGAAGATCCTTCGTTTAGAGTACATACTGACGAAGAGTCAGGGCAAACAATCATATCGGGCATGGGTGAGCTTCACCTTGAAATTATTGTTGATCGATTGAAACGAGAATTTAGTGTTGAAGCTAATGTAGGAAAACCTCAAGTAGCATACCGCGAAACAATTCGCTTAATTCTTGAAAAGGTCGAAGGTAAATTTGTTAGACAATCCGGTGGTCGAGGCCAATATGGACATGTTGTATTTAAAATTGAGCCAAAAAAAGCTGGCGAAGGTTTTGAGTTTGTAAATGAAATTGTTGGTGGAGTAGTGCCAAAAGAATATATTCCCGCTGTTGAGAAAGGCGTTGTTGATCAAATGGAAAATGGGATCATAGCGGGATATCCTGTTGTTGATGTTAAGGTTACTTTATACGATGGGTCTTACCATGATGTAGATTCTAGTGAAATGGCATTTAAAATAGCCGGGTCAATGGGTTTTAAAGAAGGCGCAAGCAAAGCAAAGCCGGTACTACTTGAGCCAATCATGAAAGTCGAAATTGTTACACCAGAAGAATATATGGGTACAGTAAACGGAGATCTAAATAGACGTCGCGGTATTTTGCAGGGTACGGAAGAAACTCCCGCTGGGAAAGTGATACGTGCTGAAGTACCGCTTAGCGAAATGTTTGGATATGCAACTGATCTTCGTTCCGCAACACAAGGTCGTGCAGTTTATACAATGGAATTTGAAAAATACAATGAAGTCCCGGCAAATATTGCCGAAAGCATAACAAGCAGAAACTAACTTATTAATAAATATAATTATTTGAGAATATAAATGGCTGAACAACAAAGAATTAGAATACGTCTTAAAGCATTTGATCATCGATTGATTGACCAGTCTACAAAGGAGATTGTTGAAACTGCACAACGTACGGGTGCCCAAATAAAAGGCCCTATTCCTTTACCAACTAAAAAGGAGCGTTTTACTGTTCTAATTTCACCTCATGTTAATAAGGATGCTCGAGACCAATATGAAATTCGAACACATAAAAGGCTTATGGATATTATAAATCCAACTGACAAAACGGTGGATGCTTTAATGAAACTTGATTTAGCCGCTGGTGTTGATGTTCAAATCAAACTTAATTAATAGTAACAGGTATAAATTGGAATAGTAGAAATGACAATCGGAATAGTAGGTAGAAAATGCGGAATGACACGTCTCTTTAGGGAAGATGGTGCTTCTATACCTGTTACGGTTGTAGAGGCTACACCAAATCATGTAACTAGTTTATTAACTCAACAAGAAAAAGGTTATAGCGCTGTCCAAGTTTCATGGGGGTCGAAAAAAACTAATGGACTAACCAAAGCTGAAGCAGGTAATTATGCAAAAGCAAACGTTGATATGGGTGAAGGACTTTTAGAATATAGAGTTAATCTAGAAGAACTTGAACAATATAAACTCGGTGAGGCGATAAAAGTTGATATTTTTGAGACTGGTCAAAAAGTGGATGTTACAGGCACGTCAAAGGGGAAAGGGTTTTCTGGTGTTATTAAGCGCCATAATTTTAGCCATCAACGTAACACACATGGCAATTCTTTATCACATCGTGCCCCAGGTTCGATAGGACAATGTCAAACACCTGGCAGAGTATTTAAAGGAAAAAAAATGGCTGGACACTATGGAGACGTGAAAAGGACAACTCAAAATCTTGAGATCGTAGGCATAGATATTGAACGTAACCTTCTTTTAATAAAAGGAGCAATTCCAGCCAGCAAAGGTGGAAGTGTTATTGTTAGACCATCGACTAAAATAACCAAAAATATAAAGCAAGAAGCTCCTAAAAAAGAAGCAGCCAAAAAAGAAGAAGCTCCTAAAAAAGAAGCAGCCAAAAAAGAAGAATCGGACTAATTAATTTATGAAACTTAAAATTGAAAAATCAGGCAAAAAACAAGCAGGCACAATGAGCGTCGCTGATAGTGTTTTTGCCGCTGAATTTAATGAGCCATTAGTTCATCAAGTTTTAGTTAGTTATATGGCTGGTTCTCGTTCGGGAACAAAAGCTCAAAAATCTCGCTCAGAAGTTAGAGGCGGAGGCAGAAAACCATGGAGACAAAAAGGAACTGGTCGCGCAAGAGTTGGCACTATTCGTAGTCCACTATGGCGTGGAGGCGGTGTTACATTTGCTACAAAACCACGTGATTATAGTAAAAAAATAAATAAAAAAATGTTTCGTGGCGCAATGCGATCAATTTTTTCTGAACTTGTGAGACAAAAGAGATTTATATGTGTTGATGAATTTGATGTGGCTGAGTCAAAGACAAAGTTGGTAAAAGATAAGTTAGATAAACTTGGTCTTAAAGAAGCTTTAATTATAACAGAAGGGCTAAGCGAAAATCTCTATTTAGGCGTTAGAAATATTCCAAAAGTTGATGTAATGGATACTAATGAGATTGATCCCTACTCATTAATTGGTTTTGAAAAAGTTTTGATAACACAGACAGCTGTTGAGAAAGTAGAGGAATGGTTGTCATGAATGAGCAAAAAATAATGTCGATATTGTTGGAGCCTAAAGTAACTGAAAAATCTAGCATGATTGGTGAGCTTAACAATCAGTATGTTTTTAAAGTTTCTAAAAGTGCAACAAAACCGGAAATTAAAAAAGCAATAGAACTTATGTTTGATGGAGCTGAAGTAGAATCAGTTCAGGTTACAAATGTTAAAGGGAAAAGAAAAATTTTTAAACGCTCACCTGGGCAACGTGCAAATTGGAAAAAAGCCTACATCAAGTTGAAACCTGGTTTCGATATTGATTTTATGGGTGATGGATAAAAATAAGGTTTGTATAAACTATGACACTAATTAATCCAAAACCGACATCAGCCGGACGCCGTTCGATGATTAAAGTCGCCAGTCCCGAGCTTCATAAGGGTAAACCATATGAACCTCTATTGGAAAAGCAGAACAAATGTGCTGGACGTAATAATAATGGACGGATAACGGTTAGACACCGTGGGGGCGGTTCTAAACAGCGTTACCGATTAATTGATTTCAAACGTGATAAAGACGGATTATCGGCCAAAGTTGAGCGTATTGAATATGACCCTAATAGGACAAGCCATATTGCACTTTTACTGTATGTTGATGGTGTAAGGCGTTACATAATCGCTCCTAATGGCCTCAAACAGGGTGATAAAGTAATGTCTGGTGAACAAGCATCAATCCAAATTGGTAATTGTATGCGTATGAGAGATATACCTTTAGGTACTAATATTCATTGCATTGAATTAAAACCAGGCAAGGGAGCACAAATTGCAAGAAGTGCGGGAACTTCAGCCCAATTAGTTGCTAAAGAAGGTCATCATGCAACTGTTAGATTGCGTTCTGGTGAAATGCGTAAAATATTATCAGAATGTCGAGCCACAATAGGGGAGGTTAGTAATACCGAACATCAATTGCGATCATTAGGAAAAGCAGGAGCGAAGCGCTGGCGTGGAATAAGACCAACTGTTCGTGGCGTCGCAATGAACCCTGTTGATCATCCGCATGGAGGAGGTGAGGGGCGTACTTCTGGCGGGCGTCATCCAGTGAGTCCATGGGGTACTCCAACGAAAGGCTTTAAGACAAGAAAAAATAAACGAACTGATAAATTAATCGTTCGTAAACGTAAATTACAGAGAGAAAAATAATGGCACGATCGATAAGAAAAGGACCATTTGTTGACCATCATCTTTTAAAAAAGATAGAGGTTGCTAAGCAAACTAGTGATAAACGCCCAATTAAAACTTGGTCGCGTCGTTCAATGATAATGCCTGAGATGGTAGGCCTAACAATTGCTATTCATAATGGTCGTGATCATATACCTATTTATGTTTCTGAAAATATGGTGGGACATAAATTGGGTGAATTTGTACTTACTCGGACTTTTCGAGGACATATTGCAGACAAAAAAACATAAAGGTTAAAAATAAAGAAATACACAATGACAACATCAGCAACATTGAAGTACACACATTTGTCACCGCAAAAAATGCGATTGATAGCAGATCAAATACGCGGTATGTCGGCAGATCGCGCCGTTACTTTATTGTCATTTAGTAATAAAAAAGGGGCGAAAATTGTTAAAAAAGTACTCGAGTCAGCAATTGCGAATGCCGAAAATAATGACGGTGCTGATATTGATGAACTTAAAATAACTGAAGTTCAAGTGAATCAAGGGCCGACGATGAAACGATTACGTCCACGAGCAAGAGGTCGAGCTGATAGGATTTTAAAAAGAACGAGTCATTTAACTGTGAAAGTATCAGAGAAGGGAGAGAAATAAGGTTTATGGGTCAGAAAGTACATCCAACAGGAATACGTTTAGGCATTATTAAAGATTGGACGTCTACATGGTACGCGGATAGTAAAAATTATGCCGAATATCTTAATGCAGACATAAAGGTTCGAGACTTTTTGCGTAAGAAATTAGCAAATGCATCTGTTAGCCGTATTCAAATTGAAAGGCCAGCAGGTAATGCACGGGTTATTATTCATACAGCTCGTCCTGGAATTGTTATTGGTAAAAAAGGCGAAGATATTGAACGTCTTCGTATTCAAGTTTCAAACATGATGGGTGTTCCTACGCACGTTAGCGTCGAAGAGATTCGTAAACCAGAGTTAGATGCTTTTCTAGTTGCCGAGAGTGTTGCTCAACAAATTGAAAGAAGAATTATGTTTCGAAGAGCAATGAAGCGCGCAGTTACAAATACAATGAGATTAGGGGCTGAGGGGATCAAAATTACTGTAAGTGGAAGATTAAATGGGGCAGAAATAGCACGCACCGAATGGTACAGGGAAGGTCGAGTGCCGCTTCATACTTTGCGAGCTGATATTGATTACGCAACTACTGAAGCTAGTACAACTTACGGCATTATTGGGGTAAAAGTCTGGCTTTTCAAGGGCGAAATTTTTGGCCACAAAAAGCAATTAGAAGATGAAAATCAGAACGAAGTAACTACAAGTACATAATAGGAAAAAAAGTGTTACAACCAAAAAGAACTAAATTTAGAAAACAAAGCAAATCCCGTAATCGTGGTCTAGCTACGGTTGGTAATAAGGTAAGCTTTGGCGAATACGGGTTAAAGGCAGTTGGAAGAGGTCGAATAACTGCTCGGCAAATCGAAGCTGCACGACGGGCTTTAACGCGAAAAGTAAAACGTGGAGCAAAGGTCTGGATCAGAATTTTTCCCGATAAACCAATAACAAAAAAACCTTTGGAAGTTAGGCAGGGCAAGGGCAAGGGTAATGTTGAATATTGGGTTGCGCAAATTCAACCTGGTCGAATGCTATATGAGATGGAAGGGGTTCCTGAGGACTTAGCGCGCGAAGCTTTTGAATTAGCTGCAGCAAAATTACCTGTTAAGACGACTTTCGTTGCAAGGACGATAATGTAATGAAAATATTAGAATTAAGAGAAAAGACGAATGAGGAACTACAATCTTTGTTGCTAGAAGAGTTGCGCTCACAATTTAATTTACGGATGAGAAAAGGGACTGGTCAATTAGATAAACCTAGCGAAATAAAAAAGACAAGGCGCAATATTGCAAAAATACATACAGTTCTCAATGAGAATAAAAATATTTCAAATAAGGAAAGTGTATGAGCGCTGAAACAAAAAAAGCTAAGACGGTAACTGGTACAGTCACTAGTTCAAAAATGGATAAGACTATATCAGTTTGCATCGAAAGAACTGTAAAGCATCCCCTTTATGGGAAATATATAAGGCGTTCAACCAAAGTAATGGCTCATGATGAAGTTAATGAGTGTAATGAAGGTGATGTTGTGATTATAGAATCATCACGCCCATTATCTAAGAATAAATCATGGCGTTTACAAAAAATTGTTAGTAAGGCTCAAACGGTTTAAGAATAGGAATTTATAATGATACAAATGCAAACAATGCTTGATGCAGCAGATAATAGTGGTGCACGTCGCCTTATGTGCGTGAAAGTCTTGGGTGGCTCGAAACGCCGATACGCAAATGTTGGAGATGTTATTAAGGTAAGTATAAAAGAAGCTATTCCTCGAGGAAAAGTAAAAAAAGGTGAGGTATATAACGCGGTAGTGGTACGTACTTGTAAAGGTGTTAGAAGAAATGATGGCTCACTGATACGTTTTGATGGTAATGCAGCAGTCTTATTGAATGCGCAGTTGCAACCTATTGGCACACGTATTTTTGGCCCAGTTACAAGAGAATTGCGAGGGCTAAAATTTATGAAAATTGTTTCGTTGGCGCCGGAGGTATTATAAAAATGGCTCGAGTGAAGAAAGGTGACGAGGTTATTGTGATTGCTGGAAGAGATAAAGGCAAAAGAGGTGTTGTTTTAACAGTTATGAATGATGTAAATAAAGTGATTGTTGAAAATATCAATATGATAAAACGACACACAAAAGGAAATCCATCACAAGGAGCTCCCGGCGGCATAATAGAAAAAGAGTCACCGATACACCAGTCGAATGTTGCAATATGGAATCCGGTAACTAATAAGAATGACAGAATAGGTTATCGACATTTAGAAGATGGCCAAAAGGTTCGCTACTTTAAATCAAATAATGAAGTTGTCGATGTATAGGATTATTTAATGGCTACACTACAAGAACACTATAAAAATAATGTAATTAAGGAATTGACCAAACAATTCGGTTATAAGTCGAGTATGCAAGTGCCAAAAATTACTAAAATAACACTAAATATGGGTTTAGGTGAGGCTGTTGCCGATAAAAAAATTATTGAGAATGCGGTAAATGATATATCTAAGATTGCAGGACAAAAACCTGTTGTCACTAAAGCTAGAAAATCCGTTGCAAATTTTAAAGTTCGTGAAGGTTGGCCAATTGGTTGCAAAGTTACACTTAGGCGCGAACGTATGTACGAATTTCTTGAGCGTTTGATTTCAATCGCTATACCTCGCATTAGAGATTTTCGTGGTTTAAATGCGAAATCTTTCGATGGAAGAGGTAATTACAGTATAGGTATTAAAGAACAAATTATTTTCCCAGAAATTGATTTCGATAAAATAGATTCCCTCCGAGGAATGGATATAACTATCACAACTTCTGCGCGTACAAATGAAGAAGCACGGGCATTATTAACATTATTTAAATTACCAATAAAGGCTTGAGGTTTATTGAATATGGCAAAATCTTGTATGGTAAATCGAGAAATAAAAAGAATTCGTATGGTAAAAAAATTCTCAACAAAAAGAGCTGAGCTAAAAGCAGTAATTAAAAATACATTATTAACTGAGGATGAGCGTAGTGAAGCTCGTGAGAAATTAAACAAGATGCCAAGAGACGCTAATCCGATTCGTATTCGCAATCGTTGTAATATAACGGGACGTGCACATGGGTATTATAGAAAATTTGGGTTGGGACGAAATAAATTACGTGAAGCCGCAATGCGTGGTGATATACCCGGTTTGGTTAAGGCAAGTTGGTAAAAAATAGAGAGAGCTAAGAATAATGAGTATGTCAGATCCAATTTCAGATATGTTGACTAGAATTCGTAATTCCTTACAGCGATATAAGCGGGATGTAAGTATACCTTCGTCAAAGTTAAAAGTAGCAATTGCAAATATATTGAAGCAAGAAGGTTATATTAAGGATTATAGAGTAGAAGAAAAAGATAATAGAACAATATTAATCATAGACTTGAAATACTTTAAAGGTAAACCGGTGATAGAGTCTATAAAACGAATTAGTCGTCCAAGTCTTCGTTCATATAAATCGGTTAATGAACTTCCCAAAGTAATGGGTGGCCTTGGAATAGCGATCATTTCTACAGGAAAGGGTGTAATGACAGATAAGACGGCACGGGAACATGGTATTGGCGGTGAAGTGCTTTGTTACGTGTCATAAAAACTTAGGTTAAATTATGTCTAGAATAGCAAACAATCCAATAAATATACCGACAGGTGTTGATGTCAATATAGCTGGGAACATGGTCACAATTAAGGGGAGTAAAGGAGAATTATCTCATAATATTCATCCCCTAATTAAGGTTGAGCAAGCAGACAATACATTAAAGACATCAACCAAAAGTAACAGCAAGTTTGCCAAGGCACTCTCAGGGACAACGCGCGCACTTATACAAAATATAGTGACTGGTGTGAGCGAAGGTTTTGAGCGTAAACTTGAAATTATCGGTGTAGGGTATCGTGCTGCAGTATCGGGAAAAACATTGAATTTAACTTTAGGTTTTTCACATCCTATTGCATTTAAGATACCCGAAGGGATTACAATTGAAACACCTAGTCAAACTGAAGTCACAATTAAAGGTAGCGACAAACAACAGGTAGGACAAGTTGCTGCAAATATTCGCGCTTATCGCCCCCCCGAACCTTATAAAGGAAAGGGAGTGCGTTATTTAGATGAACGAATTATTCGAAAAGAAGCAAAGAAGGCTTAATTTAATGGGTAAAAAAACAGATAGACTAAGACGTGCAAAAAAGACACGTGCCAGAATTAAGAAACTTGGTACGGATCGATTATGCGTTCACAAAACATCTAAACATGTTTATGCACAAGTAATCTCATCAAATTGTTCAACAGTAATTGCTTGTGCCTCGAGTTTGGATAAAGAGATTAGGGATAAAGTTAAGTACACTGGGAATATTGAGGCTGCAATAGTTGTAGGAGAGATTTTGGCTAAGCGCGCTAAAAAAGCTGGAGTAAAAAAAGTTGCTTTTGATCGTTCTGGATTTAAATTTCATGGACGTATACAAGCACTTGCAAATGCTGCACGTGAAAATGGAATAGAATTTTAAGAGAAAAATATATGAAATTAGAAAATTCAATAACAGGAAACGAAGATCTTCAGGAGAAACTTGTAACAGTTAATAGGGTTGCTAAGGTGGTTAAGGGCGGTCGTCAATTTGGTTTTGCTGCGCTGACTGTTGTTGGTGATGGCAACGGAAAGGTCGGTATAGGCCGAGGAAAATCCCGGGAAGTACCTCTAGCTATACAGAAGGCAATGGAAGATGCTCGTCGAAATATGGTTTTTGTTTCAGTAAAAGAAGGCACACTTCAATATGCGATTACCTCAACTTACGGTGCGGCAAAGGTTTATATGCAGCCAGCATCGGAAGGTACAGGAATCATTGCGGGAGGGCCAATGCGAGCAGTTTTTGAAGTTGTCGGTATTAATAATGTTTTAGCAAAATCAATTGGTTCAACAAATCCAATTAATGTTGTTCGCGCAACCATTAAAGGACTGCAATTAATGTCTTCACCTGACTATATAGCAGCAAAACGTGGTAAATCTATAAAAGAAGTAATTAGTTAATATGGCAAAGAAAAAAAAATCTACTGGCAAGCTAAAAGTTACACTAATAAAAAGTGTAAATCGGCGCACTAAACAACATAAATCATGTATTAGTGGGCTTGGCTTGCGGCGCATAGGACATAGTATCACTGTGGAAGATACACCAGAGGCACGCGGCATGATTAACAAAGTGAATTATTTGTTAACAGTTGATGAAGAGGTATAAATTTATGCGACTAAACATACTTAAACCTCATCCAGACTCAACCTCAAATCCAAAACGTGTTGGTCGTGGCATTGGTTCTGCAAATGGCAAGACTGGTGGACGTGGACATAAAGGCCAAAAATCTCGTTCTGGGGGATATCATAAGGTTGGTTTTGAGGGTGGGCAAATGCCTTTACAACGACGTCTACCAAAGATTGGATTTAGCTCTCGCGTTAGCCGTATTACTGCCGAAATTCGCTTGCACGAATTAGCTAATCTAGATGTTGAAGTTATTGATATTGATGTACTTAAATCAGCACGTTTGATAAGCAAAAACATAAAGCGTGCAAAAATTATTTTATCTGGAAAGTTAGATAAGCCTATAACAATAAAAGGTCTTATACCAACGAAAGGCGCAAAAAACGCAATTGAAACAGCTGGCGGAAAGGTGGAAAAATAAATGGCAACATCAAATACAGCTCTACCAGGAGGTCTTGCAGGACTTGGGCAGTTGAAAGAACTAAGACAGCGACTTTTTTTTGTTTTAGTTGCTTTATTTGTTTATAGAATTGCTACACATATTCCAGTGCCAGGAATTAACCCTGTTGCATTAGCTGAATTATTTGACCAACAACGTGGAACGATTTTGGATATGTTCAATATGTTTTCCGGTGGAGCATTAAGTCGTTTCTCTGTTGTAGCCCTAGGTATTATGCCCTATATATCTGCATCAATTATTATGCAATTGTTGTCTGTCGTTGACCCAAAATTAAAGCAGCTTAAAAAAGAGGGTGAATCGGGACGTAGAAAGATAACTCAGTACACTCGCTATGGAACAGTTTTTTTAGCTACGTTTCAAGCTTTTGGGGTCGCTATAGCTCTAGAGGGACAGCAAGCTAGCGGACAAGGCGTTGTTATGGACCCAGGAATTGGATTTAGAGTCGTAGCAATTACCACACTAGTAACTGGAACCATGTTTTTGATGTGGTTGGGCGAGCAGATAACAGAGCGAGGGGTTGGAAATGGTATTTCATTGATAATCTTCGCTGGTATTGTTGCGGGCTTACCTGCTGCAATTGGCGGAACATTAGAATTATCTAGAACAGGTGAAATGCATTTATTAGCCGTTTTCGCATTATTTGCTTTGGCAATTGTTGTTACGGGATTTGTTGTGTTTGTCGAAAGAGGTCAGCGACGAATAACTGTTAATTATGCTAAACGCCAAGTTGGTAGAAAGATGTACGGCGGGCAAGCAAGTCATTTACCACTAAAGTTAAATATGGCTGGAGTTATACCTCCGATATTTGCTTCAAGTTTAATATTGTTCCCAGCTACAATTGCCGGCTGGTTTAGTCAAAGCGAGGGGATGAATTGGCTTAAGGATTTTGCAACGACACTATCACCAGGCCAACCAATTTATGTTTTGTGTTATGCAGCAGGAATCATTTTTTTCTGTTTCTTCTATACTGCTATGGTTTTTGATCCTCGAGAAACTGCTGATAATTTAAAAAAATCGGGAGCTTTTATTCCTGGCACAAGACCTGGTGAGCAAACAGCAAGCTACCTCGATAAAGTATTAACAAAGCTAACACTTGCAGGGGCTGTTTATATAACTCTTGTATGTTTATTACCCGAGTTTTTAATTGTTAAATTTAATGTACCGTTTTATTTTGGCGGAACATCACTGTTAATTATTGTTGTGGTTGTTATGGATTTTATGTCGCAAATACAAGCACACTTGATGTCTCATCAATATGAAGGGCTCATGAAAAAAGCTAATCTTAAGGGGCATGGCAGACGTTAATTTATTTAATGGCTATGAAAATTAATTATGAAAGTTAGAGCGTCAGTAAAAAGAATTTGTCGGAATTGCAGAATAATTCGACGTAATAGGGTTGTACGAGTGATTTGCTCAGATCCACGTCATAAACAACGCCAAGGCTAAAATAAAAAATGATGGAGATTATAAAATAATGGCACGTATTGCAGGAATTAATATACCAGACAATAAACATCTGAATATAGCTTTGACATATATATATGGTATCGGACGTACTAGCGCTGAAAAAATTTGCGATGCATTAAATTTAGAATATTCAATTAAAGTTAGTAAATTAACAGAGGCGGACTTAGACAACATACGTGCTGAGGTTGGCAAATTAAATCTTGAGGGTGATTTACGTAGAGAAGTCTCAATGAATATTAAACGTTTAATGGACCTAGGTACGAACCGTGGTATTCGTCATCGTAGAGGGTTACCAGTTCGTGGGCAACGTACAAGTACTAACGCACGTACTCGTAAAGGCCCGAAAAAAATGATCAAAAAATAAACAAAAGGTTTTATATAAATTATGGCAAAAACAACAACAAAGGGACGTAAAAAATCTAAAAGGAATGTTCTCGATGGTATTGCTCATATACATGCTTCTTTCAACAATACTATCATTACAATAACTGATCGAGAAGGTAATACACTTTCATGGGCAACTTCAGGAGGAAGTGGATTTCGTGGATCACGCAAGAGCACTCCATTTGCAGCACAAATTGCATCTCAAAAAGCAGGAGAAGCTGCGAAAGAATTTGGGTTACAAAACTTAGAGGTCTTTATTAAAGGGCCCGGTCCGGGTCGTGAGTCAGCAGTTCGAGCACTTAATACAGTCGGATTTAAAATTACTAATATTACAGATGTTACTCCAATTCCACATAATGGATGTCGTCCGCCAAAAAGGCGTCGTGTTTAATTTAGGAGATTAGTTATGGCACGTTATCTTGGACCAAAATGTAAACTTAGTCGTCGTGAGGGGACAGATTTATTTTTAAAAAGTCGCGCAAGACCAATAGAGACTAAGTGCCAAATAGACAAAACACCAGGAATGGGAACTGCGCGACCTGGAAGAATGTCTGACTATGCTTTGCAATTAAGAGAAAAGCAGAAATTAAGACGCATTTATGGTGTTCTTGAAAAACAATTTCGTAGGTATTACAAGGAGGCAGCGCGTCAGAAAGGCTCAACTGGTGAGAATTTATTGCAGATACTAGAATGTCGATTAGATAATGTAGTGTACCGAATGGGTTTTGGTTCAACTCGCAATGAGGCACGGCAATTAATAAGTCATAGGACTGTTTTAGTTAATGATAAAAGTGTCAACATACCTTCTTTTCAAGTGAGACCTAGCGACAAGATTACGATTAGGGAAAAAAGCAAAAATCAATTGAGAATTAAAGATGCTTTAAATGTTGCAGAACAATATGGGTTTCCAGATTGGGTTGAAGTTAGCGCCAAGAGTATGGAAGGTACTTTTAAGTCCGTTCCAGATAGAAATGAATTACCGTCTGAAATTAATGAACAGCTTGTTGTAGAGTTGTATTCTAAGTAATTAACGTGTGGAGGATTATCACGTATGTCATCGATAACTAGAGAGTTGTTAAAACCACGTAAATGTCAAGTGGAGGAAATCAATAGTACTTCAGCAAAAATTATTATTGAACCATTGGAAAGAGGCTTTGGCCATACTCTTGGTAATGCATTGCGTCGAGTTTTACTGTCGTCAATGCCGGGCTGTGCAGTTACCGAACTTGAGATTATAGAACCAGAAGTATTACATGAATACACAACGATGGAAGGCGTTCAAGAAGATGTCACGGATATAATTCTCAATCTTAAAGGTCTTGCAATAATTATGCATGCTAAGGATGAGGCAACATTAACATTGAAAAAAAGTGGTCCAGGAGAAGTATGTGCAAGAGATATTACTGTTGACCACGATGTTGAGATTGCTAACCCTGATCATCCGATAGCTAATTTAACGAAGGCCGGTCAATTAAGTATGGTTATGAAGGTAGCTCATGGTAGAGGCTATAAGCCTGTCATTGCTGGGGGCAAAGATAGTGACGAACAGACTATTGGGAAAATAAAATTAGATGCTTCATTTAGTCCGGTTACACGTGTTTCATATGATGTTGGTAATTCACGAGTTGAACAAAGAACTGATTTAGATAAGTTAATTTTGGAATTAGAAACAGATGGGACGATTGATCCTAATGAAGCTATAAAAGAAGCGGCAACAATACTTCGTTCACAGTTAGTTATTTTCGTTGATCTTGAAGCAGAAGAAGCTATTGAAGCAAGTAAAAGCAGTGAACCTGAGGTTGATCCAATTTTATTAAGACCTGTTGATGATCTTGAGCTGACTGTTCGTTCGGCAAATTGTTTAAAAGCAGAAAGTATTTACTATATTGGAGATTTGATTCAACGCACAGAAGTTGAACTTTTGAAGACGCCAAATTTAGGTAAAAAATCATTGACTGAAATAAAAGATATACTTGCATCACGTGGTTTATCTCTGGGCATGCATTTAGATAATTGGCCGCCAGTAGGGTTTAACAATCAAGAAAGTGCGTCAGCATAATTTGAAGAGAGAAAAATAATGCGTCATCGAGAAAGTGGTAGAAAATTAAACCGTAATAGCTCTCATCGTAAAGCAATGTTTAGGAACATGGCTGTTTCATTAATAGAGCATGAAATGATTAGAACAACTTTACCAAAAGCGAAGGAACTACGCCGTTTTGCTGAACCACTAATCACAATGGCAAAAATTGATAATGTAGCAAAAAGACGCTTAGCATTTTCTCGTCTCCGTAACAGAAACATTGTTACAAAGTTATTTAATGAGCTAGGCCCACGATATAAAGAGCGTCCTGGCGGTTATTTACGAATTCTCAAATGCGGTTTTCGAACTGGCGATAAGGCAGCCATGGCAATTGTTGAGTTAGTAGATAGACCTCAAAAGTTACCTGATGACGGGTCAACTGAATAAGACCTAATTATCCAATTTTTCTTTCAATAATTCATTTACTTGTTTTGGATTGGCTTTACCTTTAGATTTTTTCATAATTTGACCAACAAAAAAACCAATTAGCTTTTGTTTTTTTTCATCTGAAGAATTTTTGTACTGTTCAACTTGAGATGAATTTTCTGTAATAATCTCATCAATAATTTTCTCAATTTTACCGGAATCAGTCACTTGTTTAAGGTCTTTACTTTCTATTATCGAGATAGCGTTACCTTCACCATTCCACATTGCTTCAAAAACCGTTTTTGCAATTTTTCCAGAAATTGTTTTATCTATAATAAGGTTGATCAAATCCCCAAGCATTTTTGCTGATACCGGGCTATTTTTTATGGCTATATTTTTTTTGTTTAATGAGGCTGATAAATCACCCATAATCCAATTTGCACATATTTTTGCGTTGCCGTTTGTAATTTTTATTGTTTCCTCAAAATAATCAGCTATATCTGGATTAGAGGTCAAATTATCACTATCATATTTTGAGAGAGCTAACTCCTTTTGATAGCGTTTACATTTCACATCCGGTAATTCGGGAATTGATTTTTTAATTGCTTCTTTTGTCTCATCGGCGATTAAAATTGGTAGCAAATCAGGATCGGGGAAATATCTATAATCATTTGCTTCTTCTTTACTCCGCATAGAACGGGTTTCATTTTTATTAGAATCATAGAGGCGAGTTTCTTGAACTACTGTTTTATCAGATTCAATTACATTAATTTGACGTTCAATTTCATAGTTAATAGCCGACTCAATAAATTTGAAAGAGTTTAGGTTTTTTATTTCAGTACGAGTACCTAGCTCTTTTTGTTTTTTTAGCTTTATAGAAACATTTGCGTCACAGCGAAATGAGCCTTCCTGCATGTTACCATCACAAATTTTTAAATAACAAACAAGTGTATGAATTTTTTTTAAATAACTGATGGCTTCTTTTGCATTACTCATATCCGGTTCAGATACAATTTCTAATAAAGGGTTACCTGCTCGATTAAGATCGATTCCCGTGAAACCAATAAATTCATCATGATTTGATTTACCAGCATCTTCTTCAAGATGTGCTCTTGTAATTCTGATGGTTTTGTTTTTTTTATTCTCAGTTTCTATTTCAATATGTCCGTTACTTACTATTGGCAATTCAAACTGACTGATTTGATATCCTTTTGGGAGGTCAGGGTAAAAGTAATTTTTTCTCGCGAATACAGATGTTTTAGGAATTTTAGCATTAATAGCAAGACCAAATTTTATTGCCATTTGTATTGCTTCTTCATTAATGACAGGCAAAACACCAGGCAAACCTAAATCTACCGCACAAGCTTGTGTATTTGGATCAGCACCATAGTTTGTTGAGGCGCCAGAAAAGATTTTACTTTTTGTTGATAGTTGGGCATGTATTTCGAGCCCTATTACAGTTTCCCATTTTTCTAGTTTATTCATATGGCTGCGGTATTTTTTGGTGCCAGTCTGTTACTTTTTGGTATTGGTGTGCGACATTTATTAGCAGTGATTCTTGAAAATAATTACCAATTAATTGTAGCCCAACAGGTAATTTTTCAATAAAACCAGATGGGATAGAAATTGCAGGTAACCCTGCAAGATTTGCTGAAACAGTATAGATATCTGAGAGATACATGCTAATCGGGTCATTCAATTTTTCATTCAGCCCAAAAGCAGTACCCGTTGTTGTAGGCCCGGCAATTAGATCTACATTTTTGAATGCGTTTTGGAAATCGTCTCGTATTATTTGTCTTATTTTTTGTGCTTTTAAATAATAGGCGTCATAGTAACCCGCAGAAAGAACGTAAGTTCCAGTCATTATTCGCCTTTTTACTTCTTTACCAAATCCTTCTTGACGACTTCGACAATATAAATCTGAAAGATCTTTTGGTTCCTTACAACGGTGACCAAAGCGTACACCGTCATAACGGGACAAATTAGACGAGCATTCCGCTGGAGCCACAACATAATATGCGGGTATAGATAATTTTGTACGAGGTAATTCAATATCAAAACATTTTGCCCCTAGCCTTTCTAATTCTTTTATACTATTTTCAATTAGAATAGCTACATCATTATTCAAATTCTTATCGAAGTATTGTTTTGGAAGTCCAATTTTTAACCCTTTAATTGAATTATTCAGTTTAGCAGAATAGTCATCTATTGGTTTTTCGGTCGATGTTGAATCGTTATGGTCGAACCCTGATATAACATTCATAATTAATGCTGCATCTTCAGCCGTCTGTGTCATTGGCCCTCCTTGGTCAAGACTAGAGGCAAAAGCTATCATACCGTAACGGGAAACTCTTCCATAGGTTGGTTTTAGTCCAGTGATACCACAGAATGAAGATGGTTGTCGTATTGAGCCGCCCGTGTCAGTACCAGTTGCTGCCGGACATAATCGAGCTGCAACTGCACTTGCCGATCCCCCCGACGAACCTCCTGGGACACGACTAGTATCCCAAGGATTTTTGACTGGTCCATAAAAGCTAGTTTCGTTTGATGAACCCATTGCAAATTCATCCATATTAGTCTTTCCTAGCATTATAAAACCAGCATCATTCATTTTTTTTATTACTGTTGCATCATATGGAGCTATGAAATTATCTAGCATTTTGGATCCACAAGTGGTTTTTGTCCCTCTTGTACAAAAAATATCTTTTTGAGCAATAGGAATTCCTGTAAGTGGATTGTGACCTCCATTAAATCTTTTTTTATCTGCTTGTTTTGCTTTTTTTAGCGCATCTTCTTCAGTAATTGTAATAAAACAATTTAGTGACTTATTGTGTTTATTGCAGCGTTCAATATATAGTCGAGTTAACTCTTCACTACTGATTTTTTTCGATTCGAGTGCTGCTGACAATTGCGCTATTGTAGATTTATACATTTATTTTTTATTTTAATAGATTTTTAAAATTATTAATTCAACAAACTTTTTTGATTACTCAATTACCTTTGGGACAAGATAATAACCATCTTTCTTCTCTGATGTGTTTGATTGGAAATTTTCACGTTGATTAGTTTCTGTCACATCATCAGTTCTAAGCCTTGAAAATACCTCGAGCGGGTGTGCAAGCGGAGCAATATCAGTTGTATCTACTGAATTCATTTGTTCCATCATGTTGACAATTTCAGCTAATTCATGGCAATAATTAGCAATATCTTCTTCATTAATTGCTAATCTCGCCAACCAGGCTATTTTCTGTATTTCAGATTTATCGAGAGACATATAAATAGTCGTTCTTAATTTATTGAAAAAATTGGAATTTATTGTGTTCCTTTTGCTTGCTCAAATCTCCGCCCATTGATAAAGTTACGCCTGCATAGGTATGGAATTCATTCTCATTGTATTTGGCAGATAGCATGTTTTCGATTTTAGATGAATACGAGGGTAGTTGCTATAATCTTGTAATATTCAGTCTGTTCGGGGTATATGCCATAAAAAGCTAAAAAATGTTAACTAGCAGGTTATATTATGTTTAAACAAATAAGAGGTCTTTTTTCTAATGATTTATCCATAGATTTGGGTACAGCAAATACACTAATCTATGTACGTAGCAAAGGCATTGTTCTCGATGAACCATCAGTTGTAGCAATTCGTAAAGACGGAAACAAAATAAGCCCAAAATCTATCGTTGCTGTTGGAGAGTCAGCAAAAAAGATGTTAGGACGAACACCCGGGCATATAACTGCTATTCGCCCTTTAAAGGATGGAGTTATAGCTGATTTCACTGTTACTGAAAAAATGCTGCAATATTTTATTCATAGCGCACATGGTTCAACATTTTTTAAACCAAGCCCAAGAGTACTTGTCTGCGTTCCTTGTGGTTCAACTCAAGTAGAAAGACGTGCTATTAGAGAATCAGCAAGTGGTGCCGGGGCAAGAACTGTACATTTGATAGAAGAACCAATGGCAGCTGCGATTGGTGCAGGTATGCCTGTGAGTGATCCAAGAGGTTCTATGGTGGTAGATATTGGCGGTGGTACTACAGAAGTCGCAATCATTTCATTAAATGGAATTGTTTATTCTAACTCTATACGTATCGGTGGTGATCGATTCGATGATGCAATAATAAATTACGTGCGAAGAAATTATGGAAGTTTAATTGGGGATTCAACTGCTGAACGAATAAAAAAAGAAATTGGGTGTGCGTATCCTGGGAATGAAGTAAATGAATTGGTAGTAAGAGGACGGAACCTTGCAGAAGGGATCCCAAGGAGCTTCACGTTGAATAGTAATGAGATTTTAGAAGCTTTACAAGAACCGCTTATAGGAATAGTTGACGCTGTAAAAAATGCATTGGAAAAAACACCACCTGAACTGGGTTCTGATGTCGCTGAACAGGGATTAGTATTAACTGGTGGAGGTGCGATGCTAAAAAGTTTAGATACATTGTTAATGGAAGAATGCGGTGTTCCTGTAATTATTGCTGAAGACCCTCTAACTTGTGTTGCCAGAGGAGGAGGCAAATATCTTGAGATGATTGATGAATATGGTTTAGATATACTTACTCTTGATTAATCGGGGGAGCACCAAATTAACAATCTGTTTAGAAAAGGAGCTTCACCAAAAACCAGCTTTTTCTTTTTTACGTTATTATCAATAGCACTTATTATTCTTGATAATAGAGAAGGCGCCTTGAAAAATTTTCGTTCAACTTTAGGGGCTTTAGTCTATCCAATAGAAGTTATAGCTAGTTTGCCATTTAAAATTACTGACTCTGTTTCAAATATCATCGTTTCTAAACAAACTTTAACAATAGAAAATCAAGAACTAAAAAAAGAACTTTTTTTATTAAAAGCTAGATTACAGCAATATGACATTATAGAAGCTGAAAACCATCGCCTACGTGATTTACTTGAATCATCATTTCGTCTCAAAAACAAAGTTCTTGTAGCTCAGCCAGTTGCAATACAATTAGATTCTTTCCAAAAAAAGATCGTTATAAATAAAGGCAAAAGTGATGGCGGATATGAAGGCCAACCAATACTAGATTCTAGTGGTATAATGGGGCAGATTACCCAAATTAATCCTTTTTCAAGCACTGTTTTATTAATAATCGATCCTAATCATGCTATACCTGTTCAAATTAATAGAAATGGATTGCGTGCAAGAGCTGTTGGTTCAGGAGAAAGTGAATTACTTGTGCTTGAACATCTTCCTAAGCCATTAATAACAGATCCAGGTCTTCCAAATAAAGCTCATGTAATGATCGGTGATTTAATTGTCACTTCTGGACTTGGCAGACGTTTTCCAAGAGATTATCCAGTTGGTGAGGTTCAAGAAATAATTCAAAGTCCAGGCGAACTGTCTGCAAGAGTAATTGTTAAACCATTTGCGCAATTTGGTAAAATAAGAGAAGTACTAATGGTTTGGCCAAATGAATATAGAAACACTGATTAACATATAAATAGAGGGTATTGCTATTCAATCGTCACTTAAAAGTAACATTATTATTGCGATGACATTTGTTTTGGGCTTTGTTTTATCAGCATTACCATTGCCTGATACACTTGTTGATTGGCGCCCATGTTGGTTAGCCATGTTCTTAATATATTGGTGTATGGCATTACCTGAGAGAGTTGGGATATCATCGGCCTGGTTCTTGGGATTGTTGTTCGATGTGCAGCAAAGTTTTATTTTTGGACAACATGCACTGGGGTTTACCTTTTTAGCTTATATTATTTTAAAAAATCATAAACAGTTACGGGTGTACCCATTACTACACCAAGCCATCATGGTTTGCGTCTATCTCATAATGTACAAGGCTATTATGCTATTAGTGACTTTTTTATCAGGTAAGATTGTTTACACATGGGACTATTGGCTGCCAGCAATAACTAGTATGTTAATATGGCCATGGTTATTTATTGTAATGAGAGATATACGTCGTAAATATAATGTAGCCTAATAATAAATTGATGTCACTCAGCAATTAATGGACTTATTTCCCAAAGACAAAGTAGAATTTATCCTGAAAGATCGGGATACTGAATCAGCTCTTATCAAAAAACGTATCCATTTGTCAGGATTATTAATATTATTGTTTGTAACCATACTTCTTTCTAGAATTTTCTCTCTCACAGTATTAGAAAACGATCACTATACAACTAAGTCAAAGGAAAATCGTCAAAAGATATTACCAATAGCGCCAATAAGAGGCTTAATTTATAGTCGTGACGGAGTAGTTCTTGCAGAAAATAAACCAACGTATAGCTTAGAAGTTATCCCTGAAAAAATATCAGATATCGATCTACTTATTGAGGAATTAAGAGGAATAATTCATATCGGAGAAGAGGATATTGAACGGTTTAAGAAATTATCTGGCAAAAAAAGAAGATTTGAGAGAGTCCCGCTGAGAATTAATTTAAGTGAAAATGAAGTCGCATTATTTTCTATAAATCGGCATTTGTTTTCGAGCGTTGATGTAGTTGAAGGTTTCATTAGGCATTATCCTTTAGGCGAAGAACTTGTTCATAGTATTGGGTATGTGGCTCGTATTGATGAGAGTGATCTTCGAAATATTTCGAAATTAGATAAAAGCTCAAGTTATAGTGCTACGACCCACATAGGAAAGCTTGGTGTTGAAGAATCATATGAATCCTATTTGCATGGAGAAGTTGGTTATCAAAAAGTAGAGGTTAATGCTGAAGGAAGGGTTATTCGTGTGTTAGAGAGAATAGCTCCTCAATCTGGTAAGAACCTTTATCTGACTATCAATCTATCCTTACAAAGGATTGCTTCTGAGTCTTTAGGTGGTCGAAGAGGAGCAATTGTTGCCGTTGACCCGAGAGATGGAAATATATTAGCTTTTGTAAGTTCACCTACTTACGATCCAAATAAATTTTCAAGTGGTATAAGTGCAGAATCATATAATTCACTTCTATCCTCAAAAGATAAGCCATTACTTAATAGAGTTATTCAAGGTAAATATCCGCCTGGTTCAACTATTAAGCCATTTCTTGGGTTGGTCGCATTGGATAATGGAATTAGTAATAATGAAGAGGAAGTTTGGTGCCCAGGTTGGTTTACGTTACAAGGACATGAACATCGTTATCGCGATTGGAAAAAAGAGGGGCATGGACATACAAGTTTAGATAAGGCAATAGTTCAGTCCTGCGATGTCTTTTTTTATAACTTAGCTTATGAATTGGGAATTGATCGCATATACGCTGGGTTATCAAAGTTTGGTTTTGGGGAAGTGAGTGGTGTTGATATTTATGGTGAAAGTTTTGGATTACTCCCATCCAGAGAGTGGAAGCGTAATAATATGCAACAAGTATGGTTTCCTGGTGAAACGGTCATATTGGGTATAGGCCAAGGTTATGCCTTGACAACACCAATACAATTAGTCAAAGCAACTTCAGCTATAGCGACTAATGGTCTAATGGTTAAGCCTAGATTAGTCTTAGGTATTAATAGTCCAGGAGAGGAGGGTTTAACCTTAATGTCAAATAGCACTGAAAATAAGATTGATGTAAAAAATAGTCTTTTTTGGGATGAGATTATTGATTCAATGGAGAGTGTTGTTCATCGGGCAGGCGGTACTGCATGGAGAAGCGGCTTAAACGCGGAATACTTTTTTGCGGGTAAAACCGGGACTGCACAAATTATTGGAATTGATCAAGAAGAAGAATATAAAGAAGAAGATATTGCAGATGAATTGAAGGACCATGCACTTTTTATTGCATTTGCTCCTGTTAAGAAACCAGAAATAGCCGTAGCAATTATTGTTGAGAATGGTGGAGGCGGATCTAAAGTAGCAGCTCCCATAGCCAGAAAAATGTTCGACAATTACTTTGTGAATAGAGATTTAACTTCTAGAGAGTAATTCTTATGAATGAAAATTCACTAGGTTATAGAATACATATAGATTTTATTCTTTTGGCTCTTATTTTTGTTCTCTGTCTGTGCGGTTTAATTATTTTATATAGCGCAAGCGGGCAGAATATTGATCTGGTATATAATCAAGCAACAAAACTTTTCATTGCTTTATTGTGTATGATTTTAGTAGCGCAAGTGCCCCCTGCTAATTTGAATCGTCTGTCCTTATTATTATATTTTTTTGGAGTTATTTTGTTATTACTTGTAGCTATTTTTGGCGATGTTGGCAAAGGCGCTCAACGTTGGCTAGATTTAAAGATTTTACGCTTCCAGCCTTCGGAGTTAATGAAAATTGCGGTACCAATTATTGTTTCGTCATACCTTTCGAGTAGATTTTTGCCTCCAAAATTTTTAAGAATTGTTCTATCTTTTGTTTTCATAATTGTTCCTGTTGTGTTGATTGCTAAACAACCCGATTTGGGAACCGCCTTATTGGTTGCAATTGCCGGATTCTCTGTTATTTTTATTGCGGGACTTTCTTGGCGTTATTTACTTTCTGTATCTATTATATCGGCACTTAGTATTCCGTCACTATGGCATTTTATGCGAGAATACCAAAAACAGAGAGTATTAACTTTTCTTGATCCAGAAAAAGATCCATTAGGGGCGGGTTATCATATAATACAATCAAAAATTGCTATTGGTTCAGGCGGTTTTTATGGTAAAGGATGGTTAAATGGCACTCAATCTCATCTTGAATTTCTACCAGAACGCTCAACAGATTTCATTTTTGCAGTACTATGTGAAGAGTTTGGGATGTTTGGTGTTTTGGTAATTTTATCAATCTATTCGTTGATAATTTTTCGTGCTCTATATATTGCATATAATGCACAGGACGCATTCCGTCAATTATTAGCAGGCGGCATAACACTAAGTTTTTTCGTATATATTTTTGTTAATATAGGAATGGTAACAGGGCAACTACCAGTTGTCGGTATTCCGCTTCCATTAATCAGTTACGGCGGCACATCAATTGTAACATTGATGGCAGGTTTTGGTATTTTAATGTCGATACATACAAATAGAAAATTTTTGAAGCGCTAATAAATAAATGAAAGAAAAATATTTTATACATACAGTACTATTATATCTACTATTAGGTTCACCTACTGTTCACTCAAAAGATATTGGTTCTAGAGAAGAATTTATATCCTACATGGAAGAAAAACATGGATTTGACTATAAACAATTAAATCTATTATTTGACAAAACAGTTATTTCCAAATCTATTTTGGATGCAATACAAAGACCAGCAGAAAAAAAATTTTTATGGTATCAGTACCGTAAAATTTTTATAAAAGAAAAAAGAATTAAAGAAGGGGTAAAATTTTGGTTAGATAATAAACTAAAATTAGAGGAAGCCGAAAGAAAATTTGGCGTACCACCAGAAATAATAACGGCAATTATTGGGGTTGAGACATTTTATGGTAGAAATTCGGGAAGCTATCGTGTTATTGATTCACTCAATACTCTTGCTTTTCACTACCCAAAACGTGCAGCTTTTTTTCTTTCTGAACTCGAGCATTTTTTACTTCTCACAAGAGAGCAGGATTTTGATCCCGAACAATTAGAAGGTTCATATGCAGGAGCTATGGGAATGCCGCAATTTATATCTAGTAGTTATCGTAATTATGCTATTGATTTTGATAATGATAATGTTGCTGATATTTGGCACAACCCAGATGATGTCATTGGAAGTGTCGCAAATTATTTTTTCGAACATGGTTGGAAAAATAAGGAGCCAATAATAAGTAAAGTGATGATTGAAGGGGATGAATATAAAAGTATTTTAGATAAAAGTTTAGAATTAAATATAAGTAAAACAGATTTGAAAAAGTATGGGATTTTGACTAGTTTTGATTTTCATGATGATGAGAAATTTAAATTGTTCGAATTTAAATTAGAAAATAGATCAGAATTTTGGCTTGCACAAAAAAACTTTTATGTGATAACACGCTATAATCATAGTAAATTATATGCAATGGCTGTTTATCAGCTGGCTCAAAAAATTAAAGAGTACAAAAATAATAAAGCTAGTGCTAAAGAGAACTAAGAGTGTTTTTTTCCAGAATATTTGTCTTTAAAAGAATTATATTAATCTTACTTAGTTGTTTTTTATTATTCTCATGCGGCAGAATAGATAAGGTTGTATCACCCGTTGCCGTTGATTCAGCACCAAAAAAGAAAATTGATGTAGAAACAATTCCAAACGCAATCCCTAAAAAGGAGCCAAAAAGTCGTTACGGTAATCCGAAGTCTTATGTTGTATTTGGCAAACGTTATTATGTTATGGATAGTGGTAAGGGGTATATTGAAAAAGGTATTGCATCATGGTATGGAACTAAATTTCATGGCAGACGAACTTCAAGTGGCGAAACATATGATATGTATGCAATGACGGCAGCACATAAATCGTTACCCTTACCTACATATGTAAAGGTAACAAACTTGAGTAATGATAAATTTATAGTTGTAAAAGTTAATGATAGAGGACCATTTCATGAAAATCGTATAATCGATTTATCGTACACAGCAGCAATTAAACTTGATATTATTCAGAAAGGAACAGGTTTGGTCGAAGTCAAAGCAATCGATCCAGAAGAACCAAAGGAAGATAATCTCGTTAAAGATGATAAGATTTCCACGCAAGATACCAGTTTTTACATACAAGTAGGTACATTTAGTAAATTAGAAAGTGCAAAAATATTAAAACAGAAACTTGGTTCGTTTGGCGATAATTTGATAAAAATTAGCAATGTTATAGTCTCTGGTAATACCTTATACCGAGTTAGAATTGGACCATTTACAGATACTAAGCTTTCTGATTCTATTGTCTCCAAGTTGTCAGATTTTGGTATTTTTGAACATCGTATTGTGACTAATTAAAAAAAAATTTTGGAATTCAAATGAATATAAAATTACGTTACGTTGTATGGTTTTTACTATTCTCTTTTTTTAAGAATCAGTATTCTTTTGCTGATATAACAATTGTACCTTCACCACCTAAAGTACCAGCATCTTCATATCTATTAATGGATCACAATAGCGGAGAAATATTGATCGAGGAAAATATCCATCAAAAGCTTCCACCAGCAAGTTTAACTAAGATGATGACAGTTTACGTTGTGGCCTATGAGCTTGAGAAGGGAACGATATCTTTGTTGGATGAAGTGATGGTGAGCAAGAAGGCTTATGATACGCTCGGATCAAGAATGTTTATTGAGATAGGCGATCGGGTTAAATTGAATGATTTACTACTCGGGGTTGTTGTTCAGTCCGGAAATGATGCAAGTGTTGCGCTGGCAGAACATATTTCAGGGAGCGAGGAAGTTTTTGCTAACCTTATGAACCAACATGCACTACATTTAGGAATGAAGAATACTCAATTTGCTAATAGCACGGGTCTGCCAGTTGAGGGCACAGAACACTCAACTACAGCATATGATTTAGCAATATTAGCAAGAGCGCTTATAAAAGATTACCCTGAGGTATATGATTTACATAAAATTAAAGAATTCACTTACGGTTCCAACCCCCCAATAAAGCAATATAACCGAAATAAACTACTATGGCGGGATAAAAGCGTTGATGGCATAAAAACAGGACATACAGAAGAAGCAGGTTATTGTTTAGTTGCTTCAGCGATTAGAGATGACATGCGTTTAATTTCTGTTGTGATGGGTGCAAGCGGCGAAAATACAAGAGCTAAAGCAAGCCAAACTAATTTAAATTACGGTTATAGATTTTATGAAACACATAAACTTTATAACAAAGGTGATGTTGTAACTAATGCTAGAGTATGGAAGGCTAATACGGATTCTATAGAACTAACAGTAAAAGACGATTTTTATATCACTATTCCTCGTGGCCAATACGACAAACTTGATCCGGTTGTTGAAATAGATACAAAAATAATAGCTCCGATCAGGCAAGGAGAACGGCAAGGGGTTTTGAATATTTTTTTATCAGAGGAAAATATAGCCTCAGTTTCATTGTTAGCTAAAACAGAAATCACGAGAGGTAGTATTTTTAATCGATTAAAAGATGAGATTCATCTTTTTTTGTTAGATTGATAGTCGATTATGAGTCTTGTTTATCTTAATGGAGAGTTCAAACCAATTGAAGAAGCTTCCGTCAGTGTTTTAGATCGCGGCTTCACTTTTGGTGATGGAGTTTATGAAGTTATTCCTATTTTCAATCGAAAAATTTTTAGATTCTCAGAACATATAATGCGTCTTGAAAATAGCTTGAGAGAAATTTACATGAGTAATCCCTTAAAGGAGAATGAATGGCGCGACATTTTTAATAAATTAATAGATTCTTTAGAACAAGTTAACCAATCAATATATTTACAAATAACACGGGGTGTTTCAAGACGAGATCATGATATTAGCATAGCTGATAAGCCAACAGTATTTGCAATGAGTCGTCCATTGGAGGCAAATAATTTTTCATCGGGAATAAAAGCAATAACGCATGAAGATATTCGTTGGCAATTATGTAATATAAAGGCTACTACTTTATTACCTAGTATTTTACTTAGACATAAGGCGAAGGAGCAAGAAGCAAGGGAGGCTATTCTTATTAGGGATAAATATGTAACAGAAGGGGCTGCGAGTAATGTATTTGTTTGTACTGATGATAAGATTTTAACACCAGCAAGAACTAGTCATGTTCTTTCTGGTATAACACGAGATTTAATAGTCGAAATATTGATGCATAATGATCTGCCAATCGTAGAAGGGTCAATTAGCGAGAGTAAATTGCTTAGTGCTGGCGAGATTTGGGTAACAAGTTCTACATGGGAAATAGTCCCCGTTGTTGAATTAGATGATAGGCTCGTGGGTAGTGGTAAGCCGGGACCATTATGGCAGCAAGCAAATAAACTTTATCAAGATTTTAAAAATGACTATTGCGAATAATATGGAAATATATAAGACATTTGTAATTGAGTCTGCTCACAGATTGCCTAATTTACCTGAGAATCATAAGTGTAGTCGATTACATGGACATTCATTTGTAATTGAAGTGCACGTTAGTGGCAGTAATGATAATACTAATGGATGGGTTATGGATTTTGCAGATATTGGTGAGATATTCCAACCTATTTATAAGCGTTTAGATCATTGTTACCTTAACGAAATCTCTGGCTTAGAGAATCCAACAAGTGAGAATTTAGCGAAATGGATATGGCATGAGCTTCAACCTGACTTACCACTTTTATATTCAGTTGTTGTAAAGGAGACGTGTACTTCCGGATGTATATATAAGGGTGAATAGAAATACTATACTTAGTAGGCTTAATTTTTTATTCTAGTTCCCTTATTTAATAAATATAGTGAAACATAAAAAAGAATAAATATAAAAATAATAAGAATAGCAAAGGCATGCGTTATATTTATATCAGACTCACCTAAAATACCATACCGAAAAGCATTCACCATATATAATATCGGGTTAAGCGCTGATACTTTCTGCCAAAACTCTGGCAGCATATCAATTGAATAAAAAACTCCACCTAAATAAATTAGCGGAGCTAAGACAAAGTTGGGAATAATAGCAATATCATCAAACTTTTCAGCAAAGATGGCATTGATTAAACCTCCTAGTGAAAATGCAATCGAAGTAAGCAATACTATTGCAATTGTGATTCCAAGACTATGCATGCTCAATTTTGTAAAAAATAATGCGACAAATGTCACAACAATGCCTACACAAATACCCCTTGCTACTCCACCAGCTACAAATCCTATTAAAATTATGATATTCGGAATTGGAGCGACTAATATCTCTTCAATATGTTTTTGAAATTTAGCTCCGAAAAAAGACGAAACTACATTTCCGTAGGAATTGTTAATTATAGCCATCATTATCAGGCCGGGGGCAATATACTCCATGTAGACAAAACCATTCATTGTTCCAATTCTTGGACCAATTAAGCTACCGAAAATTACAAAGTAAAGAGCCATGCCAATTGTTGGCGGTAGTATTGTTTGCATCCAAATTCGAGTAAACCGATTAATTTCTTTAATTACAATAGTATTTAATGCGATTATCGTTGTTTTTTTATACATAATTATTTATTTTACTTTTCTCGGTCATTCAATAGGTTCAGAAATAATTCTTCAAGACGGTTTCTTTTATTTTTCATACTAGTTACATTGATATTTTTAGATGTTAAGGATGCAAAAAGCTCGTTAATGTTATTTCTGCGGTCTACCTCTACTTCTATAGTTGTGTTATCTATTAATTTGAGATCGAAGTCATTTAAATTTGGTAGTTCCTCGATAGGCTCGACTGTATCGAAAATGAAAGTTTCTTTGTTGAGTTTCGATAATAATTTCTTCATAGAAGTATTTTCTACGATTTCACCATCATTTATTATAGCGATATTCTTACAAAGCGATTCTGCTTCTTCTAAGTAGTGTGTGGTCAATAAAATAGTGATTCCCTTTTGATTAATACTTTTTAAAAAATTCCAGGTAGAGCGCCTCAATTCAACATCCACTCCTGCGGTGGGTTCATCTAGGATTAGCATTTTTGGTTCGTGAACCAAAGCTCTTGCTATCATTAAACGTCGTTTCATACCACCGGATAAGTTACGCGAGCGTTCATTACGTTTATCCCAAAGATCTAACTTACGTAGATATTTTTCAGCACGCTCAAGCGCATCACAACGTTTAATGCCGTAAAATCCCCCTTGATTGACGACAATTTCAAGACATGTCTCGAACTGTGAGAAATTGATTTCCTGTGGAACAATCCCAATACAGGATTTTGCGGCATCACTATTTTCGTCAATATTGTTACCAAAGATCTTAACAGCCCCCGACGTTTTATTAGTTAGACCGCAAATAATACCAATGGTTGTTGATTTGCCTGCACCATTTGGCCCAAGTAATGCGAAGAAATCACCTTGATTAACATTCAAACTAATACTATTTAAAGCAGTAAGCTTATTTGGGTATATTTTTGTTAAGTTGTCTATTACAAGTGCTGTCATGAGAAAGTTATTAATAATTTTTTAATATAGGCAGATTCATTATATTATATAGCAAAAATACTACATGAAATTAAGATATGTTAATCTTTTACAAAAAATATTTATATTAGTATTATGAGCAAGACCGACGAAGATACAATTATGAAGTTCCCATGTGAGTTTCCCATAAAAGTTATGGGAATTGCGTCTGATGATTTTGATATCATTGTTACGAACATAATTAAAAAACATATTTCTAATTTGTCTGAAAGCGCAGTAAAAAGCAGATATAGTCAAGAAGGTAATTATGTTTCAGTCACCGTTACAATTGAAGCTGAAAGTAGAAAGCAACTTGATGATATTTATTTCGATTTAACAGAACATAAAAAGGTAATAATGGCGTTATGACGTTTAAAGTAAAAGATTTTGGCACAAAAGATTATATTGAGATATATAATTTAATGCGTAATTTTACTCTAAGCCGTAATTCTTCAACAAAAGATGAAATATGGTTGGTCGAACATCCTTCAGTTTATACGCTCGGCTTCTCAAAAAAAACAGAGCATATTATTGACGTTGGCGATATACCTATTGTTTCAACAGATCGAGGAGGGCAAGTTACTTATCATGGCCCGGGTCAATTAGTTATTTATTTATTAATCGATTTGTCTAGACGACCATATAAAATTAAAAAATTAGTTTCACTAATAGAAACATCAGTGATTCAATATCTAAAGGATTCTGGTATGAATGCAGAACGGAAACAAGGCGCACCTGGTGTTTATATTAAGGATTGTAAGATTGCCTCATTAGGTTTACGCGTCAAAAAAAACTGTACATACCATGGTTTGTCACTTAATGTAGACATGGATCTAACGCCATTTGATGGTATTAATGCTTGCGGAATGAAAGGAATCTCTCCTACACAGTTAATCGATTTCAAAAAAAATATAACTTTAAATAAGGCAAAAGGAGAGCTATTAAGTTATATATTAGAGTACCTCGATAAAAATCCAATTACTCTGAGTGATGTTGCATAACTTTCTGGATTAAATTATGTATCAAAATAACACTTATCAAAAACCTGAACAAAGCAGACGTGGCAAGCTAAAGACTAATAAAATACCAATCCAGTTTTTATCCACAAATAAAAAAATAAAAAGAAAACCACGCTGGATTAAAGTTAAAGCGCCAATTAATAATGATGTACTAAATCTAAAAAAATTAATTCGGAAAAACAAGTTACATACAGTGTGTGAAGAGGCTGCTTGCCCAAATATTGGGGAATGTTTTACAAGTGGTACGGCGACTTTTATGATTTTGGGTGATGTATGTACAAGGCGCTGCCCGTTTTGCGATGTTGCTTTCGGAAAACCAAAAGAACCAGACAAAAATGAACCTAAGAATCTGGCTAATATAATTAAAGAGATGAAACTGAAATATGTCGTTATTACATCTGTTGATCGTGACGATTTGCTTGATAGGGGAGCTACGCATTTTGTTACTTGTATTGATAAGATAAGAGAAGAATGTTCAGAAATAAAAATTGAGATATTAGTTCCAGATTTCCGTTCAAAGATTGATGATGCCCTTAGTATTTTAGCAAAATCACCTCCTGATGTTTTTAATCATAACCTTGAATCTATACCACGTTTGTATAAAAAAATTAGACCTGGAGCTGATTATTCTGCATCTTTGTTACTAATTAAAAAATTTAAAGAGAAAAATAAAAATGTTCTAACTAAGTCAGGTTTGATGTTAGGTTTAGGTGAAAAATTAGGTGAGGTTAAAGATGTACTGGTAGACTTGAGAGACCACAATTGCGATATGGTCACAATGGGCCAGTATTTACAACCAAGTCGATATCATTTACCAGTAGAGCGTTATGTCCATCCTGATGAATTTGAAGAACTTGCCTGTTATGCTAAATCACTAGGTTTTATTAATGTCGCGAGCTCGCCATTAGTACGCTCTTCCTATCACGCTGATATACAAGCTTCTGTTTAGTCATTAAGATTCACTCAGCTTTTAAAAAAAGAAGTGGTTCGACAGTTGTGTTATTTAGAATCACGCTCCAATGCAGGTGAGCGCCTGTAACTCGGCCTGTGGAACCAATAGTACCAAGTAAATCGTTCACATCTACAATATCGCCTTCTTCGACACTAATATTTTCCATATGACAGTACATGGTGATTAATCCCTGCCCGTGGTCTAAAAATACTGTTTTACCATTAAAGAAGTAATCACCGGCGTTAGTTACAATCCCTGCTGCAGGGGCAACGATTGGTGTGCCTGTCTCTGCGGCAATATCAAGACCGCTATGAGGATTTCTTGGCTGGTTGTTAAAGAATCGACGCAGCCCAAAAGAGCTACTAAATGGCCCCTTAGCAGGTTTGATAAATCTCAAAGGAACATTGTCTATCTCTCTCCAGTTTATTTTTGCTTTGGAGATTAATTTTCTTTCCCTTGTAATACGTAACATATCCTCTTTATTTGGATTAACCTGACGTTTATTTTTAATAGTAAGATATTGTGCTTCATATGCCTTACCTACCACTTCGAAAAGATAATTAGCTTCAACTCCATTACTTACAACTTTTAATTTGTGTTCACCTAATTCTATTTTTAATGGGATGCCGATAATTGCTTTCCAATTCTGGCTCTCACCAATTACCAATACCCTTTTGTCATAAAAAAATGCCTTTGGCCTATCTTTTGAATTGATTGGTATTATCACAACTCCACCAGGGGCATTTAACTCATCTGGCAATTCATTAGCATTAACAAAACTAAATGCGATTGCTAGGCAAGTTGAGATTAAAAAAGATAATAATCTATTTTTCATAAATTTTATCCACTGTTGAATCAATTTCCGAACTTGCTAATTTCACATGTATTTTTTTGCCTATTTTTAAATGATTGGCATTTTTAATGATTTTTTTAGTTTTACGATCAGTGACGATTGCATAACCTCTATCTAAAGTTGAAATAGGACTAATTGATTTTAATATATCATCTATTCTTAATATTTTATTTTTTGTTTTTTCAAAATATAAAGTAACTGCCCCATTAAACCGGGTATTCAAATTCTTTATATAATCAAGTTGTTTAATGATAACTTGGATAGGGTTTAATTTTTCAAGATTATTATTTATTTCTGTAAGCATAATTTTTTCGGATGTCATCTTTTTTTCGATATTGTACTTAAGGCGCATAGAATATTCATCAGTACGTTGTATCAGCTCAAATAGTTTTTGACTAGGTTGTGGAAGCTTCCTGAAAAAAATTTCAACATAATTTTTAAAGTTTTCTATGATTTGTTTTTGAAAACGTATCAATTGTTTTTCACGATTACTTAATTTTTGTATCACTTCATTAATATCTGGTGTTGCTAATTCTGCTGCTGCTGATGGTGTTGCAGCCCTTAAGTCGACGACAAAATCTGCGATTGTAAAATCAATTTCATGACCGATACCACTGATAATTGGTGTGTTGATATCAAATATTGCTCGCGCAACAATTTCTTCATTAAATGCCCATAAATCCTCTAGTGATCCCCCTCCACGTGTAAGAATAAGTAAGTCGCACTCATTTCTTTTTTCAGCAACTTTTATTTTTTTTGCTATCGTGGCAGCAGCATCTTCTCCTTGTACGGGGACGGGATAGATCACAAGGTTGCCAAGCGGGTAGCGACGTTTCAAAATACTTAAAATGTCGCGAATGGCGGCACCCGTCGCAGAAGTGATAATGCCGATTGTTTTAGGGTATATTGGAAGGTCTTTTTTATGTTTTTCATCAAATAATCCCTCGGCAGCAAGTTTTTGTTTTAGGGCATCGAATGCGATTTGCAGTGCTCCAGCACCTGCTGGTTCTATTTGTTCGATAATAAGTTGATATTCACCACGCCCCTCGTAGAGTCCAACATTTGCTTTCGCGAGTACCTTTTGTCCATTATCAAGGTCAAAGCTCAAATTAGCGTGCCTATTCTTGAAAAAAGCACATCTTACCTGAGCATTATCGTCCTTTAGGGTGAAATAAAAATGGCCCGAAGCTGGTTTGGCTAGGTTAGAAATCTCACCTTCTACCCAGACCACTGGGAATACCTCCTCCAGAAGTTGCCTGACTTCATGATTTAGACGACTAATTGTGTAGATGTCTTCGGTCGTTGGAACCGTATTATTTGATCTAGTTTTGGCCATTTTCTATTTTTTAATTGAAGAAAATTGGAAATAAATTACAAGACGGACTTGCCGTTATCAAAGTTCGGACTATAATGCACGGCTATTTTAAATCCAATACAGGGTCTTGTCATGAATATTACGGAAGAAGCCCTTACATTTGACGATGTTTTACTAGTTCCTGATTATTCAGAGATCCTCCCTCGGCAAGCATCATTGGAAACTCAGCTAACTCGTGAGATAAAAATGAATATCCCTCTCGTCTCAGCGGCAATGGATACTGTAACCGAATCAGAGCTGGCAATAGCATTAGCACAGGAGGGCGGTGTCGGCATCATTCATAAAAATATGTCTCCTGAGCTTCAGGCAAAGAACGTTCGCCGTGTTAAAAAATATGAGAGTGGCATCATTCAAGAACCTGTAACCGTTACTCCTTACACTAGCATTCAAGAGGTCATTGATTTAACCAGACAAAAAAATATTTCAGGAGTTCCTGTGGTGGACGGAGATGACCTCGTTGGTATTGTCACAAGCCGAGATTTGCGTTTTGAAGAAAAAACAGATGATCCTGTCAGAAATATTATGACCAGAAAGGAATCTTTGGTTACCGTTCAGGAACATGCGACCAAAGAAGAAATTCGCACACTTTTACATAAACATCGTATTGAAAAAGTTTTAGTCGTAAATAATAAATTTCAGCTTGCAGGATTAATTACAGTCAAAGATATGCAAAAAGCCTCTGAGTATCCAAATGCTTGTTTAGATGAGGCTGAGCGTTTGAGAGTAGGGGCTGCAGTTGGTGTAGGAGAAATTTCAAAGAGTCGAGTTGAGCAACTTGTTGAATCTCGTGTTGATGTCATTGTTGTTGATACTGCCCATGGTCACTCAAAAGGTGTGTTGGATATGGTGAAATGGATAAAAACAAATTTTAAAGATACAGAAATTATTGGCGGGAATATAGCGACAGCGGATGCTGCATTGGCATTGGTTAAGGCAGGTGCAGACGCAGTTAAGGTTGGAATCGGTCCAGGTTCAATTTGTACGACACGAATTGTAAGTGGTGTAGGTATGCCACAGGTTTCAGCGGTAACAAACGTAGCAAAGGCGCTTAAAAATAAAGGTATACCAGTTATATCAGATGGCGGTGTTCGTTATTCAGGTGATTTGGCGAAAGGACTTGCAGCTGGAGCAAACAGCATGATGATTGGTGGGTTGTTTGCTGGAACAGAGGAAGCGCCTGGCGAGGTTGAGCTTTATCAGGGGCGTTCCTACAAGACATATAGGGGAATGGGCTCATTAGGTGCAATGGCTGAGGAATACGGCTCTTCGGATCGTTATTTTCAGGAGAATGATGAGGTTGAAAAACTCATACCCGAAGGTATTGAAGGCCGTGTACCTTACAAAGGTGCACTTGATGCAGTTATCCACCAACTCTGTGGCGGCATCAGAGCGGCATTGGGCTATACGGGATGTACCAACTTAGAAGAAATGAGAGATAAAGCAAAATTTGTCAGGTTAACAAGCGCTGGATTTAAAGAAAGCCACGTACATGATGTTGCAATTACCAAGGAGCCACCAAACTATCGTATGTAAATTTTAATAATATTTGAAATGCGATAAACATAAACCGGTCTATTTATTGGAGAAGAAAAATATGAGAATGATTACCTATCTAGTGTTATTTTTCTTTGCTTTACCTTTATTTTCTGAGGAGAGAAAACATGGCGGTAAAGCAATCGAGGTAAAAGTCGAAGCGGGGACTAAAGATGGCAAGATGGTATTCATACCAAATGACCTTACATTCGAACGCGGTAAGCACTACAAGCTGGTTATATCAAACCCAAGTCCCAATGCGCATTACTTTAGCACCGATGCTTTTGCAACTCGCATCTATACCCGTAAGATTGAAGTCGTTGGCCCAAATGGTAAAGCACTAGCTGAAGTTTACGGCGATATTCATGATATTGAGGTATTCCCCAACTCAACTGTTGAATGGTATTTTTATCCTATGAAAAAAGGTAAAAATTTAAAACTTTATTGTCATAAGGATAATCATGAAGAAATGGGTATGGTTGGTACCATTAATATTGTTGGTTCATTATCTTTTGGTAAATAGGACAGAGAGAATTTTATAAAAAATTTTATTTAATGACAGACATTCATTCCGAAAGAATACTTATTCTTGATTTTGGTTCCCAATATACCCAATTGATAGCAAGACGTGTTCGCGAGGCGGGCGTCTATAGTGAAATTCACTCCTACGAGATTGACGATCAAAAAATAAAAGATTTCAAACCTAGCGCAATCATCTTATCTGGTGGTCCGGAATCTGTTACTTCTCTTAATGGCTTTCGTGCGCCTGAATTAGTTTTCAATATAGGACGACCCGTTTTAGGTATTTGTTATGGGATGCAAACCATGGCTGAGCAACTTGGTGGGAAGGTTGTCAGTTCAAATCTAAGAGAATTCGGCTATGCACAAATCAGAGCACGCGGCCATTCAGACTTATTTAAAGATATACAAGACGAGACAAATGATGAGGGTCATGGTCTTTTAAACGTATGGATGAGTCATGGTGACCAAGTTGCATCCTTACCCAAAGGCTTCAAATCAATTGCCTCAACTGATAACACAGCAATTGCCGCGATGGCAGATGAAGACCGTAAGTTCTATGGCCTGCAATTTCATCCTGAAGTCACCCACACTACACAAGGCATGAAAATATTGGAGCGTTTTCTTCATGAAATTGTTGGCTGTCAATCTTTGTGGACAACTGAGAAGATTGTTGATGATTCAATCACACGTGTTAAGGAAAAAGTAGGTAGCGATAAGGTGCTTTTAGCCTTATCGGGAGGTGTTGATTCATCTGTTGTTGCCGCACTACTTCAGAAAGCAATTGGCAAGCAATTAACCTGTGTATTTGTTGATAATGGATTGCTGAGATTAAATGAAGCTGCCCAGGTCATGGAGACATTTGCTAAACACATGGGAATAAATGTTATTCGCATTGATGCTGAATCTCGTTTCTTAAAAGTTCTAAAAGGGGTTAGTGACCCTGAGGAGAAACGTAAAATCATCGGTGTTGAATTCATCAAGATTTTCGAAGAACAGGCAAAAAGTCTTGAGGACACAAAGTGGCTGGCACAAGGTACTATTTATCCTGATGTTATTGAATCGGCAGGTGTCGAGACTGGTAAGGCGCATGTAATAAAATCACACCACAATGTCGGTGGTTTGCCAGATAATATGAAAATGGAATTAGTTGAACCCCTGCGTGAATTATTTAAAGATGAGGTTCGAAAAATAGGTATAGAACTTGGGTTACCTAAATCACTTGTGTATCGACACCCGTTTCCTGGGCCGGGACTGGGGGTTAGAATTTTAGGGGAAGTAAAAAAAGAATACGCCGATCTATTGCGTCTTGCAGATAATATTTATATTGAAGAACTCAGGGAACATGACCTGTACGATGATGTTAGTCAGGCTTTTTCGGTGTTCTTACCCGTTAGGTCGGTCGGTGTAATGGGGGATACCCGTAAATATGATTACGTTATCGCACTTCGAGCTGTTGTGACTGTTGATTTTATGACGGCACACTGGGCGCACTTACCCTATGAATTTCTAGAAAAAGTCTCTAATCGTATTATTAATGAGGTTGAGGGCATATCGAGGGTGACTTATGATATTTCAGGTAAACCACCAGCAACAATCGAGTGGGAATAAGATTATTGCTCTAGGATTTTGTCCCAATTGCTACCCAAAAAGGAGTACCGTTACTAAATGAAATATCTTTGAATCCCGCTTTAGCCATCATTTCTCGAATTTCATTTTTTGTAAATCTTTTTTCTAACCTTGTTCCAAATCTATCTAATGCATCAGTTTTTAAAACATAAAAAGTTTTATTACGATGGTCAGATAGTGGTATGTTTGAAACGTTAATTTTAAGTTTCTCAAGAAGTAAAGAGAATCTTGAAAGAGGGTAATAAATAAATACAGCAATAACGAAACAAACAAATAATTTTATAGGGAAAGGCAGCTTACTTATAACTCTTCGAAAAATATCAGATAACTTCCAAATAAACTTAAACCATATTGGCTTATTATCAAAACGGTAATACATATATAAAAGGAAAGGCGCCCCCTTTTTCATTTTTTCAGCACAACATTTAAGACCTTCAAGTGTATTTGGAATATGATGTAACACTCCTAAACAATATCCAAAATCCTGAGAATTGGTTTCGAGAGTATTATCTGAAACTGAAGCGCATTCAAATTTGCAGTTTGGGAATTCGGACAGATTTTTTTTTGCTTGTTCTAGTGCTAAATTACTTGGATCAATACAGTTTAATTGTTTTACTTTTGGAGCAATCAGTTTTGCCCAACGCCCACTGCCACAACCCATATCGAAGCCTACAGAGTTTGTATTTAATTTTTCCATAGGAAAAATACAAAAGTATTGATTAAACGCACTCTCTAAGCTTTCGCCGATAAAAGCCTCCTGATTGAATGCTTCCCACTCTTTACCAAAGTCCTCTACCACTTTAGAGTCAATATTAGCTTGTTTTCTATGTATTTTTTTATTCATTTTCCAGTTTATAATTTTATATTGGTTTATGTATCAAGATAATTGAAATACACTTATGTGTCGCAAGAGAATAGAGGCAAAGATGATATTAGAGGGCACTGCGTTTCAAGTCAAAGTTTGGAAGGCAATATCTAAAATCCCAAAAGGTGAAGTTAGAACTTATAAAGAACTAGCTAGAATTATAAAAAAACCTAGAGCTATAAGAGCCGTTGCTAATGCTTGTGGCAAAAATCCATATCCTATTAAAATTCCATGTCACAGAGTAGTTGGCTCAAATGGCTATCTAGGCGGTTATAGTGGTAAAGGTGGAATTAAGCAAAAAAAGAGTCTTTTAAAAAAAGAAGGCTTAAATATTAAATAGAAAAAATAGGTAAAAAAAATCAAACTCATAGAAGGAAATTGTTTAGAAGTGATGGATAAACTCTACGAGGAGCGGGGTGAGTTTGTTGATCTGATTTTTTGCGATCCTCCATATTTTCTGTCTAATGGTGGTATTACTTGCCAGAATGGACGCATGGTAAAAGTCGATAAGGGTGATTGGGATAAATCAAATGGCGCCGAAGTTAATCATCAATTTAATTACGAATGGTTAAAAAGATGCCAAAGAATCTTAAAGCCAAACGGTTCATTAATGGTCTCCGGCACTTTTCATGTGATTTATTCGATTGGTTATGCAATGCAGCAACTTAATATGAAAATTTTAAACAATATAACCTGGCAAAAACCAAACCCACCGCCTAATCTAGCTTGTCGTTATTTCACACATAGTACGGAAACGATTATCTGGGCCGCTAAAAATCTTAAATCAAAACATAAGTTTAATTATGAATTGATGAAAGAAATAAATAATGACAAACAAATGAAAGATGTGTGGGTGATGACGGCACCAGGCAAGTCTGAAAAAACTTATGATAAACATCCAACACAAAAGCCCATTGCCTTATTAGATAGATTGATTTTAGCCGTAACTAATGAGGGTGATTTAGTGTTAGATGCTTTTAATGGTAGTGGTACAACAGGTGTTTCATGTATTCGCACTAATAGAGAATACATCGGCATTGAGATAGATAAAAAATTTATTGAATTAAGTAAGAAACGCTTTTCTGAACAGATCAAGTTAAATGAAAAATTATCTGCGTAGCTATTAAATAAATTAATGAATATTGATGAAGAATGGATGCAATATGCACTTCAGCTTGCTAAAAAATCTGAAGAGAGGGATGAGGTACCGGTTGGCGCCATCATTGTTTATAAAAATAAAATCATTGGTGAGGGCTGGAACCAACCTATCTCATCAAATAACCCCACGGCGCATGCTGAGATTATGGCATTACAAGATGCGGGAGAAAAAATTGGCAACTATCGCCTTTTAGATTCTACTATGTATGTCACGCTTGAACCTTGTGTTATGTGTGCAGGAGCTATGGTCCATGCTCGTATTGCAAAGCTTGTTTATGCTGTTGACGATCAAAAAACAGGCGCATGTGGTAGTGTTTTTAATATGATTCAAGCAGAGGAATTAAACCATAATACTGAAATTAAAAAAGGTGTTTTAGAAAAAGAATGCCAAGCATTAATTAAAAATTTTTTTAAAGAAAAAAGATTAAAAAAGTCATGACGAATGCCACTCAAGTTTTAGTTGAACAGTTAGCTGAACGATTTTTAAAAGCTTCAAAAAAACTCGTTACCGCTGAATCATGTACAGGCGGTGGCTTAGCAGAGAATTTAACACAGCTGCCTGGTAGTTCGTTATGGTATGAATGCGGGTTTGTGACTTACTCAAACCAATCAAAACGGGATCTTTTAGCTGTTCCCATTGATACGCTGGAGGAATTTGGTGCCGTTAGCGAAGAGACAGCGCTTGCTATGGCAAAAGGTGCGCTTGATATGAGTTCTGCAGATTTTAGTGTCTCAATTACAGGAGTTGCGGGGCCTGATGGGGGGAGTGAAGAAAAACCCGTTGGGACAGTTTGTGTTGCATGGTGCGAAAGAGACAAGGGTGGTAATACAACGTGCATTCATTTTGAAGGAGACCGTCGAAGAGTAAGGGAGCAATCTTGTCTTTTAGCAATGCAAGGACTGCTTGATATTCTGCAAAAGACCTCAGATTAAAAAGATTGTTTAATTTTCTTTCCCCCAACGCCATCTCACTCCACCCTTTACCCTATCTTTAACAAGAACAAAATATACAGTGTGAATCACGATAAAATCGATAATAAAACGTAGCCAATCATTTATGGCTTGTTCAGTTGTTTTATATTCAAAAGGATTACTGAGATAAAAAGCTGCACAAATTAATGCAAGGGCAATTAGGATGATTAACCATCCTTGCCAAGAAGAAGGGTAGAACCCATTGCCATAATTTTTAGGTGTAAACCAAAACTCTTTCATTTTTTCCTCCTACTTGTTAACTAATCAAATGCCCAGCTCGCAAAAGGCTCGATTTCATCTCGATTAAGTACAATAAGTTGATATTTATTTGGATTTAATGAGTGATCAATTGTGGTGTCGACAGAAAGTTGTTGTAGTAAGTACCCAATTAGCGCACGTCTTACTTTAATGCTGATCACATTTTTATTAGCACTGTAATCAAGCAGTAAACTTTTCTGTTTTTCTTTAATAAGTTTCGGATGAGGAGCGAGTTCAAGTGATATTATTTCTACCCAATCATCATCATATAATTCATTTGATTCGACTTCATCATCAAGGCATTTTGCACTTATAAAACGGGAAAGGACAAAATCCCGAAAATCAAAACTCTCCTCACTATAGGCGCGGACATGCCAACGAAAACCCGTGTTGACGAGCGAATGCGGCTCGATAATTCTTTTCGTTGGCTGTGCCTTTTCAGTTAGTGAATGGTAACTAACCTTTAATTTTTTCTTACTACATATAGAACGAGTAATTTGTGCTAGCACTGATTTTTTTGGTAGTCGGTTTGGCAAGGTTAATCCAGAAGTAGGGATGCCAAACATATGATTATCAATATTTGGAATGCTTGAGATAATAAAATTTGCTTCAAATATTGATAATGCCACCGCTGGTGATAAATCAGCGAAGACCTCACGAAATGAGCTACTGGGGACAAAGCCGAATACGCTGTGTTTGTAGATCAGATTATCGGGTGCGATTTCACTGTAGAATTTTAAATCTTTAGTCGCAGCCGCATCTGAGATAGCGAATGCCTTAGCAATATCACTTCGCGTAATTACCCCGGCATAAAACGCCATTAATTCGATATATTGCAGACGTTGCCGTGTACCCCACTTAATTTCATCCATCGTTACTTTTTGTTTTGCCATTACTAAATCCTATGAAATTCAGTGAATTATACAAAAAAATAGGAAAAACATAGTAAAATCTATGATATGGTAAAAAATATAAAGGTCATAAAAAGTATTGACATCTATAAAAGTATACCCTATAGTCTATTCAAAATGAAGGTAGTTTAACGATATAGGAGAAATGAACATGGCGACAACAGAAACTGGAGATGACAAAAAAAAGGCGTTAACGATGGCACTGAGCCAAATCGAAAAACAATTTGGTAAGGGCTCGGTGATGAAAATGGGAGATCAGCCTGCCACAAAAATTGCATCTGTTAGTACCGGCTCGCTGGGTCTTGATATTGCTTTGGGAGCAGGAGGATTACCCTATGGTCGAGTTGTTGAAATTTACGGACCGGAATCATCTGGTAAAACGACATTAACTTTGTCAGCAATTGCTGAAGCGCAAAAACAGGGAAAGATCTGTGCTTTTATTGATGCAGAACATGCGCTGGATCCTGTTTATGCTGAAAAACTTGGTGTGAATATTAATGACTTACTGGTCTCTCAGCCGGACACCGGAGAGCAGGCACTTGAAATTTGCGACATGTTAGTACGCAGTGGTGCTGTGGAATTGGTTGTAATTGATTCTGTTGCAGCATTAGTTCCTCGGGCAGAAATAGAGGGTGAGATGGGTGATTCTCATATGGGTCTTGCCGCCCGCTTAATGTCTCAAGCTTTAAGAAAATTAACCGGAAATATAAAACGTGCAAATTGCTGTGTGATTTTTATTAACCAAATTCGCATGAAGATAGGCGTCATGTTTGGTAATCCCGAAACCACAACAGGGGGTAACGCATTAAAATTTTATTCATCAGTTCGTTTAGACATTCGTAGAATTGGCGCAATCAAGAAAGGCGAAGAAGTGGTAGGGAACGAAACACGAGTAAAAGTCGTCAAGAACAAGATTGCCCCGCCATTTAAGCAGGCTGAGTTCGGTATTTTATATAATGAAGGTATTTCTCGTGAGGGTGAGATAGTTGATTTGGGCGTCAAGGAAGGATTGGTAGATAAGGCGGGTGCTTGGTATAGCTATAAAGATGATCGTATCGGCCAAGGTAAAGATAATGTGAGAGTTTTCCTAAAAGAAAACCCTGAGATTGCAAATGAAATAGAAGAGCAAATTCGGGCTAAACTATTACCGACCATTCCAGTTGAAGAATTAACTGAAGAGACAGAAACAGAGGAGGAGGCAGTAGTCTGAGTACAGAGCGTCAACAAGTCTTACAGCGTGCTTGTGACTTTCTGGCAAGAAGAGAACATAGCCGTCAGGAATTAGCACGCAAACTTGCCAGGGCATGTGAAGACCAAACATTAATTGACGAGCTGTTGGATAAGCTCTCGAGCGAGGGCTTACAAAGCGATGAACGATTTGCAGAGAGTTTCGTAAATCACCGTGCTGGTAGCGGGAAGGGGCCGTTGAAAATTCAGCAGGAATTACAGCAACGTGGCATAGCAAAAGCTGTGATAAGACAATACCTCGAGGCATGCTCAGTTGACTGGTTATCACAAGCCGAGACAGCTAGAGTTAAGAGGTTTGGGGGAAACCCTCCTTCCGATAGTATGGAAAAATCAAAACAATCAAGATTTTTACTCAATAGGGGTTTTAGCAGTCAACTAATTAGCCAACTTTTGTCATAATTAGGCATTCATGAAGACTAGTAATGACATCCGCCAATCCTTTCTGGATTTTTTCAAATCAAAAGATCATGAAATTGTCCCAAGCAGTTCTTTGGTCCCTGCAAATGACCCAACACTGTTATTTACAAATGCGGGCATGGTCCAGTTTAAAGATGTGTTCCTTGGAAGAGAGAGTCGTCCATACAAACGAGCTGCATCATCGCAGCGTTGTGTACGTGCCGGCGGTAAACACAATGATCTAGAAAATGTCGGATACACAGCAAGACACCACACGTTTTTCGAAATGCTAGGGAATTTTAGTTTCGGGGATTATTTCAAACAAGATGCTATTACTTATGCCTGGGAGTATTTGACAGCTGTATTAAAAATTCCAGAGTCTAAACTTTGGATAACAGTTTTTGAAGACGATGAAGAGGCAGCTAATATTTGGTTAAAAGAAATTGGTGTTTCATCAAAGCAATTTACTCGTTGTGGCGAAAAAGATAACTTCTGGTCAGCAGGAGACACCGGACCTTGTGGTCCGTGTAGTGAAATTTTCTATGATCATGGCGAAGATATACCTGGTGGACCTCCGGGGTCTAAAGACGCTGATTTAGATCGTTATGTTGAAATATGGAATTTAGTGTTTACACAATTTAACCGTGGTAGTGACGGCTCATTAACACCTATCCCACATCCTTCAGTCGACACGGGAATGGGGCTCGAAAGAGTTACCGCCGTCATGCAGGGAGTTAATAATAATTTTGAAATTGAGTCATTCGAAAAGATTATCAAAAAAATAAAAACTCTTTGTGGCAATAAAAAAATTGATTTAACTTCTAGCCGTGTCGTTGCTGACCATATTCGATCTTGTTCATTTTTATTGGCAGACGGTGTAATTCCTTCTAATGAGGGTAGGGGTTATGTGTTGCGACGAATTATTCGCCGTGCAATTCGACATGGTAATAAGTTAGGCTTCAAAAAACCTTTTTTTCATCAATTGGTTGAGGTTCTTGAAGAAGAAATGGGCGATGCTTATCCTGAATTATCAAAAACAAGATCAAATATCGAGAGCATGTTGCTTAGTGAGGAAGAGCGTTTTGCTGAAACTTTGGATCAAGGATTAAAAATTTTAGATGAAGTTATTACAAAAACAAAAGGTGACGTTATTCATGGCGAAGATGTTTTTCGTCTGTATGATACCTATGGATTTCCAGTAGATTTAACAGCTGATATTGCCCGTGAAAAAAATATGAAAGTTGATATGAAGGGTTTTAACAAAGCTATGGCCGGACAACGAAAACGAGCTCGGGCTGCAAGTAAGTTTGATATTGATGTTTCTATTAATACTGATAGTAACTTAGTGAGTGCATTTACTGGATATGAAAGATTAGAGCAAAAGACGACAATAATTGGGCTTTACCAAGACGGAAGAAACGTAAAAGAATTAAATGAAGGTGATGTCGGCGGCGTAATTTTGTTAGAGACTCCCTTTTATGCGCAATCCGGGGGGCAAGTTGGTGATAAGGGTGAATTATTTGCTGGCGATGTTTTCTTTGAAGTTGAAGATACTAAAAAGCAAGGACAGTCACATATTCATTTAGGTATTCTACGCACAGGGACTTTTAAAGTGGGTGATGTTGTTCGTGCTTCAGTCGACCAAAAAATACGAACTGATGTTGCACGTAATCATTCTGCCACCCATTTACTTCATGCTGCGTTAAGAAAGATGCTAGGAGATCACGTTGTACAAAAAGGGTCTCTAGTTGAAAGCAATCGATTGCGATTTGATTTTTCACATAACGAATCACTAACTTATGAGCAACTGAAGGAAATAGAGCAACTAGTGAATTCTAAAATTTTAGAGAATAATGAAACTCAGATTCAGGTTATGCCCCTCGAAAAAGCGAAATTATCAGGAGCGATATCATTATTTGGTGAGAAATATGAAGATACTGTCAGGGTGTTAAATATTGGCGGGGAGTTTTCTTGTGAATTATGTGGCGGGACACATGTCGAACGTTCCGGTGATATAGGTGTATTTAAAATTATTTCAGAATCAGGTATAGCTTCAGGGGTAAGGCGTATTGAAGCAATTACTGGCCTTGAAGCATTTGTCTGGATTGAAAATATGGAAGCAAAGTTACAACGAATGGCAGAATCATTGAAATCTAATGTAGAAACAGTTGACTCTAAACTCAATTTACAACTTGAAAAAACTCGTAAACTTGAAAAAGAGTTATTACAACTTAGAGGTAAATTAGCCAGCAATGCGGGTTTAAATTTGCTTGAGGAAACCACTGTAATTGATGATATTAGTATTGTTGCTAAATCAATTGATACTGCTGATCCGAAAAGTCTTCGTGATGCCGTTGATCAGCTTAAAAATAAACTTGGGACAGCTGTATTAATTCTTGCGACTGTTAATGAATCAAAGGTGAGCTTAGTTGCAGGCGTTACTGACGACACGACTAATCGCATTAAAGCGGGTGACTTGGTAAATTTTGTAGCAGAACAGGTTGGAGGGCGAGGGGGAGGACGTCCTGATATGGCACAAGCCGGAGGCGATGATCCTAAGAAATTAGAAAGTGCTTTAGCAAAAGTTCCAGATTGGGTCCGTAGCCAACTTAAAAACTAAATTGTCTATTTCTAATACTTTTTAGTTCAGATAGAATCCCACGATTTTTTAACACTTGGTAAAACAATGGCATTAATAGTAAAAAAATATGGTGGAACCTCTGTTGGTACTGCTGAGCGAATTCAGCTGGTTGCTGAGAAGGTGATTGAAACCAAAAAACAAGGTCATCAAGTTGTTGTAGTTGTCTCTGCTATGAGTGGTGAAACCAATCGTCTACTCTCTCTTGCTGATAGCATAACAAAGTCACCGAATCCAAGAGAATTAGATGTGCTTCTGTCGACCGGAGAACAAGTTACAATCGCTTTGTTAACAATGGCACTTGAAGTGAAAGGTTGTCAGGCCCTGTCTTTTACTGGTGGACAGGTCTGCATACATACTGATAGCGCTCATAACAAAGCGAGAATAGCTAATATAGAGGTGGAACGAGTCAAAAAGGAATTACAACAGGGAAAAGTTGTTGTCATCGCTGGTTTTCAGGGGGTTAACGAAGATGGAGATATAACAACATTAGGACGAGGTGGTTCAGACACTACAGCTGTTGCTATGGCAACAGCCCTTGCTGCCGATGAATGCAGAATTTATACAGATGTTGATGGTGTTTATACCGCAGATCCAAGGATAGTTGAGAATGCACAAAGATTGCCCTCATTAACATATGAGGAAATGCTCGAAATGGCGAGCCTCGGCTCGAAAGTTTTGCAAACACGCGCGGTTGAATTTGCCGGGAAATATAATATAAATTTACGTGTATTATCTAGTTTTGAAGAGGGGCCGGGAACTTTAATAACTAATGAGGGAGAAATTATGGAAGCGGCTTTAATATCTGGAATTGCTCATAATAGTGATGAGGCTAAATTGACCGTAGTCGGCGTACCGGATAAACCTGGGATTGCATCTACGATACTTGACCCAATTGCCGCAGCAAATATTGAAGTGGATATGATTGTTCAAAATGTTGGTTTAAATAATAGTACTGATTTTACTTTTACAGTTCATCGAAATGACTATGACAAAGCTATGTCAATTTTGAAAGAAACTGCAAAAGACATAGATGCTACAGATGTAACTGGCGACAACAGGATTGTAAAAATTTCTGTTGTTGGTGTAGGTATGCGTTCTCATGCAGGAGTTGCTAGTACTATATTCAAGGCGTTGGCAGATGAAAAAATAAATATTCAGATGATTTCAACGTCAGAAATCAAAGTTTCTGTTGTTGTAGATGAAAAATATTTAAAACCCGCAGTTCGTGTTTTACATATGGTATTTGATCTGGGAACAGATTAGTGTTAAAGACTAGTTATTAAGGATTTGGAAAAAATAATTTAAGGAAGCACAAGGAGGATAAATAAATGTTGATTTTAACGCGACGTGTGGGGGAATCATTGATGATAGGGGATAATGTTGATATTACAGTTTTAGGTATTCGTGGTAATCAAGTTCGTATTGGCATTAATGCACCTAAAGATGTATCTGTGCATCGTGAAGAAATATACGATCGAATTCAGGATGAAAAATCTGAAGGCTCGGTATCATCAGGAACGGCTGACTGAGTAGTTATTTTTAATATTTTTCATTGATTTAAAAAACAGCGTTTTTAGTAATGGAGAGGTGGCCGAGTGGCTGAAGGCGCTCCCCTGCTAAGGGAGTATACGGTTTATCCCGTATCGAGGGTTCGAATCCCTCCCTCTCCGCCAATAATTTTTTTGATAAATGTTAAGACAAATTTCATTATTACAGCCAACTTGTTGATTCATCGTGTATTCCAGTGATATTGTAAATGCTCGAAAGAGCGGTTTATTATGATAAAAATTCAATAGCAGTTTGGGTATAATTAATGAAAGTACCCACGGGGCAAATAACAATATGAATAAAGGCTTCAGATACGTTTTTTTTATACTTGGATTATCATCAATAATTCAAGTTTCAATTCTTAAAGCGGAAACTCTACCGCAATATGGAGATGCAATGCACTTGGGTGTGCAGACTTGCGCAGGTTCGACTTGCCACGGGGCAGTCAAGCCATGGCAGAACTCATCAGTACTTCAAAACGAGGCAATTACTTGGAAAAAATACGACCATCATGCTCGTGCTTATAAAACATTAGGCAAAGAACGAGCCTTACGTATTGCGAAGAATTTAGGTATCGAAGATCCACAAAAAGATGATACATGTCTTAATTGCCATGCGAATAATGTCCCAAAAGCAAAACGTGCCAAAAATTTTACATTAAATGATGGTGTAACTTGTGAGGCCTGTCACGGGGGCGCAGAGCAATGGCTCGGTATCCATGTTGCAGGTGTAGGTGGACGTAAAGAAAATATAGAAGCAGGCCAATATCCAACTGAGCAACCAATAGCCAGAGCAAAGCTTTGTCTTAGTTGTCACTACGGTACAAAAAATAAATTTCTTACCCATAAGATTATGGGCGCTGGACACCCACGATTATCTTTTGAGCTTGATACATACACAGCTACCCAACCGGCACACTATCGTGTTGATGCTGATTATAGGCAACGAAAGACTTGGTCTAACGGTGTTAAAACCTGGGCGATTGGTCAAGCTGTTGCTGTAAATGAAACCTTAGATGCATTGACAGATAAAAAACGTAATCGTCAGGGTATTTTTCCAGAGTTGGTCTTTTTTGACTGCCATGCCTGTCATCACCCAATGTCTAATCTTCGTTGGGAGAGGAGAGATAGCGTAGGTCTGGATCCTGGCATACCTAAATTAAATGATGCAAATATTGTGTTGTTAAGAGTTGTTACTTCAGTTGTTGATCCTGAGCTAGGGAAACGCATTGAAGATGATGCAAGGATATTACATCAGTCCTCGATGAAAGGCGGTGATGCGACTTATGATGCGGCTAAGACATTGAAGCAAACAATTCAAGGAGTTGTGCAAAAAATCAACAAACATAGTTTCACTGGTGGTGAAATGAGCAAGGTGCTTAATGCGCTTATAGAGTTTGGTCTTCATGGAGAATACGTAAATTATATAGCTGCAGAGCAGGCTACTTATTCGATTGGTAGTGTTGTTGAGGCGATGAAAGATGCGGGAATGTTAAAGGGTGCGACGATAAAAAAAGTAAAAACTGCAATGGATATGGCTTATGAAGCAGTTAAATATGATGAAAAATATCGCCCTTCGGAATTTGTTAAAGCAATTGAAAGTATAAAGGCTGCCGTAGAAACTGAAATGCAGATCTCAAAGAAATAGCGATGATAACGAGTCTACTATAATCACGATGAGTGAACCCTCGTTCAAAATTGTGAGTGATGTTTTATAGAGTAATATAGTTGGATAATATTTTTTTATGAAAACACAGATACATCAAAACAGATATTTTGTGGTGTTTTTTAAGACAACACTTTATTTACTGATCCTTTTTGTATTTTCTAGATTTTCTTTAGCTGATGAGTCAATCATCGATCAAAATCATAAGCTCCCCGAGGATTATGAAGCTCAGTGGGAAAGATTGGTTAGTGATGTTGAACCAAAATTACTTGGTGGGGGCGGAGGTATTGACCCTCATCTTGAGATATTAAAGCAATCACAATATCCGTCGGCGGCATTATGCGGCCGTTGTCACCAGCGAATTTTTACTGAATGGGCATCATCAAACCACGCTTATGCGTCAATCTCGCCGATGTTTCATAAATTTGAACAGGCAGTCAATGCACTAACATCTGGCACTATGGGCAGTTTTTGTGTGCGCTGTCATCAACAAGTCGGGACTCAGATTGGCGAACCCAGAGAATCACCTCTGTGGGAACGTTCGTTAGTGGCAAGAGAGGGAATAACATGCATCACATGCCACAGGGTTAATCAATCATTCTTTAAGGTTAATGGTGAGCGACATGTAAACCCAGGTAGTATTTATGAGCCCGTTTATAATACTGGAGACGCTCCCGGTGTTGCCGAAGTAATAGCCGAACGTGATTTTTATAAAATATCAACTAGCCCTGAAGAAGAGGGTTTCCCTATTCATGGTGGCGCTAAGGTTTTTGAAACGATTGGGCAATCGGAATTTTGTGTGTCATGCCATCAGGTGGCAGTTAACATAGGCATCAAGCTAGAAGTAGTTTGGGAACAGTATAGAGATAGTCCTGCTTTTAGAAAAGGAGTGACGTGCCAAGATTGTCATATGGGGAAAATACCTGGTGAGGCAAAAGGTTATGATACAGGCCCCGTGGCAATCGTAAACGGACGTGTTGTTGGCGATGCTAATCGTAAACATTCGAACCATGCTTTTTATGGACCCGGTTATCCAATTGCACATCCCGGTCTATTTCCATTTAATGTTCGTGCACTTAAATGGTCTGTTAAGGAATGGCTAACTTTTAATTATCGTGAACCATGGGGGATGCCTGATTGGGAGGATAAACTCGAACAGGAACTGGTTGAGACCCCAGAATTTCCGGAGATATGGTCAGCACGAAAAGTACGCGAAGAAGCAAGGTACATAATTGGTCAAAACGAAAAACTTTTGGAAAATAAACGTCTTGATCGTCTTGCTGTTATGGAGAACGGAAGTCGTATTGATGGACCTTTTTTTGATAAAGGCGGCCCAGAAATAGGTAAAGATTTAAATTTTCGGTATCGAGTAACCAACGTTGATGAAGGTCATAATCTTCCATCTGGATCATTAGGGGCGCAGCCTGAGATTTGGTTAAACGTTGTGCTTACCGATCCTGATGGGGAGCGCGTGTTTGAATCTGGTTATGTTGATAAATATGGCGATATGGTTGATCTTCATTCAATAGAATTAGCTGAGGGAACAATCGAACATGATGATCAGCTCTTTAATTTACAAACAAAATTTTTGACAACAAATCTTAAAGGAACTGATCGGGAGATGTATCTACCAGTTAATTTTGATATCGATCAGCTCCCCATGCTAAGGCCAGCCGGTCAGCCAACAACGGTTATGAACCACCCTCCATTTGCCAGAATGGAAGGACGTTCTATTCCTCCATTAGCGCATCGTGATGCGAAGTATAAAGTCTCAGGAGATTTAATTAAAAAGCCTGGCACATACAAATTATCAGTAAGGATGCGTAGCCGTGCAGAGCCAATTTATTTTATGAAATTTGTTGGTGCAACACTTGATATGGAAAAACGGATTAATGAATGGATGATTGATATTCATCCATACACAGTCGAGTTTGACGTTAAATAGAAAATCATGTCCTTAGTTAACTACAAATTACAAAAGGCGGGTAAGTTTTTTTTTATTAGTGGGCTACTTTGTTTAGCTTTTGTGCATTCAGCTTTCGCAGAAATTGAATCTTCATTGAATAGTTGGGCAAAAGCATGGTCTTCACAAGATGTTACTCTATATCTTAAAAGTTATAGCAAGGAGTTTGTTTCATCAAAAGGATTAAGTCGGGAAGAATGGGAGAAAGAGAGAAAAATAAGGCTAATAACGCCAGATTACATCAAAGTTAATCTATCGGATATAAAAGTGAATCAACACGATGTTGATTTTGTTGATGTCGATTTTATACAACATTACGAATCGAATAATTATAATGATGAAGTAATAAAGCGTTTAACAATGCAGAAGATTGATAGTCAATGGTTAATCATTAAAGAAAAAGTACTTAAAACTGATGTAGAAGTAAAAAATTTAGTGTCCGAACATGATTCATCTGAAAATGACTTAAATGAAATCGAATCTTACCCAAACGAAAGTGGAACTATAATTCAAGAAGACAGTATCTCAACCAAAGAAACCGTCGAAACAGTGTTAGCACGCTGGTCAGATTCATGGTCTTCTCAAGATATAGATGCTTATCTGAAAACTTATGCAGAAAATTTTGTTCCATCTAAAGAAATAAGTCGTGGTAAATGGGAAAAACAACGTCGTAATAGAGTTACTTCCCCGAGCTTCATTAAAGTAACTTTAGCCAATACTGAAATTAAGTCGCGTGGTCCGAATCATGTTAATGTTGAATTTTCACAGAGCTATAAATCAGATAGCTATAGTGATGATGTTAGAAAACTTATTTCTTTTCAAAGAATTAATGATCAATGGTTGATAACTGAAGAAAAAACAATTAATGAGGCCACGATCCAAGAATCGAATACCGAAGAACGGGGCCAAGATTATTTGGTAGCAGAGTTAGAACATCATAATGACAATACTCTAGATTACAAGGAAGATAGCATTGTTGAAGAAGTATCTACTAATGAAGAAGAAGGAGTGTTACGTCGAAGAGATGTCCCCCCTGAGACTTTATTAGAAGAAAGAAGTGGTAGTCCAAGGCATGAGGGACATCAGGCGCCGCCTGAGATGGATCCGCTTGCTCGTCCTTCTGAATTTGAACGTGATCTTTTTGGTAGTGACCCCTCTTATCCAGATGACGTTTATGATGTTGCTGAACAAATAAAAATTTATGGTGGAAAAACGCCATTTGATGAACCACGTCCTATTTTGGAATGGGGTTATCCACTATATAGTGAAGGTGCTTTGGGGAGAACTTATACAACTTTCGGTGAAAAGAACCTCCTTAGGCCTCAATTATTAGTTTTTGGTGATTTTAGATCAGCGGTTGCATTTAACGATAATGGTAACCAAGAAATTGGTCAGTTAGCAGCACGATTGAATCTTAATGTTGATCTAAAACTGACATCCACGGAACGAATTCATATGTTTTTAAGACCAATAGATAAAAATAATAATTTTCTCCGCCATGAATTTTTTGGCGATGATCATGGTGAATTTGATTTTGTCTTAGATGGCAACATTGAAGCTCTTTTTTTCGAGGGTGATGTTGGCGCAATTCAATCTGGATTAACTGATAAATGGTCAACCTATGATTTACCTATCGCATTTGGTTTTATGCCGTTACTTTTTCAAAATGGACTTTGGGTTGAAGATGCATTCATTGGGGGTGCATTCACTATTCCAGCGAAGAATTCACCAAAATTTGATATTTCCAATATGGATGTCACTTTTTTCGCAGGTGCTGATAAGGTAACAAGCGCGGCAATAAAAAATGCTGATGGTCAAATTGAAGATAGTAAAAGCAATGTTTTCGGCGTGACAGCATTTATTGAAACACGTGAAGGTTATTTTGAAGGCGGGTATGGTTTTATTGATGATAAGCGTGATGGAGATCAATTAAGTGATTTTGATTATCATAACCTGACAGCTTCGTGGACAAAACGATATGGCGGCAAACT
>PBJS01000023.1 GCA_002721165.1 Legionellales bacterium | reverse complement strand
GTGAAGATAGAACTTGAAAATGAAGCTGAAACTACAGAGATAGGCGCAAAAGTTGCATCCTGTCTAAAAGGCGGCGAGATAATCTATCTAAAGGGTGAGCTTGGCACAGGAAAAACGACACTTGTTCGTGGTGCGCTTAATGGGTTTGGTCACACGGGTAACGTAAAAAGCCCTACCTTTACAATTGTCGAACCATATTCAATCGATGACCATGTTATTTATCATTTTGATTTATATCGATTAGATGACCCAGAGGAACTTGAGTCATTGGGAATTCGGGATTATTGCGACGGGCAATCCATTTGTTTTTTCGAGTGGCCTGAAAAGGGTGGAAATTTACTCCCGAATGCTGATATTAAATTAGAACTGACATATCTTGAAAATACACGTGAGGTTGAATTCACATCAAAATCTGACGTTGGAAAGACAATCCTGAAGCAACTTTCTAAATAGATTCTTCTTTTTTGGTGATATTCACCATTTATTTTTCCTTATTATCTATAAAAAACATATATATAAGTTGATTTTTTAAAAAAAACTTGAAACTATTGCCATAACAGATGAATTAACAATAGAAAGGTAGATTTTCAGGCAAATATGCGCGTCTTATTGATTAATTGTCTTATTTTTATTTCTTCTTCAGTTTTAGCAAAAACTGTTACCGTTGATAACGTCCGAATTTGGGCTGCACCGGATAGTACCCGTGTGGTGTTCGATATTAGTGGTCCGGTCAAACATAAGTTCTTCACACTATCTGGACCAAATCGCACAGTCATTGATATAAAAAACTCCAGATTAGTCAAAATTAATAATCAGCCAAAATCCCAAGATAAATACCTAAAGGGCATTCGTTCAGCTATAAGAAATAAAAATGATCTTCGTATTGTTCTGGATTTAAAAAAACCAATTAAGCATAAAATTTTCCAGCTGCAGCCGAATGAACGTTATGGCCATAGATTGGTTATTGATCTATTTGATACAGAGATAAAACAGGTAAAAAAAGATGAACCAAGAAAGGAGATTAAGAAGGACACGCAACGACCAACTAAACTACGTGATGTTATTATCGCAATTGATGCAGGTCATGGGGGAGATGATCCTGGCGCAATAGGCCCAAGTGGTGTTTATGAAAAAGATGTGGTTTTGAAACTAGCTAAGAATCTTGCTAAAGATATTAATAAAGAGCGAGGTATGCGCGCTGTATTAATTCGTAAGGGTGATTACTATATAAAATTAAGAAATCGAATAATGAAAGCTCGAGAGCACAAAGCAGATCTTTTTGTTTCAATTCACGCGGATGCCTTCCGTGATCCTAGAGTAAGGGGATCCTCTGTATATGTTTTAAGTAAAAAAGGCGCAAGTAGTGAAGCTGCTAAATGGTTAGCTGAAAAAGAAAATTCATCTGATTTAGTTGGTGGGGTAAGTTTAGAAAACAAGGATGAACTTGTAGCATCAGTACTATTAGATTTATCACAGACAGCAAGCCTTGAAGCAAGCATTGATGTTTCAACCCATGTAATAAAGGGATTAAGAAAGGTTGGAAAAGTACACAAGCGTAGCGTCCAGTCAGCGCCATTTGTAGTTCTTAAATCACCGGATATTCCATCGATTTTGATAGAAACGGGATTTATTTCAAATCCTTCTGAGGAAAAGAAGTTATCTGATCATAAGTATCGTAAGAAAATGTCGCTTGCTATTTTACAGGGTCTGAAAGGTTATTTTAGGGATTTTGCTCCGGAAGGTACTTTGTTGTCACTACGCAAACACATTATTGAGCGAGGAGACACCCTATCAACTATAGCTCAGCGGTACCAAATTAGCGCTAATAGAATTCGGAAATACAATAGAATTAAGGGTGATCTTTTACGCGTTGGGCAAACTATTATTATTCCAAGGAATACTGACACATAAAATAATGTAAACTTTGTTTTTCTAGATTATTCTTAAGCACCATATTTACAATCAAAAATAATAGTGAGCGAATTACCATTTGTAATTTTCATAATGGGTCCTACCGCGACTGGGAAGACAGACCTAGCCATTTATTTGCATGAAAGAATTAATTCAGAAATCATAAGCGTCGATTCCGCAATGGTTTATCGGGGTTTAGATATAGGAACTGCCAAACCTAGCAAAGAACTTTTAAAAAAGTTTCCTCATCATCTTGTGAATGTTTGTGATCCAGCAGAGATATATTCAGCAGCTCGTTTTCAAAAAGACGCCTATTTAGCAATTAATGAGATTCATAATCGAGGAAAAATTCCAATACTTGTAGGTGGAACTGGTTTGTATTTCAGGGCATTAGAATATGGCTTGGACAAATTGCCGGAGGCTGATTATGGCATACGAACTACAATCGAGGCAGAGGCAGAGGTAAAAGGATGGGTATATATGCATGATAAATTGAGTAAAATCGATCCTGATTCGGCATCTAGAATAGACCGCAATGACACACAAAGGATTCAACGAGCATTAGAAGTATATGAAATAACAGGAAATACATTAACTGAACTAACCGCTACTCCTGAAAAAAGACCATTTGAGTTTCCAATTAAAAAATTTATTTTGTTTCCAAATGACCGAATAGAGCTACATAAACGAGTAAAACAACGTTTTATTAAAATGCTTGAGATTGGTTTAGTGAAGGAAGTTGAATCTTTTTATAATCGTAACGATTTGACTCCAGATTTACCTTCAATGAGGCTTGTTGGATACAGGCAAATTTGGAAATATCTAGATAATCAAATCACTTATATGGAAATGCAAGAGCGTTCAATTATTGCAACACGTCAACTCGCAAAGCGACAAATGACCTGGTGTAGAACTGAGAAAAACGCAGAATGGCACAATCCGTACAAATCTGGGGTATTTCAAGAGATTTTGAATAATCTCAAATAATAAACCAAAAATTAATTCATTTTGTAATATAATCAGGGGAAAAGTATAAAACCTGTTCACTACGAACCATATAATAATAAGACAGGTAGGGAGGAATAGTCTATGAGTAAGGGGCACTCATTGCAGGATCCTTTTTTAAATGCACTTAGAAAAGAACGAATACCAGTTTCGATATTTTTAGTAAATGGAATAAAATTACAAGGACAAGTAGAGTCTTTTGATCAGTTTGTCATACTTCTTAAAAATTCGGTCAGTCAGTTGGTTTATAAACATGCAGTTTCTACCATCGTACCGACTAGAAATGTGAAATTAGTTCATGCTGAAGATGATGGCGATGTAGAAGATCAAGTTCATGATAATATTTGATATTTGGACATTATTTGAAATCTGAATCCTCTTCTATACAGCGGGCATTGATTGTCTATGTTGAATTTAAAAATTCAAAAGACGACGACGAATATAATGAATTTTATCATTTGGTAAAGTCCACTGGTCTTGAGATTGTTGGTTCGATAACGACAACACGGTCACACGCTGAACCAAGATTTTTTGTTGGTAAAGGCAAGGTCGATGAAATCAGAAAAACTGCAGATAGGTCAAACACGGATGTAATCATATTCAATCGTTTTCTAACCCCAGCACAGGAGAGAAATTTAGAAAGATTTTTCAATATCCGTGTTATTGATAGGATAGGTTTAATACTTGATATATTCGCACAACGAGCCCTGAGTTATGAGGGAAAATTACAGGTTGAATTGGCCCAGTTACAACATCTAACGACTAGGTTAATTCGAGGTTGGACTCACTTAGAAAGGCAGAAAGGGGGCATTGGCCTACGTGGACCAGGAGAAACTCAACTTGAGTCGGACCGACGTTTGATTGGTCAGCGTATTAAAGCAATAAAACAGCGTCTTCAGAAGGTTAGGAAGCAGCGATACCAAAGTCGACAGCAGCGTAAAAAGAATGACATACCGGTTATTTCCTTTATTGGGTACACGAATGCGGGTAAGTCGACCTTATTTAATTATTTAACGAGTGCCAATGTAAAAACTGCAGATCAATTATTTGCGACTTTGGATCCCACATTAAGGCGTTTGAATACCGGTAATGGCAGTGAAGTTATTTTGACAGATACTGTTGGTTTTATTAGGGATCTACCTCACGAATTGGTTGAATCATTCAAAGCTACGTTAGACGAGATACGTGAAGCAGATTTACTTATACATGTTATTGATGTTGAACAGGAACAACGCCAGCAACGTATTGATGAAGTAAATCAAGTTGTTGATATGATTGGCGCATCGAACGTACCGCAGATAGAAGTTTATAATAAGATAGACAAATATAGGGGATTGGGAAAACGTGTCGAGATTCTAGAAAATAGTGAAAAAACTCGTATTTGGCTGTCATCTCAAACAGGAGAAGGGGTCAATTTGCTTTTGGAAGCTATTGTTAAATATATGAATCAATACAAGGAATCGCGATACATAAGTTTACCTGTGTCTGCTGGACAGTTAAGAGCAAAACTATTTGATATTGGTGCTGTCAAACAAGACAATATAGATGCTGTAGGTGGTTGGATTATGGAAGTAGAGTTAGAAGAATTTAAATTGCACAAATTATGCAGGGAAGCTAATTTAGATATTTCAAATATAGCATTAGAAAGAGCCCCATTATGAAGGAATATTTGGTTTTTGAAGTGGGGTATTATTTTTTTCAAGAACGTGACTGTTACTTAGGAGATATTATTTAATGGCCTGGAACGAGGAATCTGATAATAAACAAGATAAAGACCCTTGGGGGAAAAATGGAAACCAAGGTCCGCCCGATCTTGATGAGATTGTTAAAAAGATGCAAAAAGGAATAGGTGGAATTTTCGGGAATAAACCAACAAAGAAGGGCGATACCCCCGTGTTTCCATTTTTGATCGCCATAATTTTACTGGTTGCATGGCTAATCTTTGATATGACCTATTTGATTGACCAGCAGCAAAAGGGTGTTGTTCTNCGTTTTGGTAAACATGTAAGTACGCTTGATCCCGGGCTAAATATACGCTTGCCACGACCTATCGAAGTTGTTAAGAAGGTTAACGTAGGTCAGGTTAGATCAATTACGCATAAGGCGTCAATGTTGACACAGGATGAAAATATTGTTGATGTAGAGGTTGCTGTTCAATGGCGTATTGGAAGCGCAACAGATTTTTTATTCAATGTTTTTGATCCATTTCCCACGTTAAGACAAGTTACTGAAAGTGCCGTACGTGAAGTCATTGGTAAAAGTGAATTAGATTTTGTTTTAACAGAAGGTAGAAGTGAAATAGCACAAAAGATACAGATTCTAATTCAAGATGTTTTGGATGATTATGAGTCAGGTATTTATATCTCAAGTGTTGAAATGCAACCTGCTAAACCACCAGAAGAAGTAAAAGCTGCCTTTGATGATGCAATAAAAGCCCGCGAGGACGAACAACGCTTAGTTAATGAGGCGGAAGCTTATCGCAATGACATTATTCCAAAAGCCCGTGGTTCNGCGGCCAGATTACGAGAAGAATCAAATGGTTATAAAGCACGTGTAATAGCTAAAGCTGAAGGTGAGGCAAGTCGTTTTGAGCAATTATTAACAGAATATAAACGTGCACCTAGAGTAACACGAGAGCGTTTATATTTAGATGCAATTGAGTCAGTTTTTAGTAATACCAATAAAGTATTAATTGATAATGATAATGGGAATAGTCTAATGTATTTNCCAATTGATCGTCTTATAGAAAAAGGNGTAAAACAAAAGTCAAATACAGACTCAAAGTTTGGAACATTAGATAAGCAATCAGGGNCATCATCTGAAAGCGTACGAAATAATTTTAAAGATCGAATAAGAGGAAAAAGATAATGCCATTCAATTCTAAAGTTTTATTNCCATTTTTACTTATTGCAATAGTTATTTATTTTTCAATATTTACTGTTAATCAATGGCAACAAGCAATTGTTTTTAAATTTCGTGAAATATATCGTTCTGATAATCAGCCCGGTATACATTTCATGATACCTTTAGTGAATTATGCGCAAAAAATTGAAAAACGCTTACTAAACCTTGATCAAGAACCACAACGATTTCTGACAAAAGAAAAGAAAGATGTGATAGTAGATTATTATGTTAAATGGCGTATTACTGATATTGAAAAATTTTATACTGCAACAAGAGGNAATATTGTTAGTGCAAACACTCTCTTAGAACAACGTATTAATCGAGCATTACGAGATGAATTTGGTGAGAGAACTGTCCAAGAGGTGGTAGCAGGAGAACGCACACAAATTCTAAATGTTGTCACTTCAACAACATCTAATTTAACAGATGAATTAGGTATATCTGTCATTGATGTTAGAACTAAAAGAATTGATTTACCTGCAGAAGTTAGTAATTCAGTGTATCAAAGAATGCGTGCTGAGCGAGATCGTGTAGCGAAAGACTTTCGAGCACGTGGTTCAGAAGCCGCNGAAAGAATTAGAGCTAATGCAGATAGAGAACGTGAAGTCATTCTGGCGAATGCCTACAGAGATGCTGAGACTATTCGTGGTGAGGGCGATGCTCAGGCAACCGAGGTGTATGCAGCTGCTTTTACCAAAGATGAAGAATTTTACTCATTTTACCGTAGTTTAAATGCCTATCAGAATAGTTTTAGCGAAGGTAACGACATATTGTTAGTTGAGCCTGAGTCTGACTTTTTTAAGTATTTCAATAAATCGAAGAACTAGTCTTTCAAACTAAAGCTATAATTTATTGTTTAATATTAACTTATCTGATCTTTTAGCTGCGGTTGGGCTAGTATTCATATTTGAGGGATTAATGCCATTTATAAACCCAGAAGGTATCCGGAAAGTTTTCCTTAAAGCCGCTCAATTAGATAATCAAAAACTAAGATTTTTAGGTATAACAAGCATGCTGTTTGGTTTACTAATTTTGTATATTGTGCGTTAAATAAATTTATGACTATTACTAAGCGTTGGTTACTTCCAGAGGGTGTTGATGAAATATTGCCACCAAGGGCGATATTGCTTGAACAGATGTGTCGGAAACTTATTGATTTGTTTTCAAGTTGGGGGTACGAGTTTGTGATTCCGCCCATGATGGAGTACTTAGAATCATTGCTTACTGCCACAGGCGAAGATCTTGATTTGCAAACATACAAGATAACTGATCAATTAAGCGGCCGTTTGATGGGTATTCGCGCAGACATTACTCCACAAGTTGCACGTATAGATGCCCATTTATTAAAACGTAATATACCAACAAGACTATGTTACTTGGGTTCAGTACTGCATAGCCGTACGAATAATTCTGGCGATTCACGATCGCCCTTACAATTGGGGGCAGAGCTTTTTGGTCATGAGGGAGTGTCGAGTGATATAGAGATAGTCAAGTTAATGCTGGCTACTTTAGATGCTGTCAGAATTAGCAATATTTGTTTGGATGTAGGTCATATAGGTATTTTTAGATCTNTGATTTCTAAGTCCCAATTAAATAGCATGCAAGAGTCAGAAGTATTTGAAATAGTAAAACGAAAAGCTAAGGATGAATTGAAAATTTTCTATAAAAAATTAAAGATTAATGATGATAGTAGTAAGGCTATGTTAGATTTGATTGATTTACATGGTGATGCGGGTATTTTAGATGATGCGATACATGCATTTGATAAATTATCTCCTGATATAAGAAAATATGTAAATGAAGTTAAAACACTTACTGACTCTATAATAGATAAATTTGATGTATCTATTAATATTGATTTGTCAGAGCTACGTGGCTACAACTATCACACCGGAATGATATACACAGCTTTTGTTCCAAATGAAGGGAAAGGAATAGCTTTTGGAGGTCGTTACGATGATATTGGCAGTGCTTTCGGAAAAGCTCGGCCTGCAACTGGATTTAGTACAGATATGAAACAATTACTGGAACTTCAAAATATTAGTGAAGATACGCCAGACAAAATTTTTGCTCCGGTCGACGATAATGATTCATTACAGAAAAAAATTACTGAATTGCGTGAACAAGGAAAAATTGTAATACAAGAGTTAGAAGGGCAAAATGCTACCGCTAAAGAAATGAANTGTANCCAAACGCTTGTTTGTGAAAATGATCAATGGGTTGTTAAAGAAAATAAAAAATAAGACTTTATAAAAAAATATGGGAAAAAATATTGTTGTTTTAGGAACCCAGTGGGGTGACGAAGGTAAGGGAAAAATTGTAGACCTATTAACTGATTCTGTAGCAGCAGTCGTACGTTTTCAGGGCGGACACAACGCGGGACACACTGTTGTTATTAATGATGAGAAAACAATTTTACACCTCATACCATCTGGTGTTTTACATGATAATGTAGAATGTCTTATAGGGAATGGAGTAGTTCTCAGTCCTCATGCGCTAATGGAAGAAATCAGTACTTTAGAAGCTAGTGGTATTTCAGCACGTTCATTAATAAAGATAAGCGGAGCATGCACTTTAGTACTTCCATATCATATTGCTCTTGATCAGGCGCGAGAAAAACATAAAGGTAAGGACGCTATTGGAACGACAGGGAGAGGTATTGGTCCTGCCTATGAGGATAAGGTTGCAAGGAGAGCGATACGAGTTGACGACCTTATTGATAAAAAATGCTTACGAGCAAAAATTGAAGAAGTGCTCGATTACTACAATTTTTTACTGAAAAATTATTATCAGTCAGATGTTATTGATTTTGAAGAAATGTTAGAAGAAGTAAATCAATTATCTGAATTTATAATACCCATGATTTCTGANGTCAGCGAACGATTAAAAGAACTAAATACTCAGGGTCATAATATTCTCTTTGAAGGGGCGCAAGGCACCTGGTTAGATATAGATCATGGCACCTACCCTTTTGTTACATCATCATCGACGACCGCTGGTGGTGCTGCGACAGGAACAGGTTTCGGTCTAACTCACTTTGACTATATTCTAGGTATTACAAAGGCTTATACAACACGAGTTGGTGCAGGACCTTTTCCTACCGAACTAAAANATGAGGTAGGTAAACATATTGCAAAAACGGGGCATGAATTCGGTGCGACAACTGGACGTGCGAGACGTTGTGGTTGGTTTGATGCNGTNGCAGTCAGTCGTTCGGCTCAAATTAATAGCTTAAGCGGACTATGCATTACTAAACTAGACGTTTTAGATGAATTAGAAAATTTGTATATCTGCACTGGTTATAGTTTAAATGGTAAAACAATATCCACACCGCCAATAAATTCTGATAATTTATCAAAATGCGAACCTATTTATGAAGAACATTCAGGTTGGAGGTCTTCTACTGCAGGTATAACAAAATATGAAGATTTGCCGAAAAAAGCATGTAATTATATTGAAAGGCTCTCAGAACTCGTTCAAGTACCTATTGCTATTATCTCAACAGGCCCCGAGCGTAATGAAACCATTGTCTTGAAAAATCCATTATCATAAATGAGTTGGATTGTTTATGTCTTAGAGTGTTCAGACGGTACTCTATACACAGGAATTACTAATGATCTGAAAAGTCGTATTATTGCACACCAAAACGGAGAAGGTGCAAAATACACTAGAGGCCGTGGCCCGTTTACAATTTTTTATAAAGAAAAGTGCGCAAGTCGTAGCATAGCCTCTAAACGTGAATTAGAAATTAAAAATCTAAGACGCGAACAAAAATTAAAACTTAAACATCTCTTAAAATCTAGAATAGATAGTGCCTAATACAACAACAAAGTCTAAGAAACAATTTCCGGATTTTTTGCTACCGAGTCGTAACAAAATTATTAAATTTTTAAATGTTGTAGGTAGACCTCAAACACGTAAAGAACTTGCTATAGCTTTCAATGTTATTGATGTTGAGATTCGCAGAGCTTTGGGACGAAGATTAAAAGCAATGTTACAAGATGGTGAGCTCATACGTAATCGACGCGGGAGTTATGGCCTACTTAAAAAAATGGATTTATATAAAGGATATGTAATTGGACATCCAGATGGTTATGGTTTTGTTGTTCCTGAAGAGGGTGGAAAAGATTTATTTTTATCAGCAAAACAAATGCGAACGGTGTTGCACGGAGACAATGTTGTCGCTCGACTCATAAACACTGATAAAAAGGGAAGGCGTGAAGGAGCCTTAGTTGAGGTCTTGCAAAGAGCAAATCACTATATTGTGGGAAAGTTCTTCAGGGAAAGTGGGATTTCTTATGTTGTTCCAGATAACAAAAGGATAAGCCAAGATATTTTAATATCATCATTGGCAAAAAATAAAGTAAAGCAAGGTCAGTATGTCGTTGTTGAAATATTGCATCAGCCAGAAAAGCATCGTCAACCTATAGGTAAAATATCAAGCATAATTAGTGGTAGTAGTGATGCAGATATGGCAGTTGATATTGCAATTCGTAGCCATGAGTTACCATTTGAATGGCCAGATGAAGTAAATAACGAGATTAATAATCTTAAAGAAAGTATAGATTTCAATAAATTTTCCGATAGAGATGATTATAGAAATATACCATTTGTAACTATTGACGGTGAAGACGCACGTGATTTTGATGACGCTGTATTTTGCGAAAAGTCTGTCAGTGGATGGAAGTTGGTCGTTGCTATCGCAGATGTTTNGTATTATGTAAAACAGCAGAGCTCACTTGATAATGAAGCGTATTTACGAGGGACCTCTGTTTATTTTCCTAATCGTGTAATTCCAATGCTNCCTGAAATCCTATCCAACGGATTATGTTCTCTAAAACCNAANGTTGAGCGCTTAAGTCTTGTTTGTGAATTAAATATCGACTCTCGCGGCAAGGTTAAAGACTCAATTTTTAAAAAGGTAGTAATTTGTTCGCACGCAAGACTAACATATTCCGAAATGTCTGAAATCGTCGTTGATAAGAATGAAAAACAAAGAGAAAAATATCTCAGCCTATTACCACATCTTGATAATTTATATGAATTATATGAATTACTACACACCAATCGTAAAAAAGAGGGGCTAATTGATTTTTCTTCAGTTGANTCTCGTTTTATCTTTAATGATGAAGGNGGNGTAANGTCAATAGAATTAATTCAAAGGAATAATGCNCATCGATTAATTGAGGAGATGATGTTAATTGCAAATATAGCTGCAGGAGAATTTTTGGAGAAACATAGTAAAAGTGGAATATATCGTATTCATGATACTCCAAAAGATGAGAAGCTTAAGGATTTATATTTATTATTATCAAAACTTGGTTTGTCATTAGAAAGTCGGGGTAAATTAACCACAAAACACTACTCATCATTGGTCGAGAAGATAAGGAAACGAGAAGATGGGAAAATGCTCGAAACTATTTTATTACGTAGCATGCCGCTTGCTGAGTATAGTGCATCCAATAAAGGTCATTTTGGCCTGGGTTTTCCAGTCTATACACATTTCACATCTCCNATAAGGCGCTACCCAGATCTTATTGTCCATAGGATAATTTCACATTTAATTGATGCCAAGAAATCATCAACACTAAATTATAAAAAACAAACTATGATGGAATTTGCTACACATTGTTCAAGCACAGAGCGCCGAGCCGAAGATGCATCGCGCGATGCTATTCAGCGACTTAAGTGTAATTTTATGAAAGATAAAGAAGGTAAAACATTTAAAGGTATAGTTAGTACAGTGACATCTTTCGGCCTATTTGTTTTGCTTGATGATTTGTATGTGGAAGGCTTGATACATATCAGTACATTACCTACTGACTATTATCACTACGATCCGATAGCGCATACTCTCTCCGGAGAGCGAAATAGAAAAATTTTTACACTTGGAGAAAAATTAGCTGTCAAATTGATAAGCGTTGATATAGATGAGCGTAAAATAGATTTTGAATTAGATAATCTATCATGAAAAAAAATGAAAAAATATATGGGATACACCCTGCTATTGAATTTATTAAGGTCTCACCTGATAGAATTATAAATATATGGATTCAAGAAGAACTCAAATCAGAATCTATATTATCTATTAGTAATATGGCTGAATCTATTGGACTTTCGATACAGCATAGTAGAAAAGAAACCTTAGACAAGATAACAAATAAACAGAATCATCAAGGTATAGTATTAGAAGTAATACAATCAGGCGATATAAACACGAACAGTCTTGAAAAAATTTTAGAAAAAAATGAAAAAAATAATCCTATTTATTTGATACTTGATTCAATACAAGACCCACATAATCTGGGTGCTTGTATTCGCACAGCTGTAGCATCAGGAGTATCTGCGATTATTATTCCAAAAAATCGCGCTGTTGGAATCAATGAAACTGTTAGAAAGGTTGCATGTGGGGCAGTTGAGAACATCGATATCATCACTGTTGTTAATTTAGTTAGAGCAATAAAAAAAATAAAAGAAATGGGGGTTTGGGTAATTGGAGCATCAACTGATTCTAAACAATCGATTTACGANTTTGATTTGAAAATACCAATTGCAATCGTTATTGGCGGCGAGGATAAAGGTATTCGAACTCAAGTTCGTAAAGAATGCGACTATCTGGGTTCATTACCCATAACAAAAAATATCGAGAGTTTAAATTTATCGGTTGCAGCCGGCATCGTTTTGTTCGAAGCGGTTAGGCAGAGAAAATACAAATAGTAAATTTAATTATATTAATCAATAAGTTAAAAGTCTTCATAATTTCAAGTCTTCAGAACGTTGCAGGATGGGAGTCTATACATTACAATTTCGCTCCTTTTAATCCTTGTCTCACTCTGAAATATGAGGAGACTAACTAACCGAGAGGATTTTTAATGCGACATTATGAAATCGTAATTCTTGTGCACCCTGATCAGAGCGAGCAAGTTCCAGCGATGATAGAACGCTATCAAAGCATTGTTACTAGTAATAAAGGAATAATACACCGTTTAGAAGACTGGGGAAGAAGACTTTTAGCCTACCCAATTAATAAAGTTCACAAAGCACACTATGTACTAATGAATATTGAATGCGATAATGATTCATTAAAGCAATTAGCNGAGGCTTTTCGATTTAATGACGCTGTCATTCGTAATTTGGTAATTAAAAAAAATAAAGCAGTAACTCAACCGTCTCCTCTCTTCAAAACTGATAATGAAGATAAAAAAGAAGCTGCGGTAGCAGCAGTCAAAGAACCCGCATAANAAAAGTAAGAGGATTTAAAATGGCACGTTATTTTAAAAGAAAAAGATTTTGTCGATTTACTGCAGAAGGTATTGATGAAATTGATTACAAAGATCTAAATATATTAAAAAATTATGTGTCGGANTCGGGGAAAATTATTCCTAGCCGAATATCAGGTACAAAAACACGATATCAACGACAATTATCGACAGCAATTAAACGGGCACGTTATCTTTCTTTGATTCCTTATAGTGATGCACATTAGTTTTTGATATTAGTAGAAGTAATTTATAGAGACTATTAGATTGATTGGAAAATATATTCTTAGCGGTAGATTACAAGCAATTTCAGCGATAACTTTTAGTACTTTAATATCACTTTTATTACTACCCGAATTTATCTATTTAATTAATCCATTTTCTTATCTCATCTGCGGATCAGTAGTCAGTCTCGTCACTTTAAGAAAAGGAGTGTTCTATACGCTCCAAATGTTAGTTTTAAGCTGGTTAATTTTATTAATCTTAAACAAATACATAGAGCGCTCTATACAAGAAGTTCTAATAATTTGGTTACCTATTTTATTACTATCTGCAATATTACGTTTTAGTCAACGACAAGGCACCTTAGTCTCACTAGCAGGATTAGGTACGATAATTTTCTATATAACTATTGGTGATCTTTCTGAGTGGTGGCAAGAAGGATTAAGTATTGCTTTCGAACAAGCGTTACCACCCGAACAATTAGAAATGTACGAGCCAATATTTAACTCTATGACGAAATTAATGAACACATTAGCAGTATTTTATATGTTGATAGCTATATTATTTGCAAGGTGGTGGCAATCTCGATTATTTAATCCAGGTGGATTTAGAAAAGAATTTTATGCACTTCGTATACCAAAAGCAGTACTACCAATTTTTATTTTGACAGTGGTTTTGGTCTTTACAGTTGATGGTTCAAAGCAAATCATGTTTATGAATATTTTGGTTGTTTTTGTATTTATGTATTTGATACAGGGTCTTTCATTTGCGCACCGTTCCGTGGATAAGTTAAAACTTTCAGTAAGTTGGCTTATTATTTTGTATTGTTTACTTATGTTTGTGCCGCAAATGGGCTTAATTATTGCTTGTTTAGGTATAGTCGATACTTTAACTGAATGGCATAATAAAAAAAGAGGTTCAGAAAAGGAATCTTGAGACGCCCCCATATAGATTCTGTTATCATTAGACAATTATACATGAGGTTATTTAATGGACGTTATTCTTCTTGAGAAAATTCATAAGCTTGGTGATCTTGGCGATCANGTTAAGGTTAAATCTGGTTTTGGTAGAAATTATCTAATCCCATCCGGAAAAGCTGTCTCTGCAACCGCAGAGAATATCACAAAGTTTGAAGCCAAAAGAGCAGAGCTCGAAAAACAACACCAAGCAACACAGGCATTAGCTAACGAACGGGCTGAGGAATTAAATGAAGCGAGTGTTTCAATCTCACGTAAAGCCAGTGCCGAAGGTAAATTATATGGTTCAATTGGAACCATTGATATTGTTGAGGCAGTTAATCAGCAAATAAACGTTGAAATTGTCAAGCATGAAGTAAGATTACCTGAGGGACCAATACGTAATGTGGGTGAGCATCAAATTGTTGTTCAGTTACACGCAGATGTCTCAAGTACGATTACGGTCAGCGTTGTACCTGAAGAAGAAAACTAGTAAATAAAGTTAAATCTATGCTCACGCAATCTGGTAGTAATTTTTTTTGCCAGATTATGAATCAGGATTATGTCTAAGGTAAATGAAATGCAAGAACCAGTTAAAACATCTTTTTCTAATGATGCTGAAACAACAGCGCTTAAAATTCCGCCACATTCAATTGAAGCCGAACAAGCTGTATTAGGTNGCATATTTCTCGATGAGCATGGTTGGGACAAAGTAGCACAGTTAATTCGGGAAGAAGATTTTTACAGAAATGATCACCGTATTATTTTTCGCGCCATTACTAATCTCTGCAATGAAGGGAAGCCTTGTGACATTGTTACTGTTGCTGAGTGGTTAGAGAGTCACCAATTATTGGATGATTCTGGCGGCATGAAAAATCTTGCCGCACTTGCCGAAAATACACCCAGCGCTAGTAATATTGGNACCTATGCTGATATTGTCAGAAAACGATCAATTCTNAGGCAGTTAATTTCCGTAATTTCAAATATCAATAGCACAATTTTTAATCCAGAAGGGAAAAGCAGCGAAGAAGTACTTGAGATTGCTGAGCAAAGCGTATTTGAAATAGCCGAACAAGACGGCAGAGGTAAAAAAAGTTATCAGAAAATTAGCAATTACGCCGGTAAAGTAATGGATATAATACAGGGTTTGGCAGAAAGCAAGGGTGCAATAACAGGAATACCTACTGGTTATATTGATTTAGACGCTAAAACTGCAGGATTTCAACCTTCTGACTTTATTATTATAGCCGGCCGTCCAGGAATGGGTAAGACATCATTAGCTGTAAATATAGCGGAAAATGCAGCGATAAAAGACAATAAATCTGTTGCAATTTTTAGTATGGAAATGTCAGCTGAACAATTAGTGATGCGCATGATGTCCTCATTGGCAAATATTGATCAAAATAGAGTAAAACATGGCAATTTAAAGGATGAAGATTATGAAAGATTTACATCAACAATTGATATGTTACGAGAGACGGAAATATACATTGATGATACAGCTGCATTAACACCTGCCGAGTTAAGGGCACGCTGNCGAAGGATTTCCCGTGAACACGGACTCGATTTAGTTGTTNTCGATTATTTACAATTAATGCAGGTTCCAGGGTCAAAAGAAAATCGTAATGCCGAGATTTCAGAAATTTCACGTTCACTAAAGGCGATGGCAAAAGAACTCAATGTTCCTGTTATTGCATTATCTCAATTGAATCGTGCTGTAGATAGCAGAACAGAAAAAAGACCTAATATGTCTGATCTTAGAGATAGTGGTTCTCTTGAGCAAGATGCAGATATAGTCATTTTTATTTTTCGCGAGTATGCCTATGATGAGTTTAAAGACACTGCTGATCCGGGAGTGGCTGAGATTTTATTAAAAAAACATAGAAATGGAGAGACTGGCAAATTTAAACTAGCTTGGCGCGGTCAATATACACGTTTTGATAATTACGTTCCGGACCCTTTAGCAGTCGATAACACAGTAGTTGGAAACCCCAGTAGTTGGGAAGTATGAATGACACGGCCGTCAAGAGTAATTATCAATATAAAGGCACTTGAACAAAATTTTTCTCGTATAAAAGAACTTGCTCCACAGTCCAAAGTCATGGCTATTATTAAGGCGGATGCATATGGCCACGGTATCGTCAGAGTTGCCAAAACACTTCGTGATGCAGATGCTTTTGGTGTCGCATGTCTTGAAGAAGCTGAACAACTTAGACAATCTTCAATTAAAACCCCTATTGTTTTACTCGAGGGACCATATAAACCCGACGACCTAGCGTTAATTGCCAAATTTAAATTAGATATAGTTATACATAATGAATATCAAATAGAGTTACTAGAAAAGGCAGAAATTGAGGGTTCGATTAATGCCTGGTTAAAAATTGACACAGGAATNCACCGACTTGGATTTCCTGTAGAAAAAGTTGATGTAATGTTAAATCGATTATTGTTATGCAAGAATATTAATTCAAGACCTATCCTAATGACTCATCTTGCAACTGCTAATGAGAAGAAAAATAATTTAACTCAACAACAATTAGATGCCTTTAAACAAATAAGCAAAGTTATAGATGGAGAAAAGACAGTTGCTAATTCGGCTGCTCTTATTAACTTTCCGGAAGCTCATTTTGATTGGGTGAGGCCGGGTTTAATGCTCTATGGTGTTTCGCCAATTGTAGGTAGTAGTGGTATTGATCACGGACTGAAATCTGTGATGACATTAGAGTCAGAAATAATTTCAGTCCAAAATTTAATGAAAGGGGAGCCCGTTGGATACGGTGCGACTTGGCGGTGCCCGGAAGATATGCCAGTTGGAATAATTGCCGCAGGCTATGGAGATGGTTTTCCAAGGCATGCAAAAACTGGCACACCAATACTTGTAAATAATGTTCGATGTCCTCTTATAGGACGGGCTTCTATGGATATGTTGACTGTCGATTTACGCAATCAACCAAATACAAAAATAGGCGATAAAGTAATTTTATGGGGTGATTCGCTTCCAATAGAAGAGATTGCTGTGCATGCTGAAACAATTCCGTATGAATTATTATGTGGTGTTCATAAACGGTTACAATTTGTTGAACATAACTAACTANTAGTANANATTTTAATTTTAATTTNTATTTGTTTGTGTCTTTATTTATATCATCTATTATTTTTATACGAGCCATTTTAATTGCACTTTCAGAAACTTGNGTTATTTCGACAAGGTANTTNTCAATTTTTAATGTTGTTCCAGATTTTGGTATATATTCTAGNTTTTCNAATANTAACCCATTNAGTGTTTTTGGGCCTTCTGANGGTAATTNCCAATCGAGTTCACGATTTATATCACGTATATTTGCCGAACAGTCAATTAAATAATAGCCGTCTACATGTGACTGAATATCAAGATTATGTGTTTGTATATCAGTAGTGAATTCACCAACAATTTCTTCTAGTATGTCTTCCAAGGTAACTACTCCCTGAATAACACCATACTCATCCACTACAATACCAAAACGTCTTCTCTTTCTTTGAAAATTTAACATTTGCACATGTAATGGTGTTCCACTAGGCACAAAATAACAGTCTTTCATGATAGATATTAGCGAATCTTTTGTTATTTCTTTTTCGTTGAGTATTCTAGGTATTCGTCGTATATGAATAACTCCAATAATATTTTCTATACTAGATTTATAAATAGGTAATCTTGTATGCTGGCAGTGCGTAAATTGTTCAATTATATCATCTATAGGTTTATCTAAATCAATTGCAATTACTTCATTTCTTGGAACCATAATATCATTTACGGCAACATTCTCTAGATCTAGTATATTAATTAACATACGTTGGTGACGTTGCGGGATTAATATTCCAGCTTCGCGTACTATAGTTCTCAATTCTTCACTTGAAATATTTTCCTTACTTTTTTCTTTTACATTTATACCAAATATTAATAATAAGTTATTAGATAATGTATTAATTGACCAAACAGCAGGATAAGCTAGTTTCATTAAAAGGTTTAATATATAACTTGCTGGTAGAGCTATTTTCTCTGGATGAATAGCAGCGATAGTTTTAGGCATAACTTCTGCAAAAATTAGAAATACTAAAACAAGTATAATTGGAGCTAATGCAATTCCTAAATCACCAAGAAGACGAATACCTATTACAGTAGCTATTGATGCGGCAAAAAAATTAACAAGATTATTGCCAAGAAGAATTAATCCAATTAATCGATCGGGTCTTTCTAATAATTTCTCAGAAATAATTGCACTACGTTTCCCTTCTTTTACTAAGTGACGAAGACGATAACGATTGAGAGCAATCATTGCCGTTTCTGAACTAGAGAAAAATGCAGAGAATACAATTAAAAAAGATAGGGCTCCAAAAAGAACCGACAGCGGAATTTCGTCCAAAAATTAATAACCTCAATTAGTACTTGGGTGTATTGTGACTGAATGACCTATATCCCTGTCAAGTTATTTATAATAATTTTTTGCTTAGATACGATGAAAAATAAATTCTAAAGCAAACTTTGAGCCTACATAAGCTAGTAGTAATGTCAGAAATCCACCTAAGACCCAATTAATAATACGTTTTCCACGCCACCCAAATGACCAGCGACCCCAAAGGAGTATGGCGTAGATTATCCAGGCTAGAATAGATAAAACTGTTTTGTGCGTAAGATGCTGTTCAAATATATCGTAAATAAATACTATCCCAGTTGCTAAACTCAGGCTGAGTAGAAAAAATCCGATAACGATAATATTAATTAGCAATTGTTCCATAATCTGAAGCGGAGGTAATATATCTATAATTTTTGACACCTGTTTAGTTTTTAAAAATTTATCCTGAATTGCTAACAAAAGCGCCTGAAATGTTCCAATCATTAATAGGCTATAAGCGCAAATTGATAATATTATGTGAATTCGTAGACCCATTGATAAATATTGGTCAAATAATCTTTGACTAGAAAAAAATTGTTCTGATAGTAACGCAATTGCAGCAATTGGATATAAAATTAACAAGAGTTGTTTGATTGGCTGATAAATTGATATGAGTAATACAATTAATGCTACAAGCCAACCAATTATTGAGACTGCATTAAAGAAACCAAGATCAAAGCCTGTATGTAAAAATATGGATTCATGTAATATATAGGCATGAATTATTAAAGCAGATAATCCAAGAAAAAAAATGATTATTTCTTTCCCTTTAATTTTATCTAACTTATTAAATAAATTAGCCGCCAGAAGTAATGTAGCAGCTACATATAGAAAGATTGATAGAATAGGTTGGATTCCCATAATTAACAATTTTACTCTTTATGTAGTTGACGAAACAATTGTAGGTTACGCTAAAACAGGTAATACTTTAACATTATTTAAAAGAATTACCGATTTTTTTAAGTCGTTTACTAAATAAAATATATGGAAAAATATTGATATCTATTTAATGCTTAGATATGTTTGATACACTTTCTGGAAAATTTAATGATATTTTTACAAAGCTTCGTGGATATGGTCGTCTAACGGAGAAAAATATCAATGATGGACTACGCGATATACGTATGGCGTTGCTAGAGGCTGATGTATCGTTACCTGTTGTAAAAACTTTTATTGAAGATGTTCGCATACGTTCCCTTGAAAAAGAAGTTTTATCGTCGCTTACACCAGGGCAGGCGATAACTAAAATTGTCAATGAGGAGTTAGTCACTTTACTTGGAAAAGACAATGAACCCCTAAAATTAAATACACGACCTCCGGCAGTGATTTTTCTAGCCGGACTTCAAGGAGCTGGAAAAACTACAACATGTGCTAAACTTGGGGTTTATCTAAAAGAAAAAGAAAACAAGAATGTTGCACTTGTTAGTTGTGATGTTTATCGACCAGGAGCAATAAAACAGTTACAAGTTTTGGCTAAAGAAAATAATTTAGCATGGTTAGAAAGTAGTGAATTAGATAAGCCTATTGAGATTGCAAAAAATGGGCTCTCGATCGCAAAACGAAAACATTTCGATATTCTCATTGTTGATTCTGCAGGACGTTTACATGTCGACGATATGATGATGCAAGAAATAAAATCCCTTCATAGTATATTAAATCCAATCGAAACTTTATTTATTGTTGATAGCATGATGGGGCAAGATGCAGTTAATGCAGCGGCTGAATTCAATAATATCTTACCATTAACAGGAAGTATCTTAACTAAGGCTGACGGCGATGCACGTGGAGGTGCTGCTTTAACAGTAAAATATATAACAGGTAAGCCTATAAAATTTATTGGTGTTGGCGAAAGAAGCGAAGATTTATCATTATTCAACCCAGATAGAATTGCGTCTCAAATATTAGGTATGGGAGATGTTTTAACCTTAATAGAAGATATTGAGAAAAAAACTGATAAAGAAAAATCGCTTAAACTAAGTAAAAAAATAAAAAAAGGCAAAGGTTTCAATTTAGATGATTTCAAAGACCAAATTAAACAAATGTCTAGTATGGGTGGTATAAGCAATATAATTGATAAATTACCAGGAACTAACAAATTACCTAGAAATATCACAAGTCAGATAAATGATAGCGAATTTGTTAGATTAGTGGCAATTATTGAATCAATGACACGTAAAGAAAGATTTAATCCAAAAATTATAAATGGCTCAAGAAAAAAACGTATTGCATTTGGTTCGGGAACTAAAGTTCAGGATATAAATAAATTACTAAAACAGTTCAATCATATGCAAAAAATGATGAAGAAATTTTCAAACAAGGGAGGATTATCAAATGCCTTGAAGGGGATAAATGGAGGTAAACCATCAGGATTTCCCTTTTAAAAATAGTCATATAGCTATATTATAAATATAATTACATTAATAATAAAAAAAATGACAGAAGAATCCGAGAAATCAGCATTAGACTACCATCGTTTTCCGAAACCCGGAAAGATTGAGATCACCGCAACAAAACCTTTAGCTAATCAACGTGACTTGGCACTTGCTTACAGTCCGGGTGTGGCTGAGCCTTGCAAAGCTATTTCAAGCGAGAGCAAGCTTGCCGCAGAACTAACATCACGTGCAAACCTTGTAGCTGTTGTTACTAACGGAACAGCAGTGCTTGGTCTAGGCGACATAGGACCACTTGCTGCAAAACCTGTGATGGAAGGGAAGGGTGTTCTATTTAAGAAGTTTGCTGGTATTGATGTTTTCGATATAGAAATTAATGAAAAAGACCCAAATAAATTAATCGATATTATTGCGAGTTTAGAGCCAACATTTGGCGGAATAAACTTAGAGGATATTCGTTCACCAGAATGCTTTCAGATAGAAGCTGAACTAAGAAAGAGGATGAATATTCCTGTATTCCATGATGATCAGCATGGTACCGCAATAATTGTTGCTGCAGGAATTCTGAATGGTTTAGAAATAGTTGGTAAGAATATTTCTGAAGTAAAACTAGTTGTCACAGGTGCTGGAGCTGCTGCTATATCATGTTTAAAACTCTTAAATGACTTAGGTATAAAAAAAGAAAATATTTTTGTAATTGACCGTGTTGGCGTAATACAAGATAGCCGAAAAGAACTAACTCCAGAAAAGAAGCTATTCGCAAATAAAACAGAATTTACAACACTATCTGAGGTTATAAAAGATGCGGATATTTTTCTTGGGTTGTCGGGTCCCGGAATTGTTAAACCAGCGATGATCAGAAGTATGTCTGAGAATCCACTTGTTTTTGCCTTATCTAATCCTGTCCCAGAAATTTTACCCGAAGAAGTTAAAGCAACACGTTCAGATGCAATTATTGCTACCGGCCGATCTGATTATCCAAATCAAGTTAACAATGTTCTTTGTTTTCCTTTTATTTTTCGTGGGGCACTTGATGTATGTGCTACCAAAATTAACCACGAGATGAAAATAGCGCTTGTTCATGCGCTTGCTGATTTAGCAAAAGAGGAAACCCCTGATACAGTTGTTGCTGCATATGGTGGCGAAGAACTTAAATTTGGGAAAGAATATCTAATTCCAAAACCATTTGATCCTCGTCTGATAATTAAACTCGCACCTGCAACTGCCCAAGCAGCAATGGATAGTGGTGTAGCAACTCGACCAATTAATGATATGGATGCGTATCGCCAACACTTATCACATTATATTTTCGAAACAGTAATTCTGATGCGTCCAATATTTGAAAAAGCAAAAGCTGATCCAAAAAAAATTATCTATGCAGAAGGTGAAGAAACAAAAATACTTCATGCTGTTCAGTCAGTTTTAGATGAGGGCATCGCAAAGCCTATACTTATAGGTAATGAGGATATTATTGAGTCTAGAATTAATCAGATGGGACTTCGTTTACGCATTAATAAAGATATAACAATTATCAACCCACACGAGTATATAGCAAAGAATAATTTTACTACTGATAATATTTCAGAGCTTAATACTTTTGTGGCGACGAAGATGATTAATCAGGAAGAAGCAGATGCTTTAATTTGTGGAACTAATGGACGTTACCATGAGCATTTTAAAATTACTAAAGAAAATCTTGGTATTCAGAATGGAATCAATCAAGCAGCTGCAGTAAATGTGATAATGGTTAAAAAAGGTGTTTATTTTATCTGCGATACTGCTGTTACTGTCAATCCAACAGCAGAGCAAATCGCAGAAAATACATTGCTTGCTACAGATATGGTAAAGCGTTTTGGTATTTCCCCTAGAGTTGCCTTACTCTCATTTTCAAATGGTGATGATACAGAATCCGAAACTAGTAAAAAAATGTCTTTGGCAATGGAAATAATAAAAAAACAGAATTCAGTATTAGAGGTTCAGGCGCCAATACGTGCAGATGCTGCCTTATTAAAAGATATTCGTCGACGTGTTTTACCCTATTCAAAGCTTATTGATGATGCAAACTTATTAATGATGCCTAATTTGGATTCTGCAAAGATTGCCTATGATTTGGTCAAAGTTCTCGGAGAAGGTGTATCAATTGGACCAATTTTAGTGGGACTCAACCATCCGGCCCATATTTTAACTCCATCTTCAACTGTTCGTCGAATTGTTAATGCCACTGCAATTGCTACTGTTGATTCACAGATCAAAGCTACTGAATCTGGTAGCTTGCTCTAAAATTTGTTTAGAAATTTTGTTTTCTATTAATATAGAGTGAAAGTAAAGTCACAATTGATATACCAACAAACATAATAAGACTCCACTCGGCTATACTTAGAGTGATAAATCTCCATTTTACTTCTGCACATTCTCCGGAACCGGTTAAGACCATTTTTATTGCATCGCTAAGAGGAAAAACGTTCAGCATATAATCAAGACCAGGGCCACATTCAGGGACTAATTCTGGAGGTAGATGTTGTAACCATACTTGTCTACCAGCAATCAAAGCGCCACTCAAAGCTACAATAATTGTTAAGGATTTATATATAACTAATGGTAAATCCCTTGGGTTATGGATAAAGGCTGTAAATGTTATTAAGGCTATTAATATATAAGAAATTCTCTGAAATATGCAAAGCGGACAAGCCTCTAAACCTTGGAAATGCTCTAGATATAGACCGAAAGCGAGTAATGCTACACAAAGAAAAAATATAGATATGAAAAATATTTTTGGATTATACATAGGCACAAATATCGGTTAATTTTAGTTAGTATTGGATAATATCCTTATTATGGTGAAAATAAAAATATCATATTATTTCTTACACTAGCGTCTCTATACTCAAACAATAGAAACCTTTTCTTTTGATAAGGTATCTGAGAACAAGTCGTTGCTTAATTTATCAGTTTCAATTACCGCCAGGCTGAAAAAAATACCATCATATTTATATGAAGATGAGTTCAAAATTTCACCTACCTTTTTTTCTGAATTTTCCATGTATAAATTCTTTCCTACATATAATTTATTTTCTGAACTAATAATTTTCATAGTACGCTTTACAGTTCCACGATAATGTAATTTAGCGATAACTTCTTGACCGGTGTAACAACCTTTTTTAAAACTTACAGCCTTTAATTTATCAAGATTTATCATTTGAGGTAAATATTTTTCTTTACTTTCAGAATTAATCCACGGTATTCCCGATATAATATCTAGTTGTTCCCAATTAGCGTCATCTTGAAATTCTAGTGTATTCTTTAGTTTACTCATCACATCTTCCATAGTTTTAATATCTGTAACTAACAAATACCTATTTGAAGAATTTGGTAATCTCGCAATGAATTTTTCATTAATATTTTTCATAATAATGTTATCAAGCGAAACTGTAGTTTGATCTAATTTTAATTGAGTTATATTTGACAGGCCCAGTAGTAAATATGAAGAAGAAATATCATCTATTTTGACTTTCGAACGTAGAATATACATATTCAATTTTTTATGTACATAATCTTTTATATCTTTCTTAAAGATTAAGAGATAGTTTTCACCAGTATTTATTATTATAAAGTTTGTTATTATTTTTCCTTTTGGGTTGCACCAAGCTGATAATTGCACTATTTTTTTTTCATTTTCTAAATCATTTGTAAATTGATTTTGTAAAAATAAGTACCTGTCATCACCAGTTACTTTTAAAATGGCAAAACTTGTGAGGGGGTATGCTAGGGGGCTATCATTTGAAGCAGACTTTTTAATTGGTACAGCCAGATTTTTAAGGATTAATTTCCATGTATCGTTTTCCATTACTCAATACTAACTGATATTTCTTGATGTTTTAATAATATTAATAATATTAGCTAATTGATCATTGACTGGCTTATCTTTGCCCATTATCCAGTTCAAGATATCTAAATCTTGCTCATCAAGTAGTTTTGAAAATGCATTTTTGTCTTCATCATTTAATTGATCATATGAAACATTAATAAATTCTTGCAATATAATGTCCATTTCTTTTATACCACGTCTGCATCGCCACAAGAGTCGTGCTTTTTTATCAGACATTTCTTATTAAAGTATTCGTTGATTCTATGTTAAGCGTGAAACCAAAAGTTTCTTAATTTCAGCTATCATTTTCGCTGGATTTAATCCCTTAGGGCATGTATTGGTACAGTTCATGATCGTATGACAACGATACAGACTAAAAGAGTCTTCAAGTTTATTAAGACGTTCTGTAGTTGCTTCATCACGACTATCCACAATCCAGCGATATGCTTGCAGTAGTATTGCAGGCCCAAGATAACGCTTACTATTCCACCAGTAGCTTGGACAACTTGTTGAACAACTAGCACAAAGTATGCACTCATACATGCCATCTAGTTTTTCTCTGTCCTCTTTAGATTGTAATCTTTCAGTATTTTTAGGCGCTGCTGTTTTGGTTTGCAACCATGGTTTGATCGATGCGTATTGTTTATAAAAATTAGTTAAATCAGGAACTAAATCTTTTACTACTGGCATATGAGGTAAAGGATAGATTGTTATATCACCATTAAATTCTGAAATTGATTTAGTGCAAGCAAGAGTATTTGTACCCCCAATGTTCATTGCGCATGAACCACATATACCTTCACGGCATGAACGACGAAAAGTTAATGTTGAGTCAATTTCATTTTTAATATAAATCATTGCATCCAAGACCATTGGGCCAAAATTGTCTAGGTTAACCTCATATGTATCTAATCTCGGATTCTTACCTGAATCAGGTTCCCAGCGATATATAGAAAATTTCTTCTTACGAGTTGCCCCATTAGCAGCAGAAATAGTTTTGCCAGGTTTTATTTTAGAATTTTTTGGTAATGTAAATTCAGCCATATTCTCTCTCTTCGAGTATTAGTAAACTCGTTTTTTTGGTGGAAAAACGTCAACCTCGTCTGTCAGTGTAAACATATGAACGGGCCTATACTCAAAGCTCACGCTACCATCATCATTTAGCGTAGACAATGTATGTTTCATCCAATTTTCATCATCGCGTTCCGGGAAGTCTTCTCTAGCATGGGCACCACGGCTCTCTTCACGGTTGTAGGCGGAATGTATACTTACCATCGCGCAACCTAAAAGATTGTCTAGCTCTAAAGTTTCTACCAGATCACTGTTCCAAACCATTCCTTTATCAGCCACAACAACGTCGGAAAATGAATCCCAGATTTCTGACATCGTATTTATCCCTCTTTCAAGAGTTTCGCCGGTACGAAAAACCGCAGCATCTCTTTGTAGCGTTTTCTGCATGCTGTCACGAATTTCCGCAGTTTTAATGGTCCCTTTGTTGTGACGTAATTTATCTAAACGAGATAACCCTTCTTCACAAGCGTTTGGTAGTGGTTTGTGTGGCGATCCAGATTTTATATTCTCTGCACAATAGTTTGCTGCAGCTCGCCCAAAGACAATTAAATCTAATAAAGAATTAGAACCTAGTCGATTAGCACCATGTACAGAAACACAACCAGCTTCGCCAATTGCCATCAAGCCTTCTATAATTGAATCTGGATCATTATCTTTTAACGTCACAACTCGACCTTGATAATTAGTTTGTATACCACCCATATTGTAATGCACTGTAGGTATAACGGGGATGGGTTGTTTTGTTACATCAACACCAGCAAAAATCTCGGCAGATTCTGCAATCCCTGGTAAGCGTTCATTTATCACATCTGATCCCAAATGTTCAAGATGTAGTTCAATATGATCTTTATCTTTACCAATACCACGCCCCTCAATAATTTCCATTGTCATGGCTCGACTCACAACATCTCGAGAAGCTAAATCTTTTGCTGAGGGAGCATATCGTTCCATAAAACGCTCACCTTCTGAATTTGTAAGATACCCTCCTTCACCTCGAACCCCCTCTGTTATTAAACACCCCGAACCATAAATACCGGTTGGATGAAATTGAGTGAATTCCATATCCTGAAGTGGTATACCAGCACGCAAAACCATACCATTTCCATCTCCAGTACATGTGTGTGCTGATGTAGCTGAAAAATAAGCTCTACCATATCCTCCAGTTGCTAGTACAACTTCATGTGCTCTGAAGCAATGTATAGTCCCATCTTCAAGATTCCATGCCATTACTCCACGACAAATGCCGTTATCCATAATTAAATCGAAAGCAAAATATTCGATAAAAAATTCAGCTTCATATTTCAGAGATTGTTGATATAAGGTATGTAGAATTGCATGACCCGTCCTATCGGCAGCAGCGCATGTACGTTGTGCCGTACCCTCACCATAATTTGTTGTCATACCTCCAAACGGCCTTTGATATATTTTACCTTCTTCAGTACGTGAAAACGGTACCCCTTGATGCTCTAACTCAATGACCGCTGGTACAGCTTCTCGACACATATATTCAATTGCATCTTGATCGCCTAACCAATCTGAACCTTTTATTGTGTCATACATATGCCATCGCCAATCATCTGGCCCCATATTTCCAAGTGCGGCACTCATGCCGCCCTGTGCCGCGACAGTATGACTTCGTGTTGGGAATACTTTGGTGATACAAGCTGTTTTTAAACCTTTTTCAGCCATACCAAAAGTCGCTCTAAGTCCTGCGCCACCAGCACCAACAACAACAATATCGTATTCATGATTAATAATTTCGTATGATTTGGTCATTACTATTTAAAGTCCATATATATATAGAATCGCTATCATGGCAGCAGATGCTGCTAAAAATGTGATAATTTTCACTAAAAGCAATAACGTTTCTCTGTGCCAGTCTGATTCTATGTAATCTTCAATAACAACTTGTAAGCCAAGCATTGCATGGTAGTAGAGAGAAAAAATAAAAAAAAGCATTAACAAACAGTTGTCCAGATTATTTAACCATAAAATTACTGTTTCATAATCAGCGCTATGCATTATTGCTAATGAATAAACAAACCAAAGACTAAGTGGTACTAGCACAACAGCAGTTAATCTTTGTGCCCACCAATGATGAACCACGCCACTTGCTGACAATAGAATGCGTAGAGGGGCAAGAAGTTTAATATTCATATAACCCCACCAAGGAAAAGCGTTACTAATGTTAAAGTTATACTCACTACTACTGTGATATAACCAGATATATATGTCGTTGATATTTCGAGACCAAAACCAGCATCCCAAAATAAATGCCTTATTCCATTTGCAAGGTGATAAAATAAAGAAAAGATAAAGCAAATCAAAAATAATTTTCCGTACCAAGAAATCGCATGTTGGTGGAAATTGTTAAAAATGTCTTCGCTAACAGCAAGACTAATTAACCAAAAGGTTAGCGCTAATGCACCGAAACTCAGAAAAATACCAGTACCTCTATGCGTAATTGATAAAACTGAAGTCAATTGAGGTTTATATACTTGTAAATGCGGCGACAGTGGCCGTTTCACTGATTTCATGAATAATATCCTCTATTCTTATTCGTCACAGTCAGAGAACTGACTAACTTTTTAATTTTGGGTTTATTTAGTTCTGGATATCTAAAAATCAATACAGCGACCTTTTTTCTCCCAGTCACCATATCGTGTTGGCTCAAGACCTTTTGGCCCGCCAATTTCTTTTTGTTTTTTCTTGGGCTTGCCTTGCAATGAATTTTTATTCCCTTTCTTGTTTTTTTTATCTAAATCATTCACCATTTTTTTTCAACTCTAGTTAGTTTTCTGGAATTTAAGTTAAATCTACTTTTTAATTAACGCCAAGAAAGAATAATACAGGCCGGTATTATATGTTGTGTTTTGCAACATATTGATATTTTTTTTAAACCTTTGATTTAAATGAAATTATTTTTTAGTGCTATGCTTATTTTCTTTAATAAAGCGTATTAAAATTTCGCCAAATTAAGTGTTATTTAGATAGTTCTTCTAGTATTTCATGTATTTCATGTGGGGATGTAATCATTCCATCAGCTCCCCATTTTTTTGGATCGTCATTTTCATTAATATAACCATATAGGGCTACTACAGTTTTAGTACCAGCTTTATTTCCAGCTTCAATATCTCGTTTAGCATCACCTACAAAAACAGTTAAAGCTGGATCTGATTGAATTTGTTGGCAAGCATGAATAATTGGTGCTGGATGTGGTTTAGTGTGTTCAAGCGTATCTCCACAAACAATACATGCTGCACGTTTATCAAGTGATAATGCTTTTAACAAAGGAATTGTTAATGCAGAAGATTTATTTGTGACAATTCCCCATGTTTTTTTTGTATTCTCAAGCTCACTCAATACCTCTTCAATACCATCAAATAACTTTGTTTTATTTGCAATATTTTCTGAATAAATTCTTAAGAAATTTTCACGTATTTCTTCATAATCCGAATGACCTTCTTCAATATCAAATCCAACTTTTATCATCGCGCCTGCACCCAAGGAGACAGCTGGCCTTATAACTTTATTTGGTAATTCTGGTAAATTGCGAGATAGTCGTACTGCGTTTAGAGCCCCAGCTAGATCAGGGGCAGTGTCGGCTAATGTGCCATCTAAATCAAATAGAATACTTTCAATCATCTGCAATTACATCAAGTATATAATTAACATCCGGCGCACCTGCGAGGGAGCAAGTCTTAAGTAATGGATTATATTTAATAGCAGATAAATCATTTGCTGTGAGATTAAATTGATTACACCATTTGATTAATTCAGAAGGCCTAATAAATTTTTCATATTGATGCGTGCCTTTTGGTAAAAGATTTAATAGGTATTCTCCAGCGAGTATAGCTAACATATAAGATTTTAAATTACGGTTGATTGTAGAAAAAATAATATGACCACCCGGTTTTATCATCATATGCGATGCCTCAATAATCGATTTTGGATCTGGGACATGTTCTAAAAGCTCCATACATGTTATTAAATCAAATTTATTTGTAATTTTTTTGGATAACTCCTCTGCATTTGTTACGAGGTAGTTGATTTCTAAATTATTTTTTGATGCATGTTGAGATGCAATAGCTATATTTTCCTCGCTTGCATCAATTCCGGTGGTGTATGCTCCTTGCCTTGCTATTGATTCAGTTAAAATACCACCGCCACAACCAATGTCTAGGACATGCAGTCCTTTTAAATTAATTTTATTAGTTATAAATTTCAATCTAGTTGAATTTATGTGGTGTAGTGTTTTGAAGTCTCCACTTTGATCCCACCAACTATTTGCTCTTGATGAGAATTTTTTTAATTCATTTATATCAATGTTTTTTAGCTCTGTCATAAAATCAACTAGTTGTATTAAGAGGTTTAAAAAAATATTAACATCAGTTAATAAAGAACTACATAATAGGTATAACTTCTTTTATGTTATAAGGAATTGGCTAATAAATCGACTTATATATTGGCTTAGTTTTTTGTTGCATCAATTTAAAATTCTGAGAATATAAAAAATTAGTTTAATTTTACAAATTTATTGAAAAGCAAGAATACCGATAATCAAAATAATAACAATGATACATAAGACACAAATTGCAATAGCAAGCGGTCTTTTATTCTGTAAATTTATTATTACTCTAGTTTTCTTTCTTGATTTTTTTACAGGAGCACTAGGTTTTGTATATTTATTTTTTTCTAAAACGACATTACCTGAAACTATTTCTTGGATCAGTTTTGATCTCATTTCACGATATTCGCGTTCACCTATTTCTCCAGCTGAGTAATCTTTAGTTAATTGAGATAAAGATTTATTATCCACAAGTTTATCCTTTTTTTATTATCCTACGTTTTCACGAATTAATCGAAATCCTGTTGCTTCGTCTCCTTCTCCTTTATGAGCTCTTTCTAAAGTAATAGCGCATTTTGAATGCGCATCGGTGTATGCACCACCTCTTACAAGTAATTTTCCCTCATCTGTTACCCATTCCTGAACATTACCAATATAGTTTTTTAACCCCCAGCCATTTGACTTGCCAGATTTAACACTCACAATACCAGTACCCTTAATTAATTTTTGGTTTACTGATACGCGACAATTAAAATCTTTTTTAGGTTGTTTTCCTTCAGCATTTGCAGCATATTCCCACTCAGATTTTGTTGGTATACGATATTTTTTTCCTGTTCTTTCAGACAACCAAGATGCGTAATCTTTTGCCTCTTGAAGACTGATATTTCTGATTGGATCGTTTCTTTTGTCTTTATCTTTAACTGGTTTGCATGTACCGCTAAGGATGCAGTATTTGCTCCAGTCGCTAACTGAAATTTCATACTTTGCAATAGCAAAAGGTTTTTCATATGTCTCACCATTCGGTATGACTACCATTAATGGTCCACGCGCTGATCTATGTATCATATCGAAACAAATTGCCTTTGCTCGCTTTCCATAGCCCGCCAATCTTTTTGTGCATTCCGAATCACTTTCAACAGGTTTCCAGTTTGCTCTTGTTGCTCCACCAGTACTTGAGATTGCATCAATTGATTGCTCCCTTGCTCTAATTTTAGGTTTTGGCTTGGGTTTAACTTTAGCAATTAATTGATTTAGTTGATTTTCAGCTTGAATATATTCAGGACTATCATTCCAAAAATCTTTAGCACGACTGAGCAAACTTTTTGCAACTATCAACCTTTCATATTGTTCGCCTGCTGATTCTTTATCTTGCTGATATATCTTATATATATTTTCAGCTTCTTTTTTCTTATCATCGAGTAATCGAGCAAAGCTAATAAATTGTGGGTGCGTTCCAAATTTTTCAGCGCCAGTTTCTTTTAATTTAGTCGCCTCAGTCAGTTTACCAGCAACAATTGCAGCATTTGCTGTCGATAGACCATCCCATGGCTTCAATTTGAGTTCATTTTTTAGGCTAGCTAAAACACTACTCGCGGGGAAAAGACCTGCAGCGGTTTGAGCAAGCCCTGCTGCCGTATTTTCATCCTTTGATTTTAGTTCATTAATTCTTTCTGCTAGAGTACTAGCTGCATTTTTCCTAAATGCAGATGAGTTTGCGGCAGATGCATAGTTTTCAATTTGGTCAATTTTTAATCTAACATTCGTTGGGAATGTTAATGAAGTTTTAAATAATTCTGTTAATTCAATAATGTTAGCCTCTGCCTGATATTCATCTTTTAATGAACGTAACATCTCATTTGTTAAGTCAAGCTCTAAACCTTTTGTTACCAATGAGAAAGCTGATACATAATCCCTAGCTTCAGCGTTAGTCTGCGCTAAACGCGCATAAGAATCAGCCAACAAACGAGGTGCTTCTGATGTTATGTAAGTATCAGTTTGTGGAATATCTGCTTTAAGTTGCTCAAAGAGTTTTTCAGCTTCAGCAATATTATTGGCCTCCGTAAAAATTTTGAAGTCACTTTTATTAGCTTCAACCTTTGCTTTACGTTCGTATTCATCACGAGCACTGGCAATCGCGTTTCGAGTATCCAATATTTCTTCTAAACTGGGTGCGAAGCGCTCAACGGTATCTACATAACCATCTGCCGCATCAAAACGTTCTTCTTGTAAAGTTTGGCTTGCTTTTTCTAAATATAAGCCAGCAATTTGTTCTCTATATTCGACTAGCTTTGTATTAGCATTTTTATTTTGCTTTGACAGGCTTGCTAGCTCTTGAATATTCCTTAACAACTTTATTTCCCATTTTTGATTGTCGGCATCAATGTCGGATAACGCTGATTCAATATCATTAGTATTGATACCAACCATTTTTGTTATCGCTCCTTCACGCTCATTACCTTTTAGGTGAGCTAGCTTCAATTCGGTTAATTGATCATTTAGTTGAAAGGCGATCATCAATTGATTGTATTTATTGTCTAAAGCTTCAGCATCATTACGACCGCCAGTTTTAATGACCATATCTAATTCTTTTTGTAATATTGGTTTGAATTTAGTTGATAGTGACTGAATCAAATCGCTGTCTGGACTAAGGTTAGCAAGTTCAGAAATTACAGTTTGTTGGTCTTTAAAACTAATTAGAGAAGATAACTGTTTCTTAATAATATTTAAATCTGATTCAAGTTCAGCAACTCTTTGTGCTCGTAAAATTTTCTTCTCTAAGTCAGTGAGTCTGACATCATCCTTTGCTGAGGCCAATCCTGATTTAACAAGCTCAAGAGCTGTTGCAAATTGGTTAGCCTCAAACCTCTCTATTGCTAAGATACGATAAGCATTTGCTGGCCTAGGATCTTCAAGTAATGGGTGATCAGGTTCAATGCGCGCAATTTGCTCAAGAATACCTTTTGTATCATTAATTAACTGAGGGTCTTTCAATGCGCTTACATATTGCGCGTTTAGATCACTAATGATTTTCTTTTTACTTGTTGTTACAAGCGTTGTTTGTCTTTGTAGAAATTGTGATTCCGGATAAAATTTTCCAATTTCTTCAATAATTTTATTTGCTGTAGGAAAATCATAACTCTCATTATTGGCGTCGATTAAAAATGCAACTTTATCACTAAAGTAATTTTGTATGGCATTTTTTGCTTCGTCTGCAACTGTTGTCTGGTCAGTTTTTTCGAGCATCAAAATTTCATCTAATTTTTGATCTATTGTCTGTTGGTTACCTTGATTAATTTCAGCCACTAATCCGTCAATTTTTCTCTGATGCAAGTAATCTAAGGTAGGGTTAATCAATATTGAGGTAAGGATAATTAAAATAGCAGC
>PBJS01000022.1 GCA_002721165.1 Legionellales bacterium | reverse complement strand
GTTGCTAATGTCGCCTTTACCGGTAACGGATCATCAGTGACTAACGCAGTATCGTTTGCCAATGATGGCACCTTAACCTTAGGACAAGATGGTGGCACGCAAACTTATAACGGTGGCTTAACGACAACATCAGTTGGTAGTACGGTAGGTTTAAATGGAACAATTAATGTTAGTGGCGGGGATTTTAAATTAGGAGCTGTAAATATTAATACAACAACAGTATTGGATCTTGATGGAGACGATAATAGTCTTACTTACACTTCATTTAACGATGGTACTGCCGATGGTGATTTGACAATCAATACAGATGGCGGATTTAGTCTTAATAATTCAACAAATATTGGGAATGGTGATTTATCAATAAATGTTGATGCTGATAATGATGGTGCCGAAACATTAACTGTTGGCGTTTCACCCACAGCATCATCTACTGTATATAGTGGTAGTGCGGCTAGTAATGATTCATTGACAGGACCTAATTCAAATACTTCGTGGACAGTAACAGGAACAAATTCTGGAACACTGGCGAGCAATAATTTTAGTAATTTTGCTAATTTAACTGGAGGAACTGGCGATGACACATTTACATTCAGTAATTCAGGTGCATTAACAGGGCTTTTAGATGGCGCTTCACATAGTAGCGGAGATACAGCTGATTATTCAGCATTAGGTGCACAGACTATCGATCTTGGTGGTAACGCTGGTGGTGTCATAAGAATTGAAAATGTAACTGGTAATTCGAATCAGACTTTATTAGGCGCAGCCAATAGTCAGTCGTGGACTATAAATGGGGCAGATGATGGTACCGTTGTCGATCAAGAGACATCAGCTAGTGTGACATTTACAAACTTTGGTAATTTAACGGGCGCTGGTAGCAATGATACATTCACATTTGCAAGCGGAGGTTCAGTTAGCGGTTTAATTAATGGTGGCGGGGGTACTGATACTGTTGATTATGATACGAATAATATTTCTGGTGTTACGGTTACTTTGAATGGTACCAACACAGGTATTACAAATATTGAAAACCTTGCTGGTCAGAATACAACCTTAGTTGGTAATGCAGCAGGCGCAACAGTCTGGAACTTGAATGCAAGTAGCGGCGGTACTGCCAACGATGGAACTACAACAGTTACTTTTACTAATACAACAACCATCAGAAACGGTGCTACTACAAATACTTTTACAGCAAATGGTTCTTATTCAGGTACTGTTAATTTAACTGTGCTTGATAATACCTGGAACCATACAGAAGGGGGAACATTAACAAAAGGTTCGGTAACGGGTGATGGCGCATTAACAATACCTGATTTAAATGCGGGTTCGCTTGGAATAAATGAAACAGATTTAGATTTACCAACAATGAATAACTTTACTGGACATTTAATTATTGGTGGTTCTCTTGCTCCTGCTGGTACTTCGCCTTTTTATAATGCCGAAACTATCGTAATTAATACTGTTAGTATGAATATAACCAACGATATTGTTAGTGGCGGGGAAATAACAATCTTTGCGGGTGACATCATATTAAGTGCTGATATTACAGCAGGTGGAACAATTGGTGTTACTGCTGCTGGTCCTGCCGTCGATCCTGGTGCTCTTGGAAATATTGATGCTTCTGCAAGGGTTGTGAGGTTGACTGCTCCATCGAGTGAAACACCGCCTTCCGGAGTTATTATTGCTGAAGATGATATTACCGCTTCAGATAATATTATTCTTGCATTTAGTTTTGGTGAAGTTGATGTGGCCATAGGTGCGGGCGATGAAATCGAATTCAATGGTGCAAGTATTAACTCAGATAACGTAACTGATGCAGATTTAGAAGCATCTTTAACTACAGGATCACTTCTTCTTGCAGGTTTGACTGCTGGTGTCACAAATACATTTTCTATTAACCCTGCGACAGCATTGATTGGTCTTGAAACTCTTGCTTTTGTTGATGTTGGATTATTCGAGGAAGAATTAACGCTTTACGGACAAATTGGCAATGGTATCGGGTTAGCGTTGGCGCAATGCGAAGAACAGGAAGGTTGTGCTCCTAATGTAACAGAAGATGAATTGAACACTTTAATATCTACAATAGAAGCACGTATTGTCGAGCTTCAACGTCGTTTGGTTGATGAGGTTAATGAAGGGGAAAGAAAAGAACTTGAAGAATTAATAAAAGGATTTGATCAAGAGCTACAAAACTTCCTTGATTATCGTCAACAATTAATTGAATTCCTTGCTGCTGGCGAAGAAGAAGAAATGGAGGAAGATTTTGAGGATGAAGAAGGGTTTGATGAAGATTTAGATAGTCTTCTTGAGGAAAGTGAAGTTACTGAAACTGAAGTCGACGAAGTGACACGACTTGCTAAAGTACTTGAAACAATTAAGGCACGTATTGAGTGGTTAGAGAGCTTAAAAGCGAATACCGAGGAAAGAGTACGTTTAAGCGAGATTACTGGTATTGAACTTACCCAAGAAACATTGGATGAGATAATAGAGTCTGCTGAGTCAGAAGCAGCTTATATTGAGAATCAAATAAGATTACAGATTGAGGGTAACGAGGCAACGAATGTGATGCCATCGTTATATATTAGTAAGGTTGAAAAACCGACAACTAGGTCTTTAAATGATTTTTAAAAAATTTATTATGCGCATGAAATATAAAATTCTTTTTTTGATATCTTGCATATTATTAAGCACCGGTCTCCAAGCAGTGATTCTTAATAAAGAAGAAGCAGGTAAAGCCGATCTAACTATGCTAGAGGATGAGATAGAGCTTTTTAAATCTATTGGTATGGGAATTACTTTATCAATAGCACATTGCGAAGGAAATGATAGTTGCGCACTTCCAATGGAGGAGAGAGAAGTTCAGCAGTTAATTAAGACGCTTGAGGATAGAATAGATAGTCTTGCAGCAAGACAATCAGAGATTGATGACATTATAGGATTTAATAAAGTATTAAGTGCTTACATTAGTTTGCGTGATAGCTACTCTTCATATGTAGAAAAAATCCAAATAATAGTAATTCAAAATAAAGAAAGAATTGACAGTTCTCAGTATGGAGATGATCCTGATTTTCCTGTAGAGGCAGCAATTAATGAAGAACTTCTAAATTATTTAAATGAACTTAGTTTATTTGAAGATGATGAATTATTAGATGACGAAGATCTTGATGATGCTGAAAATTTACCTCCGCCAGAAGAGGTTAATTAGTTGTCGTTATTCGATTTAGCTAATAGATAATTGAAAAAAATTATTCGTTATCAATCCTGATGGGTTTTGTCGGATCGATGTCTTCTTGAGGTCCATATTTTTTTATATAAGTTGCGATAACTTTATCTGCTTCTTTTAGTTCTTCATTTGAAAGTTTTTCTTTTGCTTTTTTTATTGCTTTCACAGACATGTCATGTTTATGAGATGCCCCAACACTGAACCATATATATGAATATTCATAATCTTTTGGCACACCTCTTCCTTTGAAGTATAAATCTCCTAACTTATATTGTGCTTGCGCTATGTTTTTTTCAGAGGCTTTACGAAACCAATCACTTGCAGCCTTATAATCTTGTTCAACTCCTTGTCCTTTTAGGTACATCATACCCATGTAATATTGGGCATATCCATGATCAGAAGTTTCAGCTAGCGACTGCATCGTTTTGAATGCTTTTTCATAATCAGCCATTAGATAAGCCACCACGCCATCATTGAAATCTGCACGTGCGGTAGTTGTGATTATGCATATAAGTAATAACAGTAAAAGGCGAATATTTTTCATGTATTTAAGCTCACTATTGTTAATGCTGTTTTATGTTTTATAAAATATAATACTCACTTGATAATCTTGAGATCGTGAGCAGGTTCGTACCATTTATCAGATATAATATGTTAGTCAATAAAAACGCAGAATTGTTCCACGTAGTGTGCCAATTGTAAACATTAATAGAGATAAATTATGAAAGAATTTAGAGCATTTAGGGTCTGTAGTGAGAATAATAAGACGATTGGACGCGTAGAAAATTTAAATATTGATGATTTAAATCAAGGAGAGGTGTTAATAAAGTCCGCATATTCCTCAGTAAATTATAAGGATGCTTTAGCCGGCACCGGTGTTTTAAAACTGACAAATAAATTACCTATGGTAATAGGTATTAATGTATCTGGAAATGTTGTGAGTTCATCTGACGAACGTTTCAAAGAAGGAGATGCTGTTCTTGTTACGGGATATGAATTTGGTGTTGGGCACGATGGAGGTTTTTCCGAGTATTGTCGAGTACCATCTGATTGGGTTGTACCACTACCAAACAAAATGAGTTTGTTTGATGCGATGGCGATTGGAACTGCTGGTTTTACTGTAGCTTTGTGTGTTCACAGACTTGAAGAAAATAATCAGACTGCAGATTTAGGTGAATTCGTGGTAACTGGTGCAAGCGGCGGCGTTGGAAATTTTGCTATCGATATTATGTCTTCATTGGGTTATGAAGTTGTGGCGGTCACGGGAAAAGTTGATAGCCATGAATCATTAAAGACTCTAGGGGCGAAGCAAATTTTAGACCGAAATAAAATACAATCAGATGGACCGCCTTTAGAAAAGGGTCAGTGGGGCGGAGGTATTGATAATGTAGGTGGCGATGTTTTAGCGTGGTTAACAAGAACAACAAAGCCGTATGGAAATATAGCATCAGTTGGGCTTGCCGGAGGATCACATTTTAATACAACCGTTATGCCTTTCATTTTAAGAGGTGTTAGTGTTCTTGGTATTAATGCACCTGCATGCACTATGCCCATACGTACTCATTTATGGGACCGTCTTATTAGTGATTTAGCACCGAACCATCTTGATAAAATTGTAACTAACATTGTTAAACTAGAAGATCTATCATCTGTGTTTGAAGATATGCTATCTGGTAAAACGGTAGGCCGCACAGTTGTATCAATTAGCCCTGAAAAGGGATTGTGATTAAACTTATAAGATGAAGACACTTTACGACAAACTTTGGGATGATCATGTTGTACATGATTTTGATGATGACACATCACTAATATATATTGATCGTCATCTAATACATGAAGTTACTTCAGCACAAGCATTTGATGGGCTTAGACTGGCTAATCGTAAACCGTGGAGGTTAAACACAAATTTAGCTGTACCCGATCATAATGTACCAACAAAAAACCGAGAAGTTATAAATGATCCAATATCAAAAATTCAACTGGAAGCATTGGAAGAAAATTGTAAGAGCATGGGAATCACTAAATTTGATATGTTCGATCCAAGACAGGGGATTGTCCATGTAATAGGGCCAGAGCAAGGAGCATGTTTACCTGGTATGACGATAGTTTGTGGTGATTCTCACACATCTACTAATGGAGCTTTAGGCGCATTAGCATTTGGTATTGGCACCTCTGACGTAGAGCATGTGCTTGCAACACAGTGTTTGGTCTTAAAAAAAGATAAGAATATGCTCGTTAATATAATGGGGCGAACAGGTAAGGGTATTTCTGCAAAAGATATTATACTTAATATTATTAGAAAAATAGGAACTGCTGGCGGTACTGGTTATGCCATTGAGTTTGCTGGAGATGTAATCCGTTCCCTGTCGATGGAAGGACGTATGACCATTTGTAACATGAGTATCGAGGCTGGTTCACGTTTTGGTCTCATTGCAGTAGATAAAACAACTATAGATTATGTTGAAAATAGGCCATATTCACCAACAAATGATGAATGGGTGAACGCAGTTAACATTTGGGAAAAACTTAAGAGTGATAGTGATGCGCACTTTGATAAGGTTGTCGAAATTGACGCATCAAAAATTGAACCGCAAGTAACATGGGGCACGTCACCCGAAATGGTTGTGTCAATTAACAACACTATTCCTGATCCTGCCGAAACTAAGAATTCTGTAAAAAGTGAAGGCTATAAAAATGCATTAAGTTATATGAATCTAAAGCCGGGAATGAAATTTAATCAGATAAAAATTGATAAAGTGTTTATCGGTTCTTGCACAAATTCGCGAATTGAGGATTTACGTGAGGCTGCTGATATTGTCAAAGGAAAGAAAGTTTCCAAAGACGTTAAGTTAGCAATGGTAGTTCCAGGATCAGGTTTGATTAAAAGACAAGCTGAAGATGAAGGATTGGCTAAAATTTTTATTGATTCCGGGTTTGAATGGCGAGAGCCTGGTTGTTCAATGTGTTTAGGGATGAATCCGGATCAACTACAATCCGGCGAAAGATGTGCATCTACTTCAAATCGTAATTTTGAAGGTCGTCAAGGACCTGGCGGAAGAACACATTTAGCAAGTCCAAGTATGGTGGCAGCAGCTGCAATTGCTGGTCATTTCGTTGATATAAGAGACTTTTAAATGAAAACCTTTAAAACGTTTACAGGAATTATAGCTCCATTGGATAGATCTAATATCGACACGGACACAATTATTCCAAAAGAATATTTAAAATCAATAAAACGAACAGGTTTTGGTTTAAATTTATTTGATAGTTGGCGTTATATTGACAGTAATGAAAACACAAATCAAAATATTAAAAGAAAAGATAATCCTAATTTTATATTAAACAAATCGCCATATAATAAAGCAGAAATATTATTAGCGAGAGAGAATTTTGGATGTGGTTCATCAAGGGAACATGCTGTATGGGCATTATCTGATTTTGGATTCAAGGCTGTATTAGCTCCAAGTTATGGTGATATTTTCTATAGCAATTGTTTCAAAAATGGATTTTTGCCTATTAAATTAAAAAATAAGGACATAGATTTACTATTTAATTTAACGAAATCAAATCAAGGATTAAAGGCTACAGTTGATCTCGAAAAGCAATTTGTTGAGACCAATACTGACAATAAATTTAGATTTGATATTGAGCCTAACCTAAAGGTTCGTTTACTAAAAGGTCTTGATGAGATTGCTCTTACTCTTGAATATTCTGATGCCATTTACAAATACGAAAGGACAAGAGCAAAAATGAATCCCTGGCTTTTTAAAGATATTTAAAAATTTAATTTATTTTTTATTATGATAAGAACTCGTTTTGCGCCGAGCCCTACTGGATCATTACACATTGGTGGAGTGAGAACTGCTCTATTTTCATGGCTGTATGCCAAACACAATCAAGGAGAATTCATCTTAAGGATTGAAGACACAGATCGGGAACGGTCAACAGACGAGTCAACTCAGATTATTCTCGATAGTATGAAATGGTTAGGGCTTGATTTTGATGAAGGACCATATTACCAAAGTGCACGGTTAGAACGTTACAAAGAAGTCATCAAACAATTAATTGAGACGGGAAACGCCTATTATTGCTATTGCACAAAAGAAGAAGTTAATACTATGCGCGATGAAGCAATTAAACGTGGAGAAAAGCCAAGATATAATGGTTTTTGGCGTGATAGGAAAGAATCACCACCCAGTGATGTTGACCCGGTTGTTCGTTTCAAAACTCCACTTGATGGGCAAATTATTGTTGATGATTTGGTTCAAGGTAAAGTCGTTTTTGATAATAAGGAACTTGATGACTTAATTATCGCTCGTGCAGATGGATCTCCGACTTATAATCTTACGGTAGTTGTTGATGATATGGATATGAAAATCACCGATGTCATACGTGGTGACGATCACTTCAATAATACACCAAGACAGGTCAATATATTAAATGCATTAGATATGCCTTTACCCAATTATGCACATGTACCAATGATTCTTAGCGAAGCTGGTAAGAAGATCTCTAAAAGAGATGATATATCGAATATTTTACAATACAAAAATGACGGGTATTTACATGAAGCTATTTTAAATTATTTAGTTCGACTTGGTTGGTCTAAAGGTGACCAAGAGGTATTCAGTATCGAGGAAATGATTTCTGAGTTTGATATAAAAGATGTTAATAAATCTGCATCTCGTATAAATGATGAAAAATTACTATGGCTTAATCAAGAGTATTTAAAAAATGCTGATAATGTTTACCTCAAAAATTTATTAGTTGATATTTTCAACGAACTCAGTATTCAAACTGACACTGGACCTGACTTGAATGATCTAATTGAAGTTCAGAAAAAGAGAACGATAACATTAAGAGATATGGCAGATCAGAGTATTATTTTTTATATCGATTCAATTCAATATGATGCTAAATTAGCAGAAAAATTTTTAAAACCTATTGTCTTGGAACCTATGCAGACACTCTATAAATTGCTAGAAAACATGAATGAATGGAACAACGAAAATCTTAAAGAAGCAATTGAAAAATCAGCAAATAGTTACGATATTAAAATGGCAAAATTAGCGCAGCCACTTAGAGTTGCCGTAACCGGAAAAAATATTTCTCCTAGTATCGATGACACATTACGACTGCTAGGAAAAAAGAACACACTAAAAAGATTAAATAGTGCTATTGATTATATTGAGAATCTTAGCCCATCTTGACAGTTATTAAGCTGTCGCGTACAGTCGCCGACCTGTTGAGATTGGTCGGGATTTTTTGGGGCTATAGCTCAGCTGGGAGAGCGCTTGCATGGCATGCAAGAGGTCGGCGGTTCGATCCCGCCTAGCTCCACCAGATAATCTCAATTTAAATGATCGATGTATTGATAATTTGTCCCCATCGTCTAGAGGCCTAGGACACTGCCCTTTCACGGCGGCAACAGGGGTTCGAATCCCCTTGGGGACGCCATTTTTATGATGATAAAGTAAATATTGTTTTATTTGTTATCAAATATTATGGCACTTCCCAAATGAATTTGCCTTTTTCGATTAATGATTGAATCTGTTCTATGGTATTTTTAGCTTTTCTAAGAACTGTTTCGTGAGTGTTAAAAGCATTGTGAGGCGTCAATATGACGTTTGGATGTTTTTTTATTTCCATTATCAATTTAGTATCTTCATCTTCTTCTCTATTTCTCAATGATACTGCTAAAGAACTTTCGGTATCGAAGACATCCAGTGCTACACCTGAAAGAGTTTCATTATTAAGATATTTGTTCAATATACTGACTGGAGCGATTTCACCTCTTGAAATATTTATAAATAAACTACCCTTTTTTACTCTTTTAAAGAAATTATCATTAAAATAACTATAGTTACTCTCATTCAAATCCATTGCACAAATAATAACGTCATATTTTTTAATATCATTATCCTTTTTTATGTAGTTAACATCTTCAAAGTTTTCAATTAGGTCAATACCATCAACATTAAATCCCATAGATTTACTAATCTTATAGATTTCTATTCCTATGTTACCAATACCCACTAGTAATAAATTTTTGCCTGATATTTCAAAACCAGTCAGGCCGTCTCTTTCGAATGTATCAAATTTATTAATCTGTTCTGGCAATCTCCTCATCAGTGCTAGACACATAAGAAAAGCATGTTCGGCAACAGATCTAGCGCAATAATTTGGTAAATATCCATATAATATTTTTTTATGATTATTCTTGAAAGAATTTAAGTGATCGTAACCAGTACTTCTTGTTAAAATAGCAGAGATTTTCGAACTCCATTTTTCTGGAATAATAGATTGAGTTCTAATTGAAATTATGGTGTTTTTTTCTAGTTTAATATCTTTGAATTTACAGGTTTCCTGGATTGTATTTTGATGAAAAGTAGCATTAATATCATTAGGCAGAAATTTGGAAATAGCATTTTTTTCTTCCTCAAATACCTCAAAAAAAATGATGTTGTTATTAGAATTTAGCATAGTCTAAATATGTGTATATTAGTAAAATCAGATGATTAGAAATCAATATATAGGTTTTATTATGAATATATTACATACTAATGATAAATTATAAAAATGAATATTTTAATCACAGGTGTTGCTGGCTTCATAGGTTTTCATACCGCGATGCGTTACTTAGCCCAAGGGGAAAATGTAATTGGTATTGATAGCCTTAATGATTACTATGATGTTTCATTAAAAGAAGCACGTTTATCAAAACTTAGTGACTATGATAAATTTGAGTTTTTCAAGTTAGATATAAATAACAAAGAATCTCTTGATAAAATATTTCATGCTAGTCAACCTGGTTATGTTATACATCTCGCAGCCCAAGCAGGAGTTGGCTATTCTATAAAAAATCCATATGCTTATATTGAGGCTAATATCAATGGATTCATGAATATTCTGGAAGCTAGTCGAAATGAATTTACCAAACATTTAGTATTCGCATCTTCGAGCTCGGTCTATGGCGCTAATACCAAGCTACCCTTTAGTGTTAATGATAATGTCGATCATCCTCTTTCATTGTATGCGGCAACAAAAAAATCAAATGAATTAATGGCGCATGTATACAGCCATTTATACGACATTCCAACTACTGGACTTAGATTCTTCACCGTATATGGGCCTTGGGGAAGACCTGATATGGCTTTATTCATATTTACTAAAAAAATTCTTAATGGCGAAGAAATAGATGTATTTAATAAGGGACAACATAAAAGAGATTTTACATACATAGATGATATCGTCGAGGGTATTGCGCATGTAACAAGCGATATTCCAACCAGTGACTCTAATTGGAATAGTGATAAACCTCATCCATCAACAAGTATTGCTCCCTATCGTTTGCATAATATCGGCAATAGTACTCCCGTCGAATTAATGTATTTCATTGAATTAATAGAAAAGAATCTTGATAGGAAAGCTAAAGTGAATTACTTACCATTACAGCCCGGTGATGTACCAGATACGCATGCTAACGTTGATACACTAGTTGATAAAATTAATTATTATCCTTCGACTTCTATTGAAGTTGGCGTTGAGAATTTTATTAGGTGGTATAAGGAATATTATAAATTATGAGCAGAAGTATAAAAAGACATATATCAGTTATTGGTCTTGGGTACGTTGGGCTACCTGTTGCCGTCTCTTTTGGAAAAAAAACCGAAGTTATTGGATATGACATAAACCAAAATAGAATTAATGATCTGAAGAATGGGTATGATGCAACAGGAGAGATTTCTTCTTCAGAACTTGCTTTATCAAAGGTGCGTTTTACATCAAATTCTGATGAAATATCTAAAGCTGACTTTCATATTGTTACGGTTCCGACACCAGTAGATAAAAATAAAAAGCCAGATTTAGAATTCCTTTTGTTAGCATCAAAAACTATAGGAAAAATTTTAAAAAAGGGAGATATTGTTGTCTATGAGTCAACTGTTTACCCTGGTGTAACTGAGCATGAATGTGCTCCTGTGCTTGAGAGTGAATCTAAACTTAAATGTGGCAAAGATTTTTTTCTTGGCTACTCACCCGAAAGGATAAATCCAGGAGATAAAGAACATACTTTTGAAACAATTATAAAAGTTGTTTCTGCACAAGATGATGAAACATTGGACGAAATTGCTAATGTTTATTCCTCAGTTGTAAGTGCAAAAATATTTAAAGCCACATCAATAAAAGTCGCTGAAGCTGCTAAAGTTATCGAAAATACACAACGTGATCTTAATATTGCACTCATTAACGAGTTAGCAATCTTATTCAAACATATGAATATTGATACACATGATGTTCTTAAAACAGCAAGTACCAAATGGAATTTTTTACCATTTGAACCCGGCTTGGTCGGCGGTCATTGTATTGGTATTGATCCGTATTATTTGACTCATAAATCATCTCTTTTAGGCTATAATCCTGAGGTTATTCTCGCTGGTAGAAGTATTAATGATAGTATGGGTGAATATATCAGTAATACCATTATTGATGAGTTGAAAAGAAAAGATAAAGATTTAAATGCAGTAATGGTTACAATACTCGGTATAACGTTCAAAGAAAATATTCCAGATATCCGTAATAGTAAAGTTATAGATATATATATGGCACTTATCAATCAGTCTGTAAAAGTTCAAATATATGATCCTTATTTTGAAAATAGCGAGCTAAAAAATGAGCATAATATTAATTTATCTGAGTTTGATGATCTAAAAAAATCTGATGTTGTTATTCTGGCGGTTCCTCATAAGGAGTTTATTAAAGAAGGATGGCGTTTAATAACAAAAATTTTGAAGTCAGATGATGGTATTGTTTTCGATGTTAAAAGTGTTCTCAGTAGAAATAAAAAGCCAGAAAAAATTAATCTAATGCGATTATAAAGATAGGGAAAAGGTAATAAATCTGATGAAAGTTACAGTTTTAGGTTGTGGTTATGTTGGACTTGTATCAGGCGTATGTTTTGCAGAGTTTGGTGTAAATGTTGTTTGTTGTGACTTAGATAAGGAAAAAATTGATAAGTTAATGAAAGCTAATGTTCCTATTTATGAGCCTGGCCTTGAGTCATTATTAAAGAAGAATATAAACGAGAACAGACTTTCCTTTTCATATAATCTGGGTGATTCTATCCCAAGTTCTGATTTAATATTTATAGCTGTAGGTACTCCGGCAAGAAGAGGCGATGGCCATGCTGATTTAAGCTATGTTTATCAGGCGGCAGAAGATTTAGCTCCGCTATTAGAGGGATATACTGTAGTGGTAGACAAGTCAACTGTCCCAGTTGGCACAGCAAGAAATGTAAAAAAAATTATAAGCGATCTAAATCCGGATGCTGATTTTGACGTAGCATCAAATCCAGAATTTTTAAGGGAGGGTGCAGCAATCTCAGATTTTATGCGTCCTGATAGAGTTGTTATTGGCGTTGAAAATAAACGGTCAGAAAATTTATTGCGAGAACTATATCGACCAACCAATTTAATAGAAGCACCAATAATATCAACTGATCTAGAGAGCGCTGAATTAATTAAATATGCATCAAATGCTTTCTTGGCCACAAAAATAAGTTTCATAAATGAAATGTCAATGATATGTGAAAAAACTGGTGCAGATATACATGCTGTTGCAAGAGGGATGGGATTAGATAACCGTATTGGGCGTAAATTTTTACACCCGGGTCCAGGTTATGGCGGTTCCTGTTTTCCCAAAGATACAAAGGCACTAGCAAGAATTGCTAGTGAAAATGGAATATCTTCTCGGATTGTTGAGACAGTTATAGAAGTAAATGAAATACAAAAAATGAGAATGATTGAGAAAATATGTCACGCGATTGGTGAAAATGCAGATACTAAGAAAATAGCTATTCTAGGGCTAACGTTCAAGCCGGAAACTGATGATATGCGTGATGCTCCATCACTTACTATATTGCCAGAATTAATTAAAAGGGGTATTAAAATAAATGCCCATGATCCTAAAGGTGTAGAAGAAGCTAAAAAAATATTACCATCATCAGTCGAGTATTTTGATGATATTTACAAATCAATGGAAGGAACTGATGCGGTTGTGTTAATGACCGAGTGGAATGTATATAGAAACATGGATATGCTAATAGTCAAAGAAAAACTGAATACCCCTGTATTCATTGATCTTAGAAATGTTTATGAACCGAAAGAAATGCAAGACTATGGCTTTGATTATTTTTCTGTAGGACGATAAGAATTCTTTATGAGCAAAATAACAAATCAATATACCGTTTTACAAGAGCCTGCAGTTTATCGTAAAGATAGAGAAGAGATGAATGGCCATAAAAGCGTAGTAGTATGGTTTACTGGACTATCTGGTTCCGGGAAATCAACTTTAGCTTATGCGCTAGAAAAAACTTTACATGAAAATAAAGTAAGGACTTTCGTTTTAGATGGAGACAATATACGTCAAGGTCTTTGTAATGATCTTGGTTTCTCAGATAATGATAGAGTTGAAAATATTAGGCGTATAGGCGAAGTCAGTAAGCTTATGATGAATGCAGGTTCGATTGTTATAACGGCATTTATTTCACCATTTATCAATGATAGAAGGATTGCAAGAGAATTAGTAGGAGGCAATGACTTTATTGAAATTTATTGTGATTGCCCTTTAGAGATATGTGAATCACGTGATGTAAAAGGACTTTATAAGAAAGCTCGTAAAGGTGAAATACCAGAATTTACAGGTATATCATCTCCTTACGAAATACCAAAAAGCCCCGAATTAATTTTAAAAACACATTCACTGTCAATTGAACAATGTCTTGAAAAATTGCTCACTTATATTTTAGAAAAAAAAATTATTACATCAATTCGAAAATAATTTTTCAAAATGAAATCTTGGTATTTAATATACTCAAAGCCGAAGGAAGAAAAACTTGCTAAGGAGCACTTAGAAAGGCAGGGCTATGAAACTTATTTACCGCTAGTTTTGGGTAGAATAAAGAAGCGTGGTCGTACACAAAGATCAATTCAGCCAATGTTTCCCAGATATCTATTTATATATCTTAGCGACCAAACAGACGACTGGGGTCCTATCAGGTCAACTATTGGTGTATCTAACCTTGTAAAGTTTGGTATGGCACCAGCAAAAGTACCCGAAAATCTTATTATTAGACTTAAAGAGAATGAAGCCGATGAAGGTTATCATGATCTGCCGAGTAAAAAGTTAAAAAAAGGCGACCAAATACTTATCATAGAAGGGCCATTTGAAGGTTACGAGGCTACCTTATTTAGTCAGAACGCTGAAGATCGTGTCGTTGTGCTACTAAATATTGCTGAAAAATACATAAAAGTACAATTAAATCAATCTCTTATTGAAAAAACCACCTAAGAACTTATAACTTACACCAGTAGTTCATATTTTGAACACACGCGTGTATACTGTTCATATTATGAACAAAAAACAGAAAGAGAATGCGGCAACACTGAGTATTCTAGAAGCCATTGAAAATAAAGAGGATGTTACTCAAAGACACATCGCTAATCGGCTTGATGTAGCGCTTGGCCTCGCAAATTTATATTTAAAACGATGCGCTAATAAAGGTTTGATTAAAATTACCCAAGCGCCAGCGAATCGTTACTTATATTACCTAACACCAAAGGGTTTTTCAGAAAAAAGTAGGTTGACTGGTGAATACCTAACATCCTCATTTAATTTTTATCGTAATGCCGGCGATTCCTTAAACGAAGTATTCGAAATTTGTAAAAAAAATAATTGGGAACGAATTTTGTTATGCGGTAAATCTGAATTAGCTGAAATTGCATCAATACGCGCATCGGAAAAGAAAATCACAATTGTCGGAACGGTTGACAAAAAAAGCAAACAAAGTTTCTTTCTCGGTTTTCCGATGTGGGAAAGTATTGATGATGCAGATGAATTTGATGCTTGCATAATAACCTCATTGGAAGATCCATTTGAAATTTATACAGAAACAACAAATAACTATCAAAGTGAAAAAATATTAGTTCCTTCAATTTTAGGAATTAAAAAGAGTTAGTAGTTTAGTAAAAGTAATTTTATATGGGTCTTTAGCTAGGAACCATAGGGCGGTAGCGTGCTTAATTTAAGTGAGATATAAAATGTATACAGGAAAAAAAGTGTTAGTAACGGGGGCAGATGGTTTTATAGGCTCTCATTTAGTCGAAGAACTAGTTAAAAACAATGCTAATGTTACAGCATTATCATTATATAATTCATTTGACTCTTATGGTTGGCTTGATGATATAGATAGTCACACTAGAAACTCAATTAATATTGTTAGCGGAGATATAAGAGATAATAGTTTTGTAAGTAATTTAGTCAAAGGTAAAGATATTGTATTCCACCTGGCGGCTTTAATATCAATTCCATTTTCGTATAAATCCGTAGACTCATTTGTACAAACAAATATTTCTGGCAGCATAAATGTATTTGAATCATCAAAAATACATAATGTAGAGCGAGTTATACATACATCAACAAGTGAAGTTTACGGGACAGCAATCACAACACCAATATCCGAAGATCATCCTTATCAAGGACAATCACCTTATTCTGCATCAAAGATTGGGGCTGATATGATGGCTGATTCCTATGCACGCTGTTTTTCATTGCCTGTTGTTATTCTTCGGCCATTTAATACTTATGGTCCTCGTCAAAGTGAACGCGCGGTTATTTCATCAGCAATTCGTCAAATATTAGATCCGAGATGTGATGAGATACACTTAGGCTCAACCAAGCCTAAACGCGACTTTAATTATGTTTCAGATACAGTTTCAGCATTCATTTTGGCTGGAGTAAATTCAGGATTTGATTACGGTGTCCCGCATAATATTGGAACAGGAACATCAATATCGATATCAGAAATGATTGAATGTTTACTTAAGTTAACTGGTAGTAAAAAGGCAATAAAAACTGATGAAGATAGATTCCGTCCAGAAAAATCAGAAGTCTTTGAACTTATAGCGTCAACAGATAGGTTTAGACAAATTGTTAACTGGGAACCAAAAATAAAATTAGAAGATGGTTTGAAGTTAACAATCGATTGGTGGAAGAATCAAATCAAAGATAAAAAAGTTAGAGCATATAGCAGTTACTCATTTTAATTATTTTAAATTTCTTGATGAAAAATAAAACAAGAATACCATTGCTAGAACCCGATTTAGGCGAAAACGAATTAAAATATCTTAGCAAATGCATTAGTGATAATTGGATTTCCTCAGCCGGCCCATTTATTGAAGAGTTCGAAAAGAAGATAGCTACATATGCAGAGTGTAAATTTTCTGTAGCCACCGCAAATGCTACATCAGGCCTCTATTTATCCTTAATTGTTGCCGGAGTTAAACCAGGAGATTATGTAATTGTTCCAGATTGGACTTTTTCAGCAACAGCAAATGCTGTTCTTATGGCAGGAGCAATTCCATACTTTGTTGATATTGATATAAAAACTTGGAATATTGATGTTAATCTTGTTGAGAAAGTAATATCTAAGGAAGGTAAAAAAATAACTGCAGTTATAGCTGTACATGCGCTTGGCCATCCGGCCGATATGTATAAGCTTAGAAAAATATGTGACAAATTTAATGTATTAGTTATAGAAGACGCAGCAGCTGCTATTGGCTCAAAATATTATGGAAAATCAGTTGGTCAGTTTGGAGATCTTGGTGTATTCAGTTTTAATGGAAATAAAACATTAACAGCTGGTGCCGGCGGGATGATTGTAACTAATAGTCAGAAATGGGCAGCATTGGCAAAAAAGATAAGTTCTCAAGGCAAGATGGGCGATAAATACAATTATGATACAGTAGGGTTCAATTTCAAAATGAGCAACCTGAATGCTGCGGTCGGTTTAGCGCAACTGGAACGATTAGATAAGATGGTTAGAAATAAACATACTATTGCAGAACAATATGATAAAGCAATACACTCAAGAAAAGATTTGGTAGCAATGCCAAGAAATAGTGAGGCAGAAAGTAACTGTTGGCTCTATTCGGTGTTAACAGCTTCAGATAAGGACGCTAAATTACTAATAAATTATCTCAATGAAAATGGAGTAGAAGCTAAATTATTTTGGGAATCACTTTCAAAACAAAAGTTGTACGAGAAGTATCCAAATTATTTAGTAGGCGTAACAGACTCAATAGATCAAAGTTTAGTTTCCTTACCCTCAAGTAGTAACTTAGGCCGTGAGGCGCTCCAATATATAATATCCCTCATTGATAGTTGGGAAGGAAAGCCATTAGAGACTAGTTTTTAATGTCATGTCAAATAAAATAGAACGAAAACCACATAACGTAGAGTGGGATAAAAAGAAGATTACTGAATATTGGGATGTATTTGGGAACATTGATCCGGTTACTCCGTGGTTTTCTGTTAAGGCTTCGGGTTTTATATTAAATGAACTAAAATCTTTGAAAAGAAAGTATTTAACATCAGGGAATATAAAAATTTTAGATATCGGTTCTGGTTCTGGTGATTTACTAGAAAGAATACATCAAGAATTAGGCTTTGATTGTTATGGTATCGATATATCCACAGACAGGATTGAAAAATCAAAATCAATTCATCCTAAATTAAAATTTTCTAAGGGTGAAATAATTGATACCGGACTCGATGAAAATTTTTTTGATGTAGTAATATCAACACAGACAATTGAACATTTATTAAACGAAGATTTAGAGTCTGCATTTCTTGAAATGTCTCGAGTATTAAAACCTGGCGGTATTTTATTTTTAACAACAAGATTTGAAGAAAATTTAAATCAAAAGTTAAAAGTTTGTCCTGATTGTTTATGTATATTTTTACACAGCCAACATTTACAATCATTTACTTGTAGTGCAATTGATAGTTTTTTTACTAAATTTGGTTTAAAAACAATAATAAATAAAAAAAGTTTGTGCAGAGATAGTTTAAAAGAGTTTATTCCTAATTGTTTAAATTGGCTAAATTTCTTTGTAAATCCTTTTTTTCATAAATATATGGACAAAAGGTCTGGTAAATATTTATACGCTGTCGGACAGAAAATAAATGAATAATCTTAAAAAGAAAATAAAAAGTGGTGAGTTATTAGTTGGAGGCTGGATAACACTTTATCATCCTGCTATTGCAGAAATATTTGCGAATGCAAACTTTGATTGGATTGCAGTGGACCTAGAGCATAGTGTTATTACAATGAGAGAAACTGAAGAATTGATAAGAATTATAGAATTAAAAGGTATATCACCGTTAGTACGCTTATCATCGATAGACGAAGTTCAAATAAAACGGGTTATGGATGCGGGAGCTCATGGAGTAATTATCCCTATGGTTAAAAATGCTAATGATATCGATGATATTAATCGATATATATTGTATCCACCGAGAGGTAATCGTGGAGTTGGATTAGCAAGGGCACAAGAATACGGCGCTAATTTTAATAAATATATGAGCAATATCAATGATGAGGTAGTCGTTATCCCGCAAATCGAACACATCGATTCAGTTAACAACATTGAAACAATTTTATCTCATGAGAGTATCGATGCTTTTTTACTTGGTCCATATGACCTTACAGCAAGTATGGGAATACCTGGTCAGTTTGAAAATAAAGATTATGTAGAAGCGATTAACCTAGTTATGGATACGGCTAAAAGGCTTGGTAAGTCAGGCGGAATACATGTTATCGAGCCAGAACTTGCTGAATTAAAGGATAGAATAAAAGAAGGTTTTAAATTTATTGCATTTAGTTTAGATATAAGAATTTTGGATTCAGTTTTAGATAAGACGCTTTCGGAAATTAGAAAGCAATAATATTAACTGGAACCCCATCAGCACCTTTGATCATTAAAGGCAAGACTACTAGTTTTTTCGGATCAGTATCAATTTCTGATAATTTCATATCTTCTATTATTCTTATTGGCTCATTATTTTTNTNTGANNCNAGAAATGCNCTATGAGAANTCCTCCCAATTTCTCTTTTCTGAAAACATGTNAGTGAAATAAAGTCGAANCCAATAATTTTTATNGANNNAAAATTNNTTCTTAGCCAGGTNCCNACTTCTGGTAAAACNCCAGGATTATTCTTCCAATAAGATTNCTGATGACGAAATTTTTCAAAACCAGTTTTTATTATTAATACTTCAATATCTTCCCNTAACTTTTTTTTGAGATGTGATACAGAAAGCATTTCCTCTTCTTTAAGNGNGATATTGACTAATTGAACNTTATTAAATACCCACTCACAAGCTGGATATTGCTCCAAAACTTTTCCGTTATTNTCAAAATGTTTNGGTAANTCTATATGTGTNCCGANATGATTATTNATTTTTATGGAAAGACTATTTGCTGTATCNCCGTGNTCCATACATGTTGCATGAGATATTTTAATACCCGATGANTCCCCATAGGTTGGTGTGTCATTNTCGATTAGATGACTTAAAAATATCATTTACTAAATTCCTATAAAACTAAAAATNCNNTNAAAAATATNNNAGATCTTACTAAAATTGTTGGNAGTTATCATTTTGGCTCAGATTCAATAAGCGCATTAGAAGNAACCATTGCNCCCAAACGAGATCNAAATAGTAAAGCATGTATATTTTTCATTGATCATTTTTTTCAAGGNNATAAATTAATCGATTCTTTACCTATTATGCAAGAAGATTCTGTTTTTTATATTGATTCATCAAATGAGCCAACTACAGAACAAATCGATTTATATGTAACAAAAATCAATGAAATNTGCATCAATATACCNTGTTGTATTATCGGTATTGGTGGCGGNACTACGATGGACATAGCAAANGCAGTATCAATATTATTAGGTAACGGTGGAAAAGCAGAAAAATATCAAGGTTGGAATTTAGTTAATAACCCCGGGGTATTTAAAATAGGAATTCCTACTTTGTCTGGTACAGGNGCAGAATCNTCAAGNACTTGTGTCCTCGTCAATAAAGATAAGAATATAAAATTAGGGATTAACAGNCCATTTACTGTGTTTGATCATCTTATCCTTGATCCAAAATTNTCAGCCACCGTNCCCAAGCAGCAGTTTTTTTACACTGCAATGGATACATATATTCATTGTATNGAGTCNTTAAATGGCAAATATCGACACGATTTGGCAGATATATTTTCAAAAAATGCGCTTAGGTTATTAAGAGAAGTNATGCATAGCAATAAATTGAATGAACTCGAGAATAGAAAAAAACTTTTGATCGCATCATATTTAGGGGGTAGCGCTATTGGTAATAGTTATGTCGGNGTAGTGCACCCATTTTCAGCAGGTTTGTCAACAGTTCTTGGCACACATCACTGTGAGGCTAACTGTATAACTATGGGTAAGATGTCAGAGTTTTACCCTGATGAGACAGANGAATTTTTGACAATTGTTAAAAAACATAAAATTAAGATACCTGAAAAATTATGTGTCGATATGGAATATGATTTATTAAGTAAACTATATGAGGCATGCATTATACATGAGAAACCNCTAGAAAATGCNCTAGGNAATAATTATAAAAATATATTAAGCAAGGAAAAGATAATAAATATCTATATGGGAATGTAATTATATTATGTCAAAAGCACCAACAATCTCAGTAATCATAGCGGCATACAATGAAGAAAAATTTATTGGAAGAACAATTCGTTCTTTGCTTAATCAAAATATTTCGCAGCAGTCTTATGAAATAATCGTAATTAATGATAACAGTAGNGATAAGACNCAATATGCCTTACAACTGTTCGAGGGNGATGTGCGTGTTATTAATAATACTAAGAANCATGGCTTAGCATATTCGTTAAATTTAGGTATTAAGGAAGCAAGGGGAAAATATGTTGTAAGAGTTGATGCAGATGATTATGTGCATGCAGAATATTTAAAAGTTTTGTCTGAATTTCTTGAACAAAATAAATATATGGATGCCGTAGCGTGTGATTATCTACTTGTTGATGATGAAGAAAAAGTTTTAAGCAGGTGTAATTGTATAAGCGAGCCAATCGGCTGTGGAATAATGTTTCGCATCGAAAACTTAATTGAAATTGGTTTGTATGATGATGAGTTTCTAATGCACGAAGACAAGGAGTTAATGTTACGGTTTGAGAAAAAATATAAGGTACATAGGATTGAATTACCATTGTATAGATACCGAAAACATGAAGGTAACATGACAAATAATATTTCATCGATGAAAAAATATGAACGTAAATTAAATGAAAAACATAATTCCAAAAAATAACAAGATTGACTGGAGTGGTCGTGGCCACGATTACACTTCCGAAGAGATAGCAGAAGTAACGCATGTTATGAAAAATTCTAATCCGCTTACACAGGGAGCATACCAAGATGAATTTGAAAAAAAATTCAGGATATATACCGGAGCTAAGTCTGCATTTGCAGTTTCCAGTTGTACAGCTGCTCTTGAACTATCAGCAATATCTTGTGGATTAAGTGAAAATGATGAGGTCATAATNCCTTCACATACATATGCCGCAACTGCTATACCATTTGCACGTACAGGCGCAAAAATAAAGTGGGCAGATATTGATAAACAAACATTAGTGGTCACACGAGAAACAATAGAGCCATTAATAACAGATAGAACAAAGGTTATTATTGTGGTTCATTTATATGGCCTGGTGGTCGACATGGATCCTATTCTGGAGTTAGCAAAAAGTCGAAACATATTAGTTATTGAGGATGTTGCTCAATCAATTGGCGTAAAATATAAAGATCGAAAAACTGGAAGTATGGGAGATTTTGCCTGTTTTAGTTTTCAGGGTGCAAAGAATATGACCACTCTCGGAGAAGGAGGTGTTTTAACGGTAAATAATGAAAATTATATACAATCAATAGCCGGATTGAGACACAATGGAATGCGCCCTTACTCCAATGATAGAGACAGTTATTGGTTACCTGCTATGAGTAATGTAGNTGGNGATATTGATGGAATTTGGCCATANAATTTTTGCATNGGNGAAGTTCAGTGTGCATTAGCTTCGAAGTTACTTGAGAGAGTTGATAATATTAATCGGGATAAAGCAAAAAGGTTTGCACATTTTACAAAGTCACTTTCTGAGTATGAGGAATTAATATTTCAAAAAAAACCAAAAGACCAGGGNCATTCTTATCATTTAATGCCCGCACTTTATGATAGTTCTGTAACTAATAAACATAGAGATGATTTCATTAAATTATTATTTGATGAATATAAAATAAAATGTGTTGTTCAGTATTATCCACTAAACAGATACCCTTTATTTAGAGATCGCGGTTTTGGTACTGCAAATTGCCCTAACACAGATTATTTTTTTGATAATATGATCTCATTTCCCTTTCCATCACGGTTTATCAGAAGAGGANTTTAATTATTTAATTGANTCCGTTATAAGTGCCTGTAAAAAATTAAGAAATAAATAATGACTGCAGAAATTATTCTAGGAAAAAANCNCNTAACCCGTGATTCTATNCCATATNTTATTGCTGAAATTGGTGTAAATCATGAGGGTAAANTAAGTCAGGCATTAGAATTAATTGATTTGGCAAAAGAGGGGGGTGCTGATGCAGCTAAATTTCAAACATACAAAGCTGNGAAGTTAGCTTCGAAGTATAGCCCTGCTTATTGGGATACAAAAAAAGAACCAACANTAAGTCAATTCGAATTATTTAAAAAATATGATAGTTTCAANGAAAAAGATTATAAAAAGTTAGCTAATCATTGTGAAGATATAAATATTGATTTTATTTCAACTCCATTCGATTCTGAAGCAGTCGATTATTTAGAGCCAATTATCCCTTTTTACAAGATAGCATCAGCAGACATTACCAATAAGCCTATGCTAAAACAGATAGCGGCTAAGAATAAACCAATAGTTTTATCAACCGGCGCATCTAACCTGAATGAAATTAAGGAAGCTGTTTCAATTATAGAAAGTAATGGCTGNAAANATTATGCATTATTACATTGTGTATTGAATTACCCAAGTAGTTATGAAAACGCAAATTTAAATATGATAANAGGTTTAATTGAGAAGTTTCCTAAAAAAATTATTGGTTATTCAGATCATACTATACCCGATAAGAAGATGATGGCTGTAACATCTGCATGGATTAAGGGAGCACAAATAATTGAAAAACATTTTACTAATGATAAAAGTCAGAAAGGGAATGATCATTACCATGCTATGGATGTGAATGATTTGAAGACTTTTAGAGAGAATATTAAGTTCATAAAACAACTTGATGGCGAATATAGTAAAACAAATTTAGAATCTGAGGTAACGGCAAGAAAGAATGCAAGAAGAAGTATTGTTGCATTAAAAAATATTGATGCAGGTAGCTACATTACCGAAGAATTAATTACATGTAAAAGACCCAATCACGGAATAAGCCCAATGTGTTGGGACGATATTATTGGTAAAAAGACAACACAAAATATCGACGAAGATAAACCATTACAATGGGATGATTTTGAATAAAAAGAATATCTGATTTGGATAATAAAAATAAAAAGAATCCGCGTAACATAATCGCGCAAGTAGATAAAATCTTAAGAAGAAACGNTATCATATATTGGTTNGAAGCTGGNACTGCATTATCTGCAGTAAGAGACGGAAAAATTTTTGATTGGGAACATGATATAGATATAGGTGTTTGGAAACATGACATAAAAAAAATACTTAATGCTCTAGACGATTTTAAAAAAGAGGGTTATAAAATTAATATTCAAAAAGGAATGCCCTTTGTCGATAATATTATTCAGCTTTATTGTCCATTAGGAGATGATGGAGCNAAACCTTTCCCTGACCAAATAGATATTTATCTTTATACCAAAAAAAATGATTACGTTTACATGCGATGGTTGCAAAAACCTGAAGGATTATTTGCTAAAAAAAGGAAGCAATTATTTGAGTTTAGTGTGTTAATGGTTAATGAAAAGTTAAGAAGATTCAAAAGCATAATTTTACGTATCCCTATAAATTTACGTCTTTTCATCTTCAAAGTTATCTTAAAATTACATGTAATGACTTCATCATGCATTTATCACAGATTTCCATCGAAATATTTTGACCACTTAAAAGAGATAGATTTCTACGGCGTTAAAGTAAATGTTTCTGCTGATACTGATTCNTACNTAGCATATAGATATGGAGAAAATTGGAAAATACCAGATAGTCATTTTAATCAGACAGGTAAATGGCGGGGTGTAAAAGCAAGGGTGTTGCTTAAAATGTCATATTTAGCAATTCCATCGATTGATATAGAACTTGTAAAAAAATATANGTATGAATAGCCTTAATGACAATTCACTAATTCAATTATTTACTGAAGGTCTCCAATCAGTACTCCCCTCAAATTTCATGGCAGGCCTTATAAAAATTGATGATCACAATATATGGGTTGGTAATCAAAAACATAAATTACTAAAGAATTTGAAAGTAATAGCTTTTGGAAAAGCGAGCAGCACAATGTTTGATTCTTTCGTCAATATAGTAGGGGAAAAAAATATTAGCAATGCAATAGTGATAACGCATATGGAGTCAAAGTATGCATCAGAAAAATACGATGAAAAAATTAGAGTAATTAATTCAAGTCATCCTGATATTGATAAAAGCAGTCTTATAGCGGGGAAATCAGTTTTAGAATTTGCGCATGATTGTACAAAAGATGACCTTGTTATCGTTCTTATTTCAGGTGGTGGCTCTGCCATGATGGTTTACCCTGAAGATGGAGTAACGTTCAGCCAAAAATCTGAATACCTGAACACGCTACTACTACAAGGTATAGGGGAAAGAGAGGTTAATGTTGTAAGAAAAGCATTATCAAAAATAAAAGGGGGAAAGCTCGCAGTTGAATTACATCCGGCTAAGATTGTTAACCTAATATTGTCTGATGAGAGAGAACACAAGATAAATGCGATATCTTCAGGTCCGACTGTACGCCCGGATAATAATGAAAATGCTATAAAAATTTTAAAAGAAAACATGTTATGGGAGCAAACCCCAATTTATATAAAAAATAATTTAAAACTTGTTGGTAATACTATAAATAACGAAGAACTAAACATATTTTCTAAAATTATTACTGGCCGNGAAAAAATGATAGAAGAATTAGAAAGACTCTCTAAAAAATATAAATATGACTCCATTCATGTTTTGTCACCATTATTTCCNTCTAATTTTGATGTATCAGTTGAAACGTTAATTAAATCCTATAGCGATATTTATAAAGAATGCAAGCAAGGTAAAACTTTAGTAATCGGAACAGGAGAGATACCAATTAAAGTAGTTAAGGGNGGTCAAGGTGGTAGAAACCAACATCTTGCAGCAGCGATAATGCATAAGCTAAAGATAATACCCAAGTTTTCGTTTGCCGCACTAGCAACTGATGGTTGTGATTATATAAAAGGATATTGGGGGGCATGCGTGGATAGAAAAATAGTCGATTGCGCCAAGAAACTAAAGTTAGATATTGAAAATTATCTAAATACNACTAATACATATTATCTACACGAAAAATTAGGCAGTCTTGTAGGTGGTGGGTACACNGGAACTAATGTGTCTGATTTCTATTTGCTAAGCTTTGAGAAATAGTGATTTTGAATAAAGCCGATATTCTTATTGCAATAGATACCTTTGATCAAGTAAATACTGGTCAAATCTCACGCCTAAAGGAGTTAGGCTTAAGNGTTCGATTGAATGAAACTGGCAGAATTTTAGATTATGAAAATAATGCTGATATTTATACTGACATAAAGTATATCATCGCTGGACTAGAAAGATATGATGAGAAATTTTTTAATCAATTTCCATCCGTTGAAGTAATAAGTAGAATCGGTGTGGGTGTTGATTCCATAGATTTAGTCGCGGCAAAAAAAAATAATGTAAGCATTTATATTACATCAGATAAACCTTCTGTTGCAGTCGCAGAATTATGTATCGCTAACATGATCTCTCTATTAAGAAATACATATAAAATGTCGAACGATCTTAAAGAAGGTCGATGGCATCCCATTGAAGGTAATGAGCTAAGAAATTGTACGATAGGAATTGTTGGATTAGGGAGTATAGGAAAACAAGTCGCTAAAAGAGTTTATGCCTTTGGTTCAAGAATCATCGCATACGGAAGAACATGGAATCAGCAGTTCGCCGACAAATATAAAATTAAAAAGGTAGCACTACAGAATTTAATAAAGACGTCAGATATTGTTACTGTACATTTACCNTTCGAAGAAGAAACAAAGAACATAATAAGCAAACAACTAATTGAAAATTTGGCGCCAGGCGCAGTTCTCATCAATACTTCTAGGTCAGGCGTTATTGATAATCTTGCTCTCAAAGAGGCTGTAATTAAAAAGAAATTATCAGGTGTTGCTATCGATGTTTTTGATGAATATCGAAATATTTCACCTTGGGAAGACGTGGAAAACGTTATTCTTACACCTCATATTGGGTCTCACACTAAAGAAACAAGAAAAGCAATGGAAGAAACAGCTGTATCGAATTTATTAGTCCACTGTAAATTATCTAAGGAATTTGATCACAAAAAGAAAGCTAAGCTTGANCTATCATTAAGAGAAAATAAAGTTAATATTTTATAAATAATATGGAACTTAATAAATTCTCACTAAATATATATTCATTTGGACTATCAGCTGGTTTTATTTGCAATGATAGAATAAAGAATAGTCCTNATAGGAAAATGGATCTCGACCGATTGTGTAGTTTTGTAAAGGAAAAGAGCTTAGGGGGTATTGAATTTCCTATCGATCATTTCTTTTTTAAAAAAAATCCTCAAGATAGNATTGAATTTATAAAAAATACTGAACTTGATGGATTATCNGTATTTATTGATATTGAAAATTTAGATGAAAACTATTTAAAAATAATTATCCCACAACTTTCTGATCTCGGACATTCTTCTGTTAGGATAAAAATGTTACATCTTGATAAAGTTTTTTATGGAGGTAATAGATATTTATCTAAAAAATTTAAGAATTCATTAAATAATTTCATAAAAACATTAAATAATTTATTACCTTTACTTGAAGAGTACTCATTTAAATTATTAATAGAGAATCATCAAGATTTATCTAGTATAGAACTGGTTGAGATTATTAATAATTTGTCGACTGAGCATATAGGCATCAACTGGGATGTTGGNAATTCATATTCTGTCTTTGATACACCTAAAACATTTTTAAAAAATGCTGGAAATTATATTGGAAATGTTCATCTCAAGGATTACCGCATTACAGCGACAGAAAATGGCTATAAGTTGATTAGATGTGCACTCGGTGATGGAGTTATTAAATTTAACGAAATAATACCTGAATTAATTAATAAGTATAATGTAAAAAAAATGTCAATTGAACTTGGCGCACAACTAAGCAGGGAGTGTAATATTAATGTTGATAATTATTGGGAAGCTTATAAAGAAACTTCCATACCAAAAGAGGAATTTAAAGAGCATATAAANGAATTAACATCTACTGAAAATGAAANTGGAAGTTTATATGAGCAAGGCNTAGATATTAGTAAGGTAGCAGAGCTCGAATTAAATGAAATTGATAAATCAATTAACTATCTACAATCATTGTAANACTTAAATATAAAAAATGGCTAAAAATCAAATAAAGAACGTTCTAATAACCGGTGCATCTAGAGGACTAGGTTTAGCTTACGCTAATCATCTTGCTGAAAAAGGCTATAATTTGATATTGACTGATATAAGTTCCACAGCATGNAACGTATATGGTGAGGTTGTTAGTATAGAAAATCTTTTAAAACAACTATCGGAAAAAACTAAAAAGGTAGTTTTTTATGAGGCAGATTTAATGACACAAGATGGAGCTGATAATTTGATAGAAAGAGTAAAAAAAGACTTCGACACAATTGACGCTGTAATTACAAATGCGGGTGGTGATATTAAAGGTGACGACATAAACGCATCAGGTGGTAAAGCTGATAAAAACTCTTTTTTCATAGATTACAAAGATCACGAGTCAATATTTAAACGTAATTACTATACATGCTTGCATACATTAAGATCTGTGGTTCCAATCTTAGTTAAACAAAAATATGGTAAAATCATTNCCNTTTCATCTGTAAATAGNGGGTTTGGAGTTCCAAAAGAAACTNCATATGCAACAGCAAAAGCAGCAGTTGTGCACTTAACAAGATGTCTGGCTGTTGAATTAAGGGATAAAGGAATTAATGTAAATTGTATTATGCCGGGCCCAATCAAAACGGGTAGATTTATGGCTACACTCAAATCAAGAAATTCACATGATTTAAAAGATTTAGAATCAACATCACGTTTGACAAGGGTCGGCAATCCAGAAGATGTGTGTCCTGTCGTTGAGTTTTTATTAAGCTCCGATTCTGATTTTATAAGNGGTCAGATAATACGTGTCGACGGAGGGCTGTTCACTCATCCTGTTTAAAAACAATATTTGGTGTAAATTATGAAAAAAAGGGATAAATATTTTGATTTTACGGGCTCATATGCACTCATCGTTGGCGGCGCCACTGGATTAGGTAAAGAAATATCAAGAGCATTACTACAAAATGGTTGTGAAATTATCATTGCGAGTAGAAATCAAGAAAATTTAAACTCCACGAAAAAAGAACTTACTGAAAGTTATGGAGGTACTGTACATACAATATCTTTCGACATAACGAATGAAAATTCTGTAAAGGAAATGATTCATGAAACATCTGAAATTGTTAGTGGAAAACTTAATATCGTCGTCAATTCCTCTGGATGTAATATTAGGAATCCAATCCAAGATATTACATTGGAAGAATGGAATAAAATTATCTCTACTAANTTAACTGGCGCATTTTTATTAGCAAAATATAGCTATTCACTTTTGAAAAATTCTGATTTTGGTAGATTAATAAATATTACAAGTATTTTTTCAACCGTTAGCTTTCCTGATAGAAATAGTTACTCATCGAGTAAAGGCGGAATGTTACAATTAACAAAAACATTAGCTCTAGAATGGGCTGATAAAAATATTACTGTAAATAGTATTTCTCCCGGCCCTTTTTTAACTGAAATGAATAAAAAAGTCCTCGATAATCCGAAAAATTATCAAAAGTTTTGCGAACGCATTCCCATGAAAAGGTTTGGGAATCCTGAAGAAATTATTACATCGGCATTATTTCTTGCATCAAAGCATACATCATATGTTACTGGAACAAATCTAATTATAGATGGCGGTTGGACATCAGCTTGAGAATATAATATGAGATTTATAATGTATGCAGCTGGAATATCAGAAAGATTAAAATTATATGCTCCAAATGGCATCAAAGGACTAATAGATTTTGAAGGAAAAAAATTAATGCAGTACCAACTCAATTGGATGGCATCATATAAACCAGATTCCATCGTTATTGTTTTAGGAATGGAGCACGAAAGAATTAGAGATGAATTTGGGGATAATCACAACGGCATTACNATAAACTATGTTTATAATGAGGATTATAATACAAAGGGGAACATGTTAAGTCTGTGGGCTGCTAGAGAGTATTGTGATCGCGATACACTATTCACTACAAGTGATTTGCTTTGTCATCCTGATGATATAAAGATTTTTATGAATAAAGAATATGATAATAAAATACTTATTGATTCATCTTCTTCTCTATTTTCTGATCCAGATCCTGTTAAAGCTTCAATCAAAAATGGAAAAGTTACTCGAACACTTAAAGAAATTAATTCACAAGGTGTTTCTGGTATAGCAATAGGTGTTTATATGTTCTCAAAATCTGCAATTAGTGATTTGTTGGAAACAATTAATGATGACATAAAAAGAAGTGATGATGATAAATCCCTTTATTATTCAGTNGATAGCATTCTAGATAAACATGATGTAGNACCAGTGTATTGCAAAAAAAAAGAATGGTTTGATATTGATACGCCAGATGAATTAGAAATGGCGAGATTATATATGCGTGAACATGTTTCTGAATATATGTAGGTTTATATAATTTATGTCAACAATCGCAATAATTCCAGCAAGAATGGGATCCTCGCGTTTTCCGGGAAAGCCTTTAGCTAAGATTCATGGTATTCCTATGATAGGACATGTATATCTGCGTACAAAGATGTGTTCAGATCTACTAGAGACGTATGTAGCAACTTGTGATAAGGAGATATCTGATTATATAGCATCAATTGGCGGCAAAGCTGTGATGACTTCAAGCGATCATGAGAGATGTAGTGATAGAACAGCAGAGGCTCTTTTAAAAATAGAAAGCAGTATGGACGAGCAGGTTGATATAGTTTGTATGGTTCAGGGCGATGAGCCAATGGTTACTCCAGACATGATTTCACAATCTTTATTACCTTTTTCGGATACGGATAGAAATATTGTAAATTTAATGTCTGAAATAATGACAATTAAAGAATTTGAAGATCCAAATGAAGTAAAGGTAGTTGTTGATCGCAACAATCATGCCCTGTATTTCTCGAGAGAACCCATACCATCGAGAAAAAAAAATTCTAGTAACGTAAGAATGTTAAAACAGGTGTGCATAATTCCTTTCCGTCGTGATTATTTGCTGCATTTTAATAATTTAAAAGAAACCGAATTAGAATTAATCGAGTCAATTGATATGATGCGTATTTTAGAAAATGGGGAAAATGTCTATATGGTTAAAACAGATATAGAAACTTACAGTGTGGATACGCCTGAAGATCTCAAAAATGTTGAATCATATATGGAAAATGACAAACTATTAAGCCTATATCCAATTTAGGAGAATGCTATTACTTCCAATGTTCTAATCACGACAATTCCTTTCGGTCAATTTAATAAAAAACCTATTGAGTTACTCAGGGAATCAAATATCGAATATCTAATTAATCCATTACAGAAGAAACCTAATGAAGATGAATTAATAGAGATGTTGTCTGACAGAGAGGTATTGATTGCGGGAACAGAACCTATAACAGAGAATGTATTAAAAAAATCAAAAAAATTAAAATTTATATCCAGAGTAGGTGTTGGTTTAGATAGTATTAATCTTCTTGAGGCAAAAAAGAGAGGGATTCAAATTAGTTTTACTCCAGATGCTCCATCAGCTGCTGTTGCAGAATTGACTATTGGACTAATTTTGTCTCAATTAAGGCATATACATATCGCAGATAAAAATATGCATAGTAAAATTTGGCAAAAAAATACTGGTAGAAGATTAGGTGAATGTAACGTAGGGCTCATTGGTACCGGAAGGATTGGCCGACAAGTTTTAGCTTTATTATATTCGTTTAGACCGAATAAAATTTTTCTACATGATGTCAATGAAAGTGAAGATATTGCGACAAAATACAATGCTGAGTATGTTTCAAAAGATGATATATTAGAAAAATGTGATGTTATTTCTCTTCATATTCCTTTAAATAATAATACTTTTCATATGGTTAATGAAGAGGAACTCCATAAAATGAAGTGCGATGCGATAATTGTAAATACTTCACGTGGTCCGATCATTAATGAGAAAGCATTATATGAAGCTTTAATGACCAAAGAGATTGGCGGGGCTGCAATCGATGTCTATGATAAAGAGCCATATGAAGGCAAACTTACGAGTGTTGATAATTGTCTTCTTACGCCGCACATCGGTCCTATGTCAATGGATTGCAGATCTAAAATGGAGATGGAAGCTGTACAAGAAGTTATACGTTATTATAAAGGTGAAAATTTACAGAGATTGGTCCCAGATAGTGAATATAAATTACGTGAAAATATATAGCGATGGATAAAGTTACTGTAATTGGCGGTTCAGGTTTTATGGGCTCACATGTAGCAGATGAGCTTACTAACAGGGGTTATGACGTCACAATATATGATGTGGTTCCATCACCATGGCTCAAGAAAAACCAAAAAATGGTTGAAGGGGATATCCAGGATCTTAAGACCTTACAGAATTGTATTCGTGATTCAAAATATGTTTATCATTACGCTGGGGTCGCCGATATAGGCGAATCTGCAGACAAACCAATCGACACAATAAAGACCAATATAGTAGGCACTGCAACGTGTCTGGAGGCATGTGTCAATGAGAATATTGAAAGGTTTATTTATGCATCAACTGTATATGTTTATTCTGATAGAGGATCATTTTATCGGGCAAGCAAACAAAGCGCTGAAATCATTATTGAATCATTTCGGGATAAATATGATCTTGATTACACAATATTACGATATGGTTCGCTATACGGTAGCCGGTCACAAACATGGAATGGCCTAAGGAAATACGTTACCCAGGCAATTAAAAATAAAAAAATATTGTACCCAGGAACAGGACACGAAAGAAGAGAGTATATACATGCCAATGATGCCGCTAATTTGTCAGTTAAGGCACTTGAAGATAAATATAAAAATACATCATTGACTATAACTGGCACAGAAGTTTTAAATTCAAGTGAGTTGCTTGCAATGGTTAAAGAAATTATTGGAGAACCAATTAAAATCGAATTCAGTAATGATATCAATGAAAATGACCACTATGAATTATCACCTTATCGATATACACCAAAGCCAGCTAAAAAGATTGTTGCTTCTGAGTTTATTGATATCGGTCAGGGAATACTCAATCTTGTCGAAGAAATCACTCAGGAAATCAAGCAAGACAAATCATAGTTTAATTAGTTGACTAGTTTATACATATATAATTCCACCGACGATAAACATCTAACTGATGTGCAGGTAGATTATATCTATAATCTTTCAACAGGAACTGCCTATAACAATAATTCCTTTTGTATTGACGACACTGAAAGATTTAATGATTTAGCGCTTGATTTGAAGGGCGAATATTGTAATTTTATTTATTCCATAAATAATTTTTTTAATAAACTTGGGTTGTTTTATCAGAAAAAATTATCGTTATATTTTATTGCTGATGTTAGTGGTAAAAGAACTGAAAGATTTGATACATATTCAATGGTAATTCATGTTTCATATTTACGTGAATGTATTAATAAGTATGATATTGAAAAGATATATATTTTTGGTTGTGATAAAAATCAAATCCAATCTATTTTATCATTAAAGAAAGATTTAAATATAAGTATTATAAATTCTGTAGATAATGATTATACCTGGCTCAGGTGGACTGCCTCCCAGCTTAAATTTTTTTTAAATACAATATTTTGTATATTTATTGGAAAATTTTTTATAAAGAAAAAACCTAACCCAAAGAGAGTTAAAAGACTATTTCTCACTCGTTACCCATTACATCTTAATAATAATCTTGAAGAAGAAAAATATGGTGGAATGTTAGAGGAGGGTGACTTTTATCTTGTTGGTATGGTATCCGATGGTATTCATCAGTATTTACCTGTAAGTAAATATTTTCATCATATTAGTAAAATATCTAAAAAATCACATAACTATGTATTTATAGACAGCTATTTGTCAGTTATAGAGTGTATAACAAACTTTATTTTTTCATTTTTATTGCTATATAAAGCTAGAAAACTTTTTAAGGAAAATTATGAATTTAATAGTATTAATATTTCTGGATATATATATCAAGAATTAATGTTTTCTTTTTTAAGAATTCCAAGATTATTTCTATACAATAAAGCAATAAAGGAAATTTTAGATATCTATAAAATTCAGGAATTTTTTTATTACTTACATGAATATTCTTTCGGACGATTTTTTACTTACATATTGGATATGTACTTCCCTAAAATTAAAAAAACTGGATTTCAGCATGGTCCAGCATCGAGACGTAAATTACTATACTCGCTTGCTGAAGGAGAAGCAGATGACGGCACGAGTGATTATATTCTAAGACTACCGATACCCGATAGGGTACTTGCTGAAGATGAATTGTCTGTTGGTATTTATAAAGATTCCGGATATCGAAATGTAAATAAAATGGAGAAAATTTTTAGATTAGAATATTTGAATACTATAAAACGTAATAATGTAGATAAAAATAAAATATTGATTGCTTGCGGGCTTCATGATGGATTATTTTTACTGAGATCAGTATATGATGAAATTATTAAGCATCAAAACAACAAGTATTTAGTAAAACTTCATCCAAAAGCAAATTCGGATGAGATTATTTCTTGGTTAGAAAAGTCTGATATAAAAAACTGTGAGTTAGTAAATGAAAAAATAGATAAAATTTTATGCTATGTTGGTGAGGTTATTTCTTCATATAGCTCTGTTGGACTAGAAGCAAAATATTTGGGAATACCGGTAAAATTAGTATCAATCAGAGGAAAAATAAATGAGTCACCTCTTCTTGATATTAATGAAAATAATAATCCTCATTTATCTTTTGCTTAAGTGCTTCAAAATTATTGTAACTTACAAAATTTTCAAACTTACGCCCTGAATTAAACCCATAAAAACAGATATTTATATCATTTGCAGCAGTAAGATCGGACTGGCTATCTCCGATAAAAATTATATCAGCATGATTAATATGCTCATCATTGATAATTTCTTTAAGAGCATCTTGTTTTTTTTGAGGCGAACCATAAATTTTTTTAAATAGGTCACCGTAACCTCTTTTATTTATAATAATATTTAAATCATCAAGAGGCGTTGCGCTTACTAAATAAATTGGCATGAGTTTTTTAAAGTAGTTTATAAAATCTAATGCGCCATTAACTTCGTTACAACTAGACACTTTTTCAATTGTTAAATCACTATACATTTTATGCCATTCAGATACCTTTTTTTCCGGCATTTCTAACATAAGTATATTTTTTGCAATATACTCAAACTTAATGAAACGGCTTAACGATTCATTTTCTTCTTGAAATTTTTTTATCTCTAAGATTTTATCTTGATATGGCTCAAATATTTCTATGAAGGCCATACTTTTTATACTATTTGAATCTACGACTACACCATCAAAGTCTAAGCAGATAACTTTAAGATTATTTCTATCCGTCATATTTATAATTCATTAAATAAAAATATATATCGAGTATAAAATAATATATGAATAAATATAAGAAATTATTTCAAGATAGCTATTATTTGATGGGTATATCTAAGATTAAATTATCCTTAATATTTATTCTATTTTTGGTATCAGGATTTTTAGATATAGTTAGCTTAGCCTTGGTTGGGCCATTTATTGCCTTTGCGAATGAGCCTTCAGCAGCAAAGCAATTTATATTTTGGGATTATATTGATGAATATATCTTTAATTTATCAGCAATCACAAATGAGAATGTAATATTATTACTGGGGCTCATAATTATTTTTACTTTTTTAGTAAAGGCTATTACTGCTTATTTTATTCGACTATTTATTGCAAAATTTAGTTTAAGATTAGAATGTGATTTAAGAAGTAGGTTGATGAAAACCTATCAGAACTTACCCTATCTTTTTCATGTAACCACTAATACGGCTTCAATTATTCAGTGTATATATAGATATACCTCTGTATTTGCTAATGGAATTGTAATGCCTGTTTTGACATTACTAGCTGAAATAATAACAATTTTGGCAATATTAGTCTTATTAAGCACAACAAATATCTTAGCGGTACTATCTTTATTAGCGATTACCACATTATTTATAACTTTTTATATAGTTATATTGAAAGACAAACTTTATCTTATGGGAAAGTCTGTTCATGAAGGTGAGGAAAATATCATAAAAGGAATTCAACAATCCTTTGATGGCTATAAAGAAATTAGTATCTTAGGAAAAAAGAAATATTTTTACGAAATCATAAAGAAAAATGCAGATCGTATATTTTTAATGGGTAGTAGATTTCATGCCTATCAGATTATGCCAAGGTATTTAATAGAATTAACAATGGTAACGTTTATCGTATTTTTCGTAATATTATTAACAAAAAATGCTACTAATACCCAAAATGCATTACCCGTTCTTGGAATTTTTGTTGCTGCTTCTCTAAGAATTATTCCCTCGATAAATCAGATTGTTAGATCGATTAACCAAATTAAGAATAGTATTTATGCGGCATCGCGTCTTCTCAGTGATCTCAAAGAAATAGATAAATTCCATAAAGATAGAGATTTAAATATAAAAGAAAATAAAGATACTTTTGAAAGGTTCGAAGAGCTTAATATAAAATCTATAGATTTTTCATATCCCGGTACTAATGATAAAGCTATAAAAAATATTTCATTAAATATTAAGCAAGGCGAATGTATTGGGATTATAGGAAAAACAGGATCAGGCAAAACTACACTAATTGACATTATGTTAGGATTCTTAAATCCAAGTAATGGAGATATATTAGCGAACAATACTCCTATAAAAAATGATCTAAAGTCATGGATGTCATTAACAGCATATATACCGCAGTCAATATTTCTTATAGATGACACAATAAAGAAAAATATAGCGCTGGGGATAGAGGATAGTGAAATTAACTTAGAAATGATAAAAAAATCATTAAGCATGTCTAGACTAGATTCATTCGTTGAAAATCTTCCAGAGAAAATAGAGACAGTTATAGGCGAGAGGGGTATGCGTTTATCTGGCGGACAAAGACAAAGAATAGCTTTAGCCCGGGCATTTTATTTTCAAAGGCAGATAATTGTAATGGATGAGGCAACATCGTCACTTGATAATGAAACAGAAAAAGAAGTTATTGATTCAATAAACAGAATGAAACGAAAAATAACTATGCTGGTAATAGCGCACAGATTAAGTACAGTAAAAAATTGTGATTATATTTATAAAATAGAAGATGGCGAAATAATTGAATCTGGAATTCCTGAAAAAATACTACAAGTAGATAATTGATGAATAATAATATTAATTGGAAAGAAGCATGTCTCAGTAAAAGTGACACTATAAGGGATGCAATAGGCAATCTAAATAAGACGAGCCTGAGAATAGTTATAATAGTTAATAAGAATATAGAACTAATAGGTGTTATTACAGATGGAGATATAAGAAGAGGAATATTAAATGGTGCGAATCTAGACCAAAATTTAGATAGAGTTATTAATAAAAACCCATTGACCGTTATAAAAGGAGAAAAGAATCAGAAAATATTAAAAATATTAAATGATAATAATATGTTTTCTATTCCAATAGTTGATATCGAGGGAAAAGTATGCGGTATTGAAACCACACAACATCTTATGAAAGAAAAAACACGTGAAAATTGGGTATTTCTAATGGCTGGAGGATACGGGACGAGGCTAGAGAAATTGACGAAAGATACTCCAAAACCTATGTTAGAAATTGGAGATAAACCAATTTTAGAAAATATTTTAGAAAATTTTATGGCACATGGATTTTATAAGTTTTATATATCACTCCATTACATGCCTGAGAAATTTGTTGATTATTTCGGTGATGGTAGCAAATGGGGAATTACTATTAAATATATCAAAGAAGACACACCGCTAGGTACAGTAGGTTCACTAAGTCTTTTTCCGGAAAATACAGAACATCCAATAATCTTAATGAATGGAGACATTTTAACCCGTGTAAATTTTGACCATCTTATAGAATTTCATCGCAATTCTGATGCTTTTGCCACAATGTGCGTACGACAATATGATTTTCAGATACCTTATGGTGTTGTTGATGTTGACGAACATAATTTTAAAAATATATTAGAAAAACCAAGCCAAGAATTATTTGTTAATGCCGGAATATATGTTTTTAATCCAGAAATCATTGGATATCTTGAAAAAAACAGGCCAAATAATATACCGGACATTCTTAATAAATTAACGGAAAATAAAAAAAATATTAAAGTTTTTCCAATACATGAATACTGGATAGATGTTGGAACAATGGATAGTTATAAAAAAGCAGTTATAGATATAAGCACCTATTAGTATTTGATGAAACTAATGAAAAGAGTAGTAATTATCGGATGTGGCTCTATAGGAAAAAGACATATAAGGAATTTGAAAACTTTAGGTGTTACAGAGATTTATTGTCTGAGAACAAGAAAAGGATTTACGCAGGATTTGCCAACTAATATTCAGGTTGAAGAGGTATATAGCTGGAGTGATCTGATAAAAAAGAAACCAGATATTGCTTTTATTACTAACCCAACAAGCCTACACATAGAGACTGCTAAAAAAATAATTCCACATATTAAAGGGTTATTTATTGAAAAGCCTCTCTCACATAATTTGGATGGAGTATCAACTTTATTAAAACTCGTTGAGAAATATAAAGTCGTCACATTTATGGGGTTTAATATTGAATTTCATCCGTTAATCATAGAAATAGGCAAATTAATTTCAAACGGTGATATTGGCGACGTAGTTAATTACCAAGCAACAACTGGGCAGTGTATAGAAAAATGGCACCCTTATGAAGATTATCACAATAGTTATGCAGTAAGAAAAGATTTGGGTGGCGGCGCTTCATTAACACTAATACATGAAATAAATTTAGCATTAACCTGGTTTGGGGAAGTTGAAGATACGTATGCATATATACGAAAAAATAAAAAAATGAATATTGATGTTGATTCAAACTCCGACTTTATGATGCAACATATAAATGGTGTTGTTAGTCAAATTCATATGGATTTCTTGCAAAAGAAATCAATTAGAAGCGGGACAATAAATGGCACGGATGGTTGGATTAAATATGATTTGATTAATAATAACTTGTTACTCGAAAGTGAAAATAATAATTTAAATAAAAAACCAGATGACTCTATTGATTATAATGATCAAAGTTATTTAAATATGCTTGAAGTTTTTTTTCAATATTACGATAAAAATATTATGCATCATGAATATGATATATGGAAAGGTTTAGATTCTTTAAAAATTGTATTATCAGGATTTGAAAAATCCAACAAAAAAGTATAACTAAAAAAATAAATTTTTGGATATAACATTGGGCGCTGTAAATTTAATTAAAACTGATAATAAAGTATGTCTTGAAATATACAATCAGTTATATAAGTACTTTGAAGAGTCATTAAATTCGTACCCTCTTGAAGTAAATCTTACAGGTATATTTTTTGTCGATATATTAAGATTGTTAACAGGGAGCACTTTAAGGCATAGAGAAATACAGCATGGCATTGTTATAGATCATCCTAAATTAAAAGAAAATTTACCTGGTTGGCCACATATTGGCTACGGTGATTTGATTAATGGTGTTGATATTGAGACTAAGATTTTTGGAGTAGAATTAGGTTTGTCTGAAGGAGTATTTAAAAGAAAGATATTGTCGTTATTGAGTAATGTTATATCAAAAAAGAATTTTAATTCATGTTTTACGAGGTTCGACTATGAAAAATTTTTAGTAGCAAACTCTTATAAGCATAGGTTTAATGTTTCCTGGATAAATGAATTACAGTGGGAGCCATCAATTCCGGCTATAACTGAGCAAATTAAAGGACTTCAGTGCTGCATAGATAAAATATCTGATAATAGCGAGCTACCATTAGATGCGGATATTTATGTAAATTTGTTAGAAAAGCGTGTGAGAGCAATAGTTAAAGAAAAAGATCATCCAAGGCTCGATAATTTGAATTTATTTGTGTGTGGTTCAGGCGCAGAATTGATTAATAGATTTGTCGGTGCATGCGCTTTACAAAATAATATACCAGTTATAAATATCGCACATGGAGAATCATTTGGGTTATTAGATAACCCAATATTTGGTATTGGAGAACAATTGTATTCGTCAGCTTATTTAGGCTATGGTAATTGCTATTCTGATAATGTTGATAATTATTTATTTAGTTATCCAGGAGAAAAAAGATCTAATTATATATCAGGTTCTAGCCCCACTATTAATAAAATATATAATAAGAGTAAAAGTAATCATCATAACTTTCACTCCAATAAAATATTTTATTTCCCTACGAGTTTAAGAGGTACACGACATAGGTATGGGCCCTATCAAGATTGTTCTGATTATGAATATCTTCAATGGCAAAAAAAATTATTGGAAATTTTTGACAATAAGTTATTCATCAAAGGACATCCTAAAGAAAAATATCTTTATTTATTCGAGACTGTTCATGATAAATATATATCAAAAAAATTCCTTGATATAATAGATGATGTTGATGTATTTGTTTTTGATTATATAAGTACAGCTTTTTGTTATGCTGCTGCTACGAATAAACCAATCATTTATTTTAATATTGGCATACAAAATATTGAAAAGGAAGCTTATGAAGCGATTAAAAAAAGAGCATTGACTTTCGATGTAACAGATAAATTCGATATTTCATACGATGAAATAGTAAAACAACTGATGCAAATGGATATTGACCATACTGTAACTAAGTCATATTCGCTAAATGAAGACAGAGAAAATAGAGAAAAAAAATTACTACATTATATAATCAATAATTATTTAGGATGAAAACTATTGCAGTTATATTATCACGCATGGGATCGAACAGGTTGCCAGGCAAAGCATTACTAAAAATCAATAATATACCCGCAATAGAATATACATATAAACGTGTTTTAGCCTCAAATTCCATTGATGATGTAATAATTGCAACTTCTAATAATAAGCAAGATGATTCAATAGAAGAGTTATGCAAGAAAGAGAAAATGTTATGTTTTAGAGGGCCAGAGGATAATGTGCTTGAACGTTTAGTTTTAGCTCTTCAGAAATATAAGGCAAATACCGGAGTGATAATATATGGAGATTGCCCGCTCATTGACCCTAACATCATAAGTCAAATTGTAAATGTGTATAAAGATAATATTGAGGATTATGACTTTGTAAGCAATGATTTAAAAACAACGTTTCCGCCCGGCATGGAAGTTGAGGTTGTATCATTAGAGGCGCTAGAAAGAGCTGATAGTAGCATTATTGATCCGAGTATTAGAGAACACGGAACTCTTTATATACGAAAAAATCCTGAAATATTTAGATTGTTAAATGTAGAGGCTCCGAGAAATTATAACTTTCCTAATATTGAAATTGAGCTGGATACAATTGAGGATTATTCAGTTATAGATAAGATTGCTAAAAACTTTAACGACTATAAATATGATCTTCAAAAAATCTTATCATTTTTAGATGCAAATCCAACTATTCGTGATTTTAATAAAGATATTTCAAGGGAATGGAAAAAATTCCGAAATAATTAATTTTCTATTTTATATTTTCTAACTAAAGGTTTTTAGAAGTGACTCATAATAAAAAAATCATATTTGTATTTTGTTATAAATATTATTTATATCCATATATTATTTTTCATAAATTATTGGGGTATAAAATTCTCTATTGGCAGAGGGAAAATAAGAAGAGATCGGAGCTACTGGATTTTCTCAATAGCTCACAATTTTATCCATTACAAAAATTAATGAGAGAATCACTAGATGACTATTTCAAAATTCATATAAAGTCAAAATATAATGATGAAATACTAATTGATTATATTATTAAAACAACATCATTATCATCTGTAAGTAGCTATGGTTATCAAGACTATTATTTTTTTATGAAGTCTATTGAAAGTAAATATAAAAATATAGAAGATGCTAAAATTATTGCACCAAATTATTTAAAAAGTATTTATTTTAATACACCACCTAAGATTAATTTTTTTTATACTTTAGGGTATATTTTTCAAATATTTCTTTCGCTAATAAAAATTGTAAAATGTATTACACAATGTATTAAATCTAATATATTTCATGATACTGATGATGCCCCTGATATTATGTACATCAGGAAAAAAATATCTCCGGATCCCCATGCTTATGGCTATTTATCAGAATACTTCAGCAAAAAGACAATAGAATTTGATGGAATATATCCTATTTTCTCCTGGGAGCAATCAAAACATGGTATTAAATTTATTAATGGTTTTAAATCATCAGCAAGTAATGCAATAGTTTCTTTACTGAAGTTACTAAAATTCTTTAAAAAAGATATTATTTTTTTAGTAAATAACGGACTTCATCCGAAGTTAGTATACTTATACATCACGCAATCATATTACTCGATTTATCTTACTGAGATAGGTTCAAAGATACTGTACGGTGTATTATCTGAGGATGCAGTAAATACATTAGTATATAGGTATAAAAATAAATATCAGAAAATCAATTCTATGTTAGATGGAATTTATCTCCCACCAGCATGGGCGTATGACTATTGTTATCATGATACTTTCTATACAACTAATAAACTTGAGTTATCAACACTTAATCTAAAAGGTGGTTCTATTGCTAATAGTTTTGATGTTGGGTTTTTAAGAGGGGGAATAAAGGCTAATTCTAACGGTGTATCTAGCGATCTTTTAGCAAAAATTAACGAATATAGCGATACTATAATTATTCCATTAGCATCAGTCAGTAATGAAAAATATTATATGTATAATAGTTATGACTTAGTTCGATTTATAGAAGAGATATTATTGGCGGCTAAAAGTAATACAGATAAACTGTTTGTTATTAAAGGGAAAAAAGGCGAACTTAAATTTCTAACAAAGGAACAGAAAGATGTTATGTCAGGATGTGATAATATCTACGTAGTTAAATCAGACTCACCAAAAACACTTAAGTATAATCAATTTGAAGATTTACTTGAATATGCAAGTTTAGTAATTTCAATGACATTCCACTCAACAACAGTATGGCAAACATTGTGGAGAAGAATACCCGTAATTGCTTGTAATGATATTCACGAAAATTCATTTCTGAAAAAATATAAAAATTTGGAAGTAAAATTTACTGAATTGAAAAAATCAATAGATTATTGGCTTAATATTTCGAATAAGGATTTTGATAAATTCTTATGTATGCTAAATAATGATGTGATGTTTTTAAATAAATATCCATATAAAATTATTGCAGATGATTTATATTCTACTTACTGTGAAAAATATTCTTAAAAAATGACTAATCATAATTTTCAATTAACTGATAAAATTGCATTAGTAACTGGCGGAGCAGGTTTACTTGGTAGTGCTATTTGTAAAGCATTATCTGAAGCTAATGCAAAGGTATACATAACTGACATAGATGATAAAAAAGGAAATTTATTATGTGAAAAATTACGTAATAATGGATTGAATGTTAAATATCATAATTTAGATATAAATAGTAACGAATCAATTGGCAAGTGTGTAAATAATGTTTTATCTGCAGATGGTAAGATTGATATATGGGTAAATAATGCATATCCAAAAACAGATGATTGGAATGATAATTTTGAAAGTACTTCATTAGAGTCGTTAAAAAAGAATATTGATATGCATTTGATTGGATATACTGCGTGTTCAAAAATAGCTTTAGAGGCAATGAAAAAAAATAAACAGGGCGCCTTGATAAATATTGGATCTATATATGGAGTTTTAGGGCCGAATTTTTCAATTTATAAGAATACTGAAATGACTATGCCAGCATCATATTCACTTATAAAAGGAGCATTAGATAATTTTACGAGATATTTAGCGACTTATTATGCAGCATATAATATCAGGGCCAATATAGTTTGCCCCGGCGGTATATATAATAATCAGGATAAGAAATTTAAGGAAAATTACGAAAAATTGATTCCCCTAGGCAGAATGGCCATACCAGAAGATATTGTCGGAGCTATAGTTTTTTTAGCCAGTGATAGTTCATCTTACATAACAGGGCAAACCTTTATGATAGATGGTGGTTTATCAGCCTGGTAAAATGATAGCTAATTACCCTACTAAAGGCAGTGGAGCGGTACTTTGACAATTATTTGTACTATATGTGCTAGAGGGGGGTCTAAAGGTGTTAAGGGTAAAAACACGCGAAAAATAGCCGGCAAACCATTAATTGCCCACACACTTGAAACGGCAAAAAATGTAACCTTATTCGATCAAATTGCTGTGAGTAGTGATTCTGAACAAATACTGGAAATTTCAGAAAGATTTGGTATAAAAAATTTAATAAAGCGCCCAGACGAACTTGCGACAGATACCGCACAAAAATTACCAGCGATAAAGCATTGCGTAGATACTGTTGAAAAAAAAATCGGTTATAAATTTGATATAATCACAGAACTCGATTGCACATCACCATTAAGAACGATTGAAGATATCAAGGGAGCTATTGATTTACTAAAATCAAAAAAGGTATCAAATATAATAACAGGCTCAGAATCAAGGAGATCTCCATATTTTAACTTAGTTGAGGAAGATACAAATGGCTTTGTAAAATTATCAAAGGAAACTGATGAATATGTATACAGACGACAAGATTCTCCAAGATGTTATGATATGAATGCATCGATATATGTATGGAATAGGGATATTTTTTTTAAAAATATGAAGGTATTTTACCCAGATACACTTTTATATAAAATGCCTACATCAAGATCTGTTGATATAGATAGTCTGCTCGATTTCGAGATAGTTGAATATTTACTATCGAATGAGAAAAATTCAAAGAATCAAATATAAAATATATTTTTTGATTAATTTATCTAGGATTTTAAATAATAGGAGTTGTAAAAATGACTGACAAGAAAGATGAAAATTCTTCTTTACTTAAAGGAAACTATAAACTTGATGTAGAAATAGAAGATGATGATAATAATGATGATAACCCATCGATTCAAAAAGATAGGAAGGGGCAGGTGTTAGGATCACTTGGAGGAAGCATGGTTTTTGTTGACTATGACGAATTGACATGGAGCGATGAAAAAGAAAATTAGGAAGAATACGTGCCTGAATTCACAGATGAGTTTTCCAAGTTAGTTTCCAAAATAGGCGAGATTGGCAGAGAGTATCATAATAATTTAATTTTAGATAATGCGCTTTCTAATTCTCAGTATGTAAAAAAAAATATTGGAGACTTAGAAATAGATAAAGAAAATTTTTCAGATACAGGTATTTTAATTTCTGCTGGACCAAGTTTATTTCAAAGAAATACAATCAACCGTATTAAGGAAAGTGATTTTAATGGAGCTTTAATAGCAATTGATGCCTCATATGTCGCATGTTTGCGTAATAATTTAATTCCTGATTATGTTTTAACTCTTGATCCACATCCAAGCCGAGTTATTAGATGGTTTGGAGATCCTAATTTTGAAAGTAATAAAAAATTTGATGATTATTTTGAAAGACAAGATCTTGATTTAAAATTCAGGAATAATACAACTGATACTAATAACGAAAATATTGAAATTGTTAATAAATACGCAAAGAAAACAAAATTAATCGCATGTACCTCAATCTCAGATTCTCTGAGAAAAAGGGTAATCGAGGCTGGATTCGATATTTACTGGTGGAACCCTTTAGTAGATAACCCGACTTTGAGCAATAGCATTTCAAAAAAGCTTTCGAAAATAAACAAAATACCCTTTTTTAATACTGGTGGTAATGTTGGCACGGCAGGCTGGGTATTTGCATCAGCAATTCTTAATTTGAAGCAATTAGCTTTAGTTGGAATGGATATGGGGTATTATCGCTCTACTGATTATTCATTAACACAAACATATTATGAGTTAATCCAAAATATCGGAACAAAAAGAGGGCTTGATAAATATTTTCCTGAATTTATTTTTCCACTTGATAACGAAAAGTATTATACTGACCCAACATATTATTGGTATAGAGAGAATTTTTTGAAACTTGTTAGAAAGTCAAAAATCAAGACTTATAACTGTACCGAAGGCGGCACATTATTTGGCGAAGGAATTGAGTGTGCTTATCTTGAAGATTATATCCAGAAATCGACTTAATTAATTTATATTAAAAATGGCTAAAATTTTATTTATAAATCCAGTAGTTCGGGAAGAAGACGATCCTAAGCATATACCTTATGGAATTGCACTTTTAGCATCAATTGCTATCGAAAAAGGACATCAAGTTCAAGTTTATGATGCTAATGCATGGCGTAAAGACGTTAGTGCCTTACATGTTGTTTGTAGGGCGGACAATTGGGATGTTATCGCAATAGGCGGATTAACAACAACGTATAACTATATAAAACATGCGTGCTCCATTATAAAACAAGCAAGTCCGAACTCATTTTTAATTGCTGGCGGTGGTTTTATGACGAGTATGCCGCATGAAATAATGAAGTGGATGCCTCAAATTGATCTTGCGCTTATTGGAGAAACTTTTGTTACTTTTCCTGTAGTGTTAGAAAAGATTGATCAAAATGATTTGGATTTTTCTGAGACCCTTGGAGTTTGTTATAGAGATAAGGAGGGTAATTCTCGTTTAACTGCTGTTAGACCAAATATTCCTGATCTTGATGTACTTCCATGGCCGGCATGGGATTTATTCCCCCTTGATATTTATTTTAATAATTCAAAAATACTTTACAGTGATGAAGGTTTTACGTCAAAAAGACGTCTAGATATTAATGGTAGTTTTGGTTGTAATTTAATTTGTCGTTATTGTTGGCATCTAGGCACAACCGGGGATATGGTTATCAACCCCGATGAGGAAGGTAAAAATGATGTGCAATTTACCTACGGGAGAAATATCAGGTATCACTCACCAGAATATATAGTCAAGATGGTTCGACACTTGTATGAAACATATCAGATAGACTTCGCTAGTTTTCTTGATGAAAATCTTTTTACGATGGATGCGTTCAGTAAGAGGACATTTTTGACGGATTTATCAAATGCATGGATTGATGCAGGCTTACAGCCAACTTGCAGGCGTGACAAAGTTCCTCATGACGAAAACTGTGTCGGCGTACATTGGAGTGGTACATCACATGCATCATTACATAGAAAAGAGACGCTAGACAAAATGTATGAAGCAGGTTGTTCGCATTTAGTTTATGGTCTTGAGACATTCGATCCCGGTTTATTAAAATCGCTAGGGAAAGGCTCGACGGCAGAAAAAAATATTTCTAGTGTCAAGATATGTTACGACTCAGGAATAATTCCAGTTCCAAATATTATAATTGGTTTTCCAGATGAAAGTTTTGAAACCATAAGAAATACAATAAATGCGTTACTCAAGCTCGGTATTTACGCAAAGCCGCATTTTGCGACACCTTATCCTGGTTCAGAATGGTACTACACATATAAGGATTCAATAATCGAACAGTACAATGGTGATTTAGAATCATTTATAGAAGATCTTGGTGATGCGTCTAAGATAACAGCTGTTATTTCCCATAGGTTTTCTGCCATGGATTTGCTAGGTCTACAACAAATCGTCGCAAGCAGAGATTTACGTTTGCTTGATCAAGTTGAAAAACATTGGGGCGATGCTAATAAACATATGGTTCCTGTAGCGGTTCCACGCAAATCTTTTAATATAATTAAAGGTAAAGTTGCGACGCCAATGGCTAGCAAAAAAGAATTAAATTAATATTTTTCTAATTTTGCAGACTTAAAAATTTTCTTTAACGAATACATCAGTAATGTCAGCACGAAATTTTTCTGATAGTGATAAATTGTTTGTGTTGTAAAGATCAGAAAATAGTTGCTCTATTTTGGATTCGCCACCTTCAGGCGAATATGACCACTGCCACAATAATTGATAGGCAAGATCATAATTTCCTGTACGGTAAAATGATTTGATAAATGGTATTAATTCAGCATAGTTTTTCATATATATAAGATCGAACCGCTTTGCTTCATAGTATAATTCATTAACTTTGTCATAATCACCACGATGGTAATATACATTTGCTGTTTGATAATAATAACACCATTCTTTTTTAGAATTTTTTCGGTTTAAAATTTTATCAGTAACTTTATGGATTAAGGTTCTTTCATCTATTTTTTTTGGCTCATTTCCTAGAATCCACCTATATTTATTATTATTATTATTTGAATTATAGATAATCTGATCCTTTTTAGTATGCTTAGTTAATGATCCCAAGTTTAATTCACAGCTTGCAGGCAATCTTGGTTCGTGGTTAATTATTTGATGTCGTTGTGAGGAGCACCGGTTGGTATTCTTTACCTCATCATTAAACCGTAAACAGCTATTGGACATTGAGGCAATTATCATATTTTCTTTTTTGAAGCTAACTAAACCACCGTAGGAATTATGGTGAACTTCTGCTTTATTTATGTCTTGAAGAAAAAATCTAGATGACCTTTCATTAAGTGACATTTGTACAGCTTTAGCATAGTGATTCGATATGTCCCCATTTTTTTTTGGGTAAAAAATATTAATACCAGAAAAGTCAGCAAAATATGGTTTAAAGTAATGTGACTCGTGTCTTGGCAAATCAATCAGCACGTATGCCTTATCTTTTAGGTCAGGTACACGCCATAAAAACTGCCAATAAAAATCTTTTAATTGCCCCCAGTCATTTTTATAAGCATTAATTGTATTATTACAACCGAGTACACTAAAGAAAATAATTAGATTTATTATAGTAGCCATAAGTTTTTTATTTAAAAACTTTTTATTAAATAAAAATAATAGTAAAGATGATAAAAAAAATGCATATGAAAAACTTGCAAGTAGCGCATGCCTACTACCTACACCGATAGTCGCCGGGCCACGCGTTAAAAGATATGGAAATAAACTACAAATAAGTATAAGTATGCTTATCAGCGTCAGTCTTTTATAAAATATTTCATTATCTTTGCGACATTCAGTATTTTCTATTATTTTTTTGAAATAGATAAAGTAAAAGAAAGATGTGGCTACGACTGATATAAGAAGAGAAATTGCATTGAAGTTAATAAAGTATATTTTTACTACATAATAATAAATATCTACAAAAATATATTGAAACGCAATTAGGTATTTAAAAATTAATTGAAATAATGTTTGGACTATCGAGCTAAGAGAATCAATACCGAGAGAATAAGTACTCTGATAGTAATCGAATTGAGGACGAATTATTACATCAAATAACACCAGTATTGAACAAAAAAGAAAGGGTGTATATAAGATTAAGGATCTTTTAAATAGCTCATAATTATTTTTATTTAATCCCACCGTGCTAAGTATATAAAATATTATAAAAATTCTTAAAATATCGATAAAAATAAAACTCTCTAAACCTAATATAGTTATACTAAATAAAAATATTGACGAAAAATATATCTTATAATTAATATTCTTCTTGCTAAAAGTTTTCACAGTAAGTATCAGTGACAGAAGATACACACATATAAATATATGATATGGAATCATAACTAATGCAAGGTTGTTTACATGAGGTGATACAAGATACAAACTCGCAGTTAATGAAGCGAGTATAATATTTCGAGGAAAAATAAGTTTAAGTAAATAGTAAATCAGGT
>PBJS01000021.1 GCA_002721165.1 Legionellales bacterium | reverse complement strand
ATCCAAACATTTTTCATTTTTGCATATCGCTCTTTTGGTATTAATACATCAAGATTATGCGAATCAATAACGAGAGATTCAATGATTATCTCACCATTTGTTTTGAGGCATTTTGCCAACTTTTTTAAATGTTCGATTGGATCTCTACGGTGATATATTACTCCCATTGAAAAAACAGTATCGAAAAATAACCCTGCATCAGGTAATTCATCAATTCCCCATGGTATAAAATCAATATTACAATTTGATGTATATTTTTTTATGGCTGAAAATTGATTATAAAATAAAAGTGACGGGTCAATTCCAACAACATATTTTGCCTCTCTTCCTAACATTCGCCAGCCGTAATAACCATTTCCGCACCCAACATCTAAGACTAATTTATTTTTAAGAGGTTTGATATCATCTTGCAATCTTATCCATTTCATATCAGAGCGCCACTCTGAATTTATATATATACCAAATAGTGAATAAGGACCTTTTCTCCAGGGCATCAATTGCTTTAATTGTTTTTTTATTAGCTTTCGTTCGCTATTACTACAGTCGCTCTTTTTACCAATAACTATATTACCTCTATTTAAATCAATTGTTGAGGAAGAAACAGAAGGTAATTCATTAACCACACAAGACCATTTTTGGAAATCTCCATGATTAATATTTTCAAAAAAAGTCGGGAACTCTTTTTTAAGTAAATTTGATAATCCATTCATCGAGTTATGATCGAGAACTTCTAATAACTTTAGATAAGACATTATTTAATAAAAAAATATTATTTAAAAGCTACTATAGAAACAAAATTAAAGCACTTCAACCATATCAAAGATTTTTTAAAGCCAACTTCATGGAGACGTTTAAGATGGGAATCAATTTTTTCCGGAATGAGTACATCTTCTAATGATTTTCTTTTGCTCGCAATTTCTAATTTTTCATACCCATTCAGCTCTTTCATATGATGATGAAGTTCAATCATCAATTTATCTTCATCTTTTTTATCAAAAATTATTTTTTCCGATAATATGAATATACCNCCGGGTACTAGTCCATCATAAATTTTTTTTAGAAGTTTTTTACGACTATCCAANGCTATGAACTGTAGACTAAAATTCATAATAACGACTGATGCATTAGAAATCTTAGTACTCAATATATCATCTAGAATATAATCAATTTTAATTTCATCATTTCTTTTGCTATTGCTCTCATTACACGCATTTATCATGGCCTCAGAATTATCAATAGCGATTATTTTACATTTTTTTTTACGTAAAAAATTTTGAATTGCAATACTAACAGTTCCTAATGAACACCCAAGATCATATATATTTGTACCTGGCTGAAAAAATTTATCAGCCATTATACTAATCATTGAAATTGTCAGAGGGTAACCGGGGACAGAACGTAAAATCATATCCGGAAAAACATCAACAACTTGTTTGTCAAATTCAAAAGGTTTAACTGAATTAGTAAGCGATTGATGTATTGTATCTTTCATAATTACTTTATCAGCATGCTATCACTTGATAAAATTTTTTTACTCTGATCTAATGCCAATATGTTTTTCGTTTCTTTTCTCTGCTAATTCAACTTGACGTTGACGTTCGCTAAAACGAGCCCGTTGGTCATCGCTTTTTACATATATACAATGAGGACAAGAAATACCTTTTTGATAATGTTTTGAGTCAAGATCTTTTTTTGACAGCGGTCTTCTACATGCATAGCATTGCTGGTATTTACCTTTCGCTAACTCATAATCAACCGAAACCCTTGAATCAAAAACAAAACATTCACCTTCCCAGAGACTTTTGTCTGTTTCAATTTCTTCCAAATATTTCAAAATACCACCATTNAGTTGATATACATTTTTAAANCCGTTGTTAAGCATATAAACACTCGCTTTTTCACACCTAATCCCACCCGTACAAAAAATAGCAATCTTTTTATTTGACTTAGGGTTTAATTTTTCTTTCACAAATTTTGGAAACTCACGAAAATTTGTTGTTTTAGGTGAANGAGCATTCCTGAACGTGCCTATTTGATTTTCGTATTCATTACGAGCATCAACTACTACTACATTTGGATCTGTTATTAGATTATTCCAATCTTTTGGGTCTACACGGATTCCAGATTTTTCCACAGGATTAATATTTGGTTGGCCCAAAGTAACTATTTCTTTTTTCAATTTAACTTTCATTCGGTGAAAAGGGATTTCGTCTGCATAAGATTCTTTATAATCAATGACAGAAAACCTATCATCGGCTCTCAAAAATTCAAGAAATTCAAAAATATCCGATTTTTCCCCGGCAATAGTGGCATTAATACCCTCTTCCGCCAGTAAAATTGTCCCTTTAATTTTTTTATTGCTGCAAAAATTCAATATTTTTGGCTTATACGAGACATAATCAGGGAAACTAACGAATTTATATAGACTAACGATAAAATATTTCTTTTCCATATTGAGCTCTATAAATAAAAACTATCATTAACAAATAAATGGGTCGCTGATTATACATGAGGTATCGAGGCTTATTTCGAAACAATCGAATACCTANAGATAAATTAAGTATAATTATTNAGTTATTTTCCCTACTTTCTGCCAAATAAACAGATCATCCTAACCCATTGAATATAAATATTTTTTTTTACAATTTACACGTTTTTATAAATTTTTCACATTTTATCCACAGGAAATCCAAAAATAAATCACAGTGAATTCCACAAGATATTGTGGTTTAATAAGCGCTTGACCACATCTTATTGTGGTGTTATACATTCGTTTAGAAGATTAATTTAAACGAATTTCGAGCTACTTTAATAGAATTGAAATATTGGAGTTTGGCGATTGAATTTAAAAATTATTAAAAAACTTAGTAATTTCTAATAAAAACAAGAATTTAGGGGTAGGCAATGGGAGCGGAAACAACTGAAGCGGCCTCAGATATTGAGGACGTCATCAGTGAATTAGAAGATGCAATCAAAAATGATGACAAAAAAGACATCATTGATGACAAAAAAGACATCATTTCCCAAGAAGAAATTTTTGCAAAAACAGCTGCCGATCACGTCCAAAAAGAATTTTTATCTAGCCAACTCAATAACTATCAAGTAATACGCCGTAACGGAAAAGTTACAACTTTTGATACCGCAAAAATCTCAATAGCGCTCACAAAAGCTTTCATTAGTGTAGAGGGTGGCACAGCTGCTGCCTCAACACGTATACATCAAGCCGTAGAATCACTTACACAAACAGTCCTCAATGCATTTACTCGTCGTATGCCAGATGGTGGTACGTTACATATCGAAGACATTCAAGATCAGGTTGAGCTTGCGTTAATGCGTAATGGTGAGCAAAAAGTTGCGAGAGCTTATGTACTTTATCGTGAAGAACGAACAAAAGAACGTGCTGCAGAAATAGAAACAAATACTAAATCACAAGATGAAACTAATGCCGTTACTTTGAATGTAACTCGTAATGATGGCGCGAAGAAACCTCTAGATACAGCTCGTCTAAATTTGATAATTGGAGAAGCCTGTGAAGGCNTTGGAGAAACTGAGCCCGAAGTTGTTATTAAAGAAACACAAAATAATTTGTTTGACGGCATTGATGAAGCGGATGTTGGGCAAGTATTAGTTATGAGTGCCAGAACGTTAATTGAGAAAGAGCCAAATTATACTTATGTANCAGCCGGCCTGCTGCTTGATCAGTTGCGTCAGGAAGCCTTGACCTTCATAGAAGGAATAAAAACTCAGGCAACCCATAAGGAAATGAAGGAGCGCTATCAGGATTACTTCAAAAAATATATAGCACGTGGTGCTGAACTAGAACTTCTTGATCAAGAATTAACTAAATATGATTTGGAACAATTAAGTCNGGCACTAAATCCTGACTGTGATCGACAATTTACATATCTTGGCTTACAAACACTATACGATCGTTATTTTATCCACTCTATGGATATACGTTTTGAATTGCCGCAAGCATTTTTTATGCGTGTGGCAATGGGTTTAGCAATAAATGAATCAGATCGTAATCAACGCGCCATTGAATTTTACGAATTACTCTCTTCATTTAATTTTATGAGNTCNACGCCAACTCTATTTAANTCGGGGACAAGGCGACCTCAATTATCAAGCTGTTATCTAACAACGGTGCCAGATGATCTTGATGGTATTTTTTCAGCTATCAAAGACGATGCATTATTATCAAAATTTGCNGGGGGNTTAGGAAATGANTGGACACCTGTGCGGGCACTTGGAACTCACATAAAGGGAACAAANGGCAAATCACAAGGTGTTGTTCCTTTTCTTAAGGTAGCAAATGACACTGCCGTAGCTGTCAATCAAGGAGGTAAACGTAAGGGNGCAATGTGTGCTTATCTTGAAACCTGGCATCTTGATATTGAGGAATTTTTAGACTTAAGAAAGAACACTGGCGATGATCGGCGACGTACGCATGATATGAATACTGCAAATTGGATACCCGACCTTTTCATGAAACGCGTTGCTGAAGATGGGCAATGGACATTATTTTCACCTCATGAANCCAGTGATTTACATGACCTCTATGGTGAAAAATTTGAAAATCGTTATTGTGAATACGAACATAAAACTACGGACGGAAGCATTACAAATTTCAAAATTATTCAGGCTGTTGATTTATGGCGCAAAATATTATCAATGTTATTTGAAACAGGGCATCCTTGGATAACATTCAAAGATCCCTGTAATATTCGTTCGCCTCAATCACATTCGGGTGTAGTTCATTCGTCAAATCTTTGCACTGAGATAACTCTAAATACATCAGAAGATGAGATTGCCGTTTGTAATTTGGGTTCAGTTAATCTTCCTCAACACTTAAATGACGATGGATTAGATTTAGAAAAATTAGAAAAAACTATTAACACAGCAATGCGTATGCTAGATAACGTTATCGACTATAACTACTATAGCGTAACCAAAGCTAGACGCTCTAATCTACGACATAGGCCTGTTGGTCTTGGAGTTATGGGATTTCAAGACAGCCTTTATAAGATGCGNATACCCTACACTTCGTTAGATGCGGTTAATTTTGCAGATAAAAGCATGGAAACGATAAGTTACTTTGCTATNAAAGCGTCAACTAACTTAGCAGAAGAAAGGGGTTGTTATTCAACCTACAATGGCTCTTTATGGAGTCAGGGAATTTTACCTATTGACTCATTGCAACTATTAGGTGATGAGCGTGGCGATTACCTACAAGCAAATTATGATACAACAATGGATTGGGATAATTTGCGTGACCGTGTAATGAAAATTGGAATGCGTAATTCAAATTGTATGGCAATTGCTCCAACTGCAACAATTTCAAATATCTGCGGAGTTAGCCAATCAATAGAACCTACATATCAAAACTTATTTGTTAAATCTAATCTCTCAGGTGAATTTACGGTTGTTAACCCGTATCTTGCAAGAGATCTCAAAGAGCTTGGCCTTTGGGATGAGGTTATGGTTAATGACCTTAAGTACTTTGATGGCAGTGTCCAAGAGATTGATCGTATACCTAATGAGCTTAAGGAAACATATGCAACAGCATTTGAAATAGATCCACGATGGCTTGTTGAGTCGGCTGCTCGAAGACAAAAATGGATTGATCAAGGCCAATCTTTAAATTTGTACATGGCTGAACCAAGCGGGAAAAAGTTAGACAATCTTTATAAACTCGCGTGGGTGCGTGGNTTAAAGACAACNTATTACTTACGTTCGCTTGGTGCTACGCATATGGAAAAAAGTGTAAGCGATAGAAACCAAGAAACTGATAATNNAGTTAATAATGAGCCAAAGGTATGCTCGATTATTGATCCTGACTGTGATGCATGTCAGTAAACTAAATAAACTTTAAGTGAGGTAAAAATTATAATGCTGGATTGGGACAACCCGTTAGAAATTCATTCTAATAGCAAAGTTGATATTGGACTTGTTGANCAAACCTTAAACAAGNCATCAAATAACGATGTATTACTAAANAAAGATAAGCAATCGCCCAGCTCTGTAAAAGTAGTTTCAAATGAAATAACACCGATTAATCCAGATGATAAACGTGTTATAAATGGGCAAACTGATATTAATCAACTCGCGCCTTTTAAATACCCCTGGGCATGGAATTTTTTTCTAAATGCAAATAAAAACCATTGGACGCCATTAGATATCAATATGGCTCAAGATGTAACAGATTATCGGCATAAACTTACAACAGAAGAAAAACATGTTTATGAAAATGTACTATCCTATTTAACAACATCAGATATTTTAGCAATGCGTAATATAGGTCTTGCAGTAATGGAAAAGATGACGGCCCCTGAATTACAAATTTATCAAGCGCGTCAAGTNTATGAAGAATCATTACACACGTGGACTTACCAGCATTGCATCGAAACAATAGGNTTAAATCAGAGCGAGATTTATAATCGATATCGTGTAGTACCTGAAATTCACCAAAAAATATCTGTTGCTAACCGGCGTTTAAACTCGGTCCTACGTTCAGATATTGATTTAAATGATCCTGATGAACTACAAAATTTTGTTATTTCTTATCTATTCTTTGCAGCAATATTTGAAGGTTGTTGGTTTTATAATGGTTTTAGTCCTGTCTTTGCTTTACAGCGTAGAGGACTTATGAAAGGAACAGCTGAACAATTTCAATACATTATGAGAGATGAAGTAATGCATGCAGCGTTTGGTATTCGTGTTGTTAAGCAAATNATTCAAGAAGAAAATTTAAAATTTAATAAAAAAGAAATTCGTGAAATGTGGGATGAAGCATACGAAGCCGAAAAAGCCTATACACAATATATATTACGCGATCCGATTCTTGGGTACTCAGCANAAACACATCTAGGGCAATTTCAATATATTGCAAATAGACGNGCTAAACAACTTGGGTTAGATGAAGAGCCGTTTCCTAGCGCTGAAGAAACTTTACCTTGGTTAGATGANCAAGCAAATTTAAGAAAAGAGAAAAATTTCTTTGAAACACGTGTAACTGAGTACCAAACAGGTGGTGCATTAAGTTGGGACTGATGGTTTTATCTGACCGCGAAAGCGGAAGTCGAGCTGGACGCTCGACTATTGCCTGGTATCTCCAGCCTCTTCCGGATACCAGGCCTTCTTATTCTATGGTTCAGACCCTTGAAATCTTGGGTCTGAACCGTTCATCTTGTTAAATAAAATATTATTGTATTTATTGGTATAGATTAGGCTAATTCGTTTTTATTCTCAATAAATCTGACTAATTTTTTTTATTTGTCCTATACGCTAAAATAACTACACTTATCTTCATATTATTTTAACTAGATCACTATATTCTGTTTTTTCCAANAAGATTAAATCGCCTTTATATCTAACTAATAATTCATTGAACCCTTTATCAAAATCTTTTTTGTTAATATGATCGTTTATATTAGATTGATCAAAAATAATCTTTTTAGACTTTATCATAATTAATTTATCTGCCTCAATATGTATAGCTAACCATAATGCAATACTATCGGATGTGAAATACCAATTCTGAGGTATGAGTTCATCGTTTTCTAATAAATAATCTGGCGACCATAAATACGAATTGTTATTTTCTTCTATTTTTTTGACATCTTTAATTATTTTTATATTATTATGAAGCCCTTTCAAAAAAAATGCGTATTGTTTCATTGATAATAATGCCATTTTATGAGCAACTTCATCACTAAATTTAAACTCTTTTTGCATTTTACGAATATTCTCAGCGAATTTACCTCCGCCTGGCACAACAATACAAGTACTATTGTTGGTTTGAGAAAATATATTTTTAAGAAAAAAAATTAATTCTTTACTTTGCATAAGGCTGCCGCCCAGTTTTAAGACTGTTTTAGTCAATTAAATACCTTTTTTTTAAATATTTTTAATATAGTTGAAACCTTGTCAAAACATTCTTTATATTCAGAATCAATTGTTGAATCCCATACAATTCCACCTCCAACAAAAAAATATATTTTATTCTTACAATAAATTAATGTTCTTATGCATATGTTACTATCCATATTACCGTCAAATCCTATATATGCTATCGAACCACAATATATTGATCTCCTATGAGGCTCCAATTCATCAATAATTTCCATAGATCTTAATTTAGGCGCGCCTGTGATAGAACCTCCCGGAAAACATCCTCTTATAAGATCAATAGCATCCTTATTTTTAGAAAGTGTGCCGCTAATAGTACTAACTAAGTGATGAACTGATGAAAATGATTCAAGNGANAANAATTTTGGTACGCTAACAGAACCTATTTCGCATGACTTACTAATATCATTTCTTAATAGATCGACAATCATTAAATTTTCTGCACGGTCTTTATCACTTTTAAGCAACGACGCAGCTAGCTCTTTATCTTCGTATGCGAAAACAGAACGATGTTTAGTTCCTTTGATTGGTTTTGTTTCAACTTGAGTACCTGTTAAGCTTAAAAAACGTTCTGGTGAAGAACTTAATATCGAGCCTGATGGAAGATTAATATAGGCAGAAAAAGGAGCTGAATTAAATTTTCTTAGTTCTTTATAAGCAGCCCATGTATCGCCTTCAAATTCTGCCGAGAATTGTTGAGAAAAATTAACCTGATAACAATCGCCATCACGAATATAATCTCTTATACGTTCAAATGATTTTCCATACTGGTTTTTTGATAAATTTGATTTTATTTCTGTAGTAATTTTAAAATTCTTTTCCATATCAATCGGAGTGGCCGAAAACAAATCATGCAAGTCCTGCCATATTAATTCTGTTTCATCAAAACGATATGAACTGACAAGCCAAGATCTATTTACATGATGATCAATTATTACTGCCCAGTCATAAATACCAATGGACATGTCTGGCATATCGAGATTATTCTTTGGTTTATCAATAAATTTTTCTAATCTTCTGCTTAAATCATATGAAAAGTACCCGAGAGCACCTCCACAAAAAGGTAACTTACTTAAACTATCATTTTTATCACCAAGATATTTTCTAACTAAATAGAAAGGATCATCTTCTGATGTAATTTTAGTTTCGGAAGATTTAATATAAGTTTTTTTCCCGAAAGTCTCTAAAGTTATTAATGGTCTCGAAACAATAATATCGTATCTTCCTGTATCAATATACGGAAAACCACTATCAAGAAAAATAGCCCATTGCTCGTCAGCAACAAATGAGAATAATTTTTCAGAGTTACTGTAATAAGGAAGTTCTGATATTTTCATTTTATTTTTGAAAGACGGCTTAACTGCGCAATGGCGATTGCTGGTGCGCAAATATTACTATTATGTTGCGACTTTTTATCGCAATCAAATAATTCACTGAACTCAATAAGCGGAATACCAAGTTTTTCTGCAATTATTTTGACCAAAAAACGCCCCACTCCAGCAGAAACTAATTTACAGTCTTTGTTTGGCAAAGTATTTAAAACTGTTTCAATTGAATTTGTTAATATTTCTAATTGTACTTTATGAAAATATTCAGCAAGATCATACCAATGATTTTTATTTTTATATAATACTGAGTCAGTACCTAATACTCTGGCAAGGCGACAAATACTGCTGGAAATTGTTTTATCTTTCCCATCAGATGTATCCATTAAATCATCAGAATCCTCCAAGTATCCTAAAATTCGGTAGATATCTGCAGTTGTTGCAAAGTGCTCATTAACGATATTTTGTAATTTACCATTAAACATTGCTTTTGATGTTAATGCCATAATTGGTGTTCTGATAACGCCAGTATAAACTAATTCATCAAAACGTAATCGAGTTTGGTCATTACTGCCGCGCGCACAAATTTTATGATCATAAAATGGAATAATATCTGTTGTAGTACTACCTACATCTATAAATAAACCAGACTTAACTAATTTAGCAGTATAATAACTACTTGCATGCCAATTTGATGACGCAATTTGATTGAAATCTGAATCATTAATATTTATTTTTTTAAGTCCATAATCTTTTGTATAAAATGTAATATTCTTGCCTAAAATATTATGACAAATATTAATTATTGAATTAACGCCTTCCTTTCGATCTCTAAATATATCAGTCAGTTCAGCGGTCATTGTCAATGAATGTAGTTTGTTTTTTATAGAAATTTTTTCGATAATACTTATGAATGCTTTTTCAAGAGTTGCTAAACCTTTCCAAAGTGGAGTAGCATGTTGCTCAACAAACATAATTTTTCCATCACTATTTATATTTGCAACTTTTAGGTGTGCTCCACCGATATCCCATCCTATAAAATTAGATATATGCATTATTCTATTGTAATTTTAATTTTACTGGTACTGCATCCTTTAAGCTAACATATGGCATTTCATTATTTAAAAATGTATTTAATATCATTTCTGTTACATTGATACCCAGTGACGCAGAAATTCCTGCATACGCTGTCGTAAATCTAGGATTAATATCTATGACATAAAATTTATTATTTTTCCTAACAAGATCAATGCCAATGTAGCCAGAAAAACCAGATATCACTGAAATAATATTTTCTGCTAATTCTCTCATTTCATCTGCATATGTCAAAAATTCGTTAACATAAATACCTTTCAATCTAATTGAATTCTTTTTTAATATTATTTCCTGTTTATTACACGAAAGAAGCTGTATTTTTTCATTATATATAAATAAAGACATACTCATATGCTCTCCATCAATATAAGGCTGAATTATATAATTATTATTTTTATAGCTGCCTATTTTTTCACGTAATTCAGTCTTATTAATAATATAATTACAGCTTTCTGCGCCTACCCCATCGTTCGGCTTAATTATCCATCCAGTTTTACTATCTGGAATTGTATCGTCAACTATTTTTGTATCGGGAGTACTAATATTTACATTTTTCAAAATATTGCATGTCATTAATTTGCTTGATGCTATTTTCACAGCATTTAAATCAGAACCAATAAATAAACTTGCGTTTTTAATAAATAAGTCTGTTAAATTATAAAGAGAATTTTCTGATTCAGGGGCTATCAACCAACAAATATCAGATTCTCTAATATAGCCTGGTAACATCTCTTTAACAGGCATATTAATACTATGCTGAATAACTCCGCCTCTAAATGACTCAACTCTGTCATCTTTTGTAATACTAACTTTAAAATGACCGCATTCGATTAGTTCTTTTACTAATGTATTGACCATAATTCGTGCTTCAAAAACCATGTTATCAGGTAAGGCTTGTCCGATTAGACCGCCACCTGTGATAAACTCAAACAAAAAATGTTTCATAGGTAAAAAATGTTAATAATTCCTGTTATTGATCTTAGTCAAGGTATAGTTGTTCACGCTATTTGNGGNAAACGTAAATTATATCAGCCAATTACNTCAGAAATATCAGAAGATTGTAAACCAAAGTCAATTTTATCTGCTTTCTTTAGATTATATCCTTTTAAAATTATTTATATTGCTGATCTTGATGCAATACAAGGTAATGGAAATAACGCAAGCGTAATAAATCAATTTGCATCAAAATATAAGAATTGTCAGTTTTGGGTTGATGCTGGTATTGAACAAATTATAGCTAAAAAATCAGATTACATAAGTAAAAATATCAAACTTGTCTTAGGTTCTGAAAATAATTTTTCATTAAATGATTATAATAATTTAATGAAAAATAATTCTAATATATTATTATCCCTAGACTTTTGTGAAAATGGATTAATAAATAATCCATACCTACTAAATAATCCAACTATATGGCCAAAGAAAGTAATAGTTATGATGTTGCATCGTGTAGGCTCAACTAATGGTATTGATTTTAAACAACTAAAAAATATTATAAAATTAAATAATAACTCTGAGATTTATGTTGCTGGTGGTATACAGAATTTTAGCGATATTAATAACCTAAACTCGATGAATGTACGAGGATGTCTAGTAGCAACTTCTTTACATAAAAATAAAATCACNAAAGATGAATTAGATTTACATTTCAATAGTTAAAAAAAATGCCTCGTACATCGAGGCATTTTTTAATCGCTGAATCCAAGTTCAGCAGACACTTTTTTATTATTAATCGTGTGCCGCAAATGGATGTGATTGCGAACCCTTCTGACTAACAACTTCAGCTGCTTTTGGTTCACGAGCTATTGCACGTTGGATAGATTCCTTCGTTGCTTGATAGTTGTAATCTTGAATCTTCGCATCATCTTCAGCCTGCCAGTGAATGAATACACCAACAGAAATAAAGATATCATCCGCTTCATTTGCAGGGATTGTACCATCTTCAACGCAATCCATAACTGCCATAGAAACAGCACGCTGTGCTGGACCAAACATTTGTACTGCTTGTTTTGATCCTTTTATTGTTACTTTATTGAAAAGTATGGTGCTTGGTTTGCATGCTAGATTTGGTGCTACAACTGCCAACAATGAAGTAAAACCATCTTTGTTGTTTGTAAGTGCGTTACAAAAAGCAGATTCAGCTGCGCTGCCACGTGGGCCCATAATCAAATCAACGTGGGCTACTTCATTACCATCACCCACCAATGATTCACCTACTAATACTCTATCAATGACCGCCATATTGTCTCCTCCTAAAAAGCCAAAGAGTTTTCCTAATATCGACATCTCTGCCACCCTGTTTGCTAAAGGTTAATTTCTAAGGGGAAAGTCGCCTCGCCCCGCTCCAAATACCATTGAGAAATTTAAGTTAATTTCGCCAACTGTATAACGATAAGACCTTAGTTTATTAAGTTATAAACCAAGAGACTCGCTGCTGTTAAATCAGCGCTTGTTCCTGGATTATAATTTTCTGTCTTAAGTTCCCTGTCAAAACCCCGTAGAAGCTCTATTGAGGCTTCTGGGTCCGAAGAATTATTAAATTTTTCAACAATAATTCCACTTTTTATTTTTATTTGTTCTGCTATCTCTCTTCCAAACTTCCGTTCAATATGGGAGTCCCTAATTGAAGCCATAAAAGTCAGATAACATGAAACCGTTGACCATTTTACACTATTCCAGCGTTTGTCAAAGTTTTTAATGGTCAGAAAGCCTAGCTTAAGTACTTCATTGAAGTTATTTGAATATTGCAATGCGATGGAATCCCTTTTACTTGCTAGTTTCATAGCATAAAGAAGTGATGAACTGGGATTTTTAGCTACGTCTTGCTCTTCAGCGCGACCTAATCCTCCAGGATTAGCTAAACGTATAGCCTTAAATATATGATTTGCATCATTTTTTGTTAATGAACTTAAAGTAACTTCTAGATTTTTACTCAATTTATCAATAGTTTCAAAACCTAAGTCAGCAGCCATAATAATCGGTGCAAATAGAAGTAACATGCCTAGATTTGTGTTACAGGAGACAGCGTTTCGTGTTGCGCTAACACTATTCAGTACTCTTTCGCCTAAACCCGTGTCTTGCTTACATAATATCGGAGTCGACACCTCTGCACTTAAAAGAAAATCTTGGGTAGTCATATCATGTCCATCAGCATAGGAACTTACATTACCCGGTTTAAATGCCTTAACTTCCCCCTCAAAACTTGCCATTACAGCTTGTTCAATTGTCAGATTCATCGGTGTTAGTTTGAGTAAATCTGCAAAGTATTGTTTCTAGATACATTTTTAATAAATGAATCAATCAAACAGTCAGCAATATCAAAATCGACTACCTGCTGCAGACCATACCAGGCAGGAATACTATTAACTTCGATAATGTGATATTTGCCGTTTTTATCTTCAATAAGATCAACTCCTGCATAATCAATTTCGAGGACTTTGCACGCCATCTCACTCAACTGAGACAAATCTTGATTTAGTTCTAGCGGCATACAATTTGCTCCTTGTGCTCGGTTTGTTAACCAATTTTTACTATGTCGCGTCATTCCTGCTTTCGCTACACCATCAATAACTAAAACACGAATATCAATAAAATTATTATTTTTGCGTTCAATAAATTCCTGCAAATAATAAATTCCTGCAAATTTCTCATCATGTACAAGACCAGTTATTTGATCAATTAGATGTATTCCTAGACCCTGTGAACCAAATAGCGGTTTAAGTACAATTTTTTTATTGTTGTTGGAATATTTTTTTAAAATTTCATTTGCTTGATAATCGGACTCACAAATCCATGTTTTAGGCGTTGGTAAACCTGCACGATTTAACAACATACTTGTCAACGGTTTATCGACAGTCCTTTCGATTGATTTTGGTGAGTTATAAATTTTTACACCCAGATCATGCAGGCCGTGCAGAAGATCAAGTCTAAAAATAACTTGTTCGAGACTACCTCCCGGTACTCCGCGTACAAAAATACCAAAAGGGGGTTCTTCAAATCCAGGTAATTTTATATCGTTAGCCTCGCCAGTTATTTCAATTGAGCAATCAGACAACGATAAGTAAACACTATCTAGGTCACGACCTTTTAATGATTTTCTTAACTGTTCACCATGCCAGCCTGGGNTATCGGTAATTATTGCAACTTTTCTACAGTTTTTATCCACGACTACTAACTAAAAGATTTTTCTAATAGTTCTAAGTCTATCTTCCCTGCATGGAATGTGTGTCCTGTTAGTAATGAAGAAACTGCAACACGAGCCGGGCTAAATAACATAGGATCAATCTTATAAAAGTCATATTTAACATCCTTGAATATCTCCCCAAAAGGTTTACCGTAATCTTTTGAAGCACTACTTGGTAATGCATTTGCAAGTTCTTTTGCATCCTCATCATTCGCCTCAACAAATAACTGAATTTGCCCTGCAAACAATATCGCATCATTTGTGCGACTCATCGCTGTTAAAAAATCATTCGATGGAGGACATAAGGGAGCACTACCAGCACCATCAATAATTTTATCTAAAGGAAAATTTAATTCATGCGCCTTATGTAATGATGTTTCTAGAACTCGACTAACTATTTGAACTGAACCAGCTAAGCTAGATGTTGGTGTTAAGATAACAGTCAATTTTTCATTAGATATCCCACACTTTTCAGCAATATTTTTAGTTACTTCAGTCGGCGGGATCTTATCAACCTCAATAACAATACAACTAGAATCAACCTCATCACGATAACCTATCTCCTTAAATAGAGGCTCATTACTACCAAGTGTTCTAGCAGGGCCGGAGCCTAATGCATTAAATGCATTTTNCCCTTTTCCATGATTCAAACTCCATCCAGCATACTGACTTGCTAAACATGCTAAAACAGGCTGTGAACTTTGAACATCTAAGTGCCATGACCAATTATGAAAATTTGTCGAGGCACGTAATCTTACAACGCCAAGCCCGCCCATGCATATCTCGGCAATTAATCTACCTGCCTCAATACCGCCTTTGACATTAATACCTGCATCGATAATACGGGTACCATCGTCAAGATTCGACACTCCTAGTCGCAATGACTCCGCATTTACTATCAAATTTTCAACTAGAGGTGCTGTTAATTTACTAAGACTTAGATTTATATTTTGACTCACTAGATTTTCTCGAAAATAAATTTATTGTATTTTACAGTTTATTTATAGATTTAATAGAGAGTTCAATCTTCCGTAGACGGCGATACAACAAATTTTTTACCTCATTAGGTGAATTAGCTTCAGCATATATACTACATACTGGATTTCCAGCTGAAACCTTAGTCCCGGCTTCAGGAATATCTTTTACCCAATGCGGCCAACTAGGGAATTTTGNAAGATCATCTTTCGCATAATAAATTATATGGCCATATAGTTTATTATGATTAGGCAAAATATTATTCGATAGATTTCCTTCAAAACAATCAATATGAGCCGCAAATAAGGAATGTTTGGNCTCATGTAATTCAAATGTAGATGGTGGNCGAGGATTCACATCAANAACATAAATACTTCCTGACTTATCGATAATAAAATCTATCCCACAGAGACCAAATAATTTTGTTATTTTTGTAATTTTATTAATAACGAAATTTATTTCATCGCTATTCTTTTTTTCATCTAGATTTGTAGTTATTGCGCCTTCATATAAGAATGGCTTTGATGAAAATTGTGTTGGCTTAAGATGTTGGTTGATACCAATTAATCTTGCATCTATTCCATTAGCTAAAAATACTGCGCTGTAAACTGTGCCTTCAATGTACTCTTGATAATAATATTTATTATCCGATATCAGTTTTCTGTCAAGATGAGCTTCAAATGTTACATGCCCTCCGCCCATCCCAGCAACTTCTTTGATTAAAAATTTACTGCTATTATTAAAATCTTGTTTACAGAATGAAGTAAAAGGATACCTAATAGATTTTGCATTTAACAATTTTGTTAAATTCATTGGATTTTTAACAAAATTAATTGTTTCAATACTATTNCTTAAAACTGGAATATATTTACGTATAAGATTAAGCCGTTGTGGATTCTTTTCAAAACCAGAACCGATAACGGCAACAGTTCTAGAAAGACCTTCGCTTCTTTGTTTGCTTAAGTCCTTAATATATGAATGTAGATCTGTATCACTTAAGAAATTATCTATATTGGAGCCTCTGTAAACACAGATACTTTTCGCTAGGGACGTCGCATCAACATCTGCATGACGATCAATAATACTAATTTTATAACCAGCTTTTTTAGCAGAAGTTGCTAATGCTCGACCGGATTCGGAAATAATAAGATAATCGACCCCCGATTGAATCTCATTACTATATTGAACTGCAGTAACTATAGATTCTCCACCTTTTGTTTGTTAGTTTTTTCCATAGTTTTTTTATCGCCAAATATAATTTCTGCTTGATGATTATTCCCCTCGCATAAAACAAACCTGATCCGTTTTTCTGACTGCCATTCGTTACGTATCTTTTTTAGCGCCTGAAAAGCGATAGTTTCATTAGCAAAAATAGCAAAGCCAGTTGGTCCCCAAGAACTTTGACCAACGCCACTTGCTCCATCTATGCTCAATCTATCAAGGATGGAACCTAAAAAGGGTGAGGTGTAACGACCTCCTTGCGCGCTTGAAAAATAATCTCCGACAATATTCTGTATTTCTGTTATTGCCCCGCCGAACTGAATACAATTTTGCTCAACGATGGCAGGAAGTACTTGCATCATGGTTAAGCGACACAATGACTCTGATGCTTCTTTTTTCATTTTTATCAATCTGTTAAACGCGCGACGTTCTTTTGCGCCATTAATTCCTTTCACATCATCGTCGAATATTAAAATAATTCTCCAGTGCTCTGGAAATGGCAATCTAGCAATGATTGGGGGGACCTCAGTTTTTTCACCACGTCCGCCATCAACCACAAAGCCGCCATCCATAAAAGCCCCAATTCCAATTCCCGATCTAGCGCCTCGATGTAAGATAGTTGCCCAATGTGATGCATGATGGTACTGCCCTACCTCATACAGGCAGGCTATTGCACTCGCTACTGCAAGAGATAATTGTGTTCCTGAGCCAAGCCCGGCGTGCTCTGGAATAGTAGAATTAATCGATAATTCAACTCCGCCATCGATACCGTAATGAGATAAGATTTGTTCTGCGTAATTTTCAGCTCTCTCTAAAAAAATCCCTTTAATATCAATATCATCTGAATATCTAGCAGTAATTGATGTTTCTACGCCGGTAATTGAAAGCCCTAAACTGCCAAATTTCCTACCTAAATCTCCACACATATCTAAAAAACCCAGATGTAGGCGGGCTGGGGCTTTAACGCTGACTTGCTTAGATTTCACGTTTATTTTTTTATTACTCATAATCATGAGATATAATCATACCATCAGGTCTCGTCAAAAAAACCCTTATTATACAGAATGTTGTAGCATTGAGATACTAAAGTTATTGAGTCTTTAAAGTCGCACTCAAACATTAAAAGCGATACAATCAGCCCTGAAAATGGTATTTATAAGGAGTTGAACAAGGAAAATAAATCAAACCACAATATGATATATCCGTACTGGGTTTAGGACAGGCGGCGCCAAGCCCATGGATTGTTAAGATTTGATATTTTCGTAAGAGAATTTATAGATGGCCGCTATTCCAAAACAAAAAAATAAAGCAAATAGTCTTTTTTTGAGCGCTATAGAAACAACCTTTCTATTTCCTGTCGTTTTTCGTCGTCTACCGAATAAAATAAATTTGGAGAAATTTTCGTGAGTAATAAGATGATGCTAATCCCTGGGAGATCAAGTAAACAAGGAACCTCCCTAAATAAAGGTAAGCTCAAAGAGGAATACCTTGAAGTAACGTCAACATTAGAAATGAATAAAGATGATATGGAAAAAATAGGTCTTGTCGATGGTGATAAAGTTCGACTCTCAAACGAAATAGGGGAAACAATTGTAAGCTGTATTGGAAAAAANCCAGAAGATTTATCCGAAGGTGTACTGTTTATCCCTTATGGNCCGCCTTCAAGCCAACTGATGGCGAGTGATACTGCAGGAAGTGGAATGCCACTATCAAAGCACATGATGGTTGATGTCGAGAAGATCAAAAATTAATATAATATAAACAATAAAGAAGAAAAGACTATGCCAGAAGAAACAAATAGTAAAAAAACAGAAGAGCAAAATAAGAATATTAAGATCGTTGAGGATGCAACTTGTACTTTCTGTGGTTGTGTTTGTGATGATATGGAACTTCATGTCGATGTTGACGAAAAAAGAATTATAAAAGCAAAAAATGCATGCGTACTTGGACGTGCATGGTTTGCTGAACATACAATTGAAGATGCGCCAGCTGCGTTGATTGATGGTAAAGAAGTTTCAGTAGAAGAAGCAGTAGAAGAAGCAGCACAAACTTTAGTTAAGGCAAAATTTCCAATTACCTATGGTCTAAGTGATACCACTTCTGAAGCTCAAAAACAGGCGGTTGCAATAACAGACTATATAAAAGGGAATATAGATACTACGACTTCTGTGTGTCACGGGCCAAGTGGTCTTGCATTTCAAGGTGTCGGTGAAAGCACGAGCACATTAGGTGAAGTTAAAAATCGTGCAGATTTAGTTATCTATTGGGGAGGCAACCCTGCGGAATCACATCCCAGACATTTCGGACGTTATGCTGTCACACCAAAAGGAATGTTCACCCCAAACGGTAAAAAAGATCGTACTGTAGTACTAGTAGATGTAAGAAAAACAAAAAGTGCGGGTGTTGCTGATATTCTTATACGGCCAAAACCCGGAAAAGACTTTGAGGTATTATGGGCGCTTCGTGCTCTTGTAAAAGGAGTTAGTATTTCAACAGATATTGAAAAAGAAACAGGTGTTCCTTTAGAGGTATTAACCGACCTTGTAGAGCGAATGAAAAATTGTCGATTTGGAGTGCTCTTTTTTGGCATGGGATTAACCATGACTAGAGGTCGACATTTTAACTCAGGTGCTTTGCTCGCGCTTGCAACTGATCTGAATGAGTATACACATTTTGTCGCTAAGCCCGTACGTGGTCATGGTAATGTTACTGGAGCTGATAATGTAGTCTCATGGCAAACAGGATATCCATTTGGTGTTAATTTCAGTCGTGGATATCCAAGATTTAATCCAGGTGAATTCACAACAGTTGATACATTATCAAATGGAGATGCAGATGCCGCTATGATTATTGCCAGTGACCCTGGTTCAAATTTTCCTAAAAAGGCAATTGAGCACCTAAAAAATATTCCTGTTGTTGTGCTTGATACTAAAAGTACTGATACAACGAAACTAGCACATGTTGCCTTTAAAACCGCAACCTATGGAATAAATACAGGTGGAACGGTATACCGTATGGATGATGTTTCTATTCCATTGAGACCTGCATTCGAATCACCTTTTCCTGATGATGAATCAATACTCAAAGCCATAAAAAAACGTGTTCATGANCTAATTTTAAAGAACAATCATTCCGGAGGTGCTTCAGGAGAAGCAAAAGTAGCAGCAGCAGTAAACCCGCTCTAAGTCTTATGTACTAGCGTTAAACTGCAACTATAATAAGAATTACAAAATAGAGGGGTACATTTGATGTCTGCAACAATGCGCATCGTTAATGGTCAGGTATATGATCCNAAAAATAATATTAACGGTGAAATTAAAGAGATCTGCATTCAAGATGGAAAGATTGTTGATGCCGTAGATGACGACGCAACAATTATTGATGCTAAGGGTATGGTTATTATGCCTGGCGGTGTTGATATTCACTGTCATATTGCGGGACCAAAGGTCAACTTAGCAAGAAAATTAACGCCTGAAGCACGTCGTCACGATGTGCATCCTTCAACTCCTTTTACTCGCTCAGGTTCCGGTGGCACAACACCTTCAACATTTGCAGCAGGATATCGCTATGCAACATTGGGATATACCACCGCAATGGAAGCAGCCGTTTCTCCTATAGGTGCACGGCATGTATTAGAAGAATTTGAAGACACGCCAATCATTGATAAAGGATTCTATGTACTTTTAGGAAATAATATATTTCTTCATAACTTAATACGTGAAAAGCGTTTTGAAGAATTTGAACAAGCAGTTGCCTGGTGGGTAAATGCAACAAAAGCGTACACTGTAAAACTTGTAAATCCTGGCGGTGATGAGGCTTGGAAAGGTAAAAAAAATTCAAATGTGACAGATATAGATGAAAAAACTGGACCATCTGGTGATATAACTCCGCGACAAATAATAGAAGCTTTTGTAAAAACTGTTAATAAACAGGGCTACCCTCATCCACCTCATATTCATTGCAACAATCTTGGTCATAGTGGAAATTACATAACAACGCTTGAAACTATGAAAACTGCGGGTGATCTACGCGCGCACATTGCACATATTCAATTTCATAGTTACGGAGGGGAAGTTGGTAAAAATCCAATATCAAAAGCTGCGGAAATAGCTGACTATGTAAATAATCATCCAAATATAACCTGTGATGTTGGGCAGGTGATGTTTGGTGAATCAACTATTATGACTGCTGATGCTCCTTTAGCATATGTACTAAAAGGTCATACTAAAGGTAAATGGGTTAATGCAGATACTGAATGTGAAAGCGGCTGTGGTATTCTTCCTTTCACTTACCAAGAACATCTTTACATGCATACGCTTCAGTGGGCGATTGGATTAGAATTATTCTTATTATCGGAAGATCCATGGCGAATAATTTTGTCAACAGATCACCCCAATGGTGGTTCTTTTATGGCCTATCCCAAGCTTATAAAACTTCTAATGGATGAAAAATTTCGTCATGAAGAAATGAAACGAGTTAATCAAAAAGCCCTAAAAAAATGCTCTCTTCCCGAATTGAAAAGAGAGTACACATTATATGAAATCGCGATTATTACCAGAGCAGGTCCAGCAAAGGCACTGGGTTTAGAAACAAAAGGTCATCTAGGTGTAGGAGCTGATGCTGATATTACAATTTATGATTCAATGGATGATAAGGAAATGATGTTTAGCACGGCACGATATGTATTTAAATCTGGTGAGCCAATGATTGCAAATCATGAATTTAAAACTGATTCACAAGGCACGGTTTATCACATAGAACCTACATATGATAATAAAATTGAAGAAGTTCTTAAGCCGTTCTTTGAAGATTTTTATTCTATAGAATTCTCTAATTATCCTGTTGATGATCATTACTTGCATCAGCATGAAATTATTAAAACAGGATGATTATTTCATGAAAATAAAATCTACTGAAATCGATGACACATTTGCTGAAGCTTTTAAAATGTTCGGTAGTAGAATAATTATTACTGCTGAAACAAAAGAATGGGCAACAGCGGCAGCACAATCTATAACTGGTTTTGCTACTTCAGTTATAGGGTGTAAATGTGAAGCAGGTATTGAAACTGAAATTTTGCCAGAAAACTCTCCAGATCAAAGACATGGTGTTAGTGTTTTATTTTTTGCAATGGATAGTCAAAACTTAGGTAAGCGATTAGTTGAGCGTATTGGTCAATGTGTAATGACATGCCCCAGTACATCTTGTTACAACGGTATTGATAATGGAAATGAAGTAGTAGTAGGCGGGCAGCTTCGTTATTTTGGTGACGGTCACCAAATCAGTAAAAAAATACTAAATAAAAGATTATGGCGAATACCCGTTATGGATGGTGAGTTTTTAGTTGATGATATTTTTAAAGTAAAAGAAGCAGTTGGCGGCGGAAATATACTTATCATGGCAAAGGATCAAAATACAGGATTAAAAGCAGCAAAATCTGCAGTAAAGGCAATGCGTGAAATACAAAATATAATTCTACCTTTTCCAAACGGTGTTGTAAGAAGCGGAAGTAAAGTTGGCTCTAAGTACAAGGCATTGATTGCTTCTACTAATGATGCATATTGCCCTACTTTATCAGGTGTAGTTGAAAAAACAGAGATTAAAGAAGGTGTGAACTGTGTTCTTGAGATTGTTATTGATGGTTTAGAACTTGAAGACGTTGAACAAGCAATGCGTGTTGGTGTTGAAGCAGCTATTAAACCAGGCGTAAAAAAAATATCAGCGGGTAATTACGGTGGTGGATTAGGCCAGTATCAAATACATTTACATAAATTATTAGCGAAAGGTGAAAAGTAATGCCATTACACCTTAAGCTACATACACAGCCAGAAGTACCCTTAGAGGCTGATTGTATTTGTCCTGATAAAATACAATCTTTAAAAGATAGCGAAATTTCTTCAATGATTGTTTTTCACGGAAACCGTCAAGTAAAGCTTGGTGAGTTTTTTGATTGTAAGGGGGCATTTGATGGCGAAATAATTATTGATGGTGATTTAAACAATGTTAAACATATCGGTGCCTCAATGACATTTGGTAAAATTATAGTTGAAGGAAATATTGGCCTGCATACTGGAGCAGCTATGCAGGGAGGTGAAATAATAATTGAAGGCAATGCATCTGACTGGTTGGCTGCAGAGATGCAAGGAGGAAAAATCACAGTTAAGGGAAATGCTGGTCATATGACAGGTAGTGGTTACCGAGGTAGTACTGTTGGCATGCAAGGCGGAGAAATTTTCATTCATGGTAACGTGAAAAATGAAACTGGACATGTTATGCGAAGAGGCCTAATTGTTATCGGTGGCGATTCAGGTGATTTTACTGGTGTAAATATGTTAGCAGGAACAATTATTGTACTGGGCAGTATGGGAATACGAACTGGAGCTGGTATGAGGCGTGGCTCAATAATTTGTTTTAATGAGGCAGAAATACTACCAACATTTATGCGAAATTGTGAATACCAGCCCTCATTTATAAAGTTTTACATCAATTATTTAGAAAAAAATGGTTTTTCGATTGATTCGTCATATACAAACGGTACTTTTGAGCGTTGGAGTGGCGATTCAGTTGAATTAAATCGTGGAGAAATCCTTTTATCAACAAAAAAAAGCAAATAAAATAGTACTATCACCTAGAGGAACTACCCGATGAGGTAGAGGAGGAAACGATGACAACAATCGTAACTGATAATTGTAAAGGCTGTCGATTTACAGACTGTGTATCCGTATGCCCGGTTGCCTGCTTTCACTATGACGACGAAATGTTATATATCGATCCTGATGTCTGTATCGACTGTAGCGCATGTCTTCCGGAGTGTCCTGTTCAGGCAATTTATGAGCTTGATGATCTTCCTGAGGATAAAGAACACTGGATAGAAATCAATGCTGAAAAAGCTGCTGAACTACCTGTTATTGAAGAGCAAATTGAACCATTACCGGGTGCTGAAGAACGTAAAGCAGAGCTAGGTCTATAAAGTCGCGTTCAAACATCAAAAACGATACAATTAACAAAAAAGCAGAGGAACAGTAAATAAGAGAATCATCAATTATAATATTTAACATATTAATTTGCGGTTTAGGACAGGCGGCGCCAAACCCATGATGTTTATCTTGAATTTTATTGAAAATTTATAAATGGCCGCCAATTCACAGCAAAAAAGTAAAATAGTCAGTTTAAGTAACATAGAAACTTTATCTCTATGGGTAGGTCTCTAAGCTATGGCAAATCTTGGCACTGAACAAAACCCTTTACTAGTAGCTATTGTAGGTTCTGGCCCAAGTGGATTTTATGCTGCAGAAGCACTGATAAAATCAGAATTTGAAGTAAATGTAGATATTATTGAACGTCTCCCCTCCCCTTATGGTCTTGTTCGAAGTGGTGTTGCGCCGGATCATCCAAAACTCAAAACCGCTATTAATCTCTATAAAAAAATTGCAGATGATCCACACTTTAATCTTATTGCAAATGTAACTGTTGGTAGAGATATATCTATTGAAGATTTGCGTAAAACACATCATGCAGTAATCCTTACATATGGCGCCGAAACAGATAGAAAACTTGGTGTTCCTGGAGAAGATCTTAAAGGAAGTCATACCGCGACAGAATTTGTTGGTTGGTATAATGGTCACCCAGACTATAGAGAATTAGAATTCGACCTCTCGCAAGATACTGCCGTCATAATAGGACAGGGAAATGTTGCAGCTGATGTAAGCAGAATACTATCGAAAACCGTAGATGAACTTAAACATACCGATATAGCACAACATGCATTAGATGTTTTAGCTGAGAGTAAACTAAAAGAAATCCATGTAATTGGACGTCGCGGACCTGCTCAAGCTAAATTTACACCTAAAGAATTACGTGAGTTCGGAGAATTATCAGATTGTAATCCAATTATTCTCGAGGAAGATTTACAGTTAAATGATGAAAGTAAAAAGGAATTAGAAGAAAAAACCAATGTCACTAATAGAAAAGTCTATGACCAGTTTTGTGAATATTCAAAACGTGAGTTGGATTCCAGTAAATCAAAAAAATGTTTTTTTAGGTTTCTAATGGGTCCACAAGAGATAATTGGTAATAATCAAATAGAAAAATTAATTCTCGAAAAAAATGAGCTATCTGGTGAGCCTTTTAAACAATCCGCAAAAGGAACAAATGAAACGATTGAAATAAATACGGGTATATTATTTCGTAGCATTGGATATCACGGTATCCCAATGCCAGGCGTACCCTTTCATGAAAGCTGGGGGACAATCCCAAATGAAAAAGGACGAGTCACCGAAAATGATGGTGCTGTAGTTGAGCAACTCTATACTGGCGGCTGGATAAAACGTGGGCCTAGCGGCATCATCGGAACTAACCGTGCTTGCAGTGTTGAAACAGTTACAAATCTTCTCAATGATATAGAAAAATTAAATACCGAAACAAAAAAACACGGTGCTAAAGAAATATACTCAAAACTTGACAGTAAAAATGTGCGCCATATTAATTTTGCCGAATGGTCTCAAATTGATACCAAAGAAATTGAACATGGAGAACCTAAGGGCAAACCTCGTGAAAAATATACTTCTATCGAAGAAATGCTCTCCGTAATTAAATAATTACACGTTCAATGAAACGAACTCGTGGAAAAAAAGGTCGTATTTCTGGTCGTGTCATAGACCAGAATAGTATCACTCAATTAGAAAAACTAATTGGTAGTGAGTCCACAAAAAGGGATATGCTTATAGAGCATCTCCATAAAATCCAAGATAATTTTCACCATATATCTCACCGTCATATTATGGCACTTGCAAAAATAATGAATATATCAATGGCGGCAGTTTATGAAACTGCAACTTTTTATCATCACTTCGATGTAATAAATGAAAAAGAAACTCCTCCGCCAGATATTACTATAAGAGTCTGCGAATCTGTAACTTGTGAAATGTTTGGTGCTAAAAAATTAATTAGCGAGTTAAAATTAGCTACAGATTCAAACAAGGTTCGAATTCAACCTGTTCCATGTGTCGGTAGATGCGCTTCTGCGCCAATTGCTATTGCTGGCACTAATCCAATTGAAAACGCTAAGACAGATGCTGTTATAACTGCTCTTAATAAAAATCAATTAATAGATACAATTCCCAATGACTATATTAATTATACTGCTTATAAAAAAAATGGTGGTTATAAAACATTAATTGACTGTATGAATGAAAAATATAAAAGTGATGACATTATAAAACTACTCGAAAATTCAGCTCTTAGAGGTTTAGGCGGCGCAGGTTTTCCGACAGGTCAAAAATGGCGGATTTTGAGTGAAAAAAACTCACCAAAAATGGTTGCTATAAATATAGATGAAGGTGAACCTGGAACCTTTAAAGACCGTTTTTACCTTGAAACTGATCCGCATCGTTTTATAGAAGGTACATTAATTGCTTGCTGGGCAATTAATGCAGAAGAAATTTATATTTATCTTAGAGATGAATATGCAGGTTGCAGAATGTTACTAGAGAAAGAATTAGAAAAACTAAAAAAAACTCCGCCATGTAAACTTCCAAAAATTCATTTAAGAAGAGGTGCCGGTGCATATATATGTGGTGAAGAGTCTGCAATGATTGAATCAATTGAAGGAAAACCTGGTATGCCTAGATTACGCCCACCATATGTTGCTGATATTGGGCTTTTTGGTCTACCTACGCTAGAACAAAATATGGAAACTATGCATTGGGTTCGGGATATCATAGAGAAAGGACCTGATTGGTTTTCATCAAATGGTCGTCGTGACCGCAAAGGACTTCGCTCTTTTTCCGTCAGTGGACGTGTTAAAAAACCTGGTGTTCATATTGCTCCAGCAGGTATTAGCATAAATGAACTCATCGATGAATATTGTAAGGGGATGCTAAAAGGTCACAAATTTTATGGTTATTATCCAGGTGGTGCGTCGGGAGGAATTTTGCCTGCATCGCTCGGAGATGAGCCGTTAGATTTTGATACATTACAGAAACATGGCTGCTTTATTGGCTCTGCGGCCATAATTGTACTTTCTGACCAAGACAAGGTTAAAGGATTGGCTCTTAATTCAATGAGGTTTTTCGAACATGAGTCATGTGGTCAATGCACGCCATGTCGCGTTGGAACGACAAAAGCGATACAATTGATGGAAAAAGAGGAGTGGAATAAAGATTTATTAGAAGAACTATCTGTTGCGATGTGTGATGCATCGATATGTGGTTTAGGGCAGGCGGCGCCAAACCCAGTTAGATGTGCAATCAGATATTTTCCCGAGGAATTTAAAAAATGGCCGCCAACCCAAAACAAAAAAATGAAACAATAGTAAGTTTCATCCTAGACGGTAAAGAAATTCTTTCTTCTGGCGAAGAGACAATTCTCCAAGCTGCGAAACGGCAAAATATAGAAATTCCCCACCTCTGTTATAAGGACGGGTACCGTTCTGATGGTAATTGTCGCGCCTGTGTTGTTGAAATTGAAGGTGAACGTGTTCTTGCGCCATCGTGTTGCCGAAAACCAACCGAGGGTATGAAAGTCAATAGTACAAATGAAAGAGCCCGTTTATCTCAAAAAATGGTGTTAGAGCTTCTATTATCAGATATGCCTCAGCAAGGAAAATCTCCTTATAAATTAAATTCCGAATTAGATTACTGGGCAGAAAAACTCTCTATCTTCAATCCTCGTTTTGAAGAACGAAATCAAGTTCATTCTGATATTTCGCATCCTGCAATAGCCGTCAATCTTGATGCATGTATTCAATGTACAAGATGTGTGCGTGCATGTCGTGAAGAACAAGTTAACGATGTTATTGGGTATGCTTTCCGTGGGAAAGACTCAAAAATTGTTTTTGATATGGATGACCCTATGGGAGAAAGTACATGTGTTGCATGTGGTGAATGTGTACAAGCCTGTCCTACAGGCGCACTAATGCCTGCAAAAAATGTTGGTTTGGTTGAGCCTGATAAAAAAATTGATTCGGTTTGTCCTTATTGTGGTGTTGGCTGTCTGCTTACATTTAATATAAAAAATAATCACATACAGTATGTAGAAGGAAGAGATGGCCCTGCAAATAAAAGCCGCCTTTGTGTGAAAGGGCGTTATGGTTTTGATTATATCCATCATCCTGATCGTCTGAAAAAACCAATGATTAGGCGTGAAAATATTAAAAAAACATCAGAGATTATCGAACCGGAAAATATGTATAAATATTTCCGAGAAGCTACATGGGGAGAGGCACTGAATTTTGCAGCAAAAGGTTTTAATAAAATAAAAAAAGATAATGGTTCGCAATCTCTTGCTGGATTTGGTTGTGCAAAAGGAAGTAATGAAGAGGCTTATTTAGTGCAAAAATTAGTAAGAACTGGATTTGAAAATAATAATATCGATCACTGTACAAGACTATGCCATGCTTCTTCGGTCGCTGCGTTATTAGAAACGATTGGTTCAGGAGCGGTATCTAATCAAGTTTCGGATGGTTCTTATGCTGATGTCATTATTGTCATTGGTTCTAGGCCTCATGAAAACCATCCTGTTGCTGCAACATTTTTAAAAAATGCATCTGAACGTGGTAGTAAGCTTATTATTATTGAACCCTATCATTCTGATATCGCTTTGCATGCAAGTCATTTCTTGCAATTAAGACCAGGTACCGATGTTTTACTCCTAAATGCAATGATGAACGTCATAATTAATGAAGGTCTACAAAATAAGAAATTTATTGATGAACACACTAATGGTTTTGAAAGCATTTTAGAAACTGTTAAAGAATACTCGCCTGAAAAAGTTTCACCAATTTGTGGGATAGACTCAGATACGATTAAAGAAGTTGCGAGATTATATGCAACTTCAAAAAAATCAATTATTTTTTGGGGTATGGGCATTTCCCAGCATATTCATGGAACTGATAATGCACGTTGCCTGATTTCGCTTGCTCTTATGACCGGTCAAATAGGTCGTGAAAGTACAGGGCTTCACCCGTTACGAGGGCAAAATAATGTTCAAGGGGCTTCTGATGTTGGTTTAATTCCGATGGTCTATCCAGACTATCAACCTGTCACCGACCCCGAAGTCAGAATGAAATTTGAAAAACTTTGGGGGCAGAAGCTTAATCCAGAAAACGGAAAAACCATTGTTGAAATTATGCATGCTATTTATAACGGTGACATTAATGGACTTTATATTATGGGTGAAAATCCAGCAATGTCAGATCCTAATCTTAACCATGCTAGAGAAGCGCTCTCAAAACTAGATCATTTAGTTGTACAAGATATCTTTTTCACCGAAACGTGCGGTTATGCTGATGTAATCTTACCCGCTTCGGCATTCCCTGAGAAAAACGGAACATTCACTAACACTGATCGACGTGTTCAATTAGGCAGACAAGCAATTGAACCACCAGGCGAAGCTAAAAAAGATTTATGGATTATTCAGGAAATAGCAAATCGTATGGGCCTTAATTGGGGATACGAAAATACAAAAGATGTATTTAATGAAATTAGATTAGCCACACCAAGTATGGCTGGGATTACCTGGGAACGACTAGAATCAGTTGACTCGCTTACCTACCCTCTAATGAATGTTAATGACCCTGGCGAACCCATTATTTTTAAAGACGGTATATTCCCTACAAAAGATGGTAGAGGAAGTTTTGTAGCAGCTGAATACACTAAACCAGCAGAACTACCAACTAACGATTTTCCATTTATATTTATGACCGGTAGACAACTTGAGCATTGGCATACGGGAACAATGACACGTCACTCGCGGGTGTTAGATGCTATCGAACCTGGTCCATGCATACTAATTAACCCTGAAGATCTTAAATCGTTTTCACTAAAATCAGGAGATGTCTTAGTTGTTGAGTCACGAAGGGGAAAGATCTCTGCTACTACACGTGTTGATGAAGGTATGCAAAAAGGTGTGGTTATGATGCCATTCTCATTTAATGAGGCGGCAGCAAATCTCATTACAAATGAAGCATTAGACCCATTCGGCAAAATTCCTGAATTTAAGTATTGTGCTGTCAAACTTAGCCGAGGGCAAAGACCTGGTGACGTCATTGACGATAATCAAATGAATAAAGGCAACAGAGTTGATATTAAATATTTATATGGCTCTTAGTGCAAGTCTTAAGATTCCTGATTTTCCACACTAACCAATTTTAATGTTTCCACAACTAAAGGTTCTGCTGACTCACTACTTTTATCAGGAACGATTGTTGTGATTTGATAAAGCTTACCAGGTATATCATCTGATAAGATAATCTCATAATATTTATCTGCAAATTTTTCAAATTCACGACGATGAGGATCCTCAACGTATGGAGTAAAGAATATTTTATCCCCTTTATACTCCTGGCCATTATAAACAAAAGTTATCGTTTCTATTTTTGCAGTCTCTCTTAACGCTACTTTTATTTGTTTCAAAAAATAGCGATATCGATTTGGTTTTCCGCCAGTAATTCTTGCCATATCAAAAACATCACCATTCATATATATACCAAGCACTGGATTACCTCTAATATTACTTGTATTGCCTTCAGGTATTTTTTGTTTTCTTTCAGCAGTAAAAAAATCTAACAAAGTATTTTTGGTGCCATCTTCATTTAGCTCTAGAACTTTAAGATATACCGAGTCACTAAAACCATCTTCATATGTGCCAGTTTTCTCGAACTCATAATATAAGCTCGTTGGCTGAGTAATATTCCCCAGATGATTATCTAACCATAACTTATTTTCAGCAGTAGCAAACTCAAAATCTTCTGGCATCTCATCTGTTTCACCATATCTACCAATATTTGATTTTACTTCGTCCTCAGTTAACGGAGACCCGCCTCTTACTATATTGGATTTTTCAGATTTTTCTTGATTTGGCTCAGCATCCCCATCAGCAAGAACATTATTTGTGAATATCATCAATAAATGAATGATAAATAGAGAATTTAATAGTAATTTCATTATTGGGTTATCTCATTATTTAATTAACGGAATATTGTAATCCACTAAAATTTTTTCAATCTCCGCTTGATTTTGTGTGATTAGCTTATCGATAGTCTCTTTCCAAGCTTTTTCTCTGTATCTGACAGCCATTGAAAAACTATAAGATAGTCGTATCTTCTTTTCTGGGTCGTCCTTTATTGGTAATACAACTAACTCAGTCTTATCTTTGTATTGTTTTGCCCAATATCCTGCACTTTGACCCATCACAACTGTCGCATCAATTTTACCTGCGACAATATCATCTATTAATGTTTTAGCTGGATTGGCTTTTGGATCGCCTGGTTGCCCCTGATAAGGTGTTATATATGACATTAATCCGTTGTAAAATACCCAAAGTTGAGCAGCGCCGACATCAGTCAATCCTATTTTAACTTTTTCTTTACTTGCTTTTGCAGCATCTAACAACATTGAGGGGTCTGTCACTGAATCCAGTTTTCCGCCTTTCGCAAAAACTAATGCATATGATGTGGTGTAGTAAGGTTCAGTTGTTGCGGCAAGTTCAAAGCTAGATGGAACATTCATTACAATATCGCACTTATATCCTTTCGCTATCTCCGATTCAGCTCTTAGAGTATTTCTGATAAACCCGATACGTTGCGGAAAAAATTCATACTTCAATTCTAAACCTAATTTTTCTGCAAAAAGTTCTGCGATTTTATTCTCATAGCCCTCGCCATTTTGGTTTGACATCGGCAACATATACGGGTCAGCACAAACCTTAAAATATTTTGTGTCAGCTAGGTGGTCATCTGCTAAAACAGAATTAACAGAAAAAATAGTCAGTAATAGTAATAATCTTGTTTTCATAATAATGAGCATAACCCGCCTTAAAAAGCGGGTTAAAATTTACCTAAAAATTAATTAGTTGGTTTTATTTTGTTGATTTTACCGATAAGACGCTTGAATGGCCCTTGTAATTCTGCCATTGCTTTTTCCTTTACTGCAGCCTTTTGATCTGCACTTACGTCACCAACAACGATTACACCAACCATTCCAAAACCAATATGAGGTTCACAGACATAACCAAAAATTCCATTTGTTTCTAGAGGTGGAGTAACCATAGTAGCGCCGGCCATCTTACCTTTTTCTCCAAAATTTATACCGCCTTCAGGTACTAGATAAGTAACCGCGTTGTGAGAAGTCATATTAGTAAATTTTACTGTATCTCCAGGTTGCACATAAATAATTGCAGGCTTAAATTCTCTTGCAGCTGCATTAACTACATGCTCCTCTGCTTTTACTATACCAGGAAGCAAGTACACTAATGTGCACAAAACCACACCTACGTATCTTGTTATTGTCATTTTATTCGCCCCTTTTTTCATCCTATTACCTCTTAAGACCAATTCGTTAATTATAAGTTCTTAATTAATTTACCCAGCACTTCTTATATATTCTCTTACATATTAATACACAATACGATTAAAAAAAATCCCTGATACCGAAGTATCAGGGATCTAACAAACTTACGTCTGTTTGCTTAAGGTAGAGCGTATACCATCAACACACCAGCATTACGTGATGAGTTTAACAATTTACGATAACCACCTACAGCACCAAGAGCAGCATCATCAGGAGCTGCAGCTAAGCCTTCAATAGACACAACCGCACCAGCCCAACCGCCGATGCCTGAAAGGACACCAACGTATTGCTTACCCTTGTGAGACCAAGAGTTGAAGTTACCAATAATTCCTGATGGAGCTTTATGCTTCCATAGTAATTTACCGGTCTTCGCATCTACAGCCTTAGCATAAGCGTCAAGAGTTCCGTAGAACACTACGTCGCCAGCTGTAGTAAGTACACCTGACCATACAGACCATTGTTCTACAATATTCCAAACAATCTTACCTTTACCAGCATCCCAGGCAATCATATTACCCATGTTGTCCTTTGCAGCATTATTATTTGGACAATCTGGGCATACAGCACCAGCAGGATACATAGTTAGAGCAGCGTTAACATAAGCTGCACCAGCAGTGTATTGGTTACCACCAGCAGCATAACTTACTGGTTCGTAAGTCATACATACATGGTTAGTTGGAACATAGAACAGATTGGTACGTGGAGAGAAAGCAGCAGGCTGCTGATCTTTGGTACCAAGCGCTGCAGGACAAATGTCCTTTGAAACTACGTCTTCACCATTATAGTGAGTAGAGTACTGGTTAAGCGTTTGAGGATAACCCGTTTTCATGTCAATGTGAGTTGCCCAGTTGACAGCAGGGTCATACTTTTCAGCTACCAGTAAAGCACCATTTTTACGATTCATGGTATATGCGAAACCGTTACGATCGAAGTGAACTAAAGCAGGGGTCATTTTACCCTTAACTTTAATGTCAGCTAAGATCATTTCGTTTACGCCATCATAATCCCATTCATCATGTGGAGTCATTTGATATACCCAACGCGCAACACCGGTATCGATATCACGAGCGAATATAGTCATTGCCCACTTGTTGTCTCCAGGACGAACAACAGGGTTCCACGTAGATGGGTTACCATTTCCGTAGTAGACCAAGTTTTCGTCGAAGTCAGCAGGCCACCAACCCCAAACTGAACCACCACCAGACTTCCATGCATCACTTAAGCCCTTACATTTATTAGGACCAGTTGCAGGAGCTTTCCAGTCAGCATTCGAACACCAAGAATTTAGTGAAGAATTTTTGCCAACTTTCTTGCCCAATGAAGTGGTGTTAGCGTCAAAAATGATATCTTCGTCTGGACCCATGCTAAATGCACGCCATGCTAGAGAACCGTCTTTCGCATTGAAAGCAGCTATCCAACAACGAACACCAAACTCAGCACCTGAACAACCAGTAAAGACTTTGTCTTTAATTGGATGTGGTGCGTTGGTGTTGGTATCACCAGCAGCAGGACCATAACCGATTTCACGCCCGTTTTCAGCGGTCCACTTTACTTTACCGGTAGCGGCATCTAAAGCAACCAAAAGCGTGTCAGCTTGTTGAAGATAAATTTGACCCATACTGTAACCTAAGCCACGGTTTACAATATCGCAGCACATTACAGGTACGGTTTCTGCTTCGTCTTGTTGTGGCTCGAAATACCAAACGATTTCAAGTGTATCCAAGTCTATCGCAAAAACGTCATTAGGGAATGAAGAATGGATGTACAAAGTATCATTACTTCTACCTGTTGCACTACCAGGAAGGACTAATGGTCCACCTTCATGACCTTGTAGACGGCCAGTTGAAAAAGTCCATGCGTTGACCAATTTGCTAGCATTTTTCGTGTTGATTTGATTCAACTCGGTGTAACGCCAGTTATTATAGTCACCACCTGGGAAAGCCCAATAGTTAGGGTTAGCATTTAGTTTACGAACTTCATCATTCGCAACTACAGATGCAGAAATCCCTAATGCTAAAATAGCAATGAGCATTTTCTTTAATGATAATTTACTCATGACCTCCTCCTCTATAAATAGATTATTGTCATGTGTGATCTCTTCTTGTTACTAACAACCCAATAGCACCTAGAGATCATTAAGCGCTACTAAGTTTTAAAAACCGGTAAGTGTGAATAAGAAAGTTTAGATTGAACGTAGATGGGACGGGGTATTAAAAATAAGAAATATAAAACATGCACAGAGTGTGTTTTGGCAAGCCAACGTAGTTTATTTGCAATCAGTCGCATGTTTGTTTTTTTTATAATCCTAAATTTACCCATTTGTATGAAATCAGGATATTCCCTTATAGTTCAATCAATGAAGAATCAAAAAGCATACTGTTTATTTTTATCGTGTGCATAGTTGAAACTACATCAAATAGTTTTTTATTGTTAAGTTATGTTACGACTAACAATTTCTATTTTTATCAGTTGTGAGTATTAGTTGTTTCATCCTGATTTTCACTATTTTCGGTCTCACAACCTTGGACTACAGGACCGAGTGTAGGAGATTTTCCTACCCCTTGCAAGAAGCTTTTTAATCTAAAAAATCAGGGTCTTAGACAGTATCTGTACAAGCATTTATGAACAATTTCATGATTTCCTATACAAATGCACCAAACAGCCGGATATCTAGCAAAACCGGCAAATAAAGGCATATTTTTGGTATATTTTCGTCTAAAATGAAAAAAACCAGGAATTAATGAAAATGGCTTTTCAGTAGCAAAATGAGGAAATTTATAGATGCTGAATATACAAAATATTGGATTCGTTTTTGGATTGCTAATTGCGTCAATTGCGCAAGCCGATACAACAGAGAATCTTCGGCCAACTGGAGATACAGCTGAATGGAGACAGAATTTATCAGATAAGGCTTGGGAAAAAAATATCAGGCAACAGTTCTTTCAAGATAGAAAAATCATTGAAGGCGTAGAACAAAATATTCTTGAGCTGAAAGTACCTATTTTGGCTGAAGACGCAACAGTTGTTCCAATATCAGTTCACACCAAAATTCCACAAACAAATGAACTCTACATTAAGAAGATTCATATTTTCGTTGATAAGAATCCAATTCCATTAGTCGGAGCCTTTGAATTCACCCCAGAAAGCGGCAAGGCTGATTTAGCGATGCGTATACGTGTTGATGCTCATAATTACGTACGTGCAATTGCTGAACTAAATACGGGTGAACTTTACATGGAAAAATCTTTTATTAAAGCGAAAGGAGCTTGTTCTGCTCCTCCGCCACCTGGCAGTGAAGAATCAATAAAACTACTTGGAAAAATGAGAATGAGAGTAATGGGTGATTTAATTCTCGGCAAACCAAACTTAATGCAATTAAAAATACGTCATCCTAATATTACAGGAATGGCACCATTAAAAATTGGTTCGAGAGTTCGGCCTCCGGCTCACTTTGTTAACGCTATCGAAATTACTTACAACGATAAACTGATTGTAAAGGCTTCACTGACATTCTCTGTTAGTATGGACCCTGCCTTACGTTTTTACTTTGTGCCCGAAAAAGAAGGTACTATGTTAGTAAATGGGACTGATACAAAGAGGAACGAATTCAGCGGATCTCATCAAGTATCACTAGACTCTTAGCAATTTAAAAAAGACCAAAAAAAAAGAAAGCCTGTTGGTTTTCTTTTTTTTATTACAAATTTAAAAGAGTTTATCTAATTTTTACTTGTAGGCTTTATTCGCTTTACTTGTTTGACAACAATACAGGAAGAATCAGCTTTCTCTCTTACTTTAAGGAGTACGTTGTAAAATTCCTCGCCACGTTCGTTATCCCTAAAGAATCCACCTTTTTCACCAGGCATAGCTCTATTTCTCTCATAGGTAATACCATCTTCATAATGTTCAAACGTCATACCTGTTCTAATTGCATCGTAACGACATGCGCAAGTATATAAATTTTGATCATTTTGCCCGCCTAAAGTCGTCATACAATCAAGTACGTAACGTACAGTTACTTCAGTTGGAAATTCATTTTTTTTATCAACTTCAATGACATCAATAGCGATAGCCGGCGTTATATTTAAAAGAAAAATAGCCAGA
>PBJS01000020.1 GCA_002721165.1 Legionellales bacterium | reverse complement strand
CTGACTGATAAATCACTAGCAATAAAAGGAATTGCAACATTAACAGCAGATAACATCACGGGAGTCGCAAACGCATTTAACAAAATCATTATTAATGTGATGCGTTGTATTGGATTTTCTAAAATTGAAGGTTTCATGTTTATAGGAGTATTTTATGATAGTGTTCAATTTAACTAAACAAAAAAATAACTATTACTATTAATGATGAACGGATCTGCAGAATTCTGGTCGCTTACGGTTGATTTACTCTGGGGAGTGCCGCTAGTTACCTTTATTCTTATTACTGGTATCTACTTTTCATACATATCCGGACTAAGGCCATTAACTGGCTTCCTTCACGCATTCTCCATTCTTCTTGGTAAATACGACGATAAAAGTTCACCTGGCGAGGTACCTCATTTTCAAGCATTGACAGTTGCGCTCTCTGGAACAATTGGTATGGGGAATATTGCTGGGGTGGCGATTGCAATTAATATGGGTGGTGCTGGTGCAATATTCTGGATGTGGGTTGCTGGTCTATTTGGCATGATGATTAAATTTTTTACATGCACACTCTCTTGCCTATATCGCAAACAGGATGAAGAAGGTATAGAACAAGGCGGCCCGATGTATTTTATAGAATGCGGTCTTGGAAAAAATTTCAAACCACTCGCAATACTTTTTGCTGTGGGGGGATTAATCGGATGTATCCCTATATTTCAAGTCAATCAACTTTCATCATTTATTCACAGTGAATTTGCAATTTCACCATTAAATACCGGTGTTGTCTGCCTGCTGATTATTGGGATTGTGATATTGGGAGATGTAAAACGAGTAGGTTCTGTTACAGCTAAAATCGTCCCTTTTATGTTTCTCACTTATGTAATAAGTAGTTTGGTTGTGATAACTATTAATTTTAACGAAGTCCCTAGAGTCTTGATGGATATTATAAATTCGGCATTTGGTATGAGCGCTATTGGCGGAGGTGCAACGGGTTTTATATTCAAGGAAGTTCTTGTCACCGGAATCAAACGCGCTATTTTCTCAAATGAAGCCGGGGTCGGTACTGAGGCAATGGCTCATGGCGCTGCGAAAACTAAAGAACCAGTGCGAGAAGGTTTAGTTGCGATGCTTGGTCCATTCATTGATACTCATATTGTCTGCACATGTACAGCCTTGGTTATATTAACATCAGGAATCTACACTTCTGAAAGCGGTATTATCATGACTGCTATGTCATTTAATCAGGCGCTTCCCAATATTGGTAATATTATCGTTTACTTGGTGTTTTCATTATTTGCAATTACAACGATGATTACTTACTCCTATTATAGTCTTAAATGTGCGCGTTATTTGTTTGGTAAAAAGATTGGGGATAAATATATTTTTATATACTTGGCAATTATACCTTTAAGTACGGTATGGACTCAGGCAACAGTCATCAATATTATTGATACTATGTTTGCTTTAATGATTTTTCCAACTTTACTTTCAACAATATTATTAGCAAAAAAAGTGATCAATGAAATGAACGTCTACTTTGATAAACTTAAATAATGATAGTGAATACTGTTAGATATATAATATTAAGCAACTATACGAATATATTCTTCTTCAGCCTCACGACTAGTTCCAACTAACAACCGACGCACTCCGTCTTTATCTTCTTCTATGAAACCTGCAGCCTCAATTTTTTCTCCCTTTTTTGCCTGTCCAATATATGTTGCTGTATAAGAAATGACTTCCTTAATGCTATCGTGTTTTATTGAATATCTTGCCGGAAAATCATAAGCATATTTATCATCCTTTACGATTGATAAAATTTTATCTTTACCAACTTTTTTATATGGTCCGCTTTCCTTATATTTCTCAATCTCATTTGGAATTGCGCTAATATCAACCTTGCTATTTCCGAACATGAATTTATTAAATTTTCTTATTTCATGAAAATAAAAATCATCAAAACTTAATGCGCAATTACGCCGCTCATATGCATCTTGCCACATTATCTGATTTAATGAATTAAGCTCACCAATAGCTAATGAGTTTTTTATTTGGTTTCGTATTTTCAGAAATGCTTCACGCCCATAAATAACAATATCAATATCTGAACACTCATTATGCGCCCCTAACATTATCGACCCTGTAATTCCTATATTACCTGCTTTACATCCGATGCCTTGTAAGTATTTTATCGCACCTATAGCATCTCTTTCTTTATTTTCCGGCGTCCTTGTGTTTAATAATTGATTAACTGTCTCCTCCGGATAATATATTTTTTTTATCATATTAATTGGAATGCCATGTAATCCAATATCAGTGTAAGAACTATTGAACTGAAATTCAGGATAATACTCACTAATAATTTTTTCTGCTTTTTTGGTAGTCAGTTTATGCATGCCTGTATTATCTCTGATGTAACGAAGAAAAGTTAACGCGTGATTATCCTCCTGATATTCATATACCACAGCGAAGAATAATTTATCATCAATTGAAATAAAGTCTTTTGGTCTGATGCGCATCAAGTAATTAGAAAATAATTATCCTGTCCAACCCAACCCTGACGAAATACAATTTATTGAAAGTAATAAAGGAATCAAATCATCAATATTGTCACCATTCTCATTACGCTGACGAAACTCTTTAATTAATTTGATTTGCTCTAAGCCTGCCTGATGAAGCACTGGCGAACGACGATTTAATTTTCGACTAAATTTTTTGAAACGCTGGCATAGTTTTTCTTCGCCAGTTATATTTAGTATCACTTCTTTTGTTAAGTTATATTCGGCAGAAATCATATTAAAGATAACCTCTCTCTCAGTTTTGTTTTCAACAAGAGCTGAATATGCTTCACAAATGTCAAAATCAATAAGCGCTAAGGTTTTTTCAGTTTCATCAATAATCAAACGAAATAAACGTGAATCGGTAAACATCTTTTTGATTAACTTTTCTCCCTTGTCTGCATGCTTATCAGTAAATTCTTTTATGGCCGTGCCAACACCATACCATCCGGGTACGAGATGTCTGTTTTGTGTCCATGCGAACACCCATGGGATAGCTCTCAAGTCTTTCAATGAGTTTTCTCCAGTTCTTCTTGCAGGTCTTGAACCAATATTCATCTTTGCAAGCTCTTCAACCGGGCTGGCAGCGCTGTAATACTCAACCAAACCTTTAGAGTCAGCTAATTCCCGATATTTTTTTAATGCTAAACTCGATAGTAGTTCCATAGCATTATCAAAGTCTGGATTTGGTTTTAACTGGTCCTCATTTAATGATCTCAGAGTATGCTGAAATACACTTGCCGCAAGCAATTCCATTTGATACTGCGCAGTACCTTCATTTGCATACTTAGATGAAACTACTTCACCTTGTTCGGTGATACGCATTTGTCCGTGTATAGAACCGGCGGGTTGTGCTGCAATTGCAATGCCAGTTGGCGCTCCGCCCCGACTAACCGAACCTCCGCGACCATGAAAAAAAGAAATAGGAATGTTTGCTTCATCACCAACTTTGGTTAGGCTTACCTGCGCTTTATTTAATTCCCAATTAGCAGTTAAATAGCCGCCGTCTTTATTTGAATCAGAATAACCAATCATGACTTCTTGAATACCTGTTTTTTTCTTAGTTGTCCTTTTAATAATTGGAATTGCCAGCAACTCCCTCATAATATCTGGAGCCTGTTTCAAATCCTCGATTGTTTCAAATAAGGGAACAATAGGCAGACAACAAAATTCACCGTCATTATCTTCAGAAAAAATACCTGAAATTTTTGCTAACAAATAAACACTTAATATATCGTTAACAGACTGGGTCATGCTTAAAATAAAGTGGCCAAATGCCTCACTATCAAGTTCGTTCATCATCTGTGCAACCATCTGGAAAAGACCTAGTGTGGATGATGATAATTCATCAAGATTTGAAAATGTTGGTAGTGCGTCTAATGGTTTATCAAGTTCTTCTAACAGCCATACCTTCCATTCTTTACTATTTGATAGTGGTGGTTCTACCCCGCTTTTCATTGCTGTAAAAATAGCGGATAAAGTATGGTTAATTGCATCTGAATTCTCTCGAAGGTCAAGACGTACAGTACAAAACCGGAAGGACTCAGCTTCTTGTAATAATGGACTCGCCAATAAATCAGACAATTGCTTACAATCTGAATCAGATAACCCTTCTGAAAGTTGCCTAAGATCAGAAATAAAATCGTCTGCATCAATATAACGTATAGCGCTATAGTGGCCCTCTTCTTCATTTTCTAATGTGCCGCGTAATTTGATTAATACGCAACTTAAAAATTGACGAAAAATTTCTCCCGGGTTTCTTGTAGCGATCGATTCAAGTTCATCAATATCCTTAAGTATGCCTTTAAGATATTTCTCGAATTTTTTTGATAATTTTATACTCTCTCTAGAAACACTCAGTTTCTCAATTAAATTTTCTACCGATTCAATATAATAATCTAAAATTATTTGACGATTTTTTAATAAACTATCTTTTGTAATATCATTGGTAACAAAAGGATTACCATCACGGTCTCCACCGATCCATGAACCAAACCTAAAAAATGGTGGTATTATAAAATTTTCATTGGGGTAACTAAGGTTTAAAGCCCATTTTAATCTTTCATGTGTTTCTGAAACACGTTTGAATAATGATTGCTCAAAAAAATGTAGCCCCCAAATAATTTCTTGTTCAACAGTAGGTTTTTCTAATCTTAATTCTCCTGTTAACCAAAGGAGATCAATTTCATCGCGTAACGAGGATATAAGTTTCTCTCTTTCACGCTGTGTCCAACGTGATGCCTCAATTCGATATAGTAGTACATAAATACGGCGATGGATTTCTAGAACTGTAACCCTTTTTGCTTCTGTCGGATGTGCGGTTATTGTTGGGCAAATATCAGCGTTATCTAACAAATTCTGGATTTCATCGGTGCTAATATTTAATTCTGAAGCTTGTTTAAAAACACTAGCAAATGTGCCGGGAACGTTTGCTAGTCCATATTCTTTTTCTGCTAAACGACGACGTCGCATTGCCGTGTTTTCTTCAGCTACATTTAACAGTTGGAACCATATACCCCATGCCTGAAGAGTATCGACAAGCATCACGGTGTCATCTTGAGGTAGAGTCAACTCCCCTTTAAAGTATGGAAGGATATCGCTATTGCGATGTTCAATTACTTTAGTCAGTTGTTCGGTTAAGAGTCCTACAACTTCTTTCGCATAGGTTGCTGAAATTGTATCTAGGGAGTTCTCATTAAAACCGGCATCAGCCGATGTCATAAACAACCTTTAATAATTATGATTTTAAGCGACGCGATCACCAGGTTCTTTTCCATCAAAAAATGCTTCAACATTCTCTAACGAACGCAATCCCATAGCAACCCGTGTTTCAGTTGTTGCACTACCTAAATGCGGTATCAGCACAACATTCTGCATATTTAACAACTCTTCAGTAACAACAGGCTCTTTTGCATATACATCTAATCCAGCACCGGCAATTACGTTATCTTTTAATGCTTGAACCAGCGCGTTTTCATCAACAACATCACCACGAGCAGTATTTATCAAAAATGCTGATTTTTTCATTAACGAAAAACGTTCTTTGTTCATTAAATTCGTGTTATCGCCACCACCCGGACAATGTAATGTTACATAGTCTGAATCTTTAAGCACATCTTCCAGAGTATCAAACTTTTTTGCACTAAATTTCTTAATAATCTCATCTGAAGGTGGATACGGATCATAAAAATTTACCTCCATACCAAAACCGAAATGAGCTTTTTGGGCAACAGCCTGAGCTATTCGGCCAAAACCGATAAAACCAAGTTTTTTTCCGGTAACCTTGGTTGATAACATATGCGTTGGACACCAACCCGTCCAAGCTTTACTTCGAACAAGTCGTTCGCCTTCGCCGATGCGTCGGGAAACAGATAAAAGAAGAACCATTGCGATATCGGCTGTACAATCAGTCAAAACATCAGGGGTATTGGTCACTACAACACCAACTTCTTTTGCTGCATCTGTATCAATATTATTAAACCCAACACCAAAATTCGCCACAATCTTACATTTACGATTTTCTACATTAAAAATTTCAGAATTAATTTGAAAATCTGAAACAGTTGGACATAACGCATCCGCTTCACACATTGCTTGCTTAAGTTCTTCAACGGTCATTTTGTGATCGTCTTCATTAATTACAGCATCAAAAAGTTCTTTTGCTTTTGCCTCTGCTGCTGCTGGCCACTTTCGGGTTAGGATAACTTTTGGTTTGCTCACGTTAATTTCCGATTAACTAGCTTTATCTAAAACATCTTTGATGATAGGGGCAAATGACGAAGGATTAGGAACAACGCTCACTCCGCATTCTTCTAGTATCTCAACTTTTTCGGCAGCGCTTTCGCCAACCGCAGAAATAATCGCGCCAGCATGACCCATACGACGTCCTTTCGGAGCTGTTAAACCGGCAATATAACCAATAACTGGCTTTGACATATTTTCCTTTGCCCACATTGCAGCTTCAACTTCCTGTGGCCCACCTATCTCACCGATAATTACAACAGCTTTTGTTTCATCATCTTTTTCAAACATTTCTAAATGATCCTTAAATGAACTGCCATTAATCGGATCACCGCCAATACCTACACTTGTTGAAATACCGACACCAATTTCCTTCATTTGTGAAGCGGCTTCATAACCCAAAGTTCCTGAACGACCAATAACACCTACATTTCCCGGTATATAAATATGTCCTGGCATAATTCCCATCATGCTTTTACCTGGGCTAATTGTGCCTGCACAATTGGGGCCTGTTAAAACCATTTTTTCTTTTGCTTTGTAGCGACGCATGTAACGCTTAACACGAATCATATCTTGCGATGGAATACCATCAGTAATCGCAACACAAAACCTAATACCCGCATCAGCCGCTTCCATAATACTGTCTGCAGCAAATGGTGGTGGCACAAAAATAATGCTTGCCTCTGCACCTGTAGCATCAACGGCTTCTTTCATTGTATTGAATACCGGTTTTTCTAAGTGCTGCATTCCTCCTTTGCCTGGCGTAACACCTCCAACAATATTAGTTCCATACTTGATCATATCGGCCGAGTGAAAAGAACCAATCTGACCAGTAAATCCTTGTACCAAAACTTTGGTAGTTTTTTTCAAATGAATTGCCATTTTCTTCTCCTTATTTACCAGCCTTTTTCCATTCAGCCACAGCTTTATCAGCACCTTCTCTAAGTGTCTCAGCCATAATAAGTGGCAGACCACTATCTTCAAGCATCTTACGACCCTGTTCTACATTGGTACCAGATAANCTAACAACGACCGGAACTTTTAGATCAATTTTTTGAACAGCTTGAATAATACCTTCNGCNACCCAGTCACAGCGNTTAATNCCAGCAAAAATATTTATCAAAATACACTTAACATTGTCNTCAGAAAGCACAAGATTAAATGCNTTNCTNACNCGTTCNGGAGAAGCTCCNCCACCAATATCAAGAAAATTNGCNGGNTCNCCNCCTGCATGCATAATCATATCCATNGTNGCCATAGCCAAACCTGCGCCATTGATTATNCAACCNATATTCCCATCTAAACCTACATAACTNAGNCCACGATCAGCTGCATTCATTTCACGTACNTCTTCTTGTGATTTNTCACGCAATTCAGAAATATNACTNTGACGAAAAAGTGCATTTTCATCGAAACCCATCTTGGCATCTACCGCCAATAAGTTTCCCTCTTTTGTTACGACCAAAGGATTTATTTCAACCATATTTGCGTCTAGATCACGCATTGCACGATAACACCCAAGAATAGTTGTCACTGCTTGATTTACTTGTGTTTTATCCAAGCCTAATGCAAAAACAATTTCACGTGCCTGAAATGGTTGCATACCAACTGCAGCTTCAACTGCTACTTTGATTATTGAATCAGGTTTCTCAACAGCAAGTTGTTCAATTTCCATGCCACCTTCAGCTGAAGCAACAACTGTGACACTTTCTTTTGAACGGTCAAGAACGAAGGCAATATAAATTTCTCGTTCAATATTACACCCAGCTTCTACGTACAAGCGATGGCAAACTTTACCCTGAGGGCCAGTTTGATGAGTGACTAATTTTTTTCCAAGTAATTCTTCAGCTGCTTTTGCTACTTCATCTTCCGATTTACAAACTTTAATACCGCCAGCTTTGCCGCGCGCACCNGAATGAATTTGCGCTTTGACTACCCAAAGACTGCCACCTATCTCAGTTGCGCGATATGCTGCTTGCTCTGGACTATAAGCCAGTCCGCCAGCAGGTATTGGAATTCCATACTCAGAAAGTATTTCTTTAGATTGATACTCGTGAATATCCACTAGTTACATACTCCTTTATTTATTTACTATTGATTGAATTGATTAACTTGATTTTGCAGCAATCTGATCAGCTTGTGCAATAACATTACGAGCCATACGCTCCGATGCTATATCAATCATTTTACCATCAAGTTGTGCCGCACCTTTTCCAGCTTTAGCTGCTTCTTCCAACGCTTCCAACACACGACGAGCTCGATCAACTTCGGCTTCAGGTGGGGACATTACTTCATTAGCTAATGGTATTTGCTTGGGATGTATTGCCCATTTACCTTCATAACCTAGCGCGGCAACACGCTTTGCTGCTGCTACAAATGCTGCATCATCGCTAAAGTCCCCAAAAGGACCATCAATCGCACGTAAACCAAAAGCGCGACATGCTGTTAACATATTNACCTGCGCAGCATGCCATTGATCATTNAAAGCACCATCACAAATGTAATCAGGATTCAAACCACCAATAACTGTTGTTCGTGAACGCATGCTAGCCGCATAATCAGCAACACCAAAATGTAGCGCCTCTAACCGCGGGCTTGATTGAGCGATAGACATAACGTTTGCTCCGCCCAAAGCGGTCTCAATCAAACATTCTAATCCTATTTTTTTCTTTAACCCCATTGCTGCTTCAATCTGAGTAACAAGCATATCAACAGCATAAACATCAGCATCAGTACCTACTTTTGGAATTAATATCGTNTCNAAATTATCNCCTGCTTGTTCTAATATATCGACAACGTCTCTATACATNTAGTGTGTATCTAAACCATTTATACGAACAGATACAGTTTTATTATTCCAGTCGANTGTATTTAGCCCTTCAATAATATTTTTCCTTGCTTGTTCTTTATCATCGGGAACAACTGCATCTTCGCAATCTAGAAAAACAAAATCAGCAGCACTCTTCGCTGCTTTCTCAAACATTTCCGGATTTGAACCAGGCACAGCCAGTTCACTTCGTTGTAAACGTGCATACGCTTGTTCATATTGCTTAAAACTCATTTATTTATCCTCAAAAAAAATTAAATAGATAGTTAAAGATTTNCTTCGCCGTCTTCCAAAAATAAATTTCTAAACACTTCTACATAGAATTTTATTAATTAGAAATGAANGATATTTAGTATATCCATCATTTATTAATTAATTATTTTATTTTAGGTTTGGCTGTTGAACGCAAATACTCTTGCGCAGCTGCGACACCAGAACCCAATTCAATTGGGTACTTCAAATCTTTCATCGCCATTTCAGCGCCAGTAATTGGAGTTAATATCATCAATTCATTCATATCACCCAAATGACCGATACGAAAAGCTTGGCCTGCAATTTTTGCAAGACTGATTGATAAAGCTAGGTTGTAATAATTATAGGCATGGCGAACAACCTCATTACCATCAAAACCTTCCGGAACCTTAACAGCCGTCACTGTATCCGAATACCATTTTTCTTCTCTAGCAATCGGTGTCATACCCCATGCACTGACAGCGGCGCGCACGGCACTTGCCATACGGTTATGACGAACAAAAACATTTTCCAAACCTTCTTCCATCAACATATTGACAGATTCACGTAATCCACGAAGCAAATTCATTGGTGGTGTATATGGGAAATAACCAAGATCGTTAGTTTTAATTTGATCATTCCAATCAAAAAAGGTCTTAGGTAAATTGGAATTTTCTCTGCAAGCTAATGCTTTTTCACTTGCACATACAATACCTAAACCAGTTGGTAGCATAAAACCTTTTTGCGAACCTGATACACAAAGATCAACACCCCATTCATCCATGCGAAAATCAATCGAAGCAACTGAACTTACTCCATCAACAAATAGTAATGCTGGATGATTACAAGCATCAAGTGCTTTACGAACACCAGCGACATCAGAAGTAACTCCTGTTGCTGTCTCATTTTGTGTAGCAAACACAGCTTTAATTTCGTGATTCTTATCAGCCGCCAAAATTTCAGCATATTTTTCAACAGGTACTCCTTCCCCCCATTCTACTTCTAGCGCCTGAACCTCTAGACCCCAACGTTGGCAAAGATCAATCCATAAATTTGAAAAATGTCCAAAACCCGACATTAAAACTTTATCACCCGTATTTAGTGTATTAGACACAGCAGATTCCCACCCGCCAGTACCTGAAGCAGGAAAAATAAAAATGCGTCCATTTTTTGTTTTAAAAATCTTTTTCAGATCTTCGTAAAGTGGTTTTGTAAATTCGGGTAAATCCATAGCCCGCATATCTTCCTGTTCCACATACATCGCATTCTGAATACGTCGAGGAACATTCGTTGGGCCGGGAATGAATAAAAAGTTACGTCCGGGCATGATTGACAATCTCCAGGTTTCTTAAAATTAATATTAAAATTTTCTAACTGTGCAACACGAGAATATTTAATGACTCCGTTTAAATTGTTATTATTTCTCGTGCTAATTGTGCAGAGCAACAATCTGTTACNTAACACAACAACAATTTCAGGCCGCGTAGTGTACCTAAAAAGTGGTCTTTAAATCCATTTTGGTTTAGTTATTTTTTTAATATTTTCTAGTCTGAGCCGATTTTTATAAATTTATGCTTGATTTTCAGTACTTTATCTTTTTTTTAAATTTACCCCTATAAGACTTGATCCAAAGCAGTAATGAGATCTGGGACATCTTCAAGACCTACAGAAAGACGAATTAAATTGGGATGAATGCCAGCTTCTAACTGTTGTTTATCTGTCAATCTATGGTGTGTTGTTGTTGCAGGATGGGTGATTGTACTCTTTGTATCACCAAGATTTGCCGTAATTGAAAAAATATTTACCGAATCAATTAATTCCCATGCCTTTGATTTATCGCCCTTNACCTCGAAACTAACAACACCCCCAAANCCAGACTGTTGAACCTTTGCTAATTCGTGCTGGGAATGTGACTTCAAGCCCGGATAATATACTTTTTCAACAGATTTCTGAGCCTCTAACCACTCTGCAATTTGTAGGGCATTTTCACAATGCGCACGCATACGAACCGACAAAGTTTCTAAGCCTTTTAAAAAAACCCACGCATTAAATGGGCTCATCGTCGTACCGCCAGTACGTAAAAAGGTATAAATATCTTCTGACAATAATTCGTTGCTGCCGACAATCGCTCCGCCAATACAACGTCCTTGCCCATCTAAATATTTCGTAGCCGAATGGATAATAATGTCGGCACCTAGAATTAAGGGTAATTGAAGAGAAGGTGTACAAAAACAATTATCGACAACTAACAAAATTTCATTTTTATGAGCTATATCAGCTAGCTTTTTAATATCAGCAATTTCGGTAAGTGGATTNGATGGTGTTTCCAAAAAAAGNAGCTTTGTTTTTGGAGTAATNGCATTTTCCCAAGCCTTATAATCAGTCAAATCAACAAAAGTAGAATTGATTCCATATNTTGGTAAGACATTTGAAAACAGACTNACCGTTGTCCCAAAAATACTTCTTGANGAAACGATATGTTCACCTGACTTCAATAGACCNAGTACCGTAGTCAATATAGCAGCCATACCCGATGACGTTGCAATGCAACGTTCACCCTTTTCCATAGCTGCCAGCCGTTCTTCAAACACTCTAACAGTTGGATTCGTAAAACGTGAATATATATTGCCATCACTATCGCCAGCAAAACGTGCTGCTGCTTCGGCTGCATTTTTAAAGATATAACTAGAACTAGCAAAAATTAACTCACTATGCTCACCTTCAAAACTTCTCTTCTGTCCAGCGCGCGTCGCTTGTGTATTTATGCCTAAAGATCGATATTTTTCATCTGCCATCATGACATCCTCTACAAATAAGTTAAAAATATAAGAGTCAGCCTGATTAAATCGATGCTTTGTGAATGGGGAAATTTGATATAAAAAAACCCACATTCAGCTTAAGCTAAAGCAGGTTGTCTCTTTAGCGGTACTTTTATTGCGCCCGCAAGCTGATTTCAAATCGGCGCATCTGTCGAAAATAGTCAATATCTACCCTAATGTCAATTATTTAGAGGGTTTTTATACCCATAAACCAAAAGAATAATCACGGTAGCTAGACTCAAATACCCTATAATACGACGATTTATAAGGGAGATTATCTTGAGTACAACAAATAAAAGGCCTTCTGACGGCGAAAATATTTCCATGAGTGGTGAAAAACTGATTGTGCCCAATAAGCCAATTATACCTTTCATCGAGGGTGATGGAATTGGTCCGGATGTGTGGCGCGCATCAAAACGAGTCATTGATGCAGCCATAGAGAAAAATTATCGTGGAAAAAAAGAAATAAAGTGGTTAGAAGTTTATGCGGGAGAAAAAGCAAACCAACTGACAGGAAACTGGTTACCAGATGAAACCATTGAGGCGTGCAATGAATTTCTAGTAGCAATCAAAGGTCCTTTAACAACGCCAATCGGAGGGGGTATTCGTTCATTAAATGTGGCTCTTAGACAAATTTTAGATTTGTATGTGTGTCTACGACCTGTACGTTGGTTTAAAGGTGTTCCATCACCAGTGAAACAACCCGAATTAATTGATATGGTAATTTTTAGAGAGAATACAGAAGACATATATGCTGGAATTGAATTTGAACAGGGCAGTGAAAATAATAAAAAATTTCTAGCTACCTTTAAGGATACTTTTCCAAATCATTACAAAAAAATCAGATTTCCAGAAACCTCAGGTATAGGTATCAAACCAATATCTTCGGAAGGTACGCAAAGATTAGTGCGTGCGGCGATTGATTACGCCATAAAAAATAATCAAAAGAGTGTTACCTTCGTTCATAAAGGAAATATTATGAAATATACAGAAGGGGCATTTCGTAATTGGGGTTATGAACTAGCTGAAAAAGAATTCAAAAATAAAACCTATAGTTGGGATAGATGGGAAAGAACACGTGAAAAAAAAGGAGTAGAAGCCGCAGAAAGTGAAATGGCTCAATCAAAAAAAGAAGGTAAAGTTTTAATTAAAGATTCTATAGCAGATATTACTTTACAGCAGGTATTAACCCGGCCTGAAGAATTTGATGTAATCGCAACAATGAATTTGAATGGCGATTATCTTTCTGATGCGCTTGCAGCTCAAGTAGGTGGGATCGGGATCGCACCTGGCGGTAATATCAATTTTGATACAGGACACGCAATATTTGAAGCAACGCACGGAACAGCGCCAAAATATGCAAATCAGGATAAAGTAAATCCGGGTTCATTATTATTGTCGGGGGAGATGATGCTGAGATATCTAGGATGGTCAGAGGCTGCTGATAATATAATTCACTCAATGGATAAAACAATCGCAAATAAAACTGTAACTTATGATTTTGCTAGATTAATGGATGGCGCAAAAGAAATTAAATGTAGTGAATTTGCAGATGAATTAATTTCAAATCTCTAAATTTTGGGCTGCTAAGTATAACAATGTCTGACAAAGAACTGATTGCAGAATGTTCACAGATTATTTATGACGGCTTCATTCGTTACAATAACTACTTCCATCGTATAACACGTCGAGCAAGAACTCGTTTTGAACAACGGGACTGGAAAGGACATCAAAATGACATCGTTGATCGAGTTGATCTTTATGAAAAATCAGTAAGGAGAATAGTACTAGCACTAAGAAGAACACTAGGCCCACAACTCACTGATAAAAATTTATGGCATGATATAAGAGGTTATTTTGCAAATCGACTAAATCAAGTTCCAGACAATGACTTCATAAAAACATTTTTCAATTCTACAACTCGAAGGATTTTCGGAACAGAGGGTCATGATCCTGAATTAGAATTCATATCATCAGGACCAACAGATGATCTCCAACTTATCATGTCTCTTAATATAAGACGTTATCCTTACTGGGTATCATTACAGCGTATATTTGAAACAATTCTCGATGATTTCTCATTCAGAGTTCCATACGACGACATAAATCTTAATGCGACGAAAATTTCAAAGAAGATAAAAACTTATACAAACGAAAAATTTTCAAAAGATGTCGAATATTTAAGATTTGAGTTTATCGATTCTTTTTTTTATCAAGCAGCGCGTGCATATTTGGTGGGTAAACTTATCCATAGTGAAGGTGAATCTCCAATAATTATTGCATTTAAAAATGAAAATCGCGGTATATCTGTTGATGCTGTATTTCTGGAAGAAAAAGAGATAAGTCTTATATTTGGCTATACAAGATCATATTATTTTGCAGATCCAAACTCAGTTATTGGTACTGTTCATTTTCTAAAATCAATGNTNCCAAAAAAACCAATTGATGAATTGTATACTGTGCTTGGNAGATTACGNCAAGGAAAGACTGAACGTCATAGAATATTCACTGAGCACTTAAGTAAAACTAAAGATAAATTTGTGCATGCCGATGGTGAAGTAGGATTAGTTATGATTGTTTTTACTTTGCCATCTTACAATCTTGTATTCAAAGTGATAAGAGATACATTTGGCGCTCCAAAAACNATTTCGCGTGAAGATGTTATTTCCAAATATAAACTTGTTTCAAAACANGACCGTGCNGGAAGATTNATAGATACACAAGAATTTCTTAATTTAAAATTTCCGATTAATCGTTTCTCAAAAGAATTATCTAAAGAATTACTAAAAAATGCTTCTATCAGNGTAAGAAAAGAAAANGATAACCTTATATTAAAACNTGTCTATGTTGAAAGGCGNGTAAGNCCNCTNAACTTATATATTANTGAGTACTCTTTTGAAGANGCGGCGAGAGCNATAATTGATTATGGTGANGCTATAAAGGATTTAGCTAAAACAAATATATTCCCTGGAGACTTATTGTTAAAAAATTTTGGTGTGACACAACATAACCGAATTATTTTTTACGATTATGATGAAGTATCATTAGTTACTGATTGTAACTTCCGCGATATTCCTGAATCTAATTCTATCGAAGATGAAATGCAGGCAGATACTTGGTATTACGTTGGAGAACACGATATCTTTCCTGAAGAATTTATACGATTCTTATCAATGAATGATGAATTGAAAGCCGAATTTATGAAATATCACAAAGATTTACTAACATCTAAATATTGGCGAAGAATAAAAAATCAACATTTAAAAGGACAAGCTTTATTAGTGATACCATACACATCACATCTTTCACAACGAAAAGCATTTTAAAAAACTTACAACAAAATTAAAAATGTTACTTAAGATTCAATACATCTTGCATATCAAATAAGCCTTTTTNCTTATTTTCTAACCATTGTGCAGCTCTNACTGCACCACTTGCAAAAGTTTTCCTTGATGTTGCTTTATGTGTAATTTCAACCCTTTCCCCAGTTGTAGCGAATATTACTGTGTGATCTCCGACAATATCNCCCGCTCGTATCGTTTCAAAACCAATACTATTCTTGTTTCTTGGTCCTGTAATTCCTTCCCTGCCAAAAATTGCACAATCTTTTAAATCCCTTTCTGTTTTTTCTGCAACAATTTCTCCCATACGAATAGCAGTCCCTGATGGAGCATCTTTTTTATCACGATGATGTGCCTCAACTATTTCTATATCCGCATCTTTTCCAATTACATTTGAGGTCATTTCCAATAATTTAAAACAGAGATTAACCCCAATACTCATATTAGGTGCACAAACAATTGCAATTTTATTTGCAGCAGTTTTTATCTGGGTATGATCTTTTTCATCAAGGCCCGTAGTTCCAATAACCATTTTGCAGTTACCNACCACGCAATTATCAATATTTTGGGTGACAGATGTTGCCAATGTAAAATCAATCATAANNTCAACATCCTTTGCAACAGATAAGATATCATCGGTAATTACGACACCCAATTTACCAATACCAGCAACCTCGCCAGCATCGATTCCAATTTTGGAAGAATCCGGATGTTCTATTGCAGCGCCAATTTCAATACCACTAGTCTCTTTGCAAACCTCAAGAATTGCCTTACCCATTTTACCAGCAGCACCGCATACACCAATTTTGACTGTCATGAAAAATACACTCAATTAATTATATTGAAATTAAAATTATACATCCTAATGAAACGAAAACGAGAATTAATCTAGCCTGTCATTGAGTCAAAAAATCTTTTAACCCCATTCAGCCAAGAATGTGCCCGTGGACTATTTTTAGTTCCTTGCTTGAGAATAGACTGCTCAAATTCTTTTAAAATTTCCTTCTGTTTACGATCAAGTTTGACTGGTGTCTCAACGATAACTCGACAAAGTAAATCACCTTTAGCTGAACTTCTCACTGAGTGAACACCTTTTGATCTGAGGCGAAAAAGTTTACCGCTTTGAGTTTCTGTTGGAATTTTTAGGTTAACCTTACCATCCAATGTGGGGACCTCAAGCTCACCGCCCAATGCAGCGGTAGTAAAACTAATAGGTACCTCACAATAAAGATCGGTGTCATCACGAGAAAAGATTGCGTGTTCTTTAACAGCAACATGAACATAAAGATCGCCAGCAGGTCCATTAGTTTCAGAAATCTCACCCTCGCCTGTTAGTCTAATACGATCACCATTATCAACACCTTCAGGTACTTTTACAGAAATCGTTTTTGTGTCTCTAACACGTCCTTGACCATGACATGTTGAACATGGATCAGTAATTATTTTTCCAGCACCTCTACATTGAGGACATGTTTGCTGAACAGAAAAAAACCCTTGTTGCATTCTAACTTGCCCTACACCACCACAAGTTGAACAACTCGAAGGTGTGCTACCTTTTTTCGCGCCAGATCCATTACAAATTTCACACGCCGCCATTTTTGGTACACGAATTTTAACAGTCGTCCCTGAGACAGCCTGCTCTAGTGTTAATTCTAAATTGTAACGTAAATCTACCCCCCGGTGTGTGCGTGCACCGCCCTGTCCTCCGCCAAAAATATCACCGAAAACATCGCCAAAAATATCACCGAAACCTGCGCCTGAAAATCCACCATGACCTGCAGCGCTTGTATCTACACCTGCATGACCAAATTGATCATAAGCAGCACGCTTTTGGCTATCGGATAAAACATCATAGGCTTCTTTTACTTCTTTGAATTTTTCTTCAGCTTTGGCATCGCCTTCATTGCGATCCGGGTGATACTTCATTGCATGTCGACGATAAGCTTTTTTTAATTCAGGCTCATCAACATTTCTAGAGACGCCCAGTACATCATAATAATCTTGTTTATTTGCCATACCAACTACTCTTAAAAAGATACTTTGTAAATAAAAAAATCACGAAGCAGCCAAAGATGCAGAAAAAGCATCTCATAACTGATCATGCTATATTAAAAACCGATATCTACTTAAAAATTTAATTCTTTTCGTCTTTAACTTCTTCAAATTCAGCATCTACTGCATCATTATCCGCTGAATTTGTACTGTCGTTGGTATTTGTATTGGTAGCTGATTCGCCGTCAGTTGCAGCCTGTTGTTCAGCATAGGCTCGTTCTGCAAGTTTACCGGCAACTTCTGTCAATTTAGTTGTTTTTTCAGAAATTACATCTTTGTCATCGCCTTTGAGTGCTTCTTCTAATTCACCAATTGCAGCTTCAATATCAGTCTTCTCTTTGTCTTCAACTTTGTCGCCCAAATCATCTAAAGATTTCTTAGTAGCATGAATCATGTTTTCGGCCATATTTCGAGCCTCAATTAGTTCTTTAGCTTTTCTATCTTCTTCTGCATGAGCCTCTGCATCTTTGACCATTTTTTCAATTTCTTCATCTGAAAGGCCACTTGAAGCTTTAATAACAATGGACTGCTCTTTTCCTGTTGCCTTATCTTTTGCAGAAACATTAAGAATACCATTTGCATCAATATCAAAATTTACTTCAATCTGTGGCACGCCACGTGGGGCCGTAGGGATATCAGTTAGATCAAAACGACCTAATGATTTATTACCTGTAGCCATCTCACGCTCACCTTGTAACACATGTACAGTAACCGCTGTTTGATTATCTTCAGCAGTCGAAAAAGTTTGATTTGCTTTAGTTGGTATCGTTGTATTTTTGTCAATCAACTTTGTCATGACACCGCCTAGTGTTTCAATACCTAAAGATAGCGGGGTAACATCCAGTAAAAGTATATCTTTTACATCACCGCCTAAAACACCTGCTTGAAGTGCGGCACCAACCGCGACGGCTTCATCAGGATTTACATCTCTCCTAGGTTCTTTGTTAAAAAGTGACTGAACCTTTTCCTGAACCATAGGCATACGTGTTTGACCACCAACCAAAATAATATCAGTGATATCAGAACTAGAGAGCCCAGCATCTTTTAATGCAACTTCGCATGGGCCAATAGTGCGGTCAACAAGGTCCTCAACCAATGACTCAAGCTTTGCTCTGGTCAATTTTAAATTTAAGTGTTTAGGTCCGCTTGAATCAGCAGTTATATAAGGTAAATTAACATCGGTCTGTTGGCTTGATGATAATTCTATTTTTGCCTTTTCAGCAGCTTCTTTTAAACGTTGCAAAGCTAAGGGATCGTTATGCAAATCAACGCCTTGTTCTTTTTTGAATTCATCACACAAAAAGTCGATAATACGAAGGTCGAAGTCTTCCCCACCAAGAAAAGTATCTCCGTTTGTAGATAAAACTTCGAATTGATGTTCGCCGTCAACTTCAGCAATTTCAATAATTGATACGTCAAAAGTACCACCGCCTAAATCATAAACAGCAATCTTGGCATCACCACGTTGTTTATCCATCCCATAGGCTAAGGCTGCAGCTGTAGGTTCATTGATGATACGTTTGACTTCAAGACCGGCAATACGTCCGGCATCTTTTGTTGCTTGGCGTTGGGAGTCATTGAAATATGCGGGGACCGTGATTACTGCCTCATTAATTTCTTCACCCAGATAATCCTCAGCAGTTTTTTTCATCTTCATTAATACACGTGCCGATACCTCGGGTGCAGCCATCTTATCGCCTTTCACTTCTACCCAGGCATCACCATTGTCCGCTTTTACAATTTTATATGGGACAAGCTTAATATCTTTCTGAACCTCATCTTCTTCAAAGCGACGTCCAATTAGTCGTTTAACAGCGTAGAGAGTGTTATCTGGATTCGTAACTGACTGACGTTTTGCTGATTGTCCTACAAGAATCTCATCGCCATCTGCATAAGCTACTATCGATGGCGTTGTTCTCCCGCCTTCGCTATTTTCGATTACTTTTGCCTTACCACCCTCGAGTACTGCAACACATGAATTGGTTGTCCCAAGGTCAATTCCTATCATTTTCGCCATTCAATTTCTCCAGATAATACTTAAATAATTGATTATTATGAATATATTAAATTCATTGTTCTCGTAGTTATGTGTGGGTTCGAACTTGATTTTTCAAGGATATAATTCAATTATTTGGCCACAACAACCATTGCCGGTCTTATTAATCGCTCATTTAAAATATATCCTTTTTGTATAACTGTCACAATGATTCCAGAATCTACATCTTCAGCTTCCTGCATAGAAACAGCTTCATGTAATTCCGGATTAAACTTTTCACCTTCTGGTGCTATAGTTGTTATTCCAAATTTCTCCATTACAGTACCAAACATTTCTAAAGTTAATTCCATGCCTTTACGAAGGTCATCGACATTTTCAACATTTGTAGATGCAGACAAACCCAACTCCAAACTATCCATGACGGGTAATAGCTCAGTGGTAAATTTTTCCAATGCGTACTTGTGTGCATTTTCAACATCACGAGTAGTGCGTTTCCTCAAGTTCTCCATTTCTGCTTGAGCCCTAATAGCCTTATCCAAATTTTCTTTGGACTGTTCCTGTAATTTTTCTAGTTGCTCCTGAAGAGATTCAATACTAGCTTCCTTTTTCTCTTCATCTACAGGATTTTCTTTCAATTCTTCTGAACCTGATTCGCTATCTAATTTTTCGTCATAATCAATTTCAGATTCTTGATTTTTTTTAACTTTTTTGTGACTGGTATTTTTTTTTCGATCTGACATACAAAACCTCTTTTTATAAGTAACAGAAGTTCAACATCCAATGGATGTAGTAATAATATGGAGATTAATTATTTGGATTCAAGGCCGAACCAAGCATTTTTGCCGTAACATCAACAATTGGGATAACTCTTTCATAATGCATCCTTGTAGGACCAATCACACCCAATACACCAAGTATTTTCCCGTCAACTTCATAGGGAGATGTAACAACACTACAATTATCCAGCACATCATGCCCAGATTCTTCGCCAATGAAAATTTGTATGCCATCAGCACTTATTGCCTGCTCTAGTAAATGTAAGATATCTCTTTTTTGATTAAAGGTGTTAAACAGTTTTTTCAATTTTTCTACTTCACAAAGTTCTGCGACATCCATTAAATTAGTTTCGCCAGAAAAAAACAATTCGTCTTTATTAATTTTTGATTTCTCGTAATCGAAAGCTAACTGCGCCATTTCGATAGCAGTTTGCATGGATTGGTTTAGTTTTTCTTTCGTTCTTTCTAACTCATCTAAAATATTATTTCTAACAAAAGTGAGGTCTTTACCTACAAATATTTCATTTAAATAGTTAGATGCCTCTTGCAATTCAGATGCTGAATAAGCCCTGCTTGTATGAATGATTCTGTTTTGTACTTCTCGATCGTTAACGACCAAAATTACCAGTACTCGGTTACCGGACAACGCAACAAATTCCATATGTTGAAGTGTAGATTGTTCGGTCCTAGGCAACATAACAACACCCGCTAATTGAGTAATATCTGACAACATTGATGAAGTGCGTTGCATCAAAGATTTAAAATCATTTTCGGGATCCAACTCTTTCGCTATTTTCTCAACCTCTATTGAATTTAGATCTTTAACTCTGAGCAAACTATCAACGAACAATCTATATCCTTTTGCAGTTGGAACTCGCCCTGAGGATGTATGTGGTGAATCTAATANACCAAAATCTTCGAGATCTGCCATGACATTTCGAATCGTTGCGGGACTTAAGTTTAATGATGAATCTTTAGCGAGTGTGCGTGAACCAACAGGTGCCCCATCTTGAATAAAATGTTCTACTAACACCTTAAATAAATAAAGGCTACGTTCTGATAATTGTGAAGAATTTGCTTTTGTTACCATAATATTTAATCACTATGCCAGATTATGACTGAAAATTCAGCACTCTCCAGTTCAGAGTGCGAAATATCATAACTAATTGTAAAATATATAAAAAAATAAACAATGGGTTCAAAGAATGATTGGTCATGACGGCTTAGCATGTTATGTTTGGCATTAAATCNACAAAGGAAAATAAATAAATTATGTTTAATAAAATCGGGCTTATCGCAACTCCCGGTGTTGAAGCAGTTAAAACTACGCTAAAAGAATTGCTTAGCTACCTTCATGCACACAAACTACANATCATTCTAGATAAGAACTGCGCCAAATTGGTAAATATTGATAATTGTGAAATTTTTGATGCTAGTGAACTGGGTAATCAATGCGATCTTGTCATAGCTATTGGCGGAGATGGAACAATGCTACGAGCATCACATGCCCTTTGTGATTTTAATGTCCCATTGCTTGGAATAAACCTGGGTCATGTTGGCTTTCTAGCAGATATACCTGCTGATAATATTTCTAAAAATTTAGATGACATCATGAATGGAAATTATGTTGAAGACATACGTTTCTTGTTAAACGGACAAGTATTAAGAAATGATAAATGTATTTATGAAGATTATGCATTGAATGATATCGTTATTCAAAAATGGAATATTGCACATTTACTCGAACTCAAAACTTATATCAATGGCACTTTTGTGCACACGCATCGTTCTGACGGAATGATTGTTTCATCACCAACAGGTTCAACTGCTTATGCGCTGGCAGGTGGTGGACCAGTAGTTCAGCCTGAACTTGATGCATTACTGTTAGTTCCTATTTGCCCTCATTCACTTACAAATCGCCCCATTGTGATTGATGGTGATAGTTCCGTTGAGGTTGTTGTTACTACAAGAGAGTCGGATAATGCGAGGCTTGCAATTGACGGAGAGGTCAAACTGGAGCTTGCCTCCAATGACCGAGTCAAAGTTAGTAAAAAAAATAAAAGTATTAAATTAATACATCCGCCTGAACATGATCAATTTCATATTCTTCGTGAAAAATTAAACTGGAGTACGTAAAGATTGCTAGCTCAACTAATTATTAATGATCTAGCCATTATAAATAAACTGTGCCTTGATTTTGAAAACGGNATGACTGTTTTAACAGGTGAAACAGGTGCGGGGAAATCGATTCTACTCGGTGCCTTAGGATTAATACTCGGTGATCGCGCTGATACAAGTGTAATCAGAGGTGGCTCAGAAAAAACAGATATTACTGCCATCTTTTCGATAAAAAATAATATTGCAATAAGAGAAAAACTAAGCAGTTTAGAAATTGAACNCAACAATGATGAGCTATTTATAAGGAGAGTAATTAGAAAAGACGGTCGTTCCCGCGCATATATAAATGATGTACCAATACCTATACAAACTCTGCGTGATATAGGTGAGTATCTCATAGAAATACATGGTCAGCATGCACACCAATCGCTATCAAAACCGAAAAAACAACGCGAATTGCTCGACCAATTTGGTCAATATGACGCCACTCTAAACGAGATAATAACCACATACCAAGAGTTAGCGGATATTAATAATAAAATAATAATGTTAGGTGAGAATGATGATTTTGAAGCAACTATAACTCTACTGAAGTATCAAATTGAAGAATTGAAGAAACTAGCTATCGAAAAATCGGAATATGCCAAACTTTCAGAAGAATATAAAAAGCAATCGAATTCACAACATATTCTAGAAACATGTCACGAAGTATTAAATGAGCTGTCTGAATCTGATTCTAATATAAATACAAGGCTCTCAAAGCATCAAAATAAAATTAACGATCTCTGCTCAGTCGATAATTCACTCGACAATATACCCAAGCTACTCGATGCAGCACTGATCCAGATTGATGAGGCAATTGCTGAAATTAAAGACTATTTAGGTAAATTTAATACAGACACAAAACAACTTACTCAACTAGAAAATCGTTTAGATAAACTTAATGAAATAGCCCGAAAATACAAAAAAAGACCTGAGGAATTACCAGACCATTTAAATTCACTAATAGCACAACTAAATGACCTTGAGAATAGCTCTGAAGAACAAGAGGAGCTAAAACTAAAACAAAAAGAACTAACAACTAAGTATTTCATGATCGCTGATGATTTAAGAAGTAAAAGGATAAAAACNNCGAAGATTTTTTCTAATGAAATAACAAAAAAAATACATGAACTCAGTATAACTGGAAAATTAGAAATAAAAGTTGAAGCGATAAATAGTAAGGACCCTCATAAATTTGGAATGGATGATATTACATTCATGGTCTCAACAAACCCCGGGCAACCACTAAGACCGATTACAAAAGTCGCTTCAGGAGGGGAATTATCCCGCTTGAGTTTAGCCATTCAGATAATAAGTTCAAAAGATAATAATGCACCTACAATGATTTTTGATGAAGTTGATGCGGGCATAGGTGGCAGTGTTGCTGAAATTGTTGGTAAACTTCTGAACACTCTAGCTGCAAATAGTCAAATATTTTGTGTGACTCATCTTCCGCAAGTTGCTTCTTGCGGTAACCAACATTTGCAAGTAACTAAAAATACGAAAGATGGTGAAACATTTACTGAAGTAAGCAATTTAAATAAAAAAGAACGAATTAATGAAATTGCGAGAATGCTAGCTGGAATGGAAGTAACGACTGAAAGTCTTGCAAATGCAGAAAAAATGCTAGCACTCAAATAATAAATTGGGATAAACGAATTTATTTTTTTGGTTTGACATAAAGAACCAAGCTGTGTTCTATAAGATCAAAACCATGTTTCCTTGCTATCTTTCTTTGNANCTCTTCAATTTCTTCATTTTGAAATTCAATAATTTCACCAGTATCTAAATGAACCATATGATCATGATGAGTNCCACTGTCTAGTTCGAATACAGAATGGCCAGAATCAAAATTGTGTCGTATCACTAATCCAGCAGATTCAAATTGTGTTAAAACNCTGTAAACAGTCGCGAGACCAACTTCTTCGCCATGTTCTAATAAAATTTTGTAGACATCTTCAGCACTCAGATGTCTACCTGCAGACTCTTCAAGAATTTCAAGAATTCGAATTCTAGGTAAAGTTGCCTTGAGACCAGCCTTTTTTAAATCTGTTGCTTCCATCAAAATCTCCTTATAAAAAATTCAAATGGTTGTAATTAGTCTAATAACTTTGATTCGTAAAAAAACCTAGTATTAATATATTCCGAATTATAGTAAATGTCGTTGAGGAATTCGATAGTAAACGCTATTCTTCCCGTTTATATGACTAAAACTATCATCGATTCTCGAATTTAAACATAATGAAATTCATTCTCATAGCTTTTTTCCTATGTCTTCTGTGTGGCTGTAGTCGTAGCCACGATGGGGGTTTTAATGCGCCACTGCTTTATAAAATCGATATACAGCAAGGAAATGTTATAAATCAGGAAATGCTCAATAAATTAGAACCTGGGATGGACAAAAAACGAGTTAAATTCATTATGGGNACACCTGTTATAGTTGATCCGTTTCATAATGAACGTTGGGAATATATTTATAGCTTTCAAGAAGGCGGAAAAGTTAGAGAGCAACGTCACATAACACTTCATTTTGAGGATAATAAACTCGCATATATTTCGGGTGACATTGAAGTATCAAATATTTCTAAACGAAAAGACGAAATAATCACAGAAGAAAATGCAATATCTGTTCCGAAATCTGATGAAGAGGAAAAAGGGTTTTTTGGTCGTTTACTAGATAAAATTAACCCTTTAGATGAGGAATAGTATTCTTAATTTATTTGTAAATAATCTTTGCCCTTTCAACAAAAGCATCAACTAATGAATCCGTTATTACCAAAAAAGCCGATCCAAAAGCATATTTTAACAATTTGTTTTTAAACTCAAACTCCATATTTAAAGAAACAATTGATCCGCCTTCAGAATTATTTTGAAATTTCCATTCGCCATTCAACTTTTTAAAAGGTCCTTTTATGAGCTTCATGCTAATTGATGAGTCTTGTTGCATTGTATTTTGAGTTATAAATACTTTTTTTATTCTGCTAATAGAAATTGATACAACTGCTATTAATGTGTCACTATCGCGACTTGTAATACTTGCTCCTGTACACCATGGAAGAAAGTCAGGGTAAGCCTCAATATTGTTAACTAAAGCATACATCTGATTTGCACTATACTTAACAACAGCTTTTTTATTTATTCTGGTCACTAAAAAAAATTAATTATTTTAAGAAAATAATCCAATTGCATTAAAAAATATAACAACTACCCCTAGTGGAGCAACATAGCGAATTATAAAACGCCAGATTTTATAAGCAATGCTATCACTAAGCCCTAACTCATCAATCGTTGATGACCGCGACATCAGCCAAGATGTGAATATAGCAATTAAAACTCCGCCTAAAGGCAGCATAATATTAGCGGTGAGGACATCAAAAATATCAAATAGACCATTTTCATAAGTCTTGCCTGCAAAACTAAATTTAAATGCCCAATGATTAAAAGATAAGACTGTTAACAGCCCAAGAAGCCAAGCAATAAATCCTGCTATATAGGCAGCTCTGTAGCGTGTCATTTTTCTATTTTCAACCATCCAAGTTACTGCTGGTTCAAGTAATGAAATAGAAGAAGTCCATGCAGCAAACATTAATAGTATAAAAAATAGGCAGCCAAAAAATGTGCCTAATGGCATTTGACCAAATGCAATTGGTAGCGAGACGAAAATAAGTCCCGGCCCACCAGATGGTTCAAGTCCATAAGTAAATACAATTGGAAAAATTGCAATTCCTGCAAGAATAGCAACGCCAGTATCGGCTAATGCAATAACAAAACTGTTAAAAGTAATTGAAGAATCTTTGGATAAATAAGAACCATAAATCATTATTGCTCCCATACCTATACTCAGACTAAAAAAAGCCTGGCCTAGTGCTGGCAAAAAGACATCGGAAAAAAGATTCTTATTTGCTAAAACACCAAAATCTGGAACAAAAAGATATTTAAGTCCATCTAAAAATCGTTCGGTACTCATTGCATAACCGACCATAACTAAAAGCAAAATAAATAAAGCAGGCATTAAAAATTTGACGGCCTGTTCCAGCCCACTTTTAACTCCTCGTGAAACAATATAAATTGTTAGAAACATAAAAAAGGTATGCCAAAACAATAATATTTTTGGATTAGAAATTAGTTCGCTAAAAATTGCTGTTGTTTGATCTGCGTTTGAACCAACAAAATCACCCATGCCAGTTTTAAAAATAAAAGCAATTGTCCAGCCTGCGATAACACTGTAATAAGATAAAATTATAAAACCGGCTATGACACCGAGCCATCCAAGTAAACGCCAGTTTGGACTTAATCCCTCCTCAATTGCTAAAGTATGCATTGTGTTAATGGGATTTTTTCTTCCACGTCGACCTAATAGAATCTCCGCCATCATTATGGGAATCCCCATCATAACGACACAAAACAAATAAACGAGGACAAAGGCGCCACCTCCGTTCTCACCCGTTAAATAAGGAAACCGCCAGATATTGCCAAGACCAACAGCTGAACCCGTTGCGGCTAAAATAAAAACCCAACGTGAGGACCACTGGCCATGAATGGATGTTCGAGTAGATGTCATTATGCTGTCCTATTTTAAATTACCTGCATCCTTATGGATAGAACACCTGTTATAATTCGGGGTATCTAAATTCAGGCTAGCAGGAATGAGTGGGAAAAAGCAATCTAGTGGTGGAAAAACGATTGTACTAAATAAGAAAGTACGCCGCGATTACTTTGTCGACGAACGATTTGAAGCAGGAATTTCGCTACAGGGATGGGAAGTGAAAAGTCTACGCGCCGGGAAAGTTGAAATCATTGATAGTTATATACTACTGAAAGATGGTGAGGCATATTTGTTTGGTGCACTTATTACACCCCTATCATCATCTTCTACATATATAAGCGAAAAACAGAGAAACCGAAAGTTACTACTTCATCGTGTTGAGCTTAACAAAATTATTGGAGCCGTTGAGCGGAAAGGTTTCGCTTTAGTTCCCACTGCTTTGTACTGGAAAAATGGTCATGTAAAGCTGGAAATCGGTGTTGCTCGCGGGAAAAAAATGCATGATAAACGGGAAACTGAGAAAAAAAGAGATTGGCAGAGACAAAAAGCGCGGTTAGTCAGACATTAATATCCCATTATCTTTGTTATCGTTGAACTTTTCATAAAATATTCTAGTCCCATAGCACTAGTATTTATGGTGTATCGATGTTTAATTATACCTATTCGGCTATAATCCCTAGCCATTAAACAAGGATTTCTCTTTGGGGGCGTACAGGTTTCGACGTGGATATGAAGCCCAAGGGGCATGCCGAGGCGCAGACTACCTCGTAAATACAACTGCAAACTTTATAGTTGCCAACGAAGACAACTACGCACTAGCTGCTTAATAACCAGTCATAGTGCCGTCTAACTGATGCTGTGCTTGTGCACTCAGACCTAGGCGTCGACTCACACAAGATCGCGTTGAAGCTTGTTCGAGGTGGATTCGTTAAATTTTTTCGAAATCGCTTTCTGTTTTTCCTGCCATTCGGGTAGCTGAAAGTTAAATAAATAGAATCGGCTAAGCATGTAGAACCGACGGTAGAGGATTTGCGGACGCGGGTTCGATTCCCGCCGCCTCCACCATTAAAAATGTCAAATTACCTCTTTTTTATTCTTTAAAAACTAAGTTAAAATGACCAGATACTTGTAATCTAACTAAAAAAACCATTAGAACAATGTGTTATAAAAATAATCTAATTAGCGCGACTAAATTGCTTTGCTTGTTTAGTGGCGTGTATTTTTTTTCTTATGCATATTCTTTAGATGTAGCTGGCCAAAAAGGAGATGTAAAAGAAATGGAAGAAATTGAAGTTGAAGGAAAAATAGAAAAAGGCGATAGAGCATATACACAACAAGATGGTAAACGTTTTATCACCAATCCTTATGGGGTGAAAAAATCAATACTTGCAGTGGCCGAAGAAACAAAATCAAAAGGAAAGAAAAAAAGGATCAGCACAAGAGGAATAAAAATGCCGCCAGATTATGTTGGTCGCTCAATTTACAGATACCAGTATACTTTTCCCAGCGGGGGGAAATTTAGCTATTACGAAGGTAAAGATGGTTTTATAGGCTTAGGTTTTCATTCAGATGATGGTGTAATCGTGTTAGATGTTCTGGATGGCGCAGGCCCATTTGCATCGCCTATGCTTTGGGGGCCATATGATCAAATTGTTGGCGATAAAAAAAGATCGACAATGGAAATGATGATGGGAGATGGAAGTCAAGATGGCATGGGTTTATTAAAATCGGGGTATGCTATTGGATATATGGCAATTATGGATGATGAGGACTACTCTGATTTAGGAACCGCCTATGGAAATGCAGTAAATGACGCAGTCAAGGGTTTAGCATCGAGTAACACCGCGGCAAATTAAGTTTCAATAACAACGTTTCACATTTATATTTATATTTATATTTATTTTCGATACTCCCATTCACGCCAACCTTTTGATAACGGAAAATATAAGCCAAGTTTTATATTCTTTTCCCCGAACCCTCTCATTAATGCAGCATATTCCTCAAGTTGTGGTTCATATTTTTTACGTTGTTCATCAAGAAAATCATCAAGGTCAGTACCTTCATGAGGGCTTGTTTTGTAATCGATAATCCAACGCACCTTATCTTTATCGAGAAAAGTCCTGTCTATCACCCTTTTAATGAGTCTGTTATTGACCACCCCGCTGACAGGATACTCATTATGTTGTCCATCATGTTTATTAGAGAGTATCCACTGACCACACTCATCGCTTAATAAATTTGTTAGCGCATTAAAGATATAGTTTATCGCCTTCTCTCTTTCATCTAGCGGCACACCGTATTGATGGAGTAATTTTTTAAAATTATCTTCCTCCGACTTCAGCCGCTTCATCGTCCATTTATTAATACCATCCTCGGCGATTTGTTGGATCGTACGATGTACCACAATACCAACAATTTTAATGGTCTTCCCTGCCCACTTAAACTCATTAAATTTGAGATCATCCTCAGTTTTATTTTCTATTGGCGGTGTCCAAAGAGGTTCTGCTTGAATATCGACGGGTAATGACCATTCACTTGGTAAACGTATCGTTTTCTGCTCTAGGATTTTATCATCGTTTTTACGAACTTTATCTTTTCGAATTTGCTTTTCAAAATCATTTTCAACACCCGGCCAAAGATATGATAATGACGAACTTTTGTAAGGCTCTGGTTTTTGCAAGCTACCAGCAAGAAAATGTATTGTTTGTTTTGCGCGAGTTACAGCAACATAAAGCATTCTTCTCTCCTCATTGCGTTCAGTGCTTTTATTGAATGCACGGATAAAATTATATATTGATTGTTTTTCCTCTCCTGGCTTTGGCTTCACAGCTACTACTTTACAATCAGGAAACGTAGCTAATAAGGGAGACTCAGATAAACCGCCTGGCCGCCGGTTTAAGCCAGGCAGAATAACATGATCAAACTCGAGCCCTTTAGCTTTATGCATTGTCATAATTTCTACTGGATTTGATTCATTAGATATGTCTGAAATATTCAACTTACCAATACGTCTTTTTAATTCCTGAAAATCAGTAATCGTACCTCCCTTAGTAACTTCATCGAGTAGTGAAAAATAATCTTTTACATACTCAAATTCATTTTCATCTTTTAGTGTTGCGGGCCCTCCCAATCGATACCAGAGCGCTTCAATTTTATCTCTTATGGGCATACCATGTTGTGTTAGTGTTACCTGCATATTTATTTTGAAATTTTCCAATCGCTCCTTTTCGTCTTTTTGTAACTTATCAACTATTTTTTTATTACTAACGCACTGCCAGACTGTGTCCTTTTTATTTTCTTCACACAAAATACATAATGACTTTATCCTCAGACCACACCATGGCGCACGCAAACATGCCAACCAAGCAGTGCGATCGGCATGAAAAAGAAAAGCTCGTGTTAAAGCAAGCAAATCCTGGATAATAGGCTGGTCATTAAGTTCAAAAATATCAACCGCATTAAAAGGAATCTTTTCCCTCTTGATAACGGGGAGTATCTTGGCTATATGAGAACGGTTGCGTACAAGAATAGCAATTGTTTCCCCTTTTTTTGATTTGGTTTCTTTTATTGTTTTAATTATTTTAATAATTTCTTCAGCTTCTTCCAGATCATCATATACACAACAATAATTTATATCAGAAATGTTAGTTTCTATTTTCGTTGCAACCGAATCAGAAAATGAAACAGCTCCCTCTCTTTGATTTTCTACTGGAAAAATTTGAGNAAATTTATCNTTAACCCANTCAACAAGATGNCCACTCGCTCTGAAATTTTGATAGAGNGTTAACGGTTCAACAGGAATNTTGCCTAGCCGNTCATCATCAAAAACTTTAAGAAAAAATCTGACCTCCGCGCCACGAAATCCGTAAATTGCCTGTTGGGGATCACCGACCAGAAATAAAGTTCGACCGTCATTAGCTGACCATTCACGCGTCAAACGATGCAATAATTGATATTGTGAATCAGATACATCCTGAACCTCATCAACTAAAAGATGTTTAATTTGATAATCAAGGCTCAACGCAATGTCTGTCGGATTTTCATCGTCACCAAGTGCATTCACTGCATGTTGAGATACGCCAGTAAAATCTATTGAGTTACGCTCTGAAAAAGTTATTTCTAGTTGGCCAGTAGTTATCTTGAGTAACTCTTTAGCCGGNTCAACAAGATCCCAACCCTCTTCCAAAGACTCAGCTGAATAAGGTAAATCCGAAATTTTATGAAGCCTTTCTCTTGGTGAATCATTTTGATTTAATTTCTCAATTAGTTTTTTTACGTTAGAACTTTTACGCCATGTCCCACTCTGCGTTAAAAGTAATGTGCTAATGNCATGCCAAATACCTAAATTATTTATATCGCAGTCTGGAAACTTTGGTATTTCTAATAATTTAACTATCTCTTGTTTACATTCCTCAGAAAAGATCTCTGCTAAAATTTCTAATTCTTCTTTTATTATATCTTTTAACTCTTGTTGCATTTCTTTCTTTGTAAATTTTTTACAGATCAGATCTAGCCATAAGTCACGTGTTTCTAACATATTGATCATTGACTTTCTAAGCTTTGGTATATCATTTCCATTATGTAAAATTATTTTATTAACCGAATTAAAAAGCTTTTTATCCCTATCTAATGAATTTAATGTTCCAGTAATAGCTTGCTCATACAGGGGTTTAGCATCATTTGTGACATCTGGTTGTGTGCCAAAATTTGCTAATATTGGCATTCTTCGAGTTAAAAAAGAGCATAGNCCATCGATGGTTTGTACACGCAACCGGTCTGGAGAATCATCAAGACACCATTTTTTTTCTTTGTCTCGTTCNAAAACATCATTGGCTAAACTAATCAAATATTTCTCATGTTCATTTTCCGGCCTCTTTTTTAAACGCGCATTATCCAATATATTTAAAATTTTTCTGCGCATTTCATTGGTTGCTTTGTTGGTGAAAGTAACTGCAATAATCTCCTCGGGTGAATCAACTAAATAAAGTAGTTTCAAATAACGGGCAATCAATAAATCAGTTTTCCCTGAACCCGCAGGTGCTTTTACAATGAATGATTTATCCGATTCGACNGCTTTCTCTCTTGCCTTTTTATCTTTGGCTATTTTATTTTTCATACTTTCGCTCCTTAATACGGCAGAAGCTATCTAGATGACAATATCTGCATACGCTACTTTCGCGTGGATCTACAACGGCATGACCTTTAATAAATTCGCTTGCTAAATTTCCTAAAATACTATTCCAATTGTCTAATCGTTCTTCCATAACAGAAACCTCTGTTTTTGGTGCTTCAAGAAAAATATCAGGAGCATCAATATATCCGTCAAACCCAAGTTCTCCAGATTTTAAAGATGCAAAAACTAGTCCATTTAAAGGGTATTCAGATGTAATTGCATATAAAGGCAATTGGGGTTCTTTTGGTCTGTCTTTTGCCCAGTTTTTTTTCGTTGCTGCGCCAGTTTTATAATCTATGATTAGATAAGAATCGTCGGCTAACTTATCAATACGGTCTACACGTAAATGAAATTCAATCCCACGAAAGACAACTATCTTTTTTTCTTCCTTTTCGAGAACTTTAAATTTTGATCTACTTAATTCAATTTTTAGCCACTCTTTTAATAAGCCCTGCAATCTGCGCCGTTCTAAACTAATAAACCACTCTTTATATGTTTCTGGTTTTCTCGACTTATAATAATCAATCGCCTCTGATACAACAGCACAAACTATATCATCCAATTTCGTTGGAGAAAGTGATTGTAAATTATCTGATGTCTTAAGCTCTCGCCAAAGGTATTCCAGAGCAAGATGAATAAGTTGACCTCGGCCAGCAGCATCTAATATGTCATCTGGGTCCTCAAAAATACGGGCATGTAATCGGTGCTTTGCAAATGCCCTGAACGGACAAGCTGATTGATCATCAAGTAGTGAACTGTTGGCAGAAATTTTTTGATTACTTTTGATCGCTGGTGCATAAAAATCTTCGATTTCCTCCATTGCATCTGGATTAAATATTTTTCTTCTATAATCATCTTGAGGTACTTCATTATATTCTTCTGGCATGTATCTTTTTTTAATCAAAGGGCTCAGTCTTTCACGATCTTCATCGCCTTCTTTTTTTATGTAGCTAAATACTAAGTTTTCTGCAGATCTAACTAATTTATCGGTAATATCCGCGGCCATTTTAAGTCGTACTTCGGGAGTCGTGCCTGGAATGGTCTTATGGCAACCATAAGGAATAAAACCACAGTAAGTACCTGATTGCGCCCAACTATCATCACGTGCATTTGTAACCCATAGATAATCAAACTGCGCGCCCGTAACACCTGACATGCCTAAAATCTGAATTGGTGTTTCATAGGGAATTTCAGGCTGAAAAAAAGTCTCATCCAGTATTTTTTTTAGTCGAAAAAGCGCTATATTTAAACCGACAGGTTCGTCAAGTTCAGCAAGACTACCAAAATCACTTAATACATCGTTCCATTTATCTAGTGTTTGATGTTCTTCGCTACTTAATTTTCCTTTAGGCCATTCGAAGATTGCGAGCCAGTCAGTAAAATTTGTGACCCACTGAGAGAATTTCATCTTATTATTTGCCTGACTTTGGAATAATTGGTTAAATTTTNTTAACAATGTAATAAATTCTTGACACTCCCCTTTGCTAGTTGAAACTATGCGCGATAAAGTAAATTTAGTTTCACCAATCTTTCTGAGTTTAGCGTCGAGTATTGGACCTCTATCTACATCAACAAAGGGTGAGTTCAATAACTCAGATAAGTTACTCATTGGAACTTTAGAAGCCCCAAGTGAAAGTAAATTAATAGCAATATGTATTAGTGGATAGGTTGATAAGGGCTTTCCCATTGAGATTGAATAGGGTTTTAGAAATGTTACCTCGGGTTTAGTGAATTTTTCCGGTGTTAATACAGAACTAAACCCGTATTCTAACTTTCCCCGTATTTTATTAATATTACTAAAAATAATACCAATCGTTACATTATTATTTTCTTTTATTTTTTCCTTTGCCCAGCAAGCAGCTGCATGAATTTCTGAATCTAAATCATTTTGACTGCTAAATGCTATTGTTTGGTGACGATCTTTAAGAATAGGAAGATCAATATACATATTTAAATCAATTAACAGTTCTTTAATTTTTGATTGTTGTTTTGTTAATTGATCAAAACCATAAAAAGTTATTTTTTTCGAACGGAAAGTAATATTATCAAAATGAGAAATAATATAATCGGGTAAACATGCATCATCTAACCAGCAGTTATTATTTTTTTCCCCCTCATACATAGATACCCATTCTTTGAAAGCATTTGCATCTTCCGTTAAATCAATATCTTCAGGAAAAATAGGAATGCCCCATTCTTTACATAACTTATAGCAATTGATNGATGATTTTGAAGTTTTGTCAATACGTAATAGGCGATTACTATATTTTGAGTTTCTAATTATTTTCTCCCATAACCATTGCTGCTGGAAAGAATTAAGCAGTATCCGGGGTTCGTTGGTTGAAAATAAAAGTTTATCAAAGATATTTTTACACCAGCCCTCCCATGGTAAAAAGTCTGGCGTTATCCATGAAGTTTTTTTCTTTATCTTCTCCTGCGCATATTGATAGGAAAGATGTCGACTTAACCTTTTAGTCGGTGTAACAATTGTAGCGCCAGCTTCTATCAATTGGCTGAAATTACTATCCATCTCAGGTGCAGATTATATTAGCCAAACCTAAAATAATCCCCTTAAATAGAATCAACTAGAGTTGGGTCATCAATATAAGGATTGCGGGTTCCCTGTATTTCCTCAATGCGGTCATTACGTGATTTTTCCTGTTTACTAGGCAAGTCCTCCTTATTCCAAAGTTTAAGTTGATCAATCATGTTTTTATCAATCGGTAGACCATATTGAGTATGCATATAAAAAATTGAACGCGAGATGTTTCCCCGCGCTAGTGGCCTGGGTTCAATAGCTTTTAAACTACGTTCAAAATCACAATTCTCAAAACGCCAATTTTCACCTTCTATCATTCCATAGGTTTTATTACGTCGAGCAACGCTCGCATCCTGCCATACAGGATAGAGGTTTTGCATGTCGGCTTCCATGCGAATAAATTTTGAATTTTTCTTAAGTCTACACTGACGTCGGCTCTCACAGTTAAGAAATCTTAACATTCGATTAATAGGATAAATATGTTCTATCACAAACAAATGGTCTTCATTTATACCAAGAGAATTTTCAAAACGATACCCACAATAAAGCGACCACCCTCCGCCGGGATAAAGATCATTCCAAAAAATATTTTCCGAAATTTCATCGTAATTTTCTATAGGCAAAGATTCACCATAACTAGCGTTAAAAATTAAAATTAGATATAAAAATGAAATTGCCTGTGAAATATGCTTCATAATATACTTATTATACTCTATGGTATTATAATTATTCTATTAATTAATTAATTAAATTATTTAAAATGACACTGCCTCATAATAAATTATTATTTATTATAAATTATCTCTTTTTCTTCTTCATCCTGATANNTATATGCGGATGTTCAGATGAATCATCAAAACTTGAAGAAATAAAATTAAAAGAGAAAATTCGTATTGCATTAGTTGAAAATCCACCGCACTACTTCCCTGATAAAAATAAAGGAAGGGGTTATGATTTTGAATTAGCTTCTCATTATGCTACATCAATTGGTGTTGACCTAGAGATTATTACAACTAAAACTTCAAAAGATATTTTTTCATTGTTAAATAAAAATAAAGCTGATATAGGAATTACAAGTAGTTCACCAAAATTTGTTAACAAAAATATTCTGAGTGCTATTACCTATAATAATAATGAATGGTATGTAATTGGTAGTCGAGAAAATAATAAATTGCCCACATCAATTGAAAAAATCAGACCTGATACATTGATCGTAGGTAAAGACAGCAACGCTTCGCTTGTTCTGCAAAAAATAAAAAAAGATTACTCGTCACTACAGTGGAATGAGTTTAAAAATATCTCTATTAGAAAAATATTAGAAAAAATTAATAAGGATAAAACTAAAATTAGTATAGTCAGCTCAGATATTTATACTTATTATCAGTACTTATTCCCCGAAACTAAGAAAATTTTCGTTTTACCAGTCAAATATCCTTCTCGGTGGCTTATTAATAATGACTCGTCTTTTTTGTATTCGATTAATTCGTTTTTTAATGAGTATAAAAGAGATGGTAAAATACAAAAAATTCATCTGGCCTATAATGAACATCTACTTGGATTTGATTATGTTGATATACGCTACTATTTAAAGCGTATTGACAAAAAATTACCAAAGTATGAAAAATATTTTAAAAAAGCTGCAAAGCATAGTGGTATAGATATACGTATTTTAGCAGCTGTAAGCTATCAAGAATCTCATTGGGATAGAAAAGCACNGTCGCCCACGGGTGTAAGAGGNATGATGATGTTAACACTAGATACGGCTAAAAGAGTTGGTATAAAAAATCGACTCAATGCTGAACAAAGCATTCATGGCGGAGCAAAATACTTAAAAATATTATATGAGTCATTTGATAGTAATATTAAGGAACCTGATCGTTTGTGGTTCACCCTAGCTGCATATAATATTGGGTTGGGGCATGTAGAAGATGCCCGTAATATCACTAAATTACAAGGAGATAGCCCAAATAATTGGACTGATGTTAAAAAACATCTCCCGAAGCTTAGTCAGAAAAAATGGTACAAAAAAACAAAGCATGGATATGCTAGAGGTCATGAATCGATTGAATTCGTAAGAAGAGTGAAACGATATTATGATATTTTGTATCTCTATAAAAAAAAATAAAAATTTCAAATAAAGTAATTCAAAAAATTCTATTAGTGTAAAATATAAATGATAATTATAAATAATAAAGTAATCAACAATGTCGACAATTATAAATAAAAAAGTACTTTACGAAAAAGATCCTGATTTTAATGTAAATAAAACAACATATGATTGGGAATATATTTTTTCGGTAATAAAAAAACATAAGAAACAGCTTTTATTAGCAAACCTAATTGCAATTATAGCGACAATTGCAAGTATTCCTGTACCATTACTAATGCCATTGCTGGTTGATGAAGTACTACTAGATAGTCCTGGTGTTGTTGTGCAAACAATTAATGGATTCACCCCTTTATCATGGCACGGACCTTTGCTTTATATTTTAATTATTTTAATACTTACACTCTTTCTGCGTATAACTTCATTAGTCCTTAGTGTTTTTCAAACAAGACAATTTACTATAATCTCAAAAGATCTAATTTTTCAAATGCGTAGGTCTCTACTATTGAAACTGAATAGAGTCTCTATGACAGAATATGAAACATTAGGTAGCGGCACCGTCACTTCATATTTTGTAACCGACCTCTCAACAGTTGATGAGTTTATTGGGACAACTGTTAGTAAACTCTTGATAGCAGTTTTGACAATTATTGGCGTTGCAATNATTTTACTTATAATGCATTGGCAAATTGCCTTATTAATACTCTTTGCTAATCCAATTGTAATCTATTTCACTAAAATACTTGGTAGTCGCGTTAAAGAATTAAAGAAAAAAGAGAATTCTGCATTTTCGATATTTCAACAATCATTAACTGAAACACTTGACTCTATTCATCAAATACGTGCAAGTAATAGAGAAAAACATTATTTTAAAAGAGTAATCGAACATGCGCAGAGTGTAAGAGAGCATGGAATAAATTTTGAATGGAAAAGTGATGCTGCAAATCGTCTAAGCTTTGTTGTATTTTTATTTGGTTTTGATATTTTTAGAGCTGTATCAATGCTTATGGTNGTTTTTTCAGGCCTATCAATTGGGCAAATGTTCGCGGTATTTGGTTATCTCTGGTTCATGATGGGGCCAGTACAGGAAGTGCTCAATATACAGTATGCCTTTTACAATGCAAATGCCGCTCTAAGCCGAATTAATAATTTATTAACACTTCAATTAGAGCCGAATTATCCNCACACTGTCAATCCATTTATAAATAAAAAAACNGTTGCTATTAACATTGCTGATTTGCGTTTTGCATATGGCGATAATCCAGATGTTTTAAATGGTATTGAACTTGAAATTAAAGAGGGNGAAAAAGTTGCATTAGTGGGGGCAAGCGGTGGCGGAAAATCAACATTAGTGCAAGTATTAATTGGNCTCTATCCAGCTAAAAGCGGCAATGTTTTTTACGATGGTGTGCCAGTAACAAATATAGGTCTTGATATTGTGCGCGAACATGTGGCAACTGTCCTGCAAAACCCAGCTCTTTTTAATGATAGCGTAAGAACAAATTTAACGCTGGGCCGTGATATCAAAGATGATGAACTGTGGTGTGCGCTTGAGATTGCGCAATTGAAAGATACTGTTGAACAACTTCCTGATAAGCTCAATGCAATTGTAGGACGTCAGGGAATAAGATTATCTGGAGGTCAACGTCAACGCCTTGCTATTGCCAGAATGATTCTGAGTAAACCGAGTGTTGTTATCTTAGATGAAGCAACTTCTGCTCTGGATGCAGAAACGGAATATCATCTTCATACAGCACTTTCTGACTTTCTTGACAATAAGACAACTATTATTGTCGCTCATCGACTAAGCGCAATTAAACAAGCCAATCGCGTCTATGTATTTGAATCCGGTAAAATTGGTGAACAAGGAACACACCACGAATTACTTACACAAGATGGTCTTTATGCAAAATTATATGGTGTTCGACAATCGCATACATAGAAATAAAAAAAGGCTTTTATTAATCAATCAATAAATTTTTCAGCTTAAATACCGCTAATTTACTTACAAAAACTAAGAGATCTAAGTCATCTCCAATACCAAATTGACTATTTTTATTACTTCCTAATGCAAGTAAACATTCAAAACCACTATGCTCGACTGGTATCAATAAATTAGATTGTATTTTCTCGGCATCAGTATCAAACAACATCTGTAGCTGCTCGGTTTGTAAACTACTGCACAACGGTTTACTTCTACTGAATATTTCCGTAAACATAAAACGTAATTTTGAATCTTTCCTTTCAATACTAANGTTTCTCTTTTTATATTGCATTTTATTGTCGAAAATATACATCCTTATGTAAGAAGCATCAAAATATCTATCGAAAAATAAATGTACTAATTTAGTATATTCCGTAACATTTTCTACGCTATAAGACTCGAGAAAAAAATTAAAAATATTTTTTCTTAAAATACTTTTTTGCATAGATGTGTTTTTATATTTTTCAAAATTATTTTCAAGCTCACTATTTTCTTCACGTAATATTTCAACTTGGCGCTCTATTAATGACGACATGTTGCTTTCTAATAAATGAGGTATCATTATTTCTTTTAATAATGAACGGTTCTCAATAAGAAAATTAGTATTTTCACAGAGATAAGAGATGATACTTTCTTCTGAAGGCGAGGTTTGTTTATTCTTGTTAGTATTAGTATGTGTCAACTTTACACAACCCAGATAATATGAATATATTATATAACTTAATTATTATTAAACACAAAAAAAGTTACAAATTATGCGGACTATTGTATTAATTGCGCTCTTAATTGCNGCTACTTACGCCTGTAATCATAATGGAAATGATATGTTGCTTATTAGTGGATTAACTATGGGCACGACCTATTCAGTAAAAATCAAAAATGATAATAAAACTGTTAATAAAAAAAATATGCGTAACGATATAGAGAAAATTCTATCTGAAATCAACCAATCAATGTCAACCTATATCGAAAAATCTGAATTATCTAAAATAAATTATTCTAAATCTTTAGGCTGGCATACACTATCTGATGATCTTTTCACTGTTATTGAACATGCTAACAATATCAGCAAAAAAACAAATGGTGCCTTTGATATAACTATTGGGCCATTAGTTAATCTTTGGGGGTTTGGCCCCAATAAATCAGAAAATAAAATACCATCTACTGAAAGTATTGAGTTAGTAAAAAAGGATATAGGATATAGGAAAATCTTACTTAATAAGTCACAGAAAAAAATTTCAAAATTAGTCCCTGATTTATACTTAGATTTATCTGGTATTGCTAAAGGGTTTGCGGTAGATAAAATCGCCCGTCATTTAGAAAAGAAGAATCTTGAAAACTATTTGATAGAAATTGGTGGTGAACTTTTAGCTAATGGTATAAATAATGACAAAATGATATGGCAAATAGGAATTGAAAACCCAAATGTGCGTGATAAACAAGTAAAACGAATTATTCAGCTAAAAAATATGGCTATGGCTACATCGGGGGATTATAAAAATTACTTTGAGGAAAATGGTGTGCGCTACTCACATACTATCGATCCAGTAACTGGCAAACCCATAAAACATAAACTTGTTTCGGTAACTGTATTAGATAGTACCGCACTAAATGCTGATGCTTTGGCTACAGCATTTATGGTTATGGGTCCAGAAAAAACGTTGTTACTAGCGAGTGATTTGAAAGTTGCTGTTTATTTGATTATTAAAAATGGGCAAATTTTCGAAGAAAGATATAATGATTATTTTGCACCTTTCATATTGAATTAGTCAATGGACACCATTAGTTTTCTTGTATTGCTCGGGACTGGAATTTGGTTTTGGCAAGATTCAGTGCGAACAAGAGAAATAGCTGTTTCTTATGCTCGAAGATACTGTCGGGAGATGAAATATCAACTCCTTGATGAAACTGTTGCTGTAAAAACATTAAAAATTGGGCGTAATTTCTTAGGCAACGTCGCATTTCACCGCCGCTATGACTTCGAATTCAGCGCTAATGGTTATGACCGCTTTAATGGCAATCTTTTTCTAATTGGCCAAAAACTCGTATTAATTCAGTTAAATCATCCTGATGGTATAATAATTCAGGAAATGGAAAATTAGTCTGTAATTTTAATTGGAGATCAGCTTATGCCCTCTTTTGATGTTGTTTCTGAAATTGACCAACATGAACTAGTAAACGCTATAGATCAGGCAAATAGAGAAATTAATAATCGTTTTGACTTCAAAGGTACAAATTCTAAGGTCGAACTTTCTGAACAAACACTTTTAGTTATTTCAAAATCAGAATTTCAAGTGAAGCAAATAAACGATATTCTAAAAAATAAAATCAATAAGCGAGGTATCGATATTCGATGTTTAGAATATGGTGAAATAATAGAAAACAATAATGAAGCTCGTGAATCAATAACAATAAAAAAAGGAATAAATAAGGAAAAAGCAAGATTAATTGTAAAAATTATTAAAAATAGCAAGCTCAAATTACAGGCTTCAATACAAGGTGAACAAGTACGAGTGTCGGGGAAAAAACGCGATGACTTNCAAAATGCAATTTCAGAATTGAAAGAAGCAAAATTTGATATTCCACTACAATACATAAACTTTCGTGATTAATAATTTTAGAAATGCCCTACTATTCACAAATTGACTTACACACCCATTCAAATAAATCAGATGGTGAATTACCGCCAGCAGAGCTTGTTGTTAAAGCTGCAAATAGTGGGATTAAGATGTTGGCACTAACTGATCATGACACTATATCAGGTCTTCACGACGCAAAGAAAGCCGCTATCAAAGAAAACATCAACCTTATAAGTGGTGTCGAATTATCAACTCAATGGGATAATAAGACAATACATATTCTAGGACTTAATATTGATACCAAAAATAAACTAGTAATAAAAGCATGTGATGAACTAAAAACTTTACGTGAAATGCGTGCTAAAAAAATTTCTCGGGCGTTAACAAAAGCCGGAATAAAAGGAAGTTATGAATATGTAAAAAAAATAGCAATTGATAGAAGTATTACCCGTTACCATTTTGCTCAATTTTTGGTAGATCACAAATATGCCAAAAATCAAAGAGATGTTTTTAAAAAATTTCTCGTGAAGAGTAAACCCGGCTACGTTTCTATGGAATGGCCAAAACTTAATGAAACGATAAATCTTATTAATACAGCAGGTGGTATTGCTGTTATTGCACATCCGTTAAGGTACAGAATGACAGCTACTAAATTGGCCAAATTAATCAATGAATTTAAAAAATGTGGTGGTAGTGCAATTGAGGTAATTACTAGTCACAATATATCAAAAGAAGTCAAATTAGCGTCAAGTTATGCCGAAAAATATAATTTAGCAGCATCAATTGGATCAGATTTTCATACTGAAGGAGCATTTAGAAATAAATTAGGCTTACTTCCACTTCTACCAAAAAATTTAGTCCCTGTTTGGCAATTATGGGAAAGAAATGACTAATCAAAAACAGTAAGTCAAAGTACTTATATAGTAATACTAAAACAAACACCTTCATCTTCTATTAAATTTTCTGCTGAGATAATACCACCATGAAATTCTGCAATTAATCTTGCAATGAATAGTCCTAAACCCAAATGTGGTCCAACATTAGTGCGCTTATCCCTCACTGAGACCATCGAATTGAATAACTGACCTGTCATATCCTGAGATAATCGTGGGCCATAATTAATTACTTGTAAAATAATTTTATTTGATTCAGAAAATAATTTTATAGCTATCTTTTTTTCAGGATATGAAAAATCAACTGCGTTACCAACGAGCTTATCTAACATTTGATAGAATAAATCGGGATTAATATCAATACTTAGTGATTCATTTGATATACTTAATTCAAATGATTGATTGGGATATGCATATCGATAACCCTCAATACATTGTTCTAAGAAATCATTTAGCAAAACCTTATGTTTCTCAGACTCTTGCAGTGCCTGTTCTACACTGGCAGCTTCACTTAATCTTGTCAGTAAATTTTGTAGTCGCTCTAAACCAGATTCAGCAGCTTTAAGTAGATCTTGTTTATCAGGTTCCTCGCCCTCTTGTTTTAGTCTATCCAATGATGATTTAACGATAGCCATTGGTGTCGCAAGTTCATGTGATAATCGGCTAGCCATACGCTCAAGGTAAACATGATATTGATCCAATCTTTTAAGCATACTACTGAAACTTCTGGATAATTCTCCTATTTCGTCGCTAGAATTACTTGGAATAAATCCCGCCTGAACCTTACCATATTCATCAATAGCGCCGGTTGCATCGCGATTGAGCTTAATTAACCTTGAAGATAGACGAGTTGCGAATAATAAAAGTATAAAAATAATAACAATGAGTATTAATAACGTTTTATTAAAAACCTCGGCTAGTACCTGTCGTTGCATTAACTGTATATTATTTGTTGTTTCTTCAACAACGACAGCGCCGACTATGTTCTGATCATAAAAAATTGGTGTCGCCGCTGAAACAATAACTGCTTTTTCATCGGGAGATGACCGCCACTTGGTGGTTGTATTACCAGATAATGCATTCATTACCTCATCACTTTTTAGTCGTGAAGCCCCCGCCAAATCATCATGAAATTGATCGTAAGCCGGTGGTAGCAAATAGGTATAAAGAATATTAAATACATTCTTTTGAAACTGTTGTTTGAGGCTTCCGCTACTAGCAAGAACTTGACCCGCTTTATCAAGCACCCAAATACGCCTTCCTTTTTCACTAGCATGATTTGAAACAATATTTTCGATTTCTTTCGAAGAACCGATTATCTTATTTGGCTCAATATCAAAAGTACTAATTTGACTCGGTTTCAAACTATTTGCCTTACGGTCAAAATCGTTAAAAACAAAACCAAAATTATCGCCTATGAGGTATTTGGGTATTCTTACTTCCACATTAAATCCATTTTGAGATTCTTGTAAATAGGCAGAAATATTAGTCATTATTTTTGGTGTTTTTACCGGTACGCCATACTCATCAATTGTTTCCTGATAACGAAAAGGACTTATTGAACCAGGAGCAATGGGATTAAGATAATTCTTATGTAATCTTCTAAATCGATCCCGATAAACTAAAATAAGATGATCACCGTCGATCCCCCGGTTTCTCTTTCTGTTAGAAAACATTAACTCATCATCTTCGACCTGTAATAGAATATAATAATAATTATCGTCTTTACTGACGATTAGTCTAAAATTATCTTCATCTGATAACGAAGCAGCAGGATATAACTCAGACCAATCAAGATATGGCCCCCAATCACTAGTATAACCATCTATTTGAATAACATTATTTAGTTCATGAATATATAAAGCATTTTTTTCTTCTGAGAAACTTGTTCTAAATAATCTTGGTCTGTTATTTAAAGTGCTTGCAACTACTTGTGAGTCTTTTTTCACTGTTAACTCTAATGTTGATCTTAAATAGGTCTCAGTTTGTCTTATAACTTCAAATCCTATATAGGGAATAATCAAAACTGAAATTGACATCAGCATTAATTTACTACGTAAAGAAATTTTTATATTGGAATTAAACATTAGAAAGACTAATTAGGTTGTTAAGATTTCCAGCGATATCCAACGCCATATACTGTCTCTATTTGATCAAATTTTTCATCGGCTTCCTTAAACTTCTTTCTTATTCTTTTCAAATGAGAAGTAATTGTATTGTCAGCTACAACCTGATTAGAGTCCTGCATAAGCTGATCTTTACTTTTTACATGATCTACTCTTTTAGCCAACGAGTGGACAATCCAAAATTCGGTCAGACTTAAATCAATAATGTCGTCACCCCATTTGATTCTAAAACGAGCTGTATCAACGGTTAATTTTCCGCGTTTAATCTGATCTGTATCACTAGTTGATTCTAGTGCTTCAAGCCGCCTAAATAGTGCGGCGATACGAGCGAGCAAATTATGAATACTTGTATCTTTACTTAGATAGTCATCCGCACCCAATCTTAAACCACTAACAGCATCAACATCAGAATCTCTAGCAGTCAAAAAAATTATCGGGATGGTCTGAGAAAGGGCACGTATTTCTCGACAAAGATCAAAACCCGCTTCCATTTCATCGCCAAGACCAATATCTAAAATAGCTAAATCTGGGAGACGCTTATTAATGATTTCCAATGCCTGCTGCTTAGTGTGACAAGTAACTACCTCGTAACCATTTTCGTGAATAGTTTTTGCATAATTATCACAGAGGATTAATTCATCCTCGACTAGAAGAATCTGTTTGGTCATCTTTATACTCCTGCATAACCCGAATTCACACCATAAAGGAGTAACCCCAAGATTTTAACTAAAAAGGACTTAATATCACTTTTTTGACATATTTTATCACCACATTTCCCTAATTCTAACCAAGTATTGCCATTTACAAGGTATTTAATAGCCCTCAGTTAAATCAATTTTATAGTTAATTTGAAGATGGAGAAAATTTTATGAGAACACTAAAAACCATAATATTAACCAGCATAATTTGTTTTCAGTCAATCACGCTTGCGAGTGAAATTCAAAATGAGCCTGCGTCAAATAAAGAAAATATAGGTTTTGGTTTAGGAGCATTAGTCGGTGGAGTTTTAGCAGGACCTGTTGGCGTTGTTATTGGTGCCGGTGGTGGAACATGGTTGGGTGATCGTGAGAATGAATCAGATAAGACTATTGCAGCTTTAGAGAAAGAATTAAATGCTAAAAGTATTGAAATCGCGTATCAACAAAATGAACTAGCTGAAACTAAAAGAAGCTTCCAAAAAGAATTTCAAAAGGTCTCTCGTAATAAAGAAATTCGTTCCCTTGAAAAATTAAGCGATGGAATTTCTTATATTATTTACTATAAAACTAATGACGCGAAAATACATCATGATGTTCTACCTGAAATCCAAAAATTAGCTAATTTAATAAAAACATACCCTGAAATTCAAATACAGATTAATGGGTATGCAGATTTTCGTGGATCTGATAATCACAATTTAAGCTTAAGTAAAGAACGAGTAAAAAATGTTCAAAGTGAATTCATTAAAGCAGGCATACCAAATCAAAGATTTCAAATACATGCATATGGTGAACGTAAAGCATCTGCATACGAAGGTGACACAGAATCTTATGTATTTGATCGTCGTGTAACTATTGACTTGACTCTTAATCAGGAAACCTAAAAAACTAATGTCTATATTATCTATCATTTACTCCTCTCAATATAGACCTTCTAGTTCTGATCAAGGTTAACGGTTCTCGTTTTCTTTTGGTCAGAACTTTTTTTTAATTAACAAGGGAAACTATTCATGCATGCTTTACTAAAATCAACCAATGAAAAACCAATCTCAGTAGAGAAAAAAATACAATTAAAGGAACAGATTAATCCCACTTTAAGTAATGAGTGTCGACGACGTCTGCGTTATATGCACATGCAAAGTTTCGATTGGAGCCGCGGTGGAATTCTATCGCCAATTAAGTTTATTGATCGCGACAGTGTTGAATATTCATTATTAATTGCTGCAGATGGTGATAAAAATGAAAAAAGAATGGCGAAACTAACATTAGATAACGCAATGGCATTAGTTGACCCAGTGTGGGGAGGTGTTTATCAATATTCGACACTTAGCGAATGGAATGTTCCGCACTACCGTAAAACAATGTCGGCACAAGCTGGCCATCTAAGGCTTTATTCATTGGCGTATGGGTATTTAAAATCAGATAATTATCTAAATGTAACAAAATTAATCCGGGATTATATCAAAAACTTTATGACATCAAACGATGGTGCATTTTATGCGGGTCAATCTGGCAATGTAAAAGGCATAGATTCAAAAAAATATTTTTCGCTAGGTAAAAATGAACGTAACAAAATAGGATTTCCAGAAATAGATAAACGTATATTAACCAGAGAAAATAGCTGGGTAATTGAAGCGCTAGCAACACATGCCGAATACTGTGGTGATGTGGAAAGCCTTAGTATGGCGATTAATGCTGCTGATTGGATCAATAAAAACTGTAGAACTAGTGATGGCGGTTATTTAACAAATACGGTGACTAATAAGCCGTTACATTTGTCAGACACGCTTGGAATGGCAAGAGCAATGTTACAATTATATCGAAATACATTTGAAGAGAAATATTTGAAATATTCATGTGAATCGTTAGAGTTTATAAATCATAATTTTAGAGATAACTATTATGGATTTTATAATAAAATAACATCTGAAAACGATAATACATGCCCACGTCAAATAGACGAAAATATTTCATTAACGCGATTCGCTAATCTTCTCTCTTTTTATAGCAAGGAAAAAAGATTTAATAATATTTCAAAACATGGCCTAAAATATTTATCAATCCCTGAGATTGCAACTGCGCGCATTGAAGAGGCAGGAATATTACTTATAGACAGAGAAACGCAGTCATCGCCATTAACCATAGATATAAATGGTCATGTAAACAATAAATTAGTGATGAATTTTATAGATATCGCTCATAGACAAAAAGGCTGGTATAAACTTATAAGGTTTAATAAATCTGAAGATATTTCGGCATCAATTGAAATAGAAGGATTTAAGTCAAAATTTGTTAAAACGCCAGACGAGCTCAGCCAGTTATTACTAACATACTAAAGATTATTCGTTCGAATCTACTAACTCACTATCAGATGCATACTCAAGAATATATTGCTCTGCTTTTTCTCTTGCCTTTTGCATCTCTGAGTTATCTAAGTTTGCTTCTACGATACTAGAATTAAGTTTAGCCTGGTCATAGTCGGCACTCGCTGCCAATTGGAACCATGCATATGCTTCAATTAAATCTTTACTCACACCTTTACCTTCAAAGTAGATAAAACCTAGACTATTCTGCGCCTCTTTTGAACCCTGTTTAGCTGCGCGTAAATACCATTCCATAGCTTTTGAAAAATCTTGCTCTATGCCTTGCCCCAGAAAATACATTAGACCTAAATTATGTTGAGCGCCTTTACTTCCGAGATTAGCTGCTTTTTTCCACCAAGTAATGGCTTCTTTTATATTTTTTTCAACGCCGTCACCATTGTAATAAAGCTTGGCGATATTGATCTGCGAAGGTATGTAGTTTTGATCTGCAGCTTTAGTATACCAATTTACTGCTGTCTCAATATCTCTATCAACTGAAATACCATTGTGGTAAAACAATGCTACATTATGCTGTGCCTTGGATTCACCGTATTCTGCGGCTTTCAGATACCAGTCGAGTGATTTAGAATAATCCTGGGTAACACCTTTGCCTTCACGATACATTGTGCCCAAATAAAATTGAGCTTTCATATGATTTTGGGAAGCAAGTTCAAAAAAACCACTTAATGCTATTTCATAATTACCGTCTTTGTATGCTTGATAAGTTTCGTCAAAATCTGCTGCATTAAGAGAGATGATATACAAAAAAAACAATATAATTATTTTTAACATTCTAGCCTTTTTTTTAAATATTATATAAGTGACAACTGTAACGAAGCTAAGTTCAAGAGGTTTCTTTACAATCAGGCTGAGTAATACTAAAGATTATTGCCAGAACAAGGGTACATTTTATTCAATCCCTCCAGCACAATCTGCTGAGCAGCCTCGTTTGAGCGAGATGCTTGACTACGTAAAAAGGCAATCATATTGTCAGTTGCTTCTTCTATGGGTGTTACACGTGGGTTAATACAAAAAATTGGCGGACTTTGTTCAGCTTGCTGCAGCATAATAACCGTCTGAATATAACCGAATAAATATCTCATACAGTATTGGTTTGGTGAGCCTGGTGTAGATCCATCCTCGCAACTCTTGAGTAATTCTCCTGCTGTTAACAACTCTTCAGTGCTATCATCTTCAGCAAGCGCTAAAGGTGAACTTAAAGTAAGTAAAGTTAATAAAATAACCTTATATATACCCATAAACTTAACCTCTAGAAAACATAATTAACATAACGATAAAAAAAATGACTACGCCTATGGGTAAAAGTGCCCCTTTCCAATCAGGATTTTCCGCTTGTTTGCTTTGTTCCACTGCTTGTTTAGTGCCAGGCCAAAATAAAAAAACGATTACAAATGCGGCGATTCCCAATAAAATTTTTTCCCATGTCGGCATAAACAATCACCTCTGTTGATTACAATTTGGCAATGTTGTAGAAAATAAGTTCAATTACAAACTAAACTAACGGTACAAGGGAATTAAAAATTACAGGGGTAAAATATTAACCCTACTGACTAAATGAAACTACTATATAATTTTTGTTATGAAGTAACTTCAACTTCAACAGCATGGAGACCCTTTGGCCCTTCCTCTGCATTATATGTAACTGCTTGCCCTTCATTTAATGTTTTAAAACCTTCAGCCTTTATTGAGGAAAAATGAACAAAAATATCATCCCCACCCTCATCAGGTTCGATAAATCCAAACCCCTTCGATTCGTTAAACCACTTAACTTTACCACTACTCATTTTAGTACAACTCCCATTTTTCAATTACTTAATCTTATTTTTAAACTAAATTTAAAGTCAACATGTACATATCAACGAAATTTAATTTTATCAATTAAAAGGATAATTGATATATCGATGTTCTGCAAAGGAAAGATTAAACGACTTGTCTAAGAATACATTGAAAAAATAGTAGAAAATAAAAAAGAGCATAATTTTTTACATTAGACTTGCGCCCAAAAAAAATTAGAAAAAATTACATGGTCTCTTCACAAAAGAATCAGTTATTAAACATTAGTTAAAGTGTGTATAGAAAGTGTTCTAAAATTTTTTCATAAAAATCAATAAATTCAATGCAGGTATATCAGTATTAATCATATTCATTCGCCTAATACAATACTAACACATTGAAATATATGAATAATTTCTAATTGATAATGATTCTTATTTGTAATATAATCTGACTCTTATTGATAATCGTTTGTATTATCATTAGTAATATTAATGGAGAGGATTTTATTATGAGACTGAAATACTTAAATCGAATTGTTAGCTATATAGCGGTATCTGCGCTATTCAGTGCGACTGCTGTTAATGCGGCGCCTTCGTCTGAAGAGATGTGGCAAACTATTCAAGAACAACAAAAGGTTATTGAACAACTACAAGAGCAAATTGACGCTACAGCAGAGGCTGTAGAAACAGGTGATGGTGGTGGTGGTGCATCATGGGCCGACCAAACATACATAGGTGGTTATGGGGAACTTCATTACAGAGGTGGTGATGGAACTGATAATGTAGACTTTCACCGGTTTGTTTTATACTTTGGTCACGACTTTAATGATAGGGTTCACTTCTTCTCAGAGGTGGAGTTAGAGCACGCACTTGCCGGTGAAGGACAGCCAGGTGAGGTTGAATTAGAGCAAGCATGGATTGAAATTGATCTTACTGAGAATCATCGTTTTCGCGCCGGTTTAGATATTCTCCCAATTGGTCTTATCAATGTTAATCATGAACCCAATACATTTTATGGTGTCGAGCGTCCTGAGGTTGAAAAGCGAATTATCCCGGCAACATGGTGGGAAGCTGGTTTAGGTTTTAATGGTGAAATAGCGCCAGGTGTAAACTACGACATTGTGCTTCACTCTGGTATGGAAACCACTACAAATATCCGCTCTGGGCGACAAAAGGTAGCTGATGCAAATGCTGAGCATCCAGCGGGAACTGCGCGTATACGTTACACGGGTGTTCCAGGCTTAGAACTAGCTGCATCACTTCATCACCAATCTAATATAGAGGCAACCACTACAGATGCTGGTTCAAACGAAGCAACATTGTTTACAACGCATATCGACTATAGACATAACTCAGGTCTGGGTTTACGTGCGCTCTATGCCGGTTGGGATATGGAAAGAGACTTATCAACAGACGGAAAAGATTCTGACGGTTGGTATGTTGAACCTTCTTATCGTTGGGCAGCTGGAATGGGTGAGCTAGGAGTATATGCTAGATACGAAGAAATTGATCGCAGCCTAACTGCATCAAAAAACGAGCAAGAACGTTACTCAACAGGTTTTAATTACTGGCCAACCGACCAGGTTGCATTCAAATTCACCTATGAGTCGGTTAAAGATGTTGATGCCGACACCAACGTAGATAACTTTTACTTTGGTATAGGCTACCAGTTCTAAGACTAGATCAAATAAAGAAATTATCGCATAGCGATAATATTCTCATGATAAAATCAACAGGGTGCTGCATAGCGCCCTGTTTTATTTGTTAAGCTTAAAATCTGATTATGTTTAAAATAACCATCTATATACTTACAATTATCCATGCGATCTGCTGGAGCTCAACTTCATATGCAAAAGGAACATACCTAGAGCCAGAAAAGTTTCTTCAACAGGTATTCAATAATAATCCTCCCGAACCAAAAAAACTCTGGATTAAAAAAGATCTAAAAGCAGAAATTAAGAAAATTCTTGGGCATAATCTTAAAGCGCTACGTCTTCGATACTGGGATGATGATACGAAACGTGCATGGATATTAGAGGAAATTGGCAGAGACAAGCTAATAACCGTCGGACTTGTAACCGCAAATGGGGAAATACTAGAGGTAAAAGTCCTTATTTTTCGTGAATCTAGAGGATGGGAGGTCAAATATCCCTTTTTTACAGATCAATTTAAAGGCGCTACCCTAGTAACGGATAATAATCTTGACAGAAAAATTGATGGAATAACTGGAGCAACATTATCTGTAAATGCGTTAACAAAATTGGGGCGGATAGCACTCTTACTACATAAACACCTAGATGAAAAAAAATAATTGAAATAAATGAAGTTTCTATTTATCCAAAAGTGGCATAAAAAAATTGGTGTTTATACAGCATTGTTTGTAATTTTTCTTGCTATAAGTGGTATCGCTTTAAATCATACTGAGAAACTCAAACTAAATACAACATATATAAAAATGGACTGGCTACTTGATCTTTATCAGATAAGTCCAGCATCTGAACCAATAGGTTATCTTTCTTCAAATAACTGGGTTATACAAGTTGGCGAACGTGTATATTTTAATAACAAAGAAATCATAAATGATGTAAATAAACTGATAGGTGTAGTCAATGTTAATGACATCTATGTCATCGCGTATGATGGTAAATTAGTCTTATTAACTAATGATGCAGAAATATTAGAATCTCTAGGCAGCGCAGAGGGTGTTCCGTCAGGAATGAAAGCAATTGGGTATGATAATCAAAATATTATTATTCAATCGGCACATGGTTATTATCAAGTGAACCTCGATATTCTCGAATGGAACGAGCATGAGTTTCTTGAAGCAAATTGGTCTTCAGCTTCTGAAATTACAGAGTCATTAAAAAATAATGTTTTAAAGCAGTATCGTGGAACTGGATTACCCATTGAAAGAGTGCTGCTTGATTTACATAGTGGACGCATTGTTGGTGTCTGGGGTATTTATCTAGTAGATTTAGTCGCTGTCCTTTTTATAATTATCGCTATTACTGGTATTTGGATGTGGTGGTATAAAAAATAAAAATGGCGCGCCCGGAAGGATTCGAACCTCCGACCCCCTAGTTCGTAGCCAGGTACTCTATCCAACTGAGCTACGGGCGCATCAATTCTGATCACAAAAAAATAAATACCCTACGATTAACTCCTGCGTATTAACAGCACATCTCTGATATATGGGTTTTATAGAACGCCATACATGAAAACTAATTATTAATAGGCTCTCCGGCCCCTTAGATTTCGCTACGAATAATATATTAGATACAGATTGAGTCAAATTTAGATAAAAAAAACGTTTAATTTTATAACTTTATAGAAGTAAAGTTTTGATTTTTTTGGTAATCTTCAATAAAAAAATAAGCCGTCGACCTTGGCTAAATATATTTAAATTTAGCATCAATTTAGGGGTTGGTTACACCACATGGGAACAAAAAACGAAATCTACCAAGTCGCAATAATAGGATCTGGGCCAGCAGGGCTTAGTGCTGGGGCGCATGCTTCTGTGTTGGGTCTACGTCATATCCTGCTTGAAAAAGCTGATCATGCCTCAGATACAATATACAAATTCCAAAAAGGTAAGCATGTCATGGCAACCCCAGATGTGCTACCCCTTCGTTCAGATGTTAATTTTAATATGGGTAGCAGAGAAGATGTTCTGGACACTTGGAATAGCGCGCTTGATAAACATCAAGTGAATATTTCCTATAACGCTGAAGTAAAAAATGTATCGGGGGGAAAAGGGGGCTTTGACCTAACATTGACCAATGGAGATACTATCAAAACTGAGACAATTGTCCTTGCAATTGGTCTTCAAGGTAATCTTAATACTTTACGTATACCTGGATCTGAAAATGTAACCCATCTCCAATATCAATTAGATGACCCAGATGAATATGAACATGAAACTATTATTGTTATCGGTGCTGGTGATGCAGCAATAGAAAATGCTCTTGGGTTATGCACCCACAACACCGTCTATATTGCAAATCGTGGTACTGAATTTTCTCGTGCTAAAGAAGCAAATGAAGCAGCTATCTTATCTGAAATAGATAAAGGTCGGATTATCCCTCTATACAACAGTAACTCAAAAGAATGCACGCAAGGAACTTTAACTTTTGACACACCAGACGGCGATGTCACAATTGAATGCGATAGGGTTATCGCTCGTCTAGGTGCAGCGCCACCAAGAAAATTTGTTGAAGCCTGTGGAGTTAGTTTTCCATCTGATGCACGCAATGCGTTGCCAGAAGTAAGTAAAACATATGAATCAAATGTTAAAGGTCTCTATATAGTTGGTTCTCTAGGTGGTTATCCGCTAATCAAACAAGCAATTAATCAGGGTTATGAAGTCATTGAATTTATCAATGGTAATACAGAATTAGACCCAGCTGACGAACCGCTAATTACTCAAACCTTAAAAGACATTAAAGACTTTGATAATGATGCATTTTTAAAAGAAGTACGGGTAAGACTTCCTATATTTGAAGAACTAAATCCATTAATGGAAAGAGAAATGCTGGTTGAATCAACGGTAACCGCGCCACGTAAAGGAACAATAATTTTTGAACGAGGGGATTATACAAATAGTGTCTACACAATATTTAGAGGCTCAGTCAAAATACAAACTAATGAAGATGACCCATCACAGTGTGTCATTTTAGAGCAAGGTGCATTTTTTGGGGAAGTAGGATTAATATCGGGACGTAGACGTTCGGCAACAATTTTATCTAATGCAGATGATACGATATTAATTGAAACGCCCCGTCGCACGATGCTCAAATTAAGAGAAGATGTACGTTCTTTACGAGACTCTATGGACAAAGAGGCTATCGTAAGACAAATTCAAACTTACATTGCAAGCTCCCTTGACATTAAGGCAATACAAAAATTAGCTGACTCGGCGTCAATAGAAACTTTTCGTAAAGGTGAAATCATATTTAATGAAGGAGATGAAGGCGATGCTCTTTACCTTATAAGTAAAGGTTCAGTGATGGTATCAAAACGAATTGGTGGTAAAGATGTAACACTAGCCTACGTCGCTGCAGGGAATTACGTTGGAGAAATGGCACTAATGTCAGATCTAAATCGTACAGCAACAATTAAATCCGCCGTTGATTGTGAAACAATTAAAATAGATGGCGATATTTTCCGTAAATTAGTTAATGAAAATGATTCTCTTCAAAAAGAAATTGAAGAAAAATATGGTCAGCGGATTGTTGAAACGGAAAAGATGATTGAGCAACCCGAAGCAGGAAGTATTGTAGAATTTCTGATGGGTGAAGGTATTGGTGAAGCAACCGATGTACTTTTGATTGATGAGTCAATTTGCATTGGATGTGATAATTGTGAGAAAGCTTGTGCAGAGACGCATAACGGCATCTCCAGATTAGATCGTGAAGCAGGACCAACATTTGCAAATGTTCATGTGCCAACGAGTTGTCGTCACTGTGAACATCCGCACTGTATGACAGACTGCCCACCTGATGCAATCAAACGAAATCCAGAAGGCGAGGTATATATCACCAACGATTGTATTGGCTGCGGGAACTGCGAAAGAAATTGCCCCTATGGCGTGATTCAAATGGCTCCTGAGCCGCCTAAAAAACCAGGGCTATTTTCTTGGCTCCTTTTTGGAAAAGGTCCAGGACCCGGAGAAGATCATAGTTACAAAGAACTTGCGCCAGAAGATGCACGTAAAACTGCTGTAAAATGCGATATGTGCAAAGACATTACCGGGGGAGCATCTTGTGTGCGTGCCTGCCCTACTGGTGCTGCAATTCGTGTTAAACCAGATGAGTTTATGGACTTCATTAGAGATGGTGGAGAGTCGTTATAATGAGATCCAATAATGCCCATGAATCATTTTTGGTTTATCGAGGATTAAAATTTTTTTGGCTAGCGGTAGCTTTAGTATTTGTCGCTATCGTACTTTATATTTGGCATGAGCCTCTGGGCGTACCAAACGGAGGATCATGGCTTGGATATACGCTAGGAGTTATTTCTGCAGTACTAGTCATATGGTTAACTTGGTTTGGCGTAAGAAAAAGACAATATGCTTTAAACGAAACCAAACTCAAAGTTTGGTTGTCTGCTCACATTTATTTCGGACTTGCCCTTGTCATAATTGCAACGCTACATAGTGGTTTTCAAATCGGATGGAATATACATTCTGCCGCCTACATCCTTGTATTATTAACTGTTGCGAGCGGTATCTTTGGTGTTTTTGTTTATGCTCGTTATCCAAAACTCATGACAAAAAATCGTGCAGGACTCTCGCTAGATGAAATGATGGGGCAAATTTCAGAATTAGATCAAGCGCTTCTTAAAGAAGGTAGGCAACTACCTGAGGAATTAAATACAGCGCTTCTTAAAGCAGTAAGAGAGACATATATTGGAGGTAATATTGTAGAAAAATTATCACCAAAAAGAATCGATTGTCCAACTGCAAATGCAAGAAATTTAATTGAAACAAAATATGCGGATTTGAGTTCGCGTGATCAAAGCATATCAAAGGCTATCGCGTTACTAGCAAAAAAACAAAAAATTCTCCGCCGTGCAAGGCGCGACATTCAAATAAAAGTTATTTTGCGAATTTGGTTATTTTTTCATGTTCCATTTGCTATCGCTTTATTGGGTGCACTTGTTTCTCATATTTTAGCTGTGTTTTTTTATTGGTAAATAATTAAAAATAGAAAAAAATGAAAGTAATCATTAAACATCTTTTAAAGAAAACACGTTCCGGTGGATATGCACAACGTGATGAAACAATAGAAGCGTCAAACATCCGCTTCGGACGTGGTACAGAATGTGAAGTTCATCTAACTGATCCAAGGGTTCTTCTAGTTCAACTCGAAATCACTGAGCGCTCAGGTGAATTACATCTTGAAAGCCAAGGTGAAAGTGATTTTCAGATTAATGGTCAAATATCAACAAAGGCTTCGGTAAAACCTGGCGATAAAATTAATTTAGGCCCATATGATATTGAAGTCCTAGATAATAAAAAAGGATTTGATGCTGTTTTAACCCTTGAGCATTCACGTCCTCTTGGTGATGAATTAGCATCGCTAAAGAAACGCTCAAACACAAAGTTCGTGTCATTAGGACTTAGTATTCGCAACTGGTCTTGGCTTTTATTCATTACGGTTATTACAATTGGTGTTTTAGGCCCTNTGACTGCATTTATTACTAAACCTAAAACGGTTGACCCGCTAGCTAAGACGGAAAATAGAAGATTACTGGCAAATGCTGACCATGTCTGGTTATCTGGTCCGCATTCAAGCGTGCACGCACATTTTGGTGATCGTTGTGAAACTTGTCACACAAATGCTTTTCAACAGGTAATGAATAAAGTTTGTTTTGATTGTCATGATGACGCGGGACATCATGCTGACCCTTCAGTATTTCCAAGCGCATCACTTGATGGGCAGCAGTGCCAAGATTGTCATAAAGAACATAACGGGGATAAAGGTTTACTTATCACTACTGAAAGATTTTGTACAGATTGCCATAGTGAAATACTTGATGTGGCTAAAAATTCAAAATTGAAAAATGTTTCTGACTTTGATGAGCACCCACAATTTCGCCCAACACTTATCAAAACACATCAACCTGAAACTTTTGAAAGAATTGCTATTGATGGAAATAAACCAAAACCAGTCGATCGTTCTAATTTAAAATTTCCACATAGCAAGCACTTAAAACAAAATGGTGTTCGACATCCTAACGGCACAAGAACGGTTCTACAGTGTGGATTTTGTCACGAACCAGAAACAGGTGGAGTTGCAATGAAGCCTGTTAGTTTTGAAAAACACTGTTCAAACTGTCATAACTTAAAATTTGAACCTCAAGCACCTGATAAAGAAATGCCACATAAAAATCTCNCACAGGCAAAAGATTATGTCTCAGGAACCTACGCAGAATTTGCATTACGAGGTAATTGGATTGAACCTGCAAGCCCGACAGAAAATGTTTCTAGTTTTCGAAAATTAATAGGTGATGAGCCTATTGTTACAAAAGAACAAAAAAAGGCGGCTTTAGAATGGGCAGAGTCGAAGGCAGAAGAAATCTTGAAAGGAAAATTTGGGCGTGGACTATGTGGAGAATGCCATGAAATTGTAGATAATGAAAAAACCAAAAGCTGGGATATTGCGCCAGTTTTTGTTCCAACAAAATGGCTACCTAAAAGTCATTTTAACCATAAACCACACAAGGATAGAAAATGCACAACTTGTCATAATGCTGAAAAAAGCGATGAGGCAACAGATATACTGCTCCCATCAGTTGAAACTTGCCAGGAGTGCCATGGTGGTGAATTCACAACAACAAAAGTTAAGAGCACATGCACTGAGTGCCATAGCTTTCACCGTGAAGACCTGATGATGCCAAAAGAAAGCTTGTAGAACTTATTTAGAATTTACGACGCAGTTCGAGACGAATTCCAGAAAGATTATCCGCATTGCCTAGAATACCAAGTATTGCATCGGTTCTCAAAATCCAACGATCGTTTAGGTTATGCTGATAACGTGCGCTCAACGCATATTGGTCGCCGGCAATTGTTTCTGATTGCCCACCAAAAGGTTGAACCGTTGCAAATTCAAAAACAACCTGACGAGACAGGTCAAAAAGATTTTCAATACCTATAGCAAAACCATACGCATCTTGCGCAGACGAATCTAGTTTCGGAAATCCGGTAAGACCATCTGTCTCAAATGCTATACCGGTATTTTTAAGTAGTCCNTCATTGCCACGTACAAGTGGCTGAGGTCTATCTACCCCAATAAAGAAGTTAGCGTACGGAATCAATGTGAGTGGTTTATGTGTAACCAGTGAATTTTCCACCAAAATCGCAAATCCATCTGCTGTTTGTGTATTACTGCCATTAGGTGTTTGCCCTAGTGACCAGAAACCACGTACCGAGTTTGAAAGTTTGCCGCCATATCGTTTTGTCCACGAAGCTGTCAGGTTATGATAATCAAAATCACTTAATTGATCTCCATCACGCTTATCATCAATAAAACCATACCCGCCTTCAAAATAACCTTCACGTGTTTCAATAAATGCTGTCACGCCGAAAACATTGCTTTTACTATCTTCAATTTGACCATCAGCATTTTTTATTGCCGCGCTTGTTACCTTATCAGCACCTGCGAAAAAAGTGACATCCATATTGGAAATATCAAATTTTGGTGAATTCTTCGCTGGAATAGTGAATGCACCCCCAATGAATGCATCTTCAACCCAAAGTCCATTTTGAAAAAGTAACGGCATAAAACCAAATGCGATAGGTAAATCATAGGTTGACCATTTATCAGTTAATCCAGATTGAATTGCGCCAACATCACCCTCGAAAAAAAGAGCTTCAATGTTGCCATCTAAGACAAAATCAAATTCACCATGATCATCGCCAAAAAATTCATGGCGGAGAAAATTATTATTTTTATCTATTGGCCTTAAAAACATATGAATTCGTTCCGTGGATGTCAGTTTTAGATCAACATTAAGATTCAATCGTGCTGCTAACTGACCAATTTCTTGGTTACCATTATCGTTAAATGCAACCGCTGATCTAAAATCACCAAAAACTAATAATTGAGGCCTAAGGAGGTTCTTTTCACCGAAAGTTGTATAAGTTCTCCCCAAAGCACCTTCACTATATAGTGGATAACCCCATTCCAAAATAGGACGTGGTTCATCAAATGGCGTTTTTCCACCATAAATTTTTATTTGTTCAGCAACATCATAAACGTCATCTGGATAAGAGGGGTCACTACCAAAAAGATCACGTTCAAATTCAGAAGGACGAGCAAGCGGATCCATCTCAGGCGGCGCCTGATGTCCCTCATGCCTTGGACTACCACTTCTTTCTTCTAATAAAGTCTCAGGGGGGACATCTCTTCGACGTAACACTCCTTCTTCTTCATTAGTAGATACTTCTTCAACAATGCTATCTTCCTTGTAATCTAGAGTATTGTCATTATGATGTTCTAACTCTGCTACCAAATAATCTTGGTCCCGTTCTTCGGTATTCGATTCTTGGATCGTGGCCTCATTAATTGTTTTTTCTTCAGTTATCAACCATTGATCATTAATTCTTTGAAAAGAAATAAGTTTTCTAACATCATCACTATAGCTATCTGATTTATAGCTCTGTGAAAATTCAACATTAACATGATTCGGACCACGCGATTTAATTTCAGTATTGGCTAAAGTTACTTTAATGAAGCTCGGGGAAGTAACTCTATTACGACGTTGTTTTTCCCATTTACTACGACTTATTTCTTTAGATGGAACAAAATTTTCTGCATAAGTTTTCAGATAAGCATCTATATCTTGAGAAGACCATGAATCTGACCAGCGTGCTAACACTGTTTCGACGGTTTCTTTGGTTGAGATACTGTCTTCTTGAATTATAGTTCCACTTTCGTTTGGGTAAGATTCGATTTCATTTAAGTCATTTTCAGATGAATCATGTTCGGACACTAAATTTTTTACTTCTACATCAGTTTTAAGTACTTTTTCTTTAATGATTAACCATTGACTATCAATCTTCTGCATTGTTAAACGCTTTATTACTTCATCATTATAATTATTCGATTCATAGTGTTGTATAAAATCGACATCAACAAAATCAACATCGTGTTGATTCACTTTTATATCCGATAGATTAACTTTGATGTAATCTGGCGTTATTAGCCTTATTTTTCTCTCTTTCTCCCATTCTTCCCGACTTAATCCTTTTGATGAAACAAACTCTTCACTATAACTTTCAAAATATAGAGTAACATCTTGTGAAGACCATGCTTTTGCCCAACTATTCAATGAAGATTCAATTTCTGCAAAAGCTGAATGCACAAAAGCTAAACAAAGTAGCCCACTAATAAAAAAAAACTTACCCGCCTTTTGTAATTTGTAGTTAACTAAGGACATGATTTTCTATTTAACGTCAAACTCGACTGTGTATGGATGAATATCAATCATCCATTCATTAATCCGTTTTTCCATATCAAGTGTTGCACCAACAAATTTCATAAAATAAATTGGCTCTGCACGGCTACGCATCCTTACTGATAATTTGTATGTGCCAGGCTTTTTAATTAAATCTCCTGAGACTTTATACTTCGCATCACGATGCGCTAATGGAGGAATAGAACGTCCTTCCATTCTGGCAAATGGAGGGTGGTTCATAACCGTTGTTGGCTGACCGGCTGGCCTTAGCATGGGGAGCTGATCGATATCAAAATTAACTGGTAGATACATCTCCCGATCAGTTCCTTTAAGATTTGTTGTCAAAAATTTTGTTTGTAAATTAAAGAGCTGATCATCATGTTCGATTGTTCCCTCAGCTAATTCTATTGAATGAAGATCAACCATATCGCCATATTTATCAACATAACCAGATTCAAACACGCGCTCCCCATCAGGATCGGTAAGCACAACGTTTAACCAAATCTCAGGCTGCGCCCCTAATGATCCAGATGGAAGATTATGACCTTCATCAACGTTGGTTACTCGATACCGAAAATTTAAATCTTTACCTATTTCTGGGCCGCCTTTATCAAAAAAAGGTCCATCAATACGACTTCCGTTCTCCATAACAGCAAGACGATCAAGACGTTTATTTTCCAAAAGTTTTTCGTTTTGACCAATTATGTACCTTGCTTCTTCGCGTACTTTTCGTGCTGACCATATCTCCGGAAATTCTGGGGTCTCAACCAGTTCCTGTTCGAGTTTATCCTCCCAATCAGGCATCCCCCATGGTTCACGATAATTAAAAGTTAGCCATTCCTTAACAGACCATTTAAGTGCACGAACATTAAATGGAAATAGACCGGGATGTGCAATTGGATAACCGGGTCCATAAAAAGCATGGTTCGAATGTTTACGATTAGCATCGCCAACAACACGTCCGTTTACGATTGCCACGGGGCCTGTATCATAACCTTTTGCCTCACCAGGTATTTTCCCCATATGACAATCTTGGCACGTCACTCCTTTTCTAAAAGCAGGACTATCTCTATACTGTTCCCAAACTACTTCTAGCTTGATGCCTATGTTAACTGCCACCTGATGGCATGACACACAAAATTCCGATTGCCCAATCGTTTCAAAAACCTTAGCGCCACCATGAATAGGGAAACCCTCTTCTTCAGGGCTAGTTGATATTTTATAAAAATCACGCTCGGCTATTACTTCGGCAACACCGGGAGCGTCTCCAGTATTATAAACGGGCTCATAAATACTACCTGGGTTTACATGTCGCTCACCATTAACCTTAAAGAATGATTGATTAACCCTGTGGCATGTGATGCATGTTATTCCCTCTCTTGCCACTAACGAACGTTCCCACAGAGGTGATTCTCTGGGTTCGCCAATCTGAGTCCCGACTTGTTGATGACAGCGCACACAAAAACTGCCCATAGTGCCAGATGTTAGTGCATTGACTGCCTGTTCAAATTTATGAAACATCGGCGAGATTGACGCATAAGCGTGGTTTGATGATGCCCATTCAGTAAAAATTCGCTGGTGACAACGGCCGCATAATGCCGCCGACGGATATTGTGATTGCTTTAATATCTCAAGATGAGGGTCAATACCTCCGCCCCCACCAAGTAATTTTGGTTCAACATCACTAACCAATCTTTCCCACTGAGCTTCATAATCCTCGGGGAGCTTATGATTTTGATCGATGATTGACTCATCAGCTAAAGAAAATCTAGAAAATACAAAAAGGATCAGTAAATAAAGTGTTGTCTTAAAAAACACCACAAAATATCTGTTTTGATGTATCTGTGTTTTCATAAAAAAATATTATCCAACTATATTACTCTATAAAACATCACTCACAATTTTGAACGAGGGTTCACTCATCGTGATTATAGTAGACTCGTTATCATCGCTATTTCTTTGAGATCTGCATTTCAGTTTCTACGGCAGCCTTTATACTTTCAATTGCTTTAACAAATTCCGAAGGGCGATATTTTTCATCATATTTAACTGCTTCATAAGCCATATCCATTGCAGTTTTTACTTTTTTTATCGTCGCACCCTTTAACATTCCCGCATCTTTCATCGCCTCAACAACACTACCAATCGAATAAGTAGCCTGCTCTGCAGCTATATAATTTACGTATTCTCCATGAAGACCAAACTCTATAAGCGCATTAAGCACCTTGCTCATTTCACCACCAGTGAAACTATGTTTGTTGATTTTTTGCACAACTCCTTGAATTGTTTGCTTCAATGTCTTAGCCGCATCATATGTCGCATCACCGCCTTTCATCGAGGACTGATGTAATATCCTTGCATCATCTTCAATACGTTTCCCTAGCTCAGGATCAACAACTGAAGTAACAACTCTTAACAACACAATATTTGCATCATTTAATTTAGGTATGCCAGGATCCAGACCTACGCTATCTCTCCTCTCCCAACGAAGATTAGACATTGGGTGATGACAGGCATGGCAGTCAAAAAAGACCAACTCTGGAAAAATACCCTGACGATTACGTTTTTTATCTGTCAATGCATCTAAGGTTTCATTTACAGCAACAGCTTGACCAATCGCCCAAGTTTTAACACCGTTAGACCAAGTCTTTCGTTGCCTATAATCAGCATCAACACGATAGTGTGCCGGTTGGGTAGCTGTGTATGTATCAAGCTCAAAAGATAATCGTGGGTGTCCAGCGCCCATAATCTTATGGGTAAGAAATTTATTTTTTGTACCGTAGTGACAACTAAGACAAAGCTTTGCTCTGGCTATTGGTTGCTCAGTTGGATATTGGCCTGCTTCTATATTTTCTTTACGTCCACCTACACCTGCAACATGGATACCGAGCCATTGCTCTGCGCCCCCGTGACAGGCCTCACAAGTTACACCATCATTTAATGTAAAATTTTTGGCACGTTTTGCTTTTGGGACATTATTCGCATGGCAATTAAGACATGTATCATCTTTTTGTGGATCTTCGATACCTAAATTCTTCGCAATACGTAAGGCTCGTTCTTTGCCTAATGTTTTATAAGCACGAGCATGATGGTCGTATTTTTTCCAAGTAATTGCCTCGTTTTGAAGTACTGATGAGTTCTGCCATGGCTTGACTGCCCCGTGGCAAGTCGAACCTGCGCAAGTCTGCACACCCAAGTGCATTGCATCTCCATATTGCGGTAGAGTTTCCGCTTTAAGAATTGAAACTTGAATTATTGATGATAATCCAAGTATAAAAAAAACGTATCTGAAGCCTTTATTCATATTGTTATTTGCCCCGTGGGTACTTCCATTAATTATACCCAAACTGCTATTGAATTTTTATCATAATAAACCGCTCTTTCGAGCATTTACAATATCACTGGAATACACGATGAATCAACAAGTTGGCTGTAATAATGAAATTTGTCTTAACATTTATCAAAAAAATTATTGGCGGAGAGGGAGGGATTCGAACCCTCGATACGGGATAAACCGTATACTCCCTTAGCAGGGGAGCGCCTTCAGCCACTCGGCCACCTCTCCATTACTAAAAACGCTGTTTTTTAAATCAATGAAAAATATTAAAAATAACTACTCAGTCAGCCGTTCCTGATGATACCGAGCCTTCAGATTTTTCATCCTGAATTCGATCGTATATTTCTTCACGATGCACAGATACATCTTTAGGTGCATTAATGCCAATACGAACTTGATTACCACGAATACCTAAAACTGTAATATCAACATTATCCCCTATCATCAATGATTCCCCCACACGTCGCGTTAAAATCAACATTTATTTATCCTCCTTGTGCTTCCTTAAATTATTTTTTCCAAATCCTTAATAACTAATCTTTAACACTAATCTGTTCCCAGATCAAATACCATATGTAAAACACGAACTGCGGGTTTTAAATATTTTTCATCTACAACAACAGAAACTTTGATTTCTGACGTTGAAATCATCTGAATATTTATTTTTTCATCTGCCAACGCCTTGAATATAGTACTAGCAACTCCTGCATGAGAACGCATACCTACACCAACAACAGAAATTTTTACAATCCTATTGTCGCCAGTTACATCTGTAGCATCTATGTCTTTTGCAGTTTCTTTCAAAATTGACATAGCTTTGTCATAGTCATTTCGATGAACTGTAAAAGTGAAATCAGTACTATTATTTAAACCAACATTTTGAACAATCATATCCACTTCAATATTTGCTGCGGCAATTGGGTCAAGTATCGTAGATGCAATCCCAGGTTTATCCGGTACGCCGACTACGGTCAATTTAGCCTCATCACTATTATGAGCAATTCCAGATATTAAAGCCGCTTCCATAATTTCTCCCTCATTAGTTATTAAAGTTCCCGGCCCCTCTTCAAAACTAGATAATACACGTAAATTTATATTATATTTCCCGGCAAATTCAACCGCGCGTGTTTGCAAAACTTTCGAGCCGAGGCTCGCCATTTCGAGCATTTCCTCATATGTTAATGAGGGCAATCTTTGTGCATTCTCAACTATCCTTGGATCTGCGGTATAAACACCATCAACATCTGTATAAATTCTGCATTCATCGGCAGCAAGGGCTGTTGCCATAGCAACAGCTGTAGTGTCTGAACCACCTCGTCCTAATGTTGTTATATCTCCATCTTCGTTAACCCCCTGAAAACCAGCGATGACAACAACTTTTCCCTGTTGTAATTCCTTTTTGACTCGTTCCACCTCTATATTAGCTATTCTCGCTTTGTTATGAGCGCTATCAGTATGTATGCAGACCTGTCCACCAGTAAAAGACAGGGCCTGACAACCTTTCACTTCAAGTGCCATTGTTAACAAAGCGATTGTAACTTGTTCTCCGGTCGACAGAAGCACATCTAATTCTCTTGGATTCGGTGACTTTGTTATGCTATCAGCAAGAGAGAGTAGACGATTGGTTTCACCACTCATAGCAGAGACAACTACAACAACTTGATGACCTTGTTTTTTTGTTTCAATCACCTTCTCAGCAACCAGCTGAATTCGCTCAGCAGTACCAACAGAGGTTCCACCATATTTTTTTACTATTAATGCCATTGTTTTACCAAGTGTTAAAAAATCGTGGGATTCTATCTGAACTAAAAAGTATTAGAATCAGACAATTTAGTTTTTAAGTTGGCTACGGACCCAATCTGGAACTTTTGCTAAAGCACTTTCTAATTTCTTAGGATCATCACCTCCGGCTTGTGCCATATCAGGACGTCCTCCCCCTCGCCCTCCAACCTGTTCTGCTACAAAATTTACCAAGTCACCCGCTTTAATGCGATTAGTCGTGTCGTCAGTAACGCCTGCAACTAAGCTCACCTTTGATTCATTAACAGTCGCAAGAATTAATACAGCTGTCCCAAGTTTATTTTTAAGCTGATCAACGGCATCACGAAGACTTTTCGGATCAGCAGTATCAATTGATTTAGCAACAATACTAATATCATCAATTACAGTGGTTTCCTCAAGCAAATTTAAACCCGCATTGCTAGCTAATTTACCCCTAAGTTGTAATAACTCTTTTTCAAGTTTGCGAGTTTTTTCAAGTTGTAAATTGAGTTTAGAGTCAACTGTTTCTACATTAGATTTCAATGATTCTGCCATTCGTTGTAACTTTGCTTCCATATTTTCAATCCAGACAAATGCTTCAAGGCCAGTAATTGCTTCAATACGCCTTACCCCTGAAGCTATACCTGATTCTGAAATAATTTTAAATACACCTATATCACCGGAACGTTCGACATGTGTCCCGCCACATAATTCACAAGAAAACTCCCCGCCAATATTTAACACCCTGACAGTATCTTCATATTTCTCACCAAATAATGATATCGCTCCTGATAATTTTGCTTTTTCGAGGGGCATAACCTGAATCTGAGTTTCATTATTCTCTAAAATTTTAGAATTCACTAGTTGCTCTATTTCCTTCAGTTGCTCATAAGTTAGTGATTCGTTATGTGAAAAATCAAATCGCAATCGATTACTTTCAACTAGAGACCCTTTTTGTACAACGTGATCTCCTAGCATCTTTCTTAACGCAGCATGAAGTAAATGGGTGGCAGAATGATTACGTGCAACATCAGTTCGTATTTTTTGGTCGACTGAAGCACGAACAACATCACCCACTTTAAAAGTCCCTGTGCGTAGAATACCTAAATGAATATGTGACTGTCCTTGCTTTTTAGTATCTTCAACTTCAAAGAAAACATCGCCAGCAAATAATTCACCCTTATCACCAACTTGCCCCCCGGATTGCGCATAAAAGGGAGTCTCTAACAAAATTACGCCGCCGACATCACCTTCATTTAATTCTTTTACGTTTCTTCCGTCTTGGTAAAGCCCAATTATTGTCGTCTTTTGCTCTAATCTTTCATATCCAGTAAATGCACTCACTAAGTTACTATCAGTATTAATAGAAACATCAATATCAAACTTACTTGCAGCCCGAGCTCGTTTTCGTTGTCCGGCCATAGCTTTGTTAAAACCCTTCATATCAACTTTCATATTTTTTTCACGGGCAATATCAGCTGTTAAATCTACTGGAAATCCATAGGTATCATACAGACGAAAAACATCTTCGCCATGAATAACGTCACCTTTTGTTTTTGTAATAACTTCATCTAAAATTTTTAATCCTTGATCCAAAGTTTCAGCAAAACGCTCTTCCTCACTAAGCAACATGCTCTCGATATTTGATCTTGTTTTTGATAATTCAGGATAAGCATCGCCCATTTCTTCTTCAAGAACCTCAACCAATTGATAAAAAAAAGGTTTTTTGAAGCCTAACTTATTACCATGTCGAATTGCACGGCGAATAATTCGTCGCAACACATAACCCCTACCCTCATTAGAAGGAATTACACCGTCTGCCAATAAAAATGAACAAGATCGAATATGGTCAGCAACGACACGGCTAGAAGTTAAATCAATTTTTTTATTGCCACAAAGAGTTTTTATTTTTTTGATAATCTTTTCGAATGACTCAATTTCAAAATTATTATTAACTCCCTGCATGACGGCGGTAACTCTTTCGAGTCCCATTCCCGTGTCGACTGAAGGATGTGGGATAGGTGTTAATGAGCCGTCACTACCACGGTTAAATTGTGTAAACACTAAATTCCATATTTCAACATAACGATCTAAATCAGCGTCTTTAGACCCCGGAGGTCCACCAGGTATATCTTCGCCATGATCATAGAAAATTTCACTACACGGACCACAAGGTCCGGTGTCTCCTGCTGACCAGAAGTTATCTTTTTCGCCACAACGAGTAAATTGCTTTGATGAAACACCAATTTCTTTTAACCAAATATTAGCTGCCTCTTCATCGTCTTCAAAAACTGTTATCCAAAGTTTAGACTCTGGAATTTTTAATACAGCTGTCAAATACTCCCAGGCATAAGTAATAGCATCTTGTTTGAAATAATCCCCGAAACTAAAATTCCCTAGCATTTCGAAAAACGTGTGGTGTCTTGCTGTGTATCCGACATTTTCTAGATCATTGTGTTTACCGCCGGCACGTACACAACGCTGCGATGATGCAGCTCGTTTGTATGGACGACTCTCTCTTCCAAGGAACACATCTTTAAACTGGACCATGCCCGCATTTGTAAATAACAGTGTTGGGTCATTTGCAGGGACCAAAGAACTGCTTGGGACAATTTCATGATCTTTTGATTTGAAAAAATCCAGAAAGGATTGGCGGATGTCATTACTAGTCTTCATGAATGCCTAATTATGACAAAAGTTGGCTAATTAGTTGACTGCTAAAACCCCTATTGAGTAAAAATCTTGATTGTTTTGATTTTTCCATACTATCGGAAGGAGGGTTTCCCCCAAACCTCTTAACTCTAGCTGTCTCGGCTTGTGATAACCAGTCAACTGAGCATGCCTCGAGGTATTGTCTTATCACAGCTTTTGCTATGCCACGTTGCTGTAATTCCTGCTGAATTTTCAACGGCCCCTTCCCGCTACCAGCACGGTGATTTACGAAACTCTCTGCAAATCGTTCATCGCTTTGTAAGCCCTCGCTCGAGAGCTTATCCAACAGCTCGTCAATTAATGTTTGGTCTTCACATGCCCTGGCAAGTTTGCGTGCTAATTCCTGACGGCTATGTTCTCTTCTTGCCAGAAAGTCACAAGCACGCTGTAAGACTTGTTGACGCTCTGTACTCAGACTACTGCCTCCTCCTCTGTTTCTGTCTCTTCAGTTAATTCTTCAACTGGAATGGTCGGTAATAGTTTAGCCCGAATTTGCTCTTCTATTTCATTTGCAATCTCAGGGTTTTCTTTTAGGAAAACTCTCACATTATCTTTACCTTGGCCGATACGATCATCTTTATAGCTATACCAAGCACCCGCCTTATCTACCAATCCTTCCTTGACGCCCAAATCAACTATCTCACCCTCACGGGAAATACCTTCATTATATAAAATACCGAACTCAGCCTGCTTAAATGGCGGGGCAATCTTGTTCTTGACGACTTTTACTCGTGTTTCGTTCCCTACCACTTCTTCGCCTTTCTTGATTGCGCCAATTCTACGAATGTCTAAACGAACTGATGAATAAAATTTTAATGCGTTACCCCCTGTTGTGGTTTCGGGATTACCAAACATGACGCCTATCTTCATGCGAATTTGGTTAATAAAAATCACACAGCAATTTGCACGTTTTATATTTCCGGTTAATTTTCTTAAAGCTTGAGACATTAAGCGAGCGGCAAGACCCATATGAGAATCACCCATCTCACCCTCTATTTCTGCCCGAGGAACTAATGCTGCAACAGAATCAATTACAACCAATTCCACAGCACCACTGCGTACTAACATGTCGCAAATTTCAAGTGCCTGCTCTCCGGTGTCCGGCTGAGAGACCAGTAAGTCATTAATATTCACACCAAGTTTTTCAGCATAAACAGGGTCCAGCGCATGTTCTGCATCAATAAAAGCACAGGTCTTTCCCTGTTTTTGCGCTTCAGCAATTGCTGACAAAGTTAATGTCGTTTTACCAGATGATTCCGGTCCGTAAATTTCAACAACTCGACCATAGGGTAATCCTCCTGCTCCCAAAGCAATATCAAGACCCAGCGAGCCGGTACTAACAGATGCAATTTTTGTGGCAGGCTGATCTCCCATTTTCATCACCGAGCCCTTACCAAATTGTTTTTCAATTTGGCTTAGTGCCATCGTTAACGCCTTTTTTTTGTCATCTCCAGTTTCTGTTGTCGCCATGTTCATTTCTCCTATATCGTTAAACCACCTACATTTTGAGCGAACTATAGGGTATACTTTTATAGATGTCAATACTTTTTATGACCTTTATATTTTTTACCATATCATAGATTTTACTATGTTTTTCCTATTTTTTTGTATAATTCACTGAATTTCATAGGATTTAGTAATGGCAAAACAAAAAGTAACGATGGATGAAATTAAGTGGGGTACACGGCAACGTCTGCAATATATCGAATTAATGGCGTTTTATGCCGGGGTAATTACGCGAAGTGATATTGCTAAGGCATTCGCTATCTCAGATGCGGCTGCGACTAAAGATTTAAAATTCTACAGTGAAATCGCACCCGATAATCTGATCTACAAACACAGCGTATTCGGCTTTGTCCCCAGTAGCTCATTTCGTGAGGTCTTCGCTGATTTATCACCAGCGGTGGCATTATCAATATTTGAAGCAAATTTTATTATCTCAAGCATTCCAAACATTGATAATCATATGTTTGGTATCCCTACTTCTGGATTAACCTTGCCAAACCGACTACCAAAAAAATCAGTGCTAGCACAAATTACTCGTTCGATATGTATTAAGAAAAAATTAAAGGTTAGTTACCATTCACTAACTGAAAAGGCACAGCCAACGAAAAGAATTATCGAGCCGCATTCGCTCGTCAACACGGGTTTTCGTTGGCATGTCCGCGCCTATAGTGAGGAGAGTTTTGATTTTCGGGATTTTGTCCTTTCCCGTTTTATAAGTGCAAAATGCCTTGATGATGAAGTCGAATCAAATGAATTATATGATGATGATTGGGTAGAAATAATATCACTTGAACTCGCTCCTCATCCGAAACTTAGTAAAGAAAAACAGAACAGTTTACTGCTTGATTACAGTGCTAATAAAAATGTGATCAGCATTAAAGTAAGACGTGCGCTAATTGGGTACTTACTACAACAACTTTCTGTCGACACCACAATTGATCACTCATTAAATCCAAATAAATATCAACTTATTGTACTTAATCGAGATGAAATCGAGCCTTTTGCGAGCTGGGCATTTGATTAGTTAACAAGTAGGAGGAAAAAAATGAAAGAGTTTTGGTTTACACCTAAAAATTATGGCAATGGGTTCTACCCTTCTTCTTGGCAAGGATGGTTAATCATCCTAATTGCCCTTGCATTAATTTGTGCAGCTTTTTATCTTAGTAATCCTTTTGAATATAAAACAACTGAACAAGCCATAAATGATTGGCTACGTTTTATTATCGATTTTATCGTGATTCACACTGTATATTTTGTTCTTGTTAAAGATAGGGTAAAGGGTGGGGTGAGATGGCGTTGGGGGAAAGAAAATTAAACAATCTTTTTAATCTGAGGTCTTTTGCAGAATATCAAGCAGTCCTTGCATTGCTAAAAGACAAGATTGCTCCCTTACTCTTCGACGGTCTCCTTCAAAATGAATGCACGTTGTATTGCCACCCTTGTCTCTTTCGTACCAAGCAACACAAACTGTCCCAACGGGTTTTTCTTCACTCCCCCCATCAGGCCCCGCAACTCCTGTAATTGAGACACTAAAATCTGCAGAACTCATATCAAGCGCACCTTTTGCCATAGCAAGCGCTGTCTCTTCGCTAACGGCACCAAATTCCTCCAGCGTATCAATGGGAACAGCTAAAAGATCCCGTTTTGATTGGTTTGAGTAAGTCACAAACCCGCATTCATACCATAACGAACTACCAGGGAGCTGTGTTAAATTCTCTGCTAAGCCACCGCCTGTACATGATTCAGCGGTAACGAGTTTTTTTGAAGCTTTTAAAAATCGTTCAGCTAACTGTTCAACTAAAACTTGAGCGGAATTCGTCATGACTTTTTTAATCTTTTTTCTTTAAAAAAATTTTTAATTAATGCTTGGCATTCTTTTTCTAAAACACCTTTTTTAATTTCAGTATTATGGTTTAATTCCTCTGCTTGAATCATATTAAAAACACTACCACATGCGCCTGTTTTTTGATCGTCAACAGCATAAACAAGCTTTGCAATACGAGCATGGACCATAGCTCCTGCACACATAACACAAGGCTCAAGCGTGACATACATAGTAGAATCTAAAAGGCGATAGTTGCCAATTTTTTCTCCCGCATCTTGTAATGCCATAATCTCAGCATGCGCCGTGGGGTTATTTGATGAGATAGGTTGGTTCCAGCCCTCACCAATGATTTTATTTTTATAAACAATGATGGCGCCAACCGGTACCTCATCCCTCTCTTCAGATTTTTTAGCAAGCTGAAGTGCATATTGCATCCATTCTTCATCAATATTCATTAATTTATTTAATAGCTACGCAGATAATTTTTCATTTAACTTGATCTGTTCAGAAAAGCGTTTCTTACTTAATTCAATAAATTTTTTATCTATCTCAATGCCGATGTATTCTCTATTAGTGCGAATACATGAAACACCTGTTGTACCACTACCATTAAAAGCATCTAACACTAAATCACCCTCATTAGTTACGGCTAAAATCAATCTATCTAATAAGGCAATGGGCTTTTGTGTTGGATGTTTATCATAAGTTTTTTCAGACTTGCCTGGTGCCGTCATCACCCACACATCTTTCATTTGTTTGTCATTATTTATTTCTTTCATCAATTCATAATTAAATTTATGTTTTGACTTATAGTTTTTTGTGGCCCAGATAATCGTTTCCGTACTATGTGTGAAATAACGACAAGCTAGATTAGGCGGTGGGTTTGGTTTTTGCCAGGTTATATTGTTTAAAATTTTCATATTAAGTTGCTGCATTGCATAACCAATCGAATAAATCACATGAAAAGTGCCGGAGACCATTAATGAACCGTTTGGCTTTAAGATTCTTTGGCATCTTTTTAACCATTCGTAATTAAATTGATGATTAACTTCGGCGCCATTTGATTTATCCCAATCACCCTTATCGACTTTTACCATGCGTCCATTCTGGCAAGTAATACCACCATTAGACAGAAAATATGGAGGGTCGCAAAAAATCAGATCAACAAACTCACCCCGCTCCTCGTAGAGTTTATCCATCACTTCTAAACAATTTCCTTCTATGAGTTTGATTTTTTTTACCTATTTTTTCTATTTAATATTTAAGCCTTCTTTTTTTAAAAGACTCTTTTTTTGCTTAATTCCACCTTTACCACTATAACCGCCTAGATAGCCATTTGAGCCAACTACTCTGTGACATGGAATTTTAATAGGATATGGATTTTTGCCACAAGCATTAGCAACGGCTCTTATAGCTCTAGGTTTTTTTATAATTCTAGCTAGTTCTTTATAAGTTCTAACTTCACCTTTTGGGATTTTAGATATTGCCTTCCAAACTTTGACTTGAAACGCAGTGCCCTCTAATATCATCTTTGCCTCTATTCTCTTGCGACACATAAGTGTATTTCAATTATCTTGATACATAAACCAATATAAAATTATAAACTGGAAAATGAATAAAAAAATACATAGAAAACAAGCTAATATTGACTCTAAAGTGGTAGAGGACTTTGGTAAAGAGTGGGAAGCATTCAATCAGGAGGCTTTTATCGGCGAAAGCTTAGAGAGTGCGTTTAATCAATACTTTTGTATTTTTCCTATGGAAAAATTAAATACAAACTCTGTAGGCTTCGATATGGGTTGTGGCAGTGGGCGTTGGGCAAAACTGATTGCTCCAAAAGTAAAACAATTAAACTGTATTGATCCAAGTAATTTAGCACTAGAACAAGCAAAAAAAAATCTGTCCGAATTCCCAAACTGCAAATTTGAATGCGCTTCAGTTTCAGATAATACTCTCGAAACCAATTCTCAGGATTTTGGATATTGTTTAGGAGTGTTACATCATATTCCAAATACCCTTGAAGGTCTTAAATGTTGTGCTGAAAAAATGAAAAAGGGGGCGCCTTTCCTTTTATATATGTATTACCGTTTTGATAATAAGCCAATATGGTTTAAGTTTATTTGGAAGTTATCTGATATTTTTCGAAGAGTTATAAGTAAGCTGCCTTTCCCTATAAAATTATTTGTTTGTTTCGTTATTGCTGTATTTATTTATTACCCTCTTTCAAGATTCTCTTTACTTCTTGAGAAACTTAAAATTAACGTTTCAAACATACCACTATCTGACCATCGTAATAAAACTTTTTATGTTTTAAAAACTGATGCATTAGATAGATTTGGAACAAGGTTAGAAAAAAGATTTACAAAAAATGAAATTCGAGAAATGATGGCTAAAGCGGGATTCAAAGATATTTCATTTAGTAACGGTACTCCTTTTTGGGTAGCAATTGGGACAAAATCCTAGAGCAATAATCTTATTCCCACTCGATTGTTGCTGGTGGTTTACCTGAAATATCATAAGTCACCCTCGATATGCCCTCAACCTCATTAATAATACGATTAGAGACTTTTTCTAGAAATTCATAGGGTAAGTGCGCCCAGTGTGCCGTCATAAAATCAACAGTCACAACAGCTCGAAGTGCGATAACGTAATCATATTTACGGGTATCCCCCATTACACCGACCGACCTAACGGGTAAGAACACCGAAAAAGCCTGACTAACATCATCGTACAGGTCATGTTCCCTGAGTTCTTCAATATAAATATTATCTGCAAGACGCAATAGATCGGCGTATTCTTTTTTTACTTCCCCTAAAATTCTAACCCCCAGTCCCGGCCCAGGAAACGGGTGTCGATACACAAGTGATTTAGGTAACCCAAGTTCTATACCTATTTTTCGAACCTCATCTTTAAATAATTCACGCAGGGGTTCAACTAATTCCATTTTCATATTATCTGGCAAACCACCGACATTGTGGTGTGATTTTATTACATGCGCCTTACCAGTCTCGACACCTGCCGATTCAATAACATCAGGATAAATAGTACCTTGTGCCAGCCACTTTGTGTCCTCAAGACTTTTTGCCTGTTCTTCGAAAATCTTGATGAATTCAACACCGATGATTTTACGTTTCTCCTCAGGGTCACTAACCCCTTTTAGAACTTTTAAGAAACGAGATTCAGCATCAATGCGAATAACATTTATTCCCATGTGTTTAGCAAATGTCTCCATGACCTGGGCAGCTTCATTTAATCTCAGCAATCCATTATCAACAAATACACAGGTTAATTGCTTGCCAATTGCTTTCTGAAGTAGTACGGCAACAACAGATGAATCAACACCTCCCGATAAGGCTAAAAGCACCTTATCGCTACCTACTTTTTCCTTAACACGTGTGATTGAATCATCAACAATCTTCTCAGTTGTCCACAAAGATTGACAGCCAACAATTTCATGAAGAAAACGCTCCAATATTTTCATGCCTTGTGTAGTGTGGGTGACTTCAGGATGAAATTGCAGGCCATAGAACTTACGGTCTTCATCTGCCATCGCGGCAATTGCTGTGTTATCAGTTGAGGCAATTGATTTGAAGCCTTTGGGTAAGGATGCAACTTGGTCACCATGACTCATCCATACGTTTAAAAGACCATGACCCTCATCATTTGTCTCGTCTTGTATATCTTTTAATAAGTCTGAATGGCCGCGTGCTCTGATTTGTGCATAGCCGAATTCTCTTAGATTTGAACTGACAACCTTCCCACCAAGTTGCTCAGCCATGGTTTGCATCCCATAACAAATACCTAAAACGGGTCGTCCTATATTGAAAACTAATTCAGGCGCACGAAAGCCATTAAGAGAAGTAACAGATTCCGGACCACCAGATAAGATGATTGCGCTAGGTTTGAAATCTTTTATTTTTTGATCGTCAATCTCATAGGAGTGAATTTCACTATAGACGCCCGCCTCGCGAACACGTCTTGCTATCAATTGGGTATATTGGGAACCAAAATCAAGAATAAGTATTCTTTCGGAATGAATGTCTGTCATTAAATAAAATTTTTTATAAAATTCTCTCTGTCCTATTTACCAAAAGATAATGAACCAACAATATTAATGGTACCAACCATACCCATTTCTTCATGATTATCCTTATGACAATAAAGTTTTAAATTTTTACCTTTTTTCATAGGATAAAAATACCATTCAATAGTTGAGTTAGGAAATACCTCAACATCATGAACATCGCCGTAAATTTCAGCTAGTGCTTTACCATTCGGACCAACGACTTCAATCTTACGGGTATAGATGTGGGTTGCAAATTCATCGACGCTAAAGTAATGCGCACTGGGACTTGGGTTTGATATAA